>NZ_JBEZYY010000020.1:0-112961 GCF_040638975.1 Amycolatopsis sp. NPDC024027
CCGCCCCCGGGGGGGGGGGGGGGCGGGTTTGGGTGGGGTGGCCCGGCCCCCCCCCACCCCCCGGGTGTGTGGGTTCCGGCGCCCCCCACCCCCAATACCCCCCCACGACCGCTTACTGGGTGCGGGAAGCCAGCCCCGCCGGTGCGGACTTGACGGCCGCGTGAATGGCATCCGCCAGAGCCAGCGCGTCCTCTTCCGTCAGTTCCAAGGCGACCCGGGCGGAAGCACCCAGGCCCGGGTTCCGGAAGTCGATGTTCACCGTGTGCGCGTAGGGCGCGTGCACCGGGTGGTCGACGTACACGGTGCCCTCGTTCAGCCGGAACCAGCCGCGAGCCCCTTTGCCGCTGCCTTCGAGCGCGAACTTCTCGGTCAGGTAAGTGCACATCAGCGAGTCCTCTCTCAGGCGGTGAGCGTGCGGGCGTAGAAGCCGAGGATGCGTTCCCAGCCGTCCTTCGCGGCTTCGGGGCGGTAGCTGGGGCGGTCGACGGCGAAGAACGCGTGGCCGGCGTCGGCGTAGGTGTGGAACTCGTGCTCCTTGCCGTGCTTTTCCAGCTCCGCCGCCAGCACGGCCACCTCGTCCGGGCCCGGGAACTGGTCGTCGGCGCCGAAGATGCCCAGCAGCGGGCAGGACAGCTGGGGCGCCAGGCCGAGCAGCGGCTTCATCCGCCTCATGGCCTCCGGCGGGTCGTTGACGACGAACGCGCCGTAGCAGTCCACCGCCGCGTCGAGCTCCAGGGAACACGCCGCGAGGAACGCGTGGCGGCCGCCGGAACAGTGCCCGATGACGCCGACCCGGCCGTTCGCGTTCTCCAGCGCGCGCAGGTAGTCCGCGGCGCCCGAGACGTCGCCGACCAGACGGTCGTCCGGGATGCCGCCCGCCGCGCGGACCGTCGCGGCCGCGTCGTCGGGGTCCGCGCCCGGCGCTTCCCGCGTGTACAGGTTCGGGCAGAGCGCGTTGTAGCCCTCGACGGCGAAGCGGCGGACCATCTCCTTCGTCGCCGCGTCGTAGCCGGGCAGGTGGTGGATCACCACGACGCCGCCGCGCGGGGTCTCGTCGGTCGGTTTGGCCAGGTAGGCCTCGAGTTCGTCCCCGCCGTGGCCGGTGATGGTGACGGTTCCGGCGATGATCTCGTCGGTCATCGGTTCTCCTTCGCTTCCTCGAGAGGGTGGACGTACCGTGCGCCGCGCGAAGCGGACGCGATCGCGGCGACGACGGCCATCGCCGCGGCCGCGGTGAACACGACCACCAGGCCGTGGTGGAACGGGCCGGAGACCAGCCGCGGGAAGAACTCGCCGCCGGTCAGCGTCGCCCGGTCGGCCGGCGCCAGTCCGGAAAGGACGTCCGGACCGAGCAGGTGCCCGACCGGGTTGCTGCCGAGGAACGCGGCGAACAGCGTGCTGACCGGCGGGAGCTGCGCGACGCCGTCGGCGATCGGTGCCGGGACGCCGTGGGCCTGCAGGCCGCCCGTCAGCGTCTGCGGCAGCGACGTGGCCAGCCCGGCGATCATCAGCGAGAAGAACACGCCGATCGACAGCGACGTCCCCGAGTTCTGGAACGTCGCCCGCATGCCGGAGGCGACGCCTCGCTGCTCGGTGGGGACGCTGCTCATGATCGCCGAGGTGTTGGGCGCGGCGAACATGCCCTGGCCGACGCCGCTCAGCACGAGCAGGGCGGCGAACGCCGGGTAGGAGAAGTCCACCGGCAGGGCCAGGAGGCCGAGGAACGCCGCGGCGACCAGGAGCAGCCCGCCGGTGGCCAGCGGCCGGGCGCCGAACCGGTCGGACAGGTACCCCGACACCGGCCCGGCGATGAGGAACCCGACGGTCAGCGGCAGCAGGTGGATGCCCGCCCACAGGGGCGTCCGCTCGTAGTCGTAGCCGTGCAGGGGCAGCCAGATCCCCTGCAGCCAGATGATGAGCATGAACTGCATGCCACCACGCGCGACCGAAGTCAGCAACGCGGCGACGTTGCCGGCGGCGAACGCGCGGATCCTGAACAGGCTCAGCTGGAACATCGGCGCGGCGATGCGCGTCTCGATCACACCGAACAGCAGGAGCAGCAGCACCCCGGCGCCGATCCCGCCGAGGACCCGGGGATTGCCCCAGCCGGTGGCCGCACCGCCGTAGGGCTGGATGCCGTAGGTGATCGCGGCCAGGACCAGCGCCGTCCCGGCCGCGAAGGTGACGTTGCCACCCCAGTCGATCTTCGCGCGCTGCGGCGTGCCGACCTCGCGGAGGCTGCGGATCGACCAGATCGTGCCGAGCAGGCCGAACGGCACGCTCACCCAGAACACCGCGCGCCAGTCGATCTCGGCCAGCAGCCCGCCGACGACCAGGCCGAGGAACTGCCCGGCCAGCGCGGTGATCTGGTTGACGCCCAGCGCCATCCCGCGCTGCCGCGCCGGGAAGGCGTCGGTGAGGATGGCCGCCGAGTTCGCCGTCAGCATCGACCCGCCGACGGCCTGCACGATCCGCCAGCCGATCAGCCACAGCGCGCCGGCGCCGGCGTGGAACGGGTCGAACGACAGGGCGACCGACGCGGCGCTGAACACGACGAACCCGAGGTTGTACATCTTGACGCGGCCGAACATGTCGCCGAGCCGCCCGAGCGTCACCACCAGCACGGCCTGCACCAGCAGGTAGCCGAGGATCATCCAGAGCAGGTAGCCGATGTTGCCCGGGGCGAGCGGGTCGAGCCCGATGCCGCGGAAGATCGCCGGCAGCGAGATGATCACGATCGAGCCGTCGAGTGCGGACATCAGCACGCCGAGCGTGGTGTTCGACAGCGCGACCCACTTGTAGCTCACAGCTCGTCCGCCAGCCGCTCGATCAGCGGGATCGCCGCGATCAGGGCGCGCTGCTCGGCCGCGGTGAACTTCCCGGCCAGCGCGGCCGCCATCTGCCGGGTCGTCTGCGAGCGCCGGTCGGTGAGCAGCTTGACGCCGGTTTCGGTGACCGACATCAGCACCTTGCGCCCGTCGGAGTCGTCCTTGCGCCGCTCGACCAGCCCGCGTTCGACCAGCCCGGCGAGGGTGACGCCCATGGCCTGCGGCTTGACGCGTTCGAGGCCGGCGAGGCAGCCCGGGGTGGCCGGGCCCTCGCGGTCGAGCCGGGACAGGACCGAGCGTTCGGGCAGGGTCGGTTCGCCGGCGACGTAGCCCTGGCGCAGCCGCCGGACCAGCCGGCCGAGCGCGACGCGCAGGTCGGCGCTCGCCTGGAGGAGCTCCTCGTCCGTCACAATCGTCAACCTAGACTGATAAACCTGGGTTGATCAACTCGGACACGGGCGGCGCTATCGGGTGAGCCGGGAGCTTTCGCCCGGCCGTTCGCGGGCGCGCGGGTTAGCGTCCGAAGTGGACAAAACCCGGGAGGGGAAGCCGATGACCATCCTGCACGTCGAGCACGCCGGCCACGACCACGTCCACCGGGAAGGCTGCGGCCACGCGGCGGTCCCGCACGGCGACCACATCGACTACGTGCACGAGGGGCACCTGCACCGGGCCCACGACGGTCACTTCGACGAGTGCGAAATCGCCGGGCACGTGCCGCACGCCGGCCACGACCACGCCCACGGCGAAGGGTGCGGCCACGTGGCGGTGCCCCACGGCGACCACGTCGACTACCTGCACGACGGGCATCGTCACGCGACCCACGAGGACCACTACGACGACCACTGACGCTCTCAGCCGAGCGGGATTTCCACGGTGGCCCGCCCGCCGGGGGTCTCGACGGCCACGGTGAGCACCCGGGCCTCCGCCGGCGGCCCGGGTTCGAAGATGTGCCGCTCCAGGAACATCCCGTGCGACCCCGAACCGCCCGCGCGCCCACCGCGGTACTGGGTTCCCGCGTCGTCCCACCCACGCCAGCGGATGTCCGCCCCGAAGCGTTCCCGCAACCTGCGCGGGTCGAAATCACCGTGCGCGAAGTTCCCGTGCGCCAGGTTGAGGACGAGGAGGGTGGACCACACCTCCAGGCTCACCAGGTCCGCCGTCAGTTCGCCGGCCTCGAGGGTGCGGCCCGCCAGCGAAACCACGTGCCGCAACACGGGCGCCGGCGGGTTCTCGATCGCCTGCCGCCACTCGGGCCGCTCGGCGCCGACGGCCCTGGCCACCGCCTGACCGCTGATCGAGGTCGAAGCGGAGGCCTCCACCTTCACGACTTTGAGCCAGCCGGACCGTTGCAGGGTCTCGTCCAGGTCGGCGAGGATCCGGTCGGCGTCCTCCTGCGCGAGCGCCCCCGCGGCCACCAGGCCGATCGCCACCCCGCGGAGCTCGCGCCGGTCGAAGCTCAGCTGCCGCCCGTGAGGCGGCTGCCCGCGACCCGCGCCCAATTGATCGGAAATCAGTTTCTCCAGATACCCCCGCCCGTCCATGCTGCCATTCTTCCGCCGCGGTCAATGCGTTTTGACCGGCTCCCACTCCGGGAACGGGTCCGGTCCGGTGGCGACGTCGCCGAGGCAGTCCCGCAGTGCGGCCAGGAGTGCTTCGCCCGCCAGGTCGGCACCGATGAACACCAGCTCCTGCCGCGGTTCGGCCGCCACGCCCTGGGGTTCGAACCGGGCCACCGTGCCGGCCTGCGACCACAGCCCGGTCACCCCGGGCCGCGACGCCAGCGCGAAGAACCCCTTGGAACGCAGCACCGTCCCGAATTCGCCGGAATCCAGCCGCCGGGTGACGAAATCCCCCAGCCGGGCCGGGTCGAATGGCCGGGAAGCGCGGAACACCACGCTGGAGATGCCGTATTCCTCGGTCTCCGGGACGTGGTCGCCGTTCAGCTCGGCCACCCAGCCCGGCGCCTCCTGAGCCCGGACGGCGTCGTACTTCCCGGTCCCGAAGACCCGCTCGAGGGGCACCTTTCCGAAGCTGCCCGTAACGACGTCGGCGGCCGGGTTGAGCCGTCGCAGCGTCGCCACCAGCCGGTCGACGTCGGTGGCCAGGTCCGCCTTGTTCAGCAGCAGGACGTCGGCGAACTCGACCTGGTCCACCAGCAGGTCGCTGACGGTCCGCTCGTCGGCTTCGTACTGGTCCAGCCGGCGCTCCACCAGGGAGTCGCCGGCCGCCAGCTCCCGGGCGAAGTTCGCCGCGTCCACCACCGTCACCATCGTGTCGAGGTGGGCGACCGCGTCGAGGAAGGTGAACGTCGCGGCCACCGGCATCGGCTCGGAGATCCCGCTCGACTCGATGAGCACGTGGTCGAAGCGGTCGCCGGTGCACAGCGCCGCGACCTCCTCCAGGAGGTCCTCCCGCAGGGTGCAGCAGATGCACCCGTTGGTCAGCTCGACCAGGCGCTCCTGCGACCGGACCAGTGCGGCATCGATGTTCACTTCGCTCATGTCGTTGACGATCACCGCGACCCGCAGTCCCGCCCGGCTGACGAGGATGTGGTTGAGCAGCGTCGTCTTCCCCGCGCCGAGGAAGCCGGACAAGACGGTGACCGGGACGCTCACTGCGCGTGGAAGTGCTTGATCAGCCGGCGCGGGACCAGCTGAACCTTGCCGTCCACCTTGATCGGCACCAGGTCGGGCACCGCGGCCTTCCACCGCGCCCGCCGGGACCGCGTGTTGCTGCGGGACATCTTGCGCTTGGGGACGGCCATCAGCGGGTGCCCCGCTTCCCGTAGCGGCGGTGGAACTTCTCGACCTGGCCGGCGCTGTCCATGATCCGCTGGGTGCCGGTCCAGAACGGGTGCGACCACGAGCTGATGTCGACCACGACGAGCGGGTAGGTGCGGCCGTCGGCCCACTCGATCGTCTTCTCGGAGGTGATGGTGGAGCGGGTCAGGAAGGCGTCGCCGGTCGACGAGTCCTTGAACACCACGGGGTGGTAGTCGGGGTGGATGCCGGATTTCATCGGTCTTCCTTTCGGTTCGCCGCGGTCGCGTCGTGCCGCGCCGGGTCGGTTTCGGTGTCCTCGCACGGTTCTTCGTGCCAGTCGCCGAACGGATCGGGGTAGTGCGCCCACGCTTCGGGACCGGCCGCCAGTTCTTCGTCGGTGAGCAGTGCCCCGCGCAGGGCGGCGTCGACCTCGTCGGGCGTCGCCTGGTCGGTGACGACGACGAGCTCCTGGGCCCGGTCGCCGTGCACCGGGTCCCAGCGCAGGGACGCCAGCGTGCGGCGCTCGGGGGAGACGTCCGTCCACTCCGGACCATCGGGCGACGCGAGCCACGGCCCGGCGTGCCCGAGGCCCAGCCCGCCGCCCGCCGACTCGATCCAGAACGCGACGTCGGGCTGACTGGCCACCCACGCGCGCCCGCGGGTGCGGACGACGCCGTCGAGCAGCACGTCGAGGGCGTCGTGCAGCCGCTCCGGGTGGAACGGCCGCCGCGCGGTGAAGGTGAGGAGACCGATGCCGCAGTCGGTGTGCAGGGGTGGTTCGCCGCGCAGCAACGCGCCGTGCATGTCGGTGACTTCGCCGCGCCGGGCGTCCGCCGGGACCGCGTCGAGCACGCTGCGGCCGTCGATGCGGGCCAGCTCGACCCGCGGGACGGACGGCGCCACCCGGTCGAGCACGGCGGACGCCTTCGCGGCGGTCCACGCGTCGGTGGCCGCGCCGGCCAGCACGAGGACGTCGGCGAACTCGACCTGCGACAGCGCGACCTGGGCGACCGTCCGCTCGTCCTCGGGGCTGCCCTGCAGGTTCCGGTCGGCCAGCTCGTCGTCGCCGGTCGCGTCGGCGAGCCAGGTCGCGCGGTCGACGACGGTGAGGACGGCCCGCAGGTCGACGTCGTCGCGCACCGGGTGGTCGCCGACCAGGACGTTCCGGATCGCCCAGCTCACCGGCTCCGGCTCCATGGCCTCGTCGAGCCGGACGACGATCCGGGTCACCTCCGGGCGCCGGGCCAGCCGCCGCAGCAGCGGGAGGAGGTCCTCCCGCAGGGTGCACGACACGCAGCCGTGGGCCAGTTCGAGCACGGTCAGCTCGTCGCGCTCGCCGAGCTCCAAGCGGCGGCGGACGACGCCGGAGTGGATCTCGCGCAGGTCGTGGTGGACGACGGCGGTACCGGGGTCCGCCGCACGCAGCAGCTCGGCCAGCGCGGCGTTCGGGCCGGCGGCGAGCCCGCTGACGAGGACGAGCGGGACGCGGGGGTGAGGGGTCACTGCGGCTCCAGGAATACGGGCGGGGTACGGTGCGTAGAGTAGATGACAATGAAAATCACTATCAACTCGGGAGGGTCTCTTGTCCGCCGTGTGCCAGGTCACCGGCCGCAAGCCGGGCTACGGCAAGCAGGTCTCGCACTCCCACCGCCGCACGTCCCGGCGGTGGGAGCCGAACCTGCAGAACCGCCGGTACTTCGTGCCCGGTGAAGGCCGCTGGGTGCGGCTGCGCGTGTCCGCCAAGGGCATGAAGACGATCGACAAGCGCGGCATCGAAGCCGTCGTCGCCGAGCTGAAAGCGAAGGGGGTGAAGCTGTAATGGCGAGGAGCACCGACATCCGGCCGATCATCAAGCTGCGGTCCACCGCGGGCACCGGCTACACGTACGTGACGAAGAAGAACCGCCGGAACGACCCGGACCGGATGGTCCTGCGCAAGTACGACCCCGTGGCGCGCAAGCACGTCGAGTTCAAGGAAGAGCGCTGATGGCCAAGAAGTCGAAGATCGCGAAGAACGAGCGGCGGAAGGTGGTCGCCGCCCGGTTCGGCGAACGCCGCCGCGCGCTCAAGGCCGTCGTCGCCTCGCCCGGCTCGTCGGCGGGGGAGAAGGCGAACGCGGTCGTCGCGCTGCAGAAGCTGCCGCGCGACGCGAGCCCGACGCGGATCCGCAACCGGGACGTCGCGGACGGCCGTCCGCGCGGCTACCTGCGGAAGTTCGGCCTGTCGCGGGTGAAGATGCGGCAGGCCGCGCACCGCGGCGAGCTGCCCGGCATCGCGAAGTCGAGCTGGTGAGCCGGATGCCGAAGCCGCACCGCGACCGCCCGGCCAAGCGCAAGGTGAACCTGTTGCGCGCCAACAAGATCGCGCGCGTCGACTGGAAGGACGTCGACCTGCTGCGGAAGTTCGTCTCCGACCGCGGCAAGATCCGCGCCCGCCGGGTCACCGGATTGACGCCGCAGCAACAGAAACAGGTCGCCACGGCGATCAAGAACGCGCGCGAGATGGCGCTGCTGCCGTACCCGTCCGCGGGCCGGGCGAGCTAATTCGGGTGCGCACTCCCGGGCGGTGCGCGACCATGGGCGTCCGAAAGGGGGCGTCGCAAGAAGATGTCCTGAACGCCAGGAGGTCCACGCTTGCACGCCCAGCTCACGGTCACGCCCGCCCGGCTGCCCGAGCTCCTGCTCACCACCGCCGTCGTGCGGCCGGTGTTCCTCTGGGGCGCGCCCGGGATCGGGAAGTCCTCGCTGGTGCGCGAGTTCGCGGCGTCGCTGGGGCTCGACTGCGTTTCGCTGCTGGGCACCCAGCTCGCGCCCGAAGACCTGATCGGCGTCCCGCAGATCGTCGACGGCCGCAGCCGGTTCTGCCCGCCGGAGCAGATCGCCCGTGACGAGCCGTACTGCCTGTTCCTCGACGAGCTGAACGCCGCGGCGCCGGACGTCCAGAAGGCGTTCTACTCGCTCATCCTCGACCGCCGCATCGGCTCGTACGAGCTGCCGCCGGGCTCGGTCGTGATCGGTGCCGGCAACCGCGCCACCGACCAGGCCCTGGCCCGGCCGATGGCCTCGGCCCTGGTCAACCGCCTGGTGCACGTCCACCTGCGCGCCGCGCCGGGCGACTGGCTCGCCTGGGCCGCCGGGAACGGCATCCACCCGTGGGTGATCGAATACCTCACCCAGCGGCCGGACCACCTCTGGAGCCCGCCGCCGAAGACCGAGGAGCCGTTTTCGACGCCGCGGTCCTGGCACATGCTCTCGGACCTGCTGCGCTCGGCCGGCGACCCGGCCGACGACGAGACGATCGCGCTGCTGGCGTACGCGACCCTCACCCCGGCGCACGCCGGCGCCTTCCGCGCGTACCTCAAGGTGGCCCGGCACGCCTTCGACCTGGAGGCGATCCTCAAGGGCGACGCGCGCTGGCCCGCCGAGCCGGGCGACCGCGACCTGCTCTACTTCCTCGCCGAGACCTTCCGCGCGCGGCTGGTCAAGGACCTGCCCGCGGACAAGCGGCACGCGTCGGCGGCCGTGCGCCAGTTCGCCTTCCGCGCGAAGAGCCTGCTCGTGGAGCTGGCCGAACTCTCCCTGGAGATGGCGCAGCTGGTCATCGCCGACGACGAGACGGGCAACCCCCGCCTGCCGGCGTGGTTCCTGGTCGAGGCGGCCCGCGACCTCCCGCGGCTGGTCGCGGCGCGCACATGAGCAACGCCCGCGTCGAAGCGAAGCGCCGGCAGCGGCGGCAGAAGGCGATCGCCGACGGCTGGGGCCGGGCGCGCTCGCACACCGTCCTCGACCACCTCGCCCGCGGCGCGAGCCTGAGCACGGAGAGCCTGACCGGCGTGGACGGCTGGGCCGTCGTCGACGACCGCGGGCTGATCACCCCGAACCGCGCGCGCGACGCCGAGCCGGGCGAATGGGCGTGGGTGTTCGCGCACCTGCTGCTGCACCTCGGCCTCGGACACCTCGACGAAGCGCAGCTGGCCGACGTGGAGTTCGATGCCCCCTACTGGGCCGCGAGCTGCGTGGCCGTCCACCGGTTCGCGGAGGCGGTCCACGTCGGCACGTCCCTGGTGGAGCTGCCGGACCTGCCGGGCACCGACGAGCTCGCCTTGAGCCGGAGCTGGCGCGAAACCGGTGTGCCGGAGCCGTTCCGGGCCCTCGGCACCGGCGGTGCGCGGCCGTGCCTCCGGCTCGCGCCCCCGATGAGCCGCTGGCAGCTGCACTACCACGGGAAGCCACAGCCGTGGACGGAACGCTTCGCCCGCGGGCTGATCGCCTCGGCCACCGAGGCGATGGAACGCGCCGCCGACGCCCGCGGCCACACCCGGCACCGGCGGGCGATGGGGGAGTGGGACCGCGCGCTGGCGTGGTTCGTCTCGTCGTTCCCGCTGCTCGGCGCGGCGGCCGCCGGGTTCACCCTGGTCGTCGACGCCGACGTGGTCCGCGCCTGGAACATCGCCTTCGCGGCGGTCGACGCCGAGCACGGCGAGATCTACCTCAACCCGGCCGCCGACCTGAGCGCGGAGGAGTGGCGGTTCGTGCTGGCCCACGAGATGCTGCACGCCGCGCTGCGGCACGACCGCCGCGCCCTGGGCCGCGACCCCTACCTGTGGAACGTCGCCTGCGACTACGTGATCAACGGCTGGCTGGTCTCGATGGGCGTCGGCGAGCTGCCCCACGGCTGCCTGCACGACCAGCAGCTCACCGGGATGTCCGCCGAGTCGGTCTACGACACGCTGATCACCGACCTCCGGCGGGCGCGCAAGCTGGTGACCCTGGGCTCGCGCGAGGCCGGGGACGTGCTGGGCGACTGGCTGTCCGAACCCGACGCGGTGCAGCGCCGGTCGTCGCGGCGGGCCGCCAAGCCCCTGCCGTGGCGCGACGGCGACCGGGCCGGCGGCGTCGACCTCGACGAGTTCTACCGCCGGGCGCTCACCCAGGGGCTCGAGTACCACCACGCCCAGGGCCGCGGACTGCTGCCGGCCGGGCTGGAACAGGAGATCCGGGCCCTCGACCACCCGCCGCTGCCGTGGGACGCGCAGCTCGCACGCTGGTTCGACGAGCACGTCCGGGTGGAGCTGCCGGTGCGCAGCTACGCGCGGGCGTCCCGCCGCCAGTCGGCGACGCCGGACATCCCGCGCCCGGGCCGCGTCCGCCCGGACCGCCTCGACCGGCGCGTCACCTTCGGCGTGGTGCTGGACACCTCGGGGTCGATGAACGCCGAGCTGCTGGGCAAGGCCCTGGGCGCGATCGCGTCGTACGCGCTGGCCCGGGACGTCCCGGCGGCGCGCGTGGTGTTCTGCGACGCCGTCGCCTACGACGCCGGGTACCTCGCGGTGGAGGACATCGCGGGCCGCGTCAAGGTCCGCGGCCGCGGCGGCACGATCCTGCAGCCCGGCGTCGACCTGCTCCAGCGGGCGGCCGACTTCCCGGCCGACGGCCCGATCCTGATCATCACCGACGCGCAGTGCGACCACGTCCGGCCGCGCCGCGAGCACGCGTACCTGGTGCCGCGGGGCGCACGGCTGCCGTTCGTGGCCCGCGGGCCGGTGTTCCGGGTGGCGTGACCCACGCTGGGCTGGCGTCCGGGTGAACCCCCAATAAACTCCCGGCCATGGACGACCCGCACTACCTCTCCGGCCTCCAGCTCTCCGGCCGCCGCGTCGTGATGATCGGCGGCGGCACGGTCGCGCAACGCCGGCTGCCCCGCCTCATCGGCGCGGGAGCCCGCGTCGAACTGGTGTCGCCGCACACGACGCCGTCCGTGCAGGGGATGGTGGACGCGGGCGAGCTCGTCTGGCACGAACGCCCGTACGCTCCCGGTGACCTCCGCGACGCCTGGTACGCCCTGGCCTGCACGAACGACCCTTCGGTGAACGCCGCCGTCTGCGAGGAGGCCGAGCGGGAGCGGGTGTTCTGCGTCCGCGCCGACGAAGGCGAGTCGGGTTCCGCGGTGACCCCGGCGTCCGGGCGGCACGGCGGCCTGCTGTTCGGCGTGCTCTCCGGCGGCGAGCCGCTGCGTTCGGCGGCGGTGCGCGACTCGATGCTCGACGGCCTGCACAACGGCACGATCGAAGACGGCCGCCGGCCGCACCCCGAGGGCACGCTGCCCGGGGTGGCGCTGGTCGGTGGCGGCCCGGGCGACCCGGAGCTGATCACGGTCCGTGGCCGGCGCCTGCTGTCGCGCGCGGACGTCGTCGTGGTGGACCGGCTGGCCCCCCGCGAGCTGCTCGACGAACTCGCGCCGGAGGTGGAGGTCGTCGACGCGGCGAAGATCCCGTACGGCCGCGCGGCCAGCCAGGACGTCATCAACAGCACGCTGATCGAGCGCGCCAAGGAGGGCAAGTTCGTCGTCCGCCTCAAGGGCGGCGACCCGTACCTGTTCGGCCGCGGCTTCGAGGAGGTGCTGGCCTGCGCCGAGGCGGGCGTCCCGGTGACGATGGTCCCGGGCATCACGAGCGCGTTCGCGGTCCCGGCGGTCGCGGACGTTCCGGTGACCCACCGCGGCGTGGCCCACGAGGTGGTGGTGGTCTCCGGCCACGTCGCCCCGGGCGACGACCGGTCCCTGGTCGACTGGGCGCTGCTGGCCCGGATGACGGGCACGATCGTGCTGATGATGGGCGTGGAAAGGCTCCCGCAGTTCGCGAAGGCCCTCCTGGACGGCGGCCGCCCGGCGCACACCCCGGTGGCGATCATCGAGGACGGCACGATGCGCACCCAGCGCACCCTCCGGTCCACTTTGGACACGGTGGTGACGGACGCGGCGGCGTCCGGAGTCCGCCCGCCCGCGGTGATCGTGATCGGCCCGGTGGCCGGCCTCGCCCCGGTGTCCTGAGGGGAATCTCGCGTGCTCCGGCGGGCATCGCGCGTGATCAGCGGGGCATCACCCGTGATCGGAGGGGCATCGCGATGATGCCCCTCCCATCACGCATGATGCCCCCTTGATCACGCGTGATGCCCGCTCGATCACGCGTGATGCCGGTTCGGACACGGCCGGCGGCGGTGAGGATGGGGTCGGCGACTTCGGCCGGCGGCATGGGCGAAGCCTTTCAGTCCTCGTAGCAGCTCGCGGCGAAATCCCGGATCGCGTCCGAGAGCCGGGTCGGGTCGAGGCGGAGCTCGACCGGGCTGCGGGCCTGGACGAACTCCGCGTCCGGCATGTCGACCGCCAGGGTGTCCGCGTCGCCGAACGGGTGGATCGGGTCGCCCTGGTGGCCGATCACCAGCGCGCGCGTCGTGATCTTGCGGCGGATCGCCTTCGGCGGTGCGATCCGGCCGAAGAGCACCCCGTGCAGCAGGGCCGCCATCGGGGCCGGGCGCTGGGACAGCGTGTCGGTGACGACGTCGACCCACTGGTTGCCGTGCGGGACCACCGACGCCGCCAGTGCCACCGCCTGCACCGTGAACGGCAGGAACCGGGCCGCCATCAGCAGCGGGGCGAACGTGAACAGCCCGGCGACGATCGCGTTGTCCAGCACCGGCATCTCGACGATCAGCCCCCGCGCCCGCGCGGGTGCCCGCACCGCCACTTCCAGCGAGACGTTCGCGCCCAGCGACGTCCCGCCGATCACCGCGGACGACACCTCGAGGTGGTCCAGCAGGGCGAGCGTCTGCTCGGCGAACGAAGGCATCGAGTACAGCCACGACTCGGTCGGCCGGTCGGAGTCGCCGTGGCCGAGCAGGTCGAGGGTGATCACCCGGAAGCCCGCGCGGGCCAGCCGGCGGGCCAGGGGTGCGTGCATCCGGCGGGTCAGCATGATGCCGTGGGTGAGGACGACGACCTTGTCGCCGCTGCCGAACTCGGTGTACCAGAGCCGGTGTCCCTCGTGGTCGAACGAGCCGGTCAGCTCGATCGGGCGGGAGGCCCGCCGGAGGGGTGCGGCAGGGGGTTCGGGGTCGATCGCGGTCGCGCTGGCCGGGCTCATGTCCCACCGTCCTCCCCGGTCGTGTGCGAGTCTCTTTCAGGAAAGCATCCCCCGACCCGGTTGGCACGGTGACCGGCCGGGTCAATTGGCAAGGTGCCAATGGCGGGGCGTCGCGGGCATGGGTCAAGATGACCCCATGACCGCTACTGCTGACAGTCTGCCCGACCTCGTCTCCCTGAAGGTCGACGTCGACGGCCACGTGGCCGAAGTGACGCTTCTCGGCCCGTCGAAGGGCAACGCGATGGGCCCGGACTTCTGGCGCGAGCTGCCGCTGGTCTTCCGCGCGCTGGACGCCGACCCGCAGGTCAGGGCCGTGGTGCTGACCGGCAGCGGGGCGAACTTCTCCTACGGCCTCGACCTGCCGGCGATGATGGGCGACTGGGCGCCGATGCTGGGCGGGGACAACCTGGCCGGCCCGCGGACGGCGTTCCACGACCAGGTCCGGTCGCTGCAGGCGGCGGTCAGCTCGATCGCGGAATGCCGCAAACCGGTCGTCGCGGCCGTGTCCGGCTGGTGCATCGGCGGCGGGGTCGACGTCGTCGCGGCCGCCGACGTCCGGCTGGCCAGCGCCGACGCCAAGTTCAGCGTCCGCGAGGTGCGTGTCGCCATCGTCGCCGACCTGGGCAGCCTGCAGCGGCTCGCCTCGATCATCGGTGAGGGGCACCTGCGGGAGCTCGCGCTCACCGGCAAGGACGTCGACGCCGCCCGCGCCGAGAAGATCGGCCTGGTCAACGACGTCTACGAGAACCAGGACGCGGTGGTGAAGGCCGCCCGCGAACTCGCCGGCGAGATCGCGGCGAACCCGCCGCTGGTGGTGCAGGGTACGAAGCAGGTGCTGGCCGCGAACACCGAGCGCCAGGTCGCCGACGGCCTCCGGTACGTCGCGGCGTGGAACTCGGCGTTCCTGCCCAGCAAGGACCTCGGCGAGGCGGTCCAGGCGTTCATGGAACGCCGCGCGCCGGAGTTCAAGGGCGAATGACGGAGGAGGCAGCGTGAGCGCTTCGGAGGTCCACCACGCGTTCCGCGTCGCGCGGGACTACCTGTTGACCCACCGCGAGGACTACGACACGGCGTACCGCGACTTCGCCTGGCCGGAGTTCGACGAGTTCAACTGGGCGATCGACTGGTTCGACGTCGTCGCGCACGACCCGGACAACGCCGGGCGGTCCGCGCTGTGGATCGTCGAGGAGGACGGCACCGAGAACCGCTGGACCTACCCGGAGCTGTCCGGCCGGTCCAACCAGGTGGCCAACTGGCTGCGGAACCTCGGCGTCCGCCGCGGCGACCGGCTGATCCTCATGCTGGGCAACCAGGGCGAGCTGTGGGAGACGATCCTCGCCGCGATCAAGCTCGGCGCCGTGATCATCCCGGCGTCGACGCTGCTCGGGCCGGCCGACCTGACCGACCGCGTGGAGCGCGGCGCCGCCAGGCACGTCGTCGTCCGCTCGGTGGACGCGCCGAAGTTCGACGGCGTGGACGGCGGCTACACCCGGATCGCGGTGGGGGAGCCGGTCGAGGGCTGGCACTCGTACTCGGCCGCGTTCGCCGAATCGCCCGAATACGCCCCCGACGGCCCGACACGGGCCGGCGACCCGCTGCTGCTGTACTTCACCTCCGGCACGACCGCGAAGCCGAAGCTGGTGCAGCACACGCACGTCTCGTACCCCGTGGGTCACCTGTCCACGATGTACTGGATCGGGCTGGAACCCGGCGACGTCCACTTGAACATCTCCTCGCCGGGCTGGGCGAAGCACGCGTGGAGCAACTTCTTCGCGCCGTTCAACGCCGAGGCGACGGTGTTCCTCTACAACTACAGCCGGTTCGACGCGGGCGCCTTGCTGGCGCAGCTGGACCGCTGCGGCGTGACGAGCTTCTGCGCGCCGCCGACGGTGTGGCGGATGCTCATCCAGGCCGACCTGTCGGCGCTCGAAACGCCACCGCGCAAGGTCGTCGGGGCGGGGGAGCCGCTCAACCCCGAGGTGATCGAGCAGGTCCGGAAGTCGTGGGGCGTCACCATCCGCGACGGCTTCGGCCAGACCGAAAGCAGCGTCCAGATCGCGAACACGCCCGGCCAGGACGTCGTGCCCGGCTCGATGGGCCGTCCGCTGCCCGGCTTCGTGGTGGCGCTGGTGGACCCGGTCAGCGGCGAGCGCGCGGCGGAGGGCGAAATCTGCCTCGACCTCGCGCACCGGCCGGTGGGCCTGATGACCGGCTACGCGGACGACGACGAGCGCACGTCGGCCGCCTTCGGAGGCGGGTTCTACCACACCGGTGACGTCGCTTCGATCGACGAACGCGGCTACCTCACCTACGTCGGGCGCACCGACGACGTGTTCAAGGCGTCGGACTACCGCATCTCCCCGTTCGAGCTGGAGAGCGTCCTCATCGAGCACGAGGCGGTCGCCGAGGCGGCGGTCGTCCCGGCCCCCGACCCGATCCGGCTCGCGGTGCCCAAGGCCTACGTCGTGCTGGCCGCGGGGTTCTCCGCGGACGCCGCGACCGCGCGGTCGATCCTGGCGTACTGCCGCGAGCACTTGGCGCCGTACAAGCGGATCCGGAGGCTGGAGTTCGCGGAGCTGCCGAAGACGATCTCGGGCAAGATCCGGCGCGTCGAGCTGCGGGGCCGCGAGAGCGACCCGAAGCGCGGCCAGGGGACCGAGTACCGCGAGGAGGACTTCCCCGACCTCAAGTCCTGACCCCCGCGTTTTCGAACGCAGTGAATGACTCATTCCTGACGTCAGACGCCAGGAATGAGTCATTCACTGCGTTGGGCGAGCGCCGCTCAGCTGCGGGTGCCCTCGACCTGGCGGCCGTCCTCGGTCGAGCACGCCGTCACCGGGTCGTTCGGGCCGCTGCCGCACGTCCAGTCGTCGAGGACGATCGGGCCCGGGCCGTCGGCGTCGTTCGCCTCGGCCGGGGTCAGCTTCGCGAAGTAGTCCTTCAGCAGCTTCGTCGCCGCGGCGCAGTCGATGCTGCCGTGCGCGACGACCGCCGTCTTCGCGCCGCCCGTACCGGTGACGTCGCCGCACGGCACGCCGGGGGCCGTCGACGCGGCCGCCGCGGCCGCGGCGGGCACCGGAGCGGGCGCGGCGGACGACGGCGCGGCGGGCGCCGGGTCGCCGCCGCAGCCGGCCAGTGCGGCGGCCGCGGCGACGAACAGCAAGGGGTAGGCGAGTGTCTTCATGGGCCCTTCAGGAGCGCGAGAGAACGGAACGGACTCACTCGGACGGCACGACGGCGGCGAAGACCGTCTGCTCGCCCTTGGTGCAGGTGGTGCCGCCCTGGGCGGCGGGCGGCCCGGAGGTGCACAGCCAGCCGTCGACGGTCTCGTTCACCGCGTCGTTCGAGCCGGCGCCCTGGCGCCCGGCGATCTTGCGGTGGAAGTCGCCGACCAGCTTCGTCGCCGAGACGCAGCTGACCCCGGCGGACCCGCTGTCGAAGACGTAGAGGGTGAGCCCGCTGGCGGCGGTGACGGTGCCGCACGACCCGGGCACCGACGGCGGCGGCCCGGACGGCTTGGTCACCGGGGCGGGCGCGGACTCGCTGCCGCCGGGGGACGGGGGTGGCGGCGGGGTCCCGGCCGAGGTCGGCACGGACGGCGGAGCGGTCGAGGACGGCGGGGCCGGGGGAGCCTGCGCGGCCGGATCGCCGGAACAGGCGGCGAGCACGGGCAGGGCGAGGCAGGCCACGAGCCACGTCCTCGTGGTGGTCGGGTGGGGCACCGCGATCCTTCCTCCCCGGTCAGCTCGGTCCCCGTCGAGCCACGCGCCCACGGGTGTGCCGGAGATTACAACAGCGGGCCGGCGGCCGGTCCGGTGGCTGCCGGAAAGATGTCCACAATGGACGATTAACATTCCGTTCACGCTCCGAAACCTCCCGCTGTCATCAAGAATCGATCGGTCTAATTCGCGCCGCCCCGGTTAACAATCCGGCCCCGCGCGCCGAAGATCTTGGTGGAGGCCGAAGGGCTTCCCCGTCCCGAATCCCCGTCCCGAACCCGTGAGAGCGATGAACGCCGACGCTGTGACCAGCACCGAAGACCCGTCCAGTCCGCCGACCGTCCCGAGCACCGTGGTCTGGTGCGGTGGCCGCCCGTACGTCCTCGAAGGCCGAGCCGGCCGCGCCCGCTGGATGGGCACCGACTATCGAGGCCGCCCGGAGTCGCTGACCAGCGCCGAGCTGCAGCGACGCGGGTGGAGCCACCGCCGCCGCGCGAGCTGACCCCGAGCCGGGCCGCGCGAGCTGACCCGAGCCGGGCCACGGGGGGTGGCCCGGCTCCGCGGTCGACCAGCCCCGGACCCGCGCCGGAACGCCTCGGGTCCGGAGCCGGTCAGGCCGCCGTCGCGGCGATCGGGTGGCCCCGGCCGGTCGCCGCTCGTATTTCCGCGAGCCCGGTGGGCGCCCGCGCCCCACGGGCCGGGCCTCGAGTGGTTCGCACCCCGCCGTTGGCTCGGCATCTGCGGGTCGGGCGTCGAGTGGTTCGCGCCTCGCCGTTGGCTCGGTATCCGCGGGTCGGGCCTCGGGTGGTTCGCACCCCGCCGCCGCTCGGCATCCGCGGCCCGCGCTGCGGGTGGTTCGCACCCCGCCGTTGGCTCGGTATCCGCGGGTCGGGCGTCGAGTGGTTCGCACCCCGCCGCCGCTCGGCATCCGCGGCCGGGCGCCTCGCCGCCCGGCCCGACCCCGGGCCCGCCTCGCCAAGCCGCGTGCGGCAGGCCGGGATGCGCCCCGCCAAGCGGCCGGCCGCGAGCCGGGAAGCCCCGTGGGCTGTCACGCTGCGTGCCGCACCACCGGGCGGCCCGGGCCCGTGCCGCTGTTTAATGGCCCGGTGAGCACAGCCGCCCCCGAACCCGCCGCTCCGGCCGGTGCCGAGCCGTCGTTGCTGCGGCAGGCCCTGAACGTCCCCAACATGCTGTCCCTGCTGCGGCTGGCCGGGGTGCCCGTTTTCCTCTGGCTGCTGCTCGGCCCGGAAGAAGACGGCTGGGCGCTCGCCCTGCTCGTCTTCAGCGCCCTCACCGACTGGCTCGACGGCAAGCTCGCCCGCTGGCTCAACCAGATGTCCCGGCTCGGGCAGCTGCTCGACCCGGCCGCCGACCGGCTGTACATCCTCGCCACCCTCGTCGCCTTCCTCGTGCGCGGCATCATCCCGTGGTGGGTCGTCGTCCCGCTGGTCCTGCGGGAGGCCGTGCTCGGCGTCTGCGTCGTCACCCTGCGCCGCCGCGGTTTCGCGCCGCCCGAGGTCACCTACATCGGGAAGGGCGCCACCTTCGTCCTGATGTACGCCTTCCCGTTCCTGCTGCTCGCGCAGGGCGGCTCGGACGTCGCCGCGGTCGCGCGGCCGATCGGCTACGCCTTCACCATCTGGGGCGGCGTCCTCTACGTCTGGTCCGGCGTGCTCTACGTCGTGCAGGCGCGCAACGCCCTGCGCGGCACCGGAGCGGAATGAGCTTTCCCCGGGTCGTGGCGGGCGGCTGCGCCGTGTGGGTGTAAGACTTCGCCCAACACTTTTCGCCAGTGAGGGCATGAAAGGGGACCGGCGTTGTCCGCTCCTGAAGAGCTTCGCTACACCGAGGAACACGAGTGGGTCGCCACCCGCGGCGAGGACACCCTCGTGCGCGTCGGCATCACCGAGTACGCGCAGGACCAGCTCGGCGACGTCGTGTTCGTCGACCTGCCCGACGTCGGCCGGCAGGTGAGCGCGGGCGACGTCTTCGGCGAGGTCGAGTCGACCAAGAGCGTCTCCGAGCTGTTCGCGCCGGTCGACGGGGAGGTCGTCGCGGTCAACGACGCCGTCGCCGACTCGCCCGAGCTGATCAACAGCGACCCCTACGGCGAGGGCTGGCTGATCGAGATCCGGCTCGACGACCCGGCGGGCCTGGAAGCCCTGCTCGAAGCCGAGGCCTACGACGCCCTGACCAAGGGCTGAACCCCACGTCCACCCGGTCGGACCAGCACTGCGCCGGTTCGGGGAGCCGGGGCTCGGAGAATCGATCAGGCACGGTACGTTGGCAGCTACACGTTCTTGAGTACTGGCAACACAGCATGTGTGGAGGAGAGCTCAGGTGAGCACGAACGACGGGCCCGGCGGCGTTCCCCCGGAGCAGTCTCCGGAGCGGACCTCTGTCTTCCGGGCCGATTTCCTGGCCGAAGCCGAAGGCCGCGAGCCCGCCCCGGAAGCCCCGGTCCAGGGTGTCGACGCCCTGCCCCCGGGTTCTGCCCTGCTGGTCGTGAAGCGCGGGCCGAACGCGGGTTCGCGGTTCCTGCTCGACCGCGACACCACCAGCGCCGGGCGGCACCCGGACAGCGACATCTTCCTCGACGACGTCACCGTCTCCCGCCGGCACGCCGAATTCCGGCGTGAAGGCGGCGAGTTCGTCGTCATCGACGTCGGCAGCCTCAACGGCACCTACGTCAACCGCGAGCCGGTCGACCAGGCGGTGCTCGCCGGCGGCGACGAGGTGCAGATCGGGAAGTTCCGCCTGGTCTTCCTGACCGGCCCGGGGCACGGGGGCCAGGGGGCGCAGTGACGGCGGCCGGGCGGCCACAGAACCACGGGTTGAGCATCGGGGCGGTCCTCGCGCAGCTGCGCGGCGACTTCCCCGATGTCACCATCTCCAAGATCCGGTTCCTCGAAGCGGAAGGCCTGGTCCAGCCGGGCCGGACGCCGTCGGGCTACCGGCAGTTCGCCGCGGCGGACGTGGAGCGACTGAGGTTCGTCCTGGCCGCCCAGCGGGATCACTACCTCCCGTTGAAGGTCATCAAGGAACAGCTGGACGCGGCGGACTCGGGGGCCGGGCCCACCACGGCCCTGCCCCGCCCGCCGCGCCGGCTGGTGCCGATCGACGCGCCGGCGGAGAACGTCGGCCTGCCCGTGGCGGACGACTTCACCGCGGGCAAGGAGCTGCGCCTGACCCAGGAGGAGCTCCTGGAGCAGGCCGGCATCGACGCGCCGGCACTGGCCGAGCTGCAGCAGTACGGCCTGGTCCGGCCCGGTCCCGCCGGGTTCTTCGACCCCGACGCGGTGCTGGTCGCGCGGACGGTCAAGGCGATGACCGAATTCGGGATCGAGCCGAGACACCTGCGTGCCTTCCGCGCCGCGGCCGACCGCGAGGTCGGCCTGCTGGAGCAGATCGTGACGCCGGTGTACCGGCACCGCGACCCGGAGGCCAAAGCGCGGGCCGACGAGGTGGTGCGGGAGCTGGCGGCGCTGTCCGTGACCCTGCACACGCTGCTCGTCAAGGCCGGAATCCGCGGCGTCTCCGGGTGTTGATCGATAACGGGGCAGTGAGATCCTCTTTGCGGTCCCATGTCAATGACTGAATGTTCGGCACCGCATGCCGTACCGTGAAGGCACGGGTTTGCGGCAGGCAAACTGAGAGAGTCCGGACAGCGAGCACAGCGCACGGATGACGGGTAGCGTCGGGAGTATGGGCGTGAAGCCGGTTCAGCGCTGCGGCCCGTGTGCACGAGAGGGAGGCGAAGCCCGATGAGCGAAATGCGCGTCGTCGGTGTGCGGGTCGAGCTGCCCGCGAATCAGCCGATCTTGTTGCTGCGGGAAACCGAGGGTGAACGGTACCTGCCGATCTGGATCGGCTCGGTCGAAGCCACCGCCATCGCCTTGGAGCAGCAGGGGGTCCGCCCCGCCCGCCCGCTCACGCATGACCTGCTGAAAGAGGTCATCGGAGCGCTCGGCCGGGAGCTGGAGCAGGTCGTCATCACCGACCTGAAGGAGGGCACGTTCTTCGCGGAGCTCGTGTTCGACGGCGACATCCGGGTGTCCGCCCGGCCGAGCGACTCGGTCGCCCTGGCCCTGCGGATCGGCGTCCCCATCCACGCCGTGGATTCGGTGCTGGAGGAAGCCGGCCTCATCATCCCGGACGAGCAGGAGGACGAGGTCGAGAAGTTCCGCGAGTTCCTCGACTCCGTCTCGCCGGAAGACTTCCGCGGAGCCGATACCTGAGGGGCGCTTCGGAGCTTGGGTGAGGTGTGCTCGCGGAAAGCGCTCGGAGCTTAGGCGAGGTGTGCTCGCGGAGAGCGCTCGCCCGGAGCTCCTCGCCGTGTCTTCTGGGTGTGCAACCCCCAGACCCCGCCCGGGGGCACGCCCCCGGACCCCCGTCTCCTCCCGCGGTAAGGCGTTTCACTCGCCTTGGTGCTCAGGAACTTGCCTTGACGTGGACGTCAACGTCTAGCGTCGAGGGCATGCGGATCGGAGAACTTGCGCAGCGCACGGGTACCACTACTCGTGCGCTGCGGTTTTACGAGGACCAAGGCCTCCTGGCGGCCCGGCGCTCGGCGAACGGCTACCGCGAGTACGACGAGGACGACCTCCAGCTCGTCAAGGAGATCCAGACCCTCCAGACGGTCGGCCTGACCCTCGACGAAACCCGCCCCTTCGTCGAGTGCCTGCGCAGCGGGCACGAAACCGGCGATGCGTGCGCCAGCTCCATCGAGGTCTACCGGCGCAAGCTCGAAGAAGCCGACGCGCTTCTCGCGCGGCTCGGCGGCATCCGCGGCGAACTGGCCGGGAAGCTCGCCGCCGCCCTGGCGCGGCAGGCGCCCGATCCGTGTGTCGTGCCCGATTCCCCGCGCCCGTGAAGGAGCCCCGTCTTGTCCGAAGTTGCTGACGTCACCGACGCGACCTTTGCCGAAGTCCTCGGCAGCGACGTTCCCGTGCTCGTCGAGTTCTGGGCCACCTGGTGCGGCCCGTGCCGGATGGTCGGCCCGGTACTCGCGCAGCTGGCCGCCGAGCGCGCCGGCGAACTCGCCGTCCGCAAGGTCAACGCCGACGAGAACCCGGAGACCACCCGCGCCTACCAGGTCATGTCGCTGCCGACGATGATCCTCTTCCGCGGCGGCGAGCCGGTCGAGACGATCGTCGGCGCGTTCCCGAAGGCCCGCATCGAAGACCGGCTCGACCGGGCCCTCAAGGCGCCGTCGCTTTGACGAACGCGTCCGCCACTTCGCGCCCGTACGTTTCGAGGTCCAGCGAAGGGTCGGCCGCGTAGGCGGCGGCGACACCGTCGATGGCCTGCGCGATCGACATCGCCATCACCTCGGGCGTGAAGGCGCCGAACGTGCCGTCGGCCTGGCCCTGCTTGAGCTGCCGGGCCAGGCCGTGCACCCGCAGGTCGTCGACCAGCACCTTCGTCATCACCCAGCCGTCGGCGTCGGCGGAGTTGGCGGCCAGCTCCGACAGCGCCCGGACGCACTCCGGGTACGCCCGCAGGAACGCGATCGACGTCTCGATGTGCGCCCGCAGGTAGCCGCGCCGGTCAGCCGGGTCGAGGCCGCCGCCGGTGCGTTCGGTGAGGTACGCGCCCTTGGTCTCGACGACCGTGCTGAGCACGGCCTGCATCAGGCCGGCCTTGTTCGTGAAGTGGTACGAGATCAGCCGGGTGCTGCTGAGCCCGGCGCGCTCCTTGATCTTGGCGAAGGTGGTCCGGCGGTAGCCGAGGTCGGCCAGGACGCCGATGGTCGCGCCGATGATCTGCGCCCGGCGCGCGGCCTCGGTGGCGCCGAGGCCCAGTTCGGCCATGAGGTCGGTGTTTACTTGCATGAGTAAAAAGTTACTCGGCTGAGTAAAAGATGTCCACCGGGTTTGACGAGCCACGAGTGGGGGTACGGCGAACGGCTCAAAGGCTCAGCCGACCGTTGAGCGTTGCCGCGCGTCGCGTTGACCGGTGTTCTCCTGGCGCTTACCGTCGAAGGAGGTAAATCGCCACGGTGTGATTCACGGTCTGGGGCCGGACCGTGGCGGTTGATCTCCGGCGGGTCCCACTCCTGGGACCGTCCGGCTGTCATTCGCCGGCCACCAGGTCGGGCGAGGGGAGGCTTGCGTGGTCGAGGCTGGTTCCGAGAAGCAGCCTGTCGGGGTCGCGGCTGGTGAGCAGGGGGAGCTGTTCCCCGACGACTCGCTGCCCGACGAGCTGGTGGGCTACCGGGGTCCGGCGGCGTGCCAGATCGCCGGGATCACCTACCGCCAGCTCGACTACTGGGCCCGGACCAAACTGGTCGCGCCCAGCATCCGCACCGCGCACGGCTCCGGCTCGCAGCGGCTGTACTCCTTCAAGGACATCCTGGTCCTCAAGGTCGTCAAGCGGCTCCTGGACACCGGCGTCTCGCTCCAGAACATCCGGGTCGCCGTCGACCACCTGCGCGTCCGCGGCGTCCGCGACCTGGCCCGGGTGACACTGTTCTCCGACGGCACCACGGTGTACGAGTGCACGTCCCCGGAGGAGATCGTCGACCTGCTCCAGGGCGGCCAGGGCGTTTTCGGGATCGCCGTCAGCGGCGCGATGCAGGAGATCAGCGGCACCATCCACGAGTTCCCGGCCGAACGCGCCGACGGCGGCATCGTCGAGACGCACCAACCGGACGAACTCACCCAGCGCCGCAACGCCCGCAAGACCGGTTGATCACCACTGCGGCAGACAGAGTAAGGTTCCCCGTGCGGTCGACGAATCCGCGCGGGAGAGTCCGAGCCACACCTTGAGCTCGGCGCCGAAGGAGCAAGTCCTCCCCGGAACCTCTCAGGCACCCTGGACCGCGCGGACGAGACGCCTCTGGAAAGCGGGTCGTCAGGACACAGCCTGATGGCCCCGCCGACGGTGCAAGCCCGGTTCAACCACGCGGGCGAAACTCTCAGGCGCCTCCTCCGGGAGGTACGGACAGAGTGGGGAGGACCAGGACATCGCCGTCCCGGTCCACCCCCGCTGTCCCCAGGAGGTCTCGTGGATCCGTCACTCGCCTCCCTGGAGCAGGGCCTTCCCTTCGCCGAGCGGCACATCGGGCCCGGACCGGACGAACTCCGCCACATCCTCGACGTCATCGGCGTTGCCTCCCTCGACGAACTCGCGGAACGGGCCGTGCCGTCGTCGCTGCGGGAGTCCGCGCAACCCCTCGAGCTGCCTCCGCCCGCCTCCGAAGCCCAGGCTCTGGCCGAACTCCGGGAGCTGGCCGGGCGCAACCGGCTGACCGCCTCGATGATCGGGCTCGGCTACCACGACACCGTCACCCCGCCCGTCATCCGGCGCAACGTGCTCGAGAACCCGGCCTGGTACACCGCCTACACGCCCTACCAGCCCGAGATTTCCCAGGGCCGGCTCGAAGCGCTGCTCAACTTCCAGACCATGGTCGCGGACCTGACCGGGCTCCCCGTCGCCAACGCGTCCTTGCTCGACGAGGCCACCGCGGCCGCCGAGGCCATGACGCTGGTGCGCCGAGCCGGGCGCGCGACGTCCCAGCGGTTTCTCGTCGACGAAGACACCCTGCCGCAGACCCTCGCCGTGCTCCGGACCCGGGCCGAGCCGCTCGGCATCGAACTGGTCGTCGAGGACCTCTCCCAGGGGCTGACCGGGCTCGGGCTCGGCGGTGACTTCTTCGGCGTGCTCCTGTCCTGCCCCGGCGCGTCCGGGGCGGTCCGGGAGCTCGACCTGACCATCGGCGAGGCCAAGAAGCACGGCGCGGCCGTGATCGTCGCCGCCGACCCCCTCGCCCTCACCCTGCTGCGGCCGCCCGGCGAGCTCGGTGCCGACGTCGCCGTCGGCTCGACGCAGCGGTTCGGCGTCCCGCTCGGCTTCGGCGGCCCGCACGCCGCCTACCTCGCCGTGCGGAAAGGCCTGGAGCGGCAGCTGCCCGGCCGGCTGGTCGGCGTCTCGAAGGACGCCGACGGCGCACCCGCGTACCGGCTCGCCCTGCAGACGCGCGAGCAGCACATCCGCCGCGAGAAGGCGACCTCGAACATCTGCACCGCGCAGGTCCTCCTCGCCGTGATGGCGTCGATGTACGCGGTGTACCACGGGCCCGAAGGACTGCGTTCGATCGCGCTGCGGGCGCACCGGATGGCCACCGTGCTCGCCGCCGGCCTCGCCGAGGGCGGTGTCGAGGTCGTGCACGGCGAGTTCTTCGACACGGTCGTCGCGGCGGTGCCCGGCCGGGCGGACACAGTCGTCGCCGCGGCCCGCGACCTCGGCGTCTCGCTGCGCCGGATCGACGACGACCACGTCGGCATCGCCTGCGACGAAACCACGACCCGCGAGCGGCTTTCCCGCGTCTGGAAGGCGTTCGGCGTCTCCGTGTCCGATGTGGACGGCCTGGACGCGGACACCGCGGACGCGCTCCCGGCGCCGCTGCGGCGCACGAGCGAGTTCCTCACGCACCCGGTGTTCCACGCGCACCGCTCGGAAACCGCGATGCTGCGCTACCTCCGGCGGCTGGCGGATTCCGACGTCGCACTCGACCGCAGCATGATCCCGCTGGGCTCGTGCACCATGAAACTCAACGCCACGGCGGAGATGGAGCCGGTCAGCTGGCCGGAGTTCGCCGGCCTGCACCCGTTCGCGCCCGCCGAAGACGCCGCCGGGCTCCTGACCGTGGCCGCCGACCTGAGCGCCTGGCTCGCCCGGATCACCGGCTACGACACGGTTTCCCTGCAACCCAACGCCGGCAGCCAGGGCGAGTTCGCCGGCCTGCTCGCCATCCGCGCCTACCACCGCGCCCGCGGCGAGCACGCGCGGGACGTCTGCCTGATCCCGGCCAGCGCGCACGGCACGAACGCGGCCAGCGCGGTGATGGCGGGCATGCGGGTGGCCGTCGTCCGCTGCGACGAAGCGGGCAATATCGACCTCGCCCACCTGCGGTCCACAGTGGACGAGCACCGGGCCGATCTCGCCGCGATCATGCTCACCTACCCGTCGACGCACGGCGTCTACGAAGACACCGTGGGCGAGGTGTGCGCGGCGGTGCACGACGCGGGCGGGCAGGTGTACGTCGACGGCGCCAACCTGAACGCACTGATCGGCGTCGCCCAGTACGGCCGCTTCGGCGCCGACGTCTCGCACCTCAACCTGCACAAGACGTTCTGCATCCCGCACGGCGGTGGCGGGCCGGGCGTCGGCCCGATCGGGGTCCGGGCGCACTTGGCGCCGTTCCTGCCGAACCACCCGCTGCAGCCGGCGGCGGGGCCGGCCACCGGCGTCGGCCCGGTCAGCGCGGCGCCGTGGGGCAGCGCGTCGATCCTGCCGATCTCCTGGGCGTACATCCGGATGATGGGCGCCGAAGGCCTCCGCCGGGCGACGCTCGTCGCGGTGGCCTCCGCCAACTACGTCGCCCGCCGCCTCGCCGATCACTACCCGGTGCTGTACGCCGGCCGCGAAGGCCTGGTGGCGCACGAATGCGTCCTCGACCTCCGGCCGCTGACGAAGGCCACCGGCGTCACGGTCGACGACGTCGCGAAACGGCTGGCGGACTACGGGCTGCACGCGCCGACGATGTCCTTCCCGGTCGCGGGCACGCTGATGGTGGAGCCGACGGAGAGCGAAGACCTCGCCGAACTCGACCGCTTCTGCACCGCGATGATCGCGATCCGCGCCGAAATCGACCGCGTCGCGGCGGGGGAGTGGCCCCTCGAGGCCTCACCGCTGCGGCAGGCACCGCACACCGCCCGCTGCGTCGCGGGCGACTGGGACCGGCCGTACAGCCGCGAAACCGCGGTGTTCCCGGCGGGGACGGCCGCACCGAAGATCTGGCCCCCGGTCCGCCGCATCGACGGCGCGGCGGGCGACCGCAACCTGGTCTGCTCGTGCCCGCCGCCGGAGGCCTTCGCCTGAAGCCCGGTTCCGCCGGTGCGGGCACACTGCGGGCGCACAGGAACGCCGGGTAGGTTGACGCCCATGGTGAGTGGGACCGGTCCTGATCGGACGTCCGTGGTCGTGACCGGCGGCAGCGGCTTCATCGGCCGGGCCGTCGTGCGCGCCCTCCGCGACCGGGGTTTCCCGGTCACCGTCGTGGACCGGGTGCCGTTCCCCGAAGACCGCGACGGCGTGCGCGTGGTGGCCGGCGACCTCCGCGACGCCGCCGTCCGCGAGCAGGCCGTGACCGGCGAGACCGCGGCGATCGTGCACCTCGCCGCGCTGACGTCGGTGCTGAAGTCGGTCGAGCTGCCCGAGGACACCTTCGCCGACAACGTCCTGGTCACCCAGGAGCTGCTGGAGCTCGCGCGCCGCCGCGAGGTGCCGAAGTTCCTGCTCGCCTCGACCAACGCGGTGATCGGCGACGTCGGCACCGCGACCATCACCCCGGACCTGCCGCTGCGCCCGCTCACGCCGTACGGCGCCACCAAGGCGGCGTGCGAAATGCTGCTGTCGGGCTACGCCGGGGCGTACGGCATGACGACATGTGCGTTGCGGTTCACCAACGTCTACGGCCCGGGAATGTCCCACAAGGACAGTTTCGTGCCGCGGATGATGCGGGCCGCGCTGACCGGCACCGGGGTCCGGGTCTACGGCGACGGCCGCCAGCGCCGCGACCTCGTGCACGTCGACGACGTCGTCCGCGCGGTCCTGCTGGCCCTCGGCAGCGGCTACTCGGGCCGCGCGATCGTCGGCGCCGGGCGCTCGGTGTCCGTGCTGGAGATGGTCGAAGCCGTGCGCGAGGTGACCGGCGCCGAGCTGCCGGTCGAGCACGTCGAGGCGCCGGCCGGGGAGATGCCCGCGGTCGTCGTCGACGTCTCGGCGAGCGCGGAGACCATCGGCTACTCCCCGGAGGTCTCGCTCACCGACGGTCTCACGACAGCGTGGAAGTACTTCTCCGGCCTCGCGAACCAGTGAGGGTCTTTCTCAAGCGGCACTGGCTGCTCCTGCTGTTGCTCGTCCCGGCGATCACGCTCCGGGTGCTGACCTGGCTGGCCTACCGGCCCGCGCTGCTGTTCATCGATTCGTTCCGCTACATCGACAACCTGCACGCGCTGCGGGCCGACCAGCTCGACCCGATCGGCTACGACCTGGTGCTGCGGCCGCTCCTGGCCGTCGGCGGGCTCGCCTGGGTCACCGCGGTGCAGCACGTCGGCGGGGTGCTGATCGCGATCGGCGTCTACGGGCTGGTCCGGCGTCTCGGCGGCCGCCCGTGGGTCGCCGCGCTCGCCGCGGCTCCGGTGCTGCTCGACGCCTACCAGCTGCAGATCGAGCAGAACATCATGTCCGAGGTGACGTTCGAGGCCGTCCTCCTCGGGCTCCTCTGGCTGCTGCTCGGCTGGGGCACACCGGGCTGGAAGCGCGCCGGCGCGGCGGGCCTGCTGCTCGGCTTCGGCGTGCTGACGCGGCTGATCGGGATCTCCCTGGCCCTCCCGCTGCTGGTCTTCCTGGTGGCCGCCGGGGGAGCGTGGCGGCAGTGGGCGGGCTGGCGCCGGGCCGGCGTGGGTCTTTTGGGCCTGCTCGCCGTGCTCGTGCCGTACTCGGCGCGAGTGCACGCGGAGACCGGCAAGTGGGGGCTGAGCGGGCCGTCCGGGAACATGCTCTACGGCCGGACCGCCGCCGTCGCCGACTGCGCGAACCTCCACCTCGACCCGGTGCTGCGGGTGTTCTGCCCGGCCGAACCCCGCGAAAAGCGGCTCGTCGACAACTACACCCACGCCGACCTCGACCCGAACTGGCCGGGCCCGCTGCCGCCCGGCGCGGACAAGGCCGCGCTGGCCCACGAGTTCGCCGTCGACGTCCTGAAGGAGCAGCCCGGCGACGTCGCCGAAGCGATCCTGGACGACTTCGCCAAGAGCTTCGCCTGGACGCGCGAGCAGGGCTTGACCGACGTCCCCCTGGACCGGTGGCAGTTCCAGCTCAGCTACCCGCAGTGGGCCGACCAGTCCCTGATCGACCTGGTCACGCTGCAGAACGACGGCGTCGTCGCGAGCGTCGATCAGCCACTGGCCAAGGTCCTCCGCGACTACCAGCTCGACGGCGGGTACGTGTCGGGCGGGGTGCTCGGCCTCGGTGCGCTGCTGGGCCTGCTGACGGTGGTCCGGCGCAAGAAGCCCCTGGACCGGGCCCAGGCGGGGGCGCTGTTCGCGGCGTCGAGCGGGCTCCTCCTGCTGTTCGCCTCGGCGGTGTTCCAGTTCTCCTGGCGCTACCAGCTCCCGGCGCTCGTGCTGCTGCCCGTCGCCGGGGCGCTCGGCTTCACCACGCTGACCTCGGCGAGCCGGAAGCGGCTCGCCGCCTTCCCCGACGACGTCGACTCCGGCGCCCTCGACGACTTCCGCGGCCGGCACCCCGAGCTGAAGCTGGCGCCGCTGACCGTCGTGATCGCCGCCTACAACGAGGCCGGCGGCATCGGCGAAGTCCTGGAGAAGATGCCCGACGAGTGCCTCGGCAGGCCGGTGGACGTCCTCGTCGTGGTCGACGGCGGGACCGACGACACGGCCGCGATCGCCGAGGCGCACGGCGCGTACGTGTGCGTCGCGCCCCGCAACCGTGGCCAGGGCGCCGCGCTGCGGCTGGGCTACCACCTCGCGGCCGAAGCCGGCGCCGAGTACATCGTGACGACCGACGCCGACGGCCAGTACGACAACAGCGAGCTGGAAACGCTGGTGCGTCCGGTCGTCGAGGGCACCGCGGACTTCGTCACCGGGTCCCGGCGGCTCGGGCACGAGGAAGCCGACAGCCGCGTCCGGTGGCTCGGCGTACGCGTCTTCGCGATCCTGGCGTCGGTGCTCACGGCCCGGCGGATCACCGACACGTCGTTCGGGTTCCGCGCGATGCGGGCGGACCTGGCCTGCTCGGTCCCGCTGCGCGAGCCGCAGTACCAGTCGTCGGAGCTGCTGCTCGGCGTCACCGCCCGCGGCGCCCGTGTCGTCGAGCTGCCGATGAGCATGCGGCTGCGCAAGGCGGGCAAGAGCAAGAAGGGCGGCAGCCTGGTCTACGGCGCCAACTACGCCCGGGTCATGACGGGGACGTGGTGGCGGGGGTACGTGCTGCGCCGCGGCCGAACACGAACCGGTCGAGCAGCGTGAACTTGACGACGAACACCAGCGCGTAGCTCGCGACGTACGCGCCGTCGACGAGCACGACCCACCAGAAGTGCGGCAGGCCCAGCGGGGACAGCAGCGAGCCGGCGAGGGTGGTCAGGCCGATCGACGCCAGCCCGCCGAGCCCGATCACCGCGAGGTAGGGCAGCAGCTCGCGCCGGACGCGCGGCCGCCCGGTGCGGCCCCACACCCAGCGCCGCGTGACCAGGAAGTTCAGCACCGCCCCGGCCGCCCAGGCCAACGTGCTCGCCAGGGCCGCGGCGCCACCGGTGGCGAGGACGGCGAGCAGCACGACCTGGCTGAGGACCGTGGCGGCGACCGACGTCGTCGCGGCGCGCGCCAGCCGGGCCCAGCCGCGACGGCGGGTCTTCTCCGCCGTGCGGGCCCGCACGCCGTTGGTTACGGTCGTCATGCTCCCATCCTCCCCGCGGGCCGGTCGCGCCGCCGTCCGACCCCCTTACGCATAGGAGATTCACAGCTCATTGCCAGGTCTTCATCAGCACGTGATCTATAGCGTTCGGGTGGCGTAAACGAGCAGGAAGGGCGGCACAATGCGTGTGCTGGTTCTCGGCGGTGACGGATATCTGGGCTGGCCGACCGCGTTGCACTTATCGGACAAAGGCCACGAGGTGGCCGTTCTCGACAATTTCGCGCGGCGCGGGTACGACGCCGAACTCGGTGTCGAAAGCCTGGTCCCGATCGAATCCCTCGCCGACCGGATCGCGACTTGGCGCGAGGTGTCGGGCCGGACGATCACCAGCTACGAAGGCGACCTCCTCGACGCGGAGTTCCTGTTCGGGGCGGTGCGTGACTTCGCGCCGGACGCCGTCGTCCACTACGCCGAGCAGCGGTCGGCGCCGTATTCCATGATCGACCGCGAACACGCGGTGTACACGCAGCACAACAATGTGGTCGGGACGCTGAACCTGCTCTATGCGATCGCGGAGATCGACCCCGCGATCCACCTGGTCAAACTCGGCACGATGGGCGAATACGGTACGCCGAACATCGACATCGAAGAAGGCTGGCTGGAGCTGGAGCACAACGGCCGCTCCGACCGCGTGCTGTTCCCGAAACGGCCGGGTTCGTTCTACCACCTGACCAAGGTCCACGATTCCCACAACATCGAATTCACCTGCCGCGCGTGGGGCCTGCGCGCCACGGACCTCAACCAGGGCATCGTGTACGGCCAGCAGACGCCGCAGACGGCGCTGGACCCGCGCCTGGCGACCCGCTTCGACTACGACGCGGTGTTCGGCACGGTGCTCAACCGGTTCGTCATCCAGGCCGTGCTCGGCCAGCCGCTGACGGTCTACGGCAAGGGCACGCAGACCCGCGGCCTGATCGACATCCGCGACACCGTGGAGTGCATCCGCCTGGCCGTCGAGCACCCGGCCGCGCCGGGGGAGTTCCGCGTGTTCAACCAGATGACCGAAAGCATGCCGGTGGCGGGCATCGCCGAGCTGGTGGCCGACCGGTTCCCCGGCCCGGTGCAGATCGAGCAGCTGGAGAACCCGCGCACCGAGGCGCCCGAGCACTACTACAACGTGAAGCACACCGGGCTGGTCGGGCTGGGCCTGGAGCCGCACCTGCTTTCGGACACGCTCATCGAGTCGATGTTCGACATCGTGGGCGCCAACAAGCACCGGGTGAACCCGGAGAAGCTCCGCCCGACCGTCCGCTGGCGGGGCGCGCTGAAGGCCTGACGGCCGTGGGGGCTCCCGCCGGGGGCGCCCCCACGGGTTCAGCCGGGCAGCTTGTCCAGGAACCCGTGCACCTTGGCGATCTTCCCGGCTTCCAGTTCGACGACGTCGAACCCGATGGCGACCGGCTCGGCGCCGGGGGTGCCGAGGTACCACTGGAAGCGGGCGAGCTCGTGGTGGGCGTCGGGCTCGGCGGGCAGGCTGAAGGTGAGCCCGCCGAACTGCTGCTGCGCCCCGGCGACGAACTGGTCGATCCCGTCGTGCCCGGTGACGGCGCCGAGCGGGTCGGTGTAGCCGGCGTCGGCGGTGAAGACGTCGGCCACCAGGGCGCGCCGCTTGTCGGCGTCGGTCTCGTTCCAGACGGCGATGTACTGCTCGACGATGCTGCGGACGTCGGTCATCGGTGGTTCCTTTCGTTGGGGGACAACGGATTCGCCGTCGTCTTGCGCTGAGACCGACTTTGGCCGACGATCGGCGGCCCGTCGATTACCCGGGAGGTAATGCAACGCCATTACGTCCGGGGTAATGGCGGCGGCTCCGTGATCGCCGTAGCGTCGCCCGCGTGACGACCATGGTGCAGACGCGGCAGCGGCCCGTCGGGGAACTGCTGCGGGAATGGCGCGACCGGCGCCGGATCAGCCAGCTCGACCTGGCTATCTCGGCCGACATCTCCACCCGCCACCTGAGCTTCGTGGAAACCGGGCGGTCCAAGCCGAGCCGGGACATGGTGCTGCGGCTCGGCGAGCACCTCGACGTCCCGCTGCGGGAGCGCAACCGGCTGCTGCTCGCCGCCGGCTACGCGCCCGCGTACACCGAGAGCGCGCTGGGGGACCCCGGGATGGACGCCGTCCGCCGGGCCGTGCGGCAGCTGCTCGCCGGCCACGAGCCGTACCCGGCCGCCGTCGTCGACCGGAACTGGGACCTCGTCGAGGCCAACGCCGCCACCGGCCTCTTCGTCGCCGGGATCCCGGCCGGGCTGACCACCAACGTCCTGCGCGCGACCCTGCACCCCGACGGCATGGCGCCGCACGTCCGCAACCTGGGGGAGTGGCGCGCCCACCTGCTCGGCCGGCTGCGGCGGCAGGTGGCCCAGACCGCGGACGCGGGTCTCGCCGAGCTCCTGGACGAGCTGCGCGGGTACCCCTGCGACCAGCCCGTGCCCGAGGTGGAAGTGCCCGGACCGGGTGACATCTTCGTACCGCTCGAGTTCCGCCACGAGGGCACCGACCTCACCTTCTTCAGCACGGTGGCCACGTTCGGCACCCCGCTGGACGTCACCGTGGCGGAACTGGTGATCGAGTCGTTCTTCCCGGCCGACCCGGCGACGGCGGCGTATCTGCGCGAGCGGGCCGCCCGGGTGGGATGATGGAGGTCCGCGCAGCATCCGAAGTGAGGATCACCGGTTGATGGCCGTCCCGCCTTCGCTCGCCCTGTCCGTCGGAGTCCGCATCCCCCAGCTGCTGTTCGGCGTCGCCGGCCTGTCCCCGGCCGAAACCGGCCGGGCCGTCCGCATCGCCCTCGACACCGGGTACGCGGCATCGACACGACCCCGGGCACGGAGCCGGCGGTGGGCGCGGAACTCGCCGCGGCCGACGTGCCCCGCGAAGACCTGTTCGTCAGCTTCCACGTACCCGCTCAGGGTTACGACACCGCCCGCCGGGCCGCCGACCAGGCGCTGGAAGCACTCCAGCTCGAGCGGGCCGACCTGTGCCTGCTGGACGGCACGCAGGGCGCGTTCACCGACACCTGGCGCGCGCTGAGCCGGCTGCGCGCGGACGGGCGGGTCCGCGCGGTCGGCGTCGCCGGCTTCGGCGTCTCCGAGCTGCGCCGGCTGATCGACGCGACCGGCTCGGTGCCGGCGGTGCACCAGATCGAGCTGCACCCGTGGCTGCAGCAGCTCCCGCTGCGCGAGTTCCACGGCGAGCGCGGCATCGTCACGGCCGCCGCCAGCCCGGCCGCGAACGCCGCGCTGCTGTCGGACGAGACGGTCACCGCGCTCGCCGCCAAGTACGGCAAGACCCCGGCCCAGATCGTGCTCCGGTGGCACCTGCAGAACGGCACGGTCGCGGTGGCGGCGTCGGCCACCACCACGCGGATCCGGGAGAACTTCGGGATCTTCGACTTCGAGCTGGCCGACGACGACGTCGCCGTGGTGGCCGAGCTCGACAACGGCACGCGCGTCTAGCGGCTAGGTGGACTTGATCCCCGCCGCGGCGAAGTCGGCCTGCTGGGCGGGCTGCTCCAGGTACTCGCGGAAGGTCTGGGCGGCGCGCAGCGCGGTGTCGTCGATGCCCGGCCCGGCCAGCCCGATGAACGGGTAGTCCGCCGAGCGCGCGTTCGCCACCGACTGGCCGGGCGAGCCGATCATCTCCGGCTTCTTGGTGGTGAGCTCGCTGACCCAGTACGACGATTCCGGCAGCCACGCGGCCGGGAGCCCGCCGATGGAGTCCACCTTCGCCCGGCCGACCAGCGCGTCGAGCACCTGCGCCGACGGCTTGCCTTCGATCGTGATGTGCACGCACTGCCCGTGGACGACGGTGGCGGCCTGGTTCCACCGGTCGGCCGCGGCGGTGACCGGCTTCTGCACGCTCGGGGTGACGACGATCCGCATCTGCGCGGTCCCGCCGTCACAGCTGGCGGCCTGCGCCTCGGCGCGGCTGTTGAGCTCGTTGTCGGCCCAGTTCCAGCCGACGACGCCGAGCCCGATGAGGACGGCGAGCACGAGACAGGCGATCGGCCAGCCCGCGATCCGCCGGCGCGGAGCTTTCTTCCCGACGATGCGGTGCGACCCGGTGGCGTCGGCGGTCTTGCCGACGATCCGGTGCGACCCGGTGCCTTCGCTGCGGCCGGCCCGGTGGGGGCCGGTGCTGTCGCTGCGCCCGGCGCGGTCGGGGCCGGTGGGGTCGCTGCGGTCGGGACTGGTGCTGTCGCCGCGGTCGGCGGTCCGGGCGCCGCTGTCGTCGTTCCGGTCGAGGATGCGGGGAGAGCCGGGCGCTTCGCTGCGGGCGGCGCGGTCACCGGTCCGGGCGCCGGTGTCGTCGCCCCGGTCGACGAGGGGGGAAGCCCCGGGCGCTTCGCTGCGGGCCGCGAGGTCGTCGTCCGGCCGGGCGATGACCTCGGTCCGCTCGGCGGCCGATTCAGGGTGGCGGCCGGCGGGTTTGCCGCCCCTGCGGCGCGAGCGGGGAGCGGGGGAATCGGCGGGGAAGCCGCCGGGCGCGCCGGCGGGGCCGGCGATCGGGTGGGCACCGGAGGCTCCGGCTCGCCGGGCAGCCCGGGTGGATCTGCCGGAGCCGGGGGTTTCGGTGCGGTCCGGGGCCGAGCGGTCGCCGCCCTTGCGGCGCGAGCGGGCAGGGGTGCCGGTGCTCCCGGCGGTGGCGTAAGCGGCGGTGGTTTCGCTGTCGGCGGCGGGGTGGGCGCCGGAGGTGTCGCCACGGCGGCCGGTGGTGGTTTCGCCGTTGGCAACCGGGTAGGTGCCCGATGCCTCGCCACGGCGGCCGGTGGTCGTCTCGCCGTTGGTGGCCGGGCGGGCGGCGGAGCTGTCGCCGCGGCGGGCGACGGTGATCTCGCTGTTGGCGGCGGGGTAGGCGCCCGAGGCTTCCCCCCGGCGGCCGGCGCGAGGCGCGGTCGCTTCGCCATGGGCGGCGGGGTGGCCACCCGGCACGTCCCCTCGGCGGGCGGCGGTCGTTTCGCCGCCGGCGACCGGGTAAGCGCCGGAAGCTTCCCCACGGCGCGAGAGGGTCGTGGTGATTTCGCTGCTCGTGACCGGGTAGGCGCCGGAGGCCTCACCGCGGCGAGGCGCGCGGGTGACGGTCGAATCACCGCCGACCGGGTATGAACCCGAAGCTTCCCCGCGGCGCGGCGCGCGGGTCACGGTCGATTCGCTCCGGCCCGCGACCGGGTACGAACCCGAAGCCTCGCCTCGCCGGGCGGCGGGGTCGCTCTCGGACGGGTAGCCGGGCGCCTCCGCCCCTTCCGTGAAGAAAGCCGAACCGGATGACTCGCCCTGGGTGCGGGCGGCGGAACCGCGGCCCGCGATGCCGAAGGCGGCCGAGATGGAGCTGCGTCCCGGGGTGCGGAAAGCGCCGGAAGCCTCGCTGCGCCCCTCGGGGGGCACGCTGGGCGTGCGGTCCTGAGGGTGCGGCACCGGCTCCTCGTCCCGGTAGTGTCGCCCCATCCGTCATCCTTTCGGGGTGAGCGCATGCCAAGCACGCGCTGCTATGCAATCAAACCGTTATCACCCTAACAGGTGAGTATCGGAGAGAGAATAATCTGACTCACAGTGGGTCGTGCTCAGGGTGCTGCGCTGACCAGGCGATGGCAGTGCGCAATCAGGCGATGACGCAGCGGCGCCGCCCGGCGGGCGAACTCACCTTGGGCCCTCGCGTACTCGGCCCGGCCCGCCGCCGTCTCGATCCGCACCGGCGGGTAGCCCAGCTCCGCCAGGTCGTACGGGCTGGCCCGCATGTCCACGGTCCGGATCTCGACCGCCAGCTCGAAACAGTCCGCCACGAGCTCCGCGGGCACGAACGGGTCGAGCTTGTACGCCCATTTGAACAGGTCCATGTTCGCGTGCAGGCACCCCGGCTGCTCGAGTGCGATCTGCGTCTCCCTCGACGGCGTCAGCTCGTTGAGCGGCCGCGCGGGCGCGGTGAAGAAGCGGAACGCGTCGAAGTGCCCGCAGCGGATGTCCAGGGCCTCCACGACCGCGTCGGTGCCCGCCGAACCCAGCCGCAGCGGCACCTGGTCGTGCCGGATCGAATCGGCCGGCTCGCGGTACACCATCGCCCACTCGTGCAGCCCGAAGCAGCTCAGCCGAGGCGCGCGCGACGCCGTCGCCGTCAGCAGGCCGAGGACGAACTCGGCGGTCCGCACCTTGCCTTCGCCGAAACCGGCGGGATCCAGCACCACGCCGTCGCGCGTTTCGACGTACCCCTTGCGGTCCAGGAAGCGCCGCGCGGCGGGCCCGGCGAGCGCGACGCCGGGCCCGGGCTGCCACCGCTCGAGGTGCGACGGCCGGTACGAGTAGTAGGTGAACAGGAAGTCCAGCACCGGGTGCTTCTCGCCGCGCGCCCGCCGCTGCTGGTGCGGGCCGGTCCAGCGCCGCATCCGCGAGACGTGCGCCGCCTCCCGGGCCAGCCAGTCCGGCTCGGCGAGCACCTCGGCGCCGGTCATGCGCCCACGTGGGTGCCGTCGCGCACCGTGCCGACGTACTCCTCGACGAGGTCCTCCAGCGCGACGACGCCGACCGCGTTGCCGTCGGCGTCGAGCGCCCGCGCGAGGTGGCTGCGTTCCTTGCGCATGGCCGAAAGCGCGACGTCGAGCCGCGCGTCGGCCCGCAGTTCGGTGAGCGCGCGCGTCTTCGAGTCGGGCACGGTGGTGCCCGGGTCCTGCCCGGCCAGGTCGAGGATGTCCTTGACGTGGATGTAGCCGGTCAGGCGCCCGTCGTCGGTGCACACCGGGAACCGCGAGAACCCGGTGGACGACACGGCCTTTTCGACCTCGCCGACGGTCGGCCCGCAGGGGAGCGTGGTCAGCTCGGCGGTGGGCACCAGCACGTCGGCGACCGTCTTCTGCACCGACGAGAGCGTCTGGGCGAGCCGCTGGTGCTCGGACTGGTCGAGCAGGCCCTCGCGGCGGGACTCGCTGAGCAGCTCGGCGAGCTCGTCGGACGTGTAGGCCGTCTCCAGCTCGTCCTTCGGCTCGACGCGGAACGCGCGCAGCAGCGAGTTCGCCACGAAGTTCAGCAGCCAGATGAACGGCCGGGCCAGCTTGACCCAGCCCACGTGCGCGGGCACCAGCCACAGCGCGAGCCGCTCGGGCTCGGCGATGGCGAGGTTCTTCGGCACCATCTCGCCGATCAGCACGTGCGCCACGGTGATGAACGCCAGCGCGATGGCGAACGAAATGGGGTGCAGCAGCGCCTGGGGCAGGCCCAGCAGGTCGAAGGCCGCCGACAGCCGGTGGGCGATGGCGGGCTCGCCGAGGCGGCCGAGCAGCAGCGAGCAGATGGTGATGCCCAGCTGGGCGCCGGCGAGCATCAGCGAGACGTGCTTGCTCGCGTTGATGACGATCTGCGCGCGCGTCTTGCCCTGCTCCAGGAGCGCCTCGAGCCTGTCGCGCCGCGAGGAGATCAGCGTGAACTCCGCGCCGACGAAGAAGGCGTTGGCCAGCAGCAGGACCACGACCAGGGCGATGTTCAGCCAGTCGGTCACGAGGCCACCTCCGGTTCCGGGGCCGCGCGGACCGGGGCGACCTCGACCTCGGCGATCCGGCGCTTGTCCATCACGGTGACGGTGAGCAGCCAGCCGTCGACCTCGGTGGCGTCGCCCTCGGCGGGGATCTTGCCCAGCCGCTCGAGGATCAGCCCGGCGATGGTCTCGTAGTCGCCGTCCGGCATCCGGAACCCGGTGACGCCGGTGACCTCGTCGGCGCGCAGCTGCCCGGACACCAGCCAGCTGTCCGCGCCGACCTGCTGAGACGCGGGCGCCTCGCGCTCGTCGTGCTCGTCGCGGACGTCGCCGATGATCTCCTCGACGACGTCCTCCAGGGTCACCAGCCCGGCCGTGCCGCCGTACTCGTCGACGACGATGGCGAGCTGGAAGCGCGAGTCGCGCAGGCGCAACAGCAGGTCGTCCCCGGGGAGGGACTCGGGCACGGTCGGCACCGGCCGCATGACCGACCCGATCGGCACAGCGGCCCGGTCGGCCGCGGGCACGGCGAAGGCCTGTTTGACGTGCACGGCGCCGCGAACGTCGTCGAGGTCCTCGGCGTGCACCGGGAACCGCGAGAAGCCGGTGCGGCGGGAGATCTCGATGAGGTCTTCGACGGTGTCGTCGACGGCGAGGGATTCGAGCTGCACGCGCGGGGTCATCAGTTCTTCGGCGGTGCGCTCGCCGAACCGCAGCGAGCGGTCCAGCAGCTCGGCGGTGGACGTGTCGAGCGTGCCGCTTTCGGCGCTGGACCGCACGATCGAGCCCAGTTCCTGCGGCGAGCGCGCGGACCGCAGCTCTTCCTGCGGCTCGACGCCGAACTTGCGCACCAGGAAGTTCGCGCTGTTGTTCATCAGCGTGATCAGCCAGCGGAACAGCGAGGAGAACCGCGAGTGGTAGCCGGTGACGGCGCGCGCGGTCGGCAGCGGCCGGGCGATCGCCAGGTTCTTCGGCACCATCTCGCCGAGGATCATCGACAGCGACGTCGCGAGGACCAGGGCGAGCACGATCGACGCGCCGCCGGCGAACGCGGCCGGGAGGCCGATGCCGGTCAGGAGCGGCCGGACGAGCTCGCCGATCAGCGGCTCGGCCAGGTAACCGGTGATCAGCGTGGTCAGCGTGATCGCGACCTGGGCGCCGGAGAGCTGGAACGACAGCGTCCGGTGCGCCTTCTGGACGGTCAGCGCGCGGCGGTCGCCGACCTGGCGGACGTTGGCTTCGACGGTGCTGCGTTCGAGCGCGGTCAGCGAGAACTCGGCCGCGACGGCGAGCCCGGTGCCGATCGTCAGCAGCACGAAGAGGAGGACGCCGGCGACGGCGAGCAGGATCTGGGTCATTCCGCACCCGCCTCGGTGGCGGGGGATGAACCTATCGGACAGCCGGGTCGGTCACCCGGCCCGGTACTGTCACCGGGTGACTGCGCTGCGCGCACGAAACGGTCACTCCTAGCGGGAAATCGGCGTGTACTGCGGATATGGGCACAATCCTAACGTGTCCCCGGCTTCCTTCGCTGGCGCGGCCGGTGTGTCGGAGCGCTCATCCGCGGATCAGGCGGCGCCGGGCCGGTGTCGCCGTACGGTTTCCTCGACGAGGTCGAGCACCGGCCCGAGCCCGGCGGCGGGCAGCCCCATGGCCAGGTGCGAGACGAGTCCTTCGAGGACCAGTTCGAGGAAGGCGGTCAGGACGTCGACGTCGACGTCGTCCCGCAGGTTCCCGGCCTCCCGCTGCCGCAGCAGGCGCAGCCGGGTGGCGGTGGTGAGCTGCTCGGACCGTTCGGCCCACCGGGCCCGGAACTCGGGATCGGTGCGCAGCCTGCGGGAGACTTCGAGGCGCGTCCCGAGCCAGTCGGCGGGGTGGTCGCCGCCGGCGAGAAGGTCCCGCATGACCTGCACGAGGCCCTGTTCGGCGACGACGTCGGCCATCCGGAGGGCATCGTCCTCGGCGAGGGCGAGGAAGAGCGACTCCTTGTCGCGGAAGTGGTGGAAGATGGCCCCCCGCGAGAGGCCGGTGGCTTCCTCCAGGCGCCGGACTGTGGCACCTTCATAGCCGTAGCGCGCGAAGCAGACGCGCGAGCCGTCGAGGATCTGGCGCCGGCGTGCGTCGAGGTGATCCTGGCTTACGCGTGGCATCCTGAAATCCTGGCACCGCGGACCGGGATCTCGCAATCCGTACGTACGTACTGTGACCCGGAGTGCCCGGGAACCGAGCCGGGGCCACCACCGTCTGAACGTTGCGGCGATTCGCTGACACGAAGTGAGACGGTTGGCTAAGGTTTGCCCCATCACGGTGGGTGAGCTGAGGGGAAGGTGCGGTCGTGATCATCGGTGAGGCCGGAGCGGCGGCGCAGGCGCTGTGGGGCGACGTCTTCGACACGCCGGGCCGCGTTTACGGCGGCGGCAAGGGTGGCCAGTTCAAGATGGACCCCGAGGAGCTGTCGACGGTGATCGGCCAGTGGGAAGACCTGGTCGACAAGATCTTCGACGACGGGCAGAAGATCCGCGAACTCGCCGCACTGAGCACCGTGGCGCCCGGCAAGGACCCGGTCAGCGGGGGTTTCGCCTCGACCAGCTCCGATTCGATCACCGCCCTGCTCACCCAGAACGACTCCATGCGCAAGTACGCGCAGGACTACATCAAGAAGCTCAAAGAAGCGCAGTCGAAGACCGTGGTCACCGACCAGGACCTGTCCGACACCTTCAAGGCATAGGCGAGCCGAACTTGTTCCGAAGCAAACTGGGTGTCCTGGCGATCCTCGTGACCGTGTCCGCGGGGCTCGCGGCCGCGTGCACCACAACCACCGGAGGCACGGCGTCGCCCTCGACAGGGTTGTCGGCGGCGACCGGCTCGCCGTCGGCGGATCCCGAGGTCCCAAAAGTTCCCGTCCCTCTGGACGCGAGCAAGTACGTCGCCGACACGTGCGCAATCGTGCCGAAGGACGTGCTGGCGTCGCTGGGGCTCCCGGAGACCGGCACGTTCCAGGCCAAGGGCGACACGCTGTTCACCAAGGCGGGGCCGACCTGTGCCTGGAAGATCCGCGGCCAGGGCACCGGTGTGCTGGTGTCACTGGGCACCGGAAGCCGGGACGCGGGATCCGGCGGCCTGGCGGGTCTCTACGCCGCCTACCGGGCGAAGACCCTGGTCCGCTTCCTTGAACACGCCCCTGACGTCGACGGCTATCCGGCCGTCTACTGGGGACCGCTGGACGAACGGCCGATGGGATCCTGCGGGATCGGGGTGGGCATCGCCGACGACCTCACCTTCGACGTGTACGCGCAGGGCTACCAGGGAGCCGACGACTCCTGCGGGGCGGCGAACCAGGTGGCGTCGAGCGTCATCAAGACACTCAAGGGGGCATGACGAGTGGACGGCAAGCAGATTTACGACAACTTCAGGCAGGGCGACACCTCCGGGCTGCAGCAGATGGCGCAGACCGTGCAGGAGCTGTCCGACGCCTACATGGAGCGAGGCGCGAGCATCAAGGCGCTCCAGGCGCGCATGGTGGAGTCGTGGAGCGGTGACGCCGCGGGCGCCGCGAACGCGGGCGCGGGACCGATGGAACGAGCCTTCCACGACAGTTCGGCACCGCTGGACGCGACCTCCGCGACCGTCAAGACCCAGGCCGCGGTCTTCGAAGACTCCAGCAACACCGTCGTCGAGGTTCCGCCGAAGCCGGAAAAGCCCAATCCCTGGACCACCGGCCTCAAGGCAGCCATCCCGATCGCCGGGCCGTTCATGGCCAAGGACGACATCGACAACTACCAAGAGGGCGTTGCGCGCTACAACGCGGCGAACGAGACGAACGTCCGCGTGATGGACCAGTACAGCAACGCCACCGACAGCACCCGGGCTGCGCTGCCCACCGACTACGGCATCCTCGAGTCCGACGGTGCCGCCATCTCCGTGAACACCCCGGACGGGCCCGGCAAGATCGTCGAGCCGACCGACCGCGGCAAGTGGCTGCCGGAGCACCCCGGCGGCGATCCCGGCAGCGATGACCACACCTCGACCACCAGCGTCGACACGACGCACACCGGCGGCGGGGACAAGCCCGGCGGCACCGGAGGAACGGGCGGCACCGGGGGAACCGGTGGCACGGGAGGCACCGGCGGCACAGGGGGCACCGGGGGAACAGGCGGCACCGGCGGGACCGGCGGCGACGACACCCACACGACCGGCTCCGGCCGTCCCACGGTTCCCACCGTGCCCACCAGGCCAGGACAGACCACCGACCAGCCCGGCAAGACGCCGCCGAACATCGGCGGGGTCGACTTCTATCCCACCAACACCGGCGGCGGCCAGAACTACGGCCAGAACTACGGCCAGAACTCCCTGAACCCCAACGACCCCTACTCCAGCACCGGCGGACGCGGCCCGAACAGCGGCAACGCCGGCGGCCGGCTCCTCGACCCGACGGGCCGAGGCGGAACAGGGACCGGCACCGGCAGCGGCAGTGGCGCCGGAGCGGGCAGTGGCAGTGGAGCCGCAGGTGAACGCGGGATCGGCGGTGGCCGCGGCTCCGGCATGGGCAGTCTCGGCAACGCCGCCGCCGCGGAGGCGGCCGCCGCGCGGGCTGCGGGAAGTTCGCGGGGCGGGCAGATGGGGCCGATGGGTCCCGGGGGCCGTCGCGGCGAAGGCGATGAAGACGATGAGCACCAGCGGCCGGACTACCTGATCGAAGCGGACCCGGACGCGATCTTCGGCACCGACCAGCGGACCAGTCCGCCGGTCATCGGCGAGTAGGCGGGTGGACGTGGCAACAGGCCGGGTGGACGTTCCGGTCGAGGCGCTGGCCGCGCTGGCCGAACGCGAGCAGGTCGGCCAGCTCCACCTCACCCTGCGTCCCGAGCCGCTGTGGCTCTCGGACGAGGAGCGGGAGGAGGCCGGCAAGCGGGTCGACGCCGCGCTCGCCGAAGCCGGGCTGGTCGATGCCCGCGGCCGGGTCACCGTCGACTTCCTCGACTGGCTCCCGCTGCTGGTCAGCCCGGCGCGGGAGTGCTACGGCTGGGTCGGCACCGGTGGTCAGACCTACGGTGTGCTCGCCGCCGCCAAGGGGCTGCAGGCCGTCCTCGCCGTCTCCGACGGGACGCACGTCGGTGTGCAGGAAATCGACCGGAACCGGCTCGCCGAGTCCCTCGTCGAGCAGCTGCCGCCGGTCGGGGCCGGTGGCGGGCGGCCGCGCACCGTCCGGGTGGCCGACCTGACCGAGGCGGCCCGCCGCGGACAGGCCGCCTACCCGCTGGACCCGGCCGTCGCCGACGTCGTCAGCCTCGTGCAGCGGCCCGTCTCGGGCAGCGGTGAGCTCTACGTCGGCCGTCGTGACGACGTCGGCCGGCACACCTGCCTGCAGCAGCCGCTGCACTACGCCGACACCGACTGGGGCCGCTACCTCAGCTACACCGCCGGCTCGGGCGACGATGCCGTCATCCACATCGGGCCGGCGGGCCCGCAGGAACTGGCCGACACGCTCACCGAGCTGGCCGGCACGCTGAGCTGAACGAAAAGATCGTGCGCGCGGACGGTCTTCGGGACTAATGTGACAGCGCTGTTGTATCTCCCGGTGGAAGGACGCGCTGATGCTGTACCCCGAGATCGAACCCCACGAGCACGGCATGCTCGACGTCGGCGACGGGCACGAGATCTACTGGGAGACCTGCGGAAACCCGGACGGGAAGCCCGCGCTCGTGGTGCACGGCGGACCCGGCTCCGGCTGCTCGGAGAACGTCCGCCGCTTCTTCGACCCGGCGCGCTACCGGATCGTCCTGGCCGACCAGCGCGGCTGCGGGCGCAGCAGCCCGCACGCCGGCGCCCCGGCCGCCGACCTGTCGGCCAACACCACCGACCACCTGGTGGCCGACTTCGAGCGGCTCCGCGGCCACCTCGGCATCGAAAAATGGCTGCTGTTCGGCGGTTCCTGGGGTTCGGTGCTCAGCCTGACCTACGCGCTGCGCCACACCGAGCGGGTCAGCGAAATGGTCCTGACGGGCCTGGCGACCGATCGCTTCATCGAGATCGAGATGCTCATCCGCGGCCTCGGCGCGTACTTCCCGGACGGCTTCGCGAAGTTCCGCGAAGGCGTGCCGGAAAGCGAGCGGGACGGCGACCTTTCGGCGGCCTACCACCGGCTGCTGATGGACTCGGACCCCGCCGTCCACCACCGGGCCGCGAAGGACTGGTGCGCCTGGGAGGACGCGATGCTGCCGGGTGTGCCGCCGCACGGCGTCTTCGAGGACCCGGCCTACCGGCTCTGCTTCGCGCGGCTCGTCACGCACTACTTCAGCCACCGTGCGTTCCTCGAGGACGGCGAAATCCTGCGTCAGGCCGGCAAGCTCGCGGGCATCCCCGCGGTGCTGGCCCAGGGCGTGCTCGACACGAACAACCTCGTCGGCACGCCCTGGCTGCTCCACCACGCCTGGCCGGGCAGCGAACTGGTGCTGCTGGACGACGTCGGGCACACGGTGTCGGCCGCGTCGATGCAGGAGGTCCTCATCGGCGCGACCGACCGCTTCGCCCTCAGGGGATGAGCAGCGCCGGCTCGCTTTCCGGGGCGAGCGCGGGTGCGCGGTTGGCCTCGGCGAGCCGGAGCCCGGTCAGGCGCAGCGGCAACCGGTCCATGTTCCACTCCGCCAGCAGGAGGGCGATCTTCGCCTGCATTTCCGTGCGCAGCCGCAGGAACGAGTCGGCCGGGTCCGCGCCCACCTCGCCCAGCAGCAGCCACCACGCCCAGGCCGCCGCGCCCGCGTTGGCGACGAAGTCCGGCACGACCGCGACCCCGCGGGCCGACAGTGCGGCCTCCGCTTCCGGCGTCGTCGCCGCGTTGGCCGCTTCGACGACCACCTTGGCCTTCACGACGCTCTCGTTGTCCGGCCGCAGCGCGTAGGAGATCGCGGCCGGCACGAAGATGTCGGCGTCGATGCCGACGATCGTCTCGCGCGGCAGCGAACGGACTCCGGCGGGCAGCCGGGAGCGGTCCACCTCGCCGAAGCGGTCGCGCAGTTCGAGCAGCGCCGGGACGTCGAGGCCGGTGGGGTCGTACAGGGTGCCGGCGGCGTCGGCCACCGCGACCACCTTCGCCCCCGCTTCGTGCAGGTACCAGGCCGCGCCGCCGCCCATGGTGCCGATGCCCTGGATGGCGACCGTCGTTTCGCGCACGTTCCAGTCCCACGCCGCCGCGACGCCCAGGCACGCCTGCGCCACGCCGTAGCCGCCGACGACGTCGCCGAGCAGCAACCCGCCGGGCACCGGTGCGTTCAGGCCCGCCTGCACCCGGCGCAGGGTCCTCGCCGGATCGGCCGAACGGCGGATCGCCGCGTGGTACGACTGCTCCAGTCCCAGCTCGGCGAACACCGAGTCGATCAGGTGCTGCGGCACGCCCAGGTCCTCGGCCGTCACCCAGTGCGCGTCCAGCCACGGCCGCAGGAACGCGCAGAAGCGCTTCAGCACGTCGAACGCGCGCGGGTCCTTCGGGTCGAAATCGATGCCGCCCTTGGCCCCGCCGACGGGCAGGTTGAAGGTCGCGGTCTTGTTGGCCATGCCCCGGGCGAGGTCCTCGACCTCGGTCATCGTGCAGCCGGCCCGCATCCGGGTGCCGCCGGTGGCGACGCCGGAGACCAGGCTGTGCACGACCAGGTAGCCGGGCGCACCGGTCACGGGATCGGTCCACGTGAGCCGCATCAGCGGCTGGACGGGGGTCATCGGGCCACTCACCTCCAGGGATGTCCGGGGCGGCCTCGTGACCGCCACCACGAGCGTGCGCCCCGGGTGGCCCGCCCGTCCATTTAACGCTGCTGCACGATCTCGTTTAAGTTTTGTGTATGGAGCTTTCGTTGCACCGCTTGCGGATGCTGCGCGAGCTGCACCGCCGGGGCACCGTGACCGCGGCGGCCGCCGCGCTGCACTACACCGCTTCGGCGGTGTCGCAGCAGCTCGCGCAGCTCGAGCGGGACGTGGGCGCGAAGCTGTTCGAACGGCTCGGCCGGCGCGTCCAGCTGACCGAGCTGGGCACCTTGCTGACCGAGCACGCCGAAGAGATCCTCGGTTCGGTGGAGCGCGCGACCCTCGCGCTGGAGGAGGCCCAGGAAGCCCGCAAGGTCCGGCTGACCGCCGGGGTGTGGGCGTCGGTGGCCTCCGGGCTGCTGCCGACGGCGCTGACCGCACTGGCCGGCACGCATCCCGGCATCGAGGTGCGCACCCGCGAGCTGGCCCCCGAGGACACCGCCGACGCGGTCCGCGACGGCACGCTCGACCTGTCGTTCGTGATCGAATACTCCGACGCGCCGACGACGTGGGACGCCGGGCTGGAACGCGCGGTCGTCGCCGTGGAGCGGCTGCACGCGGCCGTGCCGCGGGGCGCCGTGCCGTCGGGGGCGGCGGCACTGGACGACCTCGCCGAGCACCCGTGGATCCTGGCCGGCGCCAAGTCGCACTTCGGCCGGGCGATGCGCACCGCCTGCCGGCGGCACGGCTTCGCGCCGAAGATCAACCACGAGGTCGAAGAGCAGTCGACGGCGATGGCGATGGTGGGCGCCGGGCTGGGCGTCACCCTCGTGTCCGACCTCGGTCTGCGCCTGCTGCGGCCGCCCGGGATCGACGTCGTCACGCTCACCACGCCGCTGCTGCGGACGGTGTCGATCGCCTACCGGCGCACCGCGTTCCGGCGCCCCGCGCTGCACCTCGTGATCGATGCCGTGCGGGCTTCCGCGGCCGAACTCGGTCTCGGCACCGAACCCGCTTTGCCCTGATCAGGGACTTCTTACGGAGTGGTGACCGGCTCCCGGTGCGCAGGATCCACCCTGAATTTGTCGTACCCCGCGTGTAGCGTCCGAAGGCGAGAAGTTCCCCACACGGAACAGGAATGGACATGCAAGCGGTGCACGATTTTCCCGAGAAGTCGGGTAGTGCGTCGAACCGCACCGCGCGGGTCCTGGCGGACCGCGCGGCCGGCGAGGCGTACGTCGCATCGGTGTGTTTCAAGCACGGGCCACCCCGCCTGACCGGCGTGGAGCTGGAGTTCACCGTGCACCATGCCGACGACCCGGCCAGACCCCTTGATCCCGACGCCCTCGCCACGGCGCTGGGTCCGCACACCCCGCGGACGCTGCGCCCCGACAGTCCCGCCGCCCCGCTCCCGGCCGGCTCACCCGTGAGCCTCGAACCCGGGTGCCAGGTCGAGATCTCCGCCCTTCCCCAGGCCTCGCTGCGTGAGCTCGACGCAGCCGTCACGGCCGACCTCCACCACCTGCGTGACCGCCTCGCCCGGCACAGCCTCGTGCTGGGCGAATCGGGCATCGACGCGCACCGCGCGCCGCGGCGGCACCTGCACACACCGCGGTACGCGGCCATGGAGCGCCGGTTCGCGCCGATCGGTCCCGGCGGTCTCACGATGATGTGCAGCACCGCCGGCCTGCAGGTCTGTCTCGACGCGGGGGAGCAGGAGCACTACGCCGCGCGGTGGGCGGCCGCGCACGCGATGGGCCCGCCGCTGCTCGCCCTCTTCGCCAACTCCCGCGTCCACGCCGGACGCGACACCGGGCACGCCTCCGCCCGCTGGCTGGCGGTGCACGACACGGAAGCGGTGCGCACGCGCACGGCCGCCGTGGCGGGCGACGACCCCGCCGGGGCGTGGGCCGGGCGGCTGATGGACGTCCCCCTGATGGTGCTGCCCCGCGGCGACCGGCCGTGGGACGCGCCGGAGGGGCTGACGTTCGCCGACTGGATCGACGGCCGGGGCGCGGGTGCCCTGCTGCCGAGGCCGACGGTGGCGGACCTGGACTACCACCTCACGACCATGTTCACGCCGGTCCGCCCGCAGGGGTACCTGGAGATCCGGTACCTCGACGCGCAACCGCCGGACGAGTGGCTGGCTCCGGTCGCGCTGGTGTCCGCGCTGCTCGCCCGGCCGGCCACCGTCGACAAGGTGCGCGAGGTCTGCGCGCCGGTCGCGGACCGGTGGACCACGGCGGCGCGGCGCGGCCTGGCCGACCCGGCGCTGGCGGCCGTCGCGGCGGCCCTGGCCGACCTCGGCTGCGCCGAGCTGGGGGAGACCGGGCTGGCGGAGGAGTCGATCACCGAGATCAGCGAGAGCGTGCAGGGGCGCGCGTACCGATCGAGGAGCGAAGCATGAGCACAGAGGCACTGGGTGAACTGAGCGAGCAGGACCTGCGCGCCCGTGCGGCGGAGGCGCTGACGCGGGCCCGGGCGCGCAGCGTCGCGCTGACCGACGCGGTCGACGACGAAGACCTCGTCCGCCAGCACTCGAAGCTGATGTCGCCGCTGGTCTGGGACCTGGCGCACATCGGCGTCCAGGAGGAGCTGTGGCTGGTCCGCGACGTCGGCGGCCGGGAACCGCTGCGGCCGGACATCGACGACATCTACGACGCGTTCCAGCACGCCCGCGCCGACCGGCCGGAGCTGCCGCTGCTCGGGCCGGCCGAGGCGCGCGCGTACGTCAAGCAGGTCCGCGAGAAGGCCTTCGACGTGCTGGAGCGGGCGCCGATGACGGGCCGGCGGCTGACCGAGCAGGCGTTCGCGTTCGGCATGATCACCCAGCACGAGCAGCAGCACGACGAGACCATGCTGGCCACCCACCAGCTGCGCCGGGGCGATCCGGTGCTGCACGCGCCCGAGCCGCCGCCCGCGCGGTCGGACACCCTGCCGGCCGAGGTGCTGGTGCCGGGCGGCGTGTTCACCATGGGCACGTCGGCCGAGCCGTGGGCGCTGGACAACGAACGCCCGGCGCACGAGATCGCCGTCGACGCGTTCTGGATGGACACCGTCCCCGTGACGGGCGGCGCTTACGCCGAGTTCCTCGACGGCGGCGGCTACGCCGACGAGCGCTGGTGGAGCCCGGCCGGCTGGGCCTACCGGACGGAGAACGCGATCACCGCGCCGCGGTTCTGGAAGCGGGAGCAGGACGGCTGGTGGCGGACCCGGTTCGGCGTCTACGAGCGGGTGCCCGCGGACGAACCGGTCGTGCACGTCTCCTACTTCGAGGCCGAGGCGTACGCGGCCTGGGCCGGGCGGCGGCTGCCGACCGAGGCGGAGTGGGAGAAGGCGGCCCGGTTCGACCCGGCGACCGGCCGGTCGCGCCGGTTCCCCTGGGGCGACGAAGAACCGTCCGCCGAGCACGCCAACCTCGGCCAGCGGCACCTGCGCCCGGCGCCGGCGGGGGCGTACCCGGCCGGCGCGTCACCGACCGGCGTGCACCAGCTGATCGGCGACGTCTGGGAGTGGACGAGCACCGACTTCCACGGCTACCCGGGCTTCGCGCCCTTCCCGTACCGGGCGTACTCGGAGGTGTTCTTCGGCCCCGAGCACAAGGTGCTGCGCGGCGGGTCGTTCGGCACGGACTCCGCGGCGATCCGGGGGACGTTCCGCAACTGGGACTACCCGATCCGGCGGCAGATCTTCGCCGGCTTCCGCACGGCCCGTGACGCGGCACCCGGCGAGGTGGGGTAGGCGCATGTGCCGCCACATCGGCTACCTCGGCGAGCCGCTTTCGCCCGCCGAGGTGCTTTTCCGTGCCCCGCATTCCCTGCTGGTGCAGTCGTACGCGCCGGCGGACATGCGCGGCGGCGGCTCGGTGAACGCCGACGGGTTCGGGCTGGGCTGGTACCCCGGCCCGGGCTCGCCGCCGCTGCGCCACCGGCGTTCGACTCCACTGTGGACGGACGAGACGCTGCCGCCGCTGGCCGCGGCGGTGACTTCGGGCGCGTTCGTCGCCGCAGTCCGCAACGGCACCACCGGCCTGCCGGTGACCGAGGCCGCCGCGGCGCCGTTCACCGCCGAGCGCTGGCTGTTCAGCCACAACGGCGTCGTCCGCGGTTACCCGGGGTCGCTGGCCGAACTGGCCAAGACCCTCCCGGTCACCGAACTGCTGACGCTGGAGGCGCCGACGGACTCGGTGGTGCTCTGGGCCCTGCTGCGGGCCCGGCTGGCCACGGGGGAGGACCCGCTGGCGGCGGTGGCGGCGCTGACCGCCGCCGTCGAGGCGGCCGCGCCCGGTTCCCGGCTCAACTTCCTGCTCACCGACGGCGAAACCCTGATCGGCACGACCTGGACGCACGCGCTGTCCGTGCTGGAGACCCCGGCCGGCGTGCTGCTGGCGTCCGAGCCCCTCGACGGCGACCCGCGCTGGCGGCCCGTCCCCGACCACCACGCCGTGCGCGCCACCGCGGCCGGCGTCGACCTGCTTCCCCTGACCCCGGAAGGCATTGACCCATGACCGAAGTCGATCTCGACCACCACCGCTCCGGCGACACCGTCACCGCGGAACTGCGCGCCGACGTCGTCGCCGGGCTCACCGCGGCGCAGAAGTGGCTGCCACCCAAGTGGTTCTACGACGCCGACGGCAGCGAGCTGTTCGAGAAGATCACCCAGCTGCCGGAGTACTACCCGACCCGCAGCGAGCGCGAGGTGCTGGCCGCGCACGCCGGCGACGTCGCCGAGCTGACCGGCGCGCACACGCTCGTCGAACTCGGCTCGGGGTCGAGCGAGAAGACCCGGCTGCTGCTCGACGCGCTCACCGCGCACGGCACACTGGAGGCGTTCGTCCCGCTCGACGTGTCGGAATCCGCGCTGGCCGAGGCCGCCGCAGCGATCTCGAAGGACTACCCGGGACTGACCGTCCGCGGGGTCGTCGGCGACTTCACCCAGCACCTGGCCCTGCTGCCCGACGGCCAGCCGCGGGTGGTGGCCTTCCTCGGCGGCACGATCGGCAACTTCCTGCCGGCCGAGCGCGCGGCCTTCCTCCGCTCGGTCCGGGAGGTCCTGGACGAGGGGGAGTGGCTGCTGCTCGGCACCGACCTGGTCAAGGACGCCGGGATCCTCGAGCGCGCCTACGACGACGCGGCCGGGGTGACGGCGGAGTTCGACAAGAACGTGCTGCGGGTGATCAACGCCCGCCTCGGCGCGAACTTCGACCCCGACGAGTTCGACCACGTCGCGCACTGGGACGCGGAGAACGAGTGGATCGAAATGCGCCTGCGGGCCCGCCGGGAGCTGACCGTCGAGATCCCCGGCGCGGACCGCACGGTGACCTTCGCCGCCGGCGAGCACATCCGGACGGAGATCTCGGCCAAGTTCCGCCCGAGCGGCGTCGAGGCCGAGCTGGCCGCGGCCGGGTTCGCCCTCGAACACTGGTGGACCGACTCCCAGCAGCGGTTCGGGGTGAGCCTGGCAAGATCCGTGCGTGGCTAATCCTCTCCGGGCCCTCGCCCGGGCCGCCGGCACGAGACCGTGGCTGATGCGCACGGCTCGCTTCGTCGTGTGGGCGGACAAGAAACTGCACAAGGCGTTCGGCGGCCGGGTGAGCCTCGTGGCGCTCGCCGGGCTGCCGTCGCTGCGCCTCACCACCACCGGCCGCAAGAGCGGGCTGCCCCGCAGCACCAACCTGCTCTACTACCCCCGCGGCGCCGACTTCGTGCTGACGGCGTCCAACTGGGGCCGTCCGCACGATCCGGCGTGGGCGCTCAACCTGCGGGCGCACCCTCGGTGCGAGGTCGCGCTGGCGGGAAGGCCGGTCGACGTCCTCGCCCGGGAGCTGCACGCCGAGGAGTACGAGCGGATGTGGGGTGAGCTGCTCGCGTTCTGGCCGGGGTATGCGATGGAGCGGCGCGAGGCCGCCCGGCCGTTGCCGGTGTTCGTCCTCACGCGGGTGGCCGGTTAGGTCCTGACCATCCGTTCGGCCGGTGCCGGGATTCACCGGTTTGTGCCAGTCTCACCCGGGTAACGCGCCGTGACGTCGTGATCTCGCGGCGCTGCGTGCAAGCGTCACCTAGGGAGGAACCGTCTTGCCGAGATCCACACAGAGCCGGGTGCGGGCATTCGCACTGGTGGGGGCGCTCGTGGCCGGCGTGGGACTGGCCGGGCCGGCCGGGACCGCCGCCGCGGCCGAAGACGCGGCGGTCAAGCCCGCCGTCGTCGGCGCGACCCCCGCGGTCGCCTGGGGCACCTGCTCGAGCGACACCCTCGCCGGCGTGCCCGCGGACCAGGTCCAGTTCTACAGCTGCGCGCGCTACCGCGTCCCTGTTGACCACGACAACGCCTCGCTGGGCACCATCGACATCGCCTTGCTCAAGCGAGCCGCCCGCACGCCCGGCAAGCGTGTCGGTTCGCTGTTCCTCAACCCCGGCGGCCCCGGCGGCTCGGGCCTGACGATGCCGATCGGCGGCCAGTACTACTTCCAGCCGCAGGTGCTCGACCGCTTCGACCTGGTCGGTTTCGACCCGCGCGGCGTCGGCGAGAGCAACCCGTTGCGCTGCTTCACCACGCAGGAGGACGCGGACGAGGTCTTCGGTGCCCTTGTCGGTGTGCCGCTGTCGCGCGCCGAAATTTCGGGAACCCTGGCCGGCTACCGCGATTACGGCCGGTTCTGCAAGAACAACGCGGGCTCGCTGCTCAACCACATGTCCACCAAGGACGTCGTGCGCGACCTCGACACGCTGCGCGCGGCGGTCGGCGACCAGAAGCTTTCCTACGTCGGCTTCTCGTACGGGACGCTGATCGGCTCGACTTACACGTCGATGTTCCCGAAGCAGTCACGAGCGATCGTGATCGACGGCAACGTGGATCCGGCGCTGCGCACCAGCGACGGAGTGCAGTACGACCGGGAACGCGCGCAGGGCTTCGAAATCGCGCTGGACGGGTTCCTCAAGCGCTGTGACCAGGTGGGCGCGAAGTGCGCGTTCAGCGACGGCAACCCGCGGGCGAAGTTCGACGAGCTGCGGGAGTACCTGCGCAAGCAGCCCATCACGCTCCCGGGCGCCGACCCGATCGACATCAGCCGGTTCACCGGCGGGGTTTCGAGCGCCCTGTACTCGCCGGCGCGGTTCGCCGGCCTGGCCGAGGACCTGCAGGCGCTCTACACCGTCGTCCACCCGGCGGGGGCCCAGGCCCAGACCCTGCAGGCCAAGCCGATGCAGGCGCTCACGCCCGGCAAGCAGGGCCGGGCCGACCAGAACCCGGACAGCCCGTACACCAGCGACGACTCGTACTTCGCCGTCAACTGCTCCGACAAGCCGTTCCGGATCAGGCAGGAGCAGGTGCCGGACATCGCCGCGAAGTGGGAGCGCGAGTCGCGCACCTTCGGCCGGTACCAGGCCTTCTCCGACACGGCGGCCTGCCCGGTGTGGCCGGCGAAGAAGCCGGACGTGTACCGCGGCCCGTGGCGGGCCAAGACCGACGTGCCGGTGGTCGTGGTCGGCAACTACTACGACCCGGCGACGCAGTACAAGTTCGCCCAGCGGATGGCGGCCGAGCTCGGCAACACCCGCCTGCTGTCGGTCGACGCGTTCGGCCACTGCATCCTGGGTGACGCCCTCGGCGTCGACCAAGCCGTGGCCGACTACTTGACCGACCTGAAGGTGCCGGCGAGCGGGCAGGTGTTCCAGCCGAACGTCCAGCCCTTCTGAATCGCTTGGCCGGAAGGAAAGCGGGCCGGGGTGACACTGTCGCCCCGGCCCGTTCTACGTCCCCAGCAGCCGGTCCAGCACGTCTCCGGCCGCGGCCTCGGCTTCGGTGACCGCGCTCTCGTGGTCGTCCGCCCGGGCGACCAGCAACGCGATCTCGTTCATGCCGGCGAGCAGGACGTGCGCGAAGAGGTCGACGCGCCCGGCGGGGATCCGGCCGTCGCGCCGCAGCGCCGCCTTGATCCGGCCGAGTGTGCGCACCTCGTCGAGCTCCCGCCAGCGCTGCCAGCCCAGTACCGCCGGCGCGTCGATGAGCATCACCTGCCGCACCGCGGGGTCCCGGGTGCTCCGGATCCACGCGAGACACGCGGCGCGCAGCGCTTCGACCGGGTCGGTCATGCCCTCGACGGCCCGCGCCCCCTCGGCGCCGACCCGGTCGTAGACGGTGTCCAGGACGGCCGCGAACAGCGCGTCCTTGCCGGGGAAGTGGTGGTAGAGCGCGCCGCGGCTCACGTCGGCGGCCCGCAGGACGGCCTCGATCGACGTGCCGTCGTAGCCGTGCTCGGTGAACAGGCCGGTCGCGATGGCGACGAGGTGCTCGCGGGTCGCCTGACCCCGGTCGATCTTCTTGTTCATGCGCGTCGGCAGCCTCCGTCGTTGACAAACCGACTGTCGGTCTGTTGATACTAGACCGTCAGTCGGTTTACTTCTGGAGGGACCTTAGACCATGAACTTGCGAACCTGGGAGGACCAGCGCGGACGCGTGTCGACGGCGTCCGGCAACGTGAGCTACGTCGATGTCGGCGAAGGCCCGGTCGCGCTCTTCGTGCACGGCGTGGGAACGAACAACCTGTTGTGGCGCAAGGTGATGGCCGAGCTGGCGGGGGAGTGGCGGTGCGTCGCGCCCGACCTGCCGGGGCACGGCGCCTCACCGGTGACGCCCGGGCAGGACCTCAGCCTGAACGGGCTGGCCCGGCTGCTCGAAGACTTCTGCGAGTCGTTGGAACTCGACGCGGTCGACCTGGTCGCCAACGACACCGGCGGCGCGGTCGCGCAGGTCTTCGCCGCGCTCCACCCCGACCGGGTCCGGACGCTCACCCTGACCAACTGCGACACGCAGGGAAACCTGCCGCCGGAGTCGTTCCGCCCGGTCGTCGAACTGGCCGAACGCGGGAAGCTCGCGCCGCTGCTGGTCCGGCTCGCCACGGACCCGGCGCAGGCGCGGACCGGCGCGCTGGGCGCGGGCTACGAACACCCCGAACAGGTGTCCGATGAGGTCCTGACCGCGTTCGCCCGGCCGGTTGGCGCCACGCTCGACGCGGCGCGGCAGTTCGAGCGCCTGCTGACGTCGGTCCGCGGCGAGGAACTGGACGCGATCGAGCCGCTGCTCGAGGAGTTCCGCGTGCCGACGCTGCTGGTCTGGGGGACCGGCGATCCGAACTTCGGTGTCGAGTGGGCGTACCGGTTCCGGGACGCGGTCCCCGGCGTCACCGAGGTCGTCGAGGTGCCCGGCGCGAAACTCTTCTTCCCCGACGAACGACCCGAAGACCTCGTGCCGCACCTGCGCCGGCACTGGGCGTAGCGCTCATCACAGGCGCCGAGGCCGGGAACTGGCGCTACAGTGGGAGAGTTGATCAACCCCGAGCAACGGAAGCGAGGTGAGCGGCACATGCCAGCGGACAGTCCTCGGACGGCCGGGCGCGCGCTCACCGGAGGTTTCCGGCGGGGCTGAGTTCCGGTCGCCCCCTGTCCGGCAGTGCGCGCACGCCGGAAAAGAGCCGGAAATGACCATCTTCGAAATGCTGCTGCGCGTGGGTGCCGGCGTCGGCCTGGGTGCCGTCATCGGGATCGAGCGCCAGTTCCGCGCCCGGATGGCCGGGCTGCGCACCAACGCCCTCGTCGCCGTCGGCGCGACGCTGTTCGTGCTGCTGTCCGCCCACGGTTTCGGCGGGCTGGCTTCGAGCGGCGACGCCGACCCGACCCGGGTGGCCGCGCAGATCGTCTCGGGCATCGGGTTCCTCGGCGCCGGGGTCATCATGCGGGACGGCCTCAACGTCCGGGGCCTCAACACCGCGGCGACGCTCTGGTGCTCGGCCGCGGTCGGCGCCCTCGCCGGAGCCGGGCTGTACGCGGTCGCGGCGGCCGGGACCGCCGTCGTGGTCGGGGTCAACGTGGTGCTGCGCCCGCTCGGCCGCGTGGTGGACCGCCGTCCCGACGCGGGCGAGGAGACCCCGGCGCGGTACGAGTTCCAGGCGGTGACCCGCGACGAGGCCGAGGCCCACGTGCGGGCGCTGCTGGTGCAGGCGTTGACGCGCACGGACTTCCGGCTGCTGTCGGTGCTGAGCACGGACCGCCCGGAAGACCGCACGGTCGAGGTCCGCGCCGAGCTGATCGGTGACCAGCGCGACGACGCCCAGATGGAAGCGGCGGTGTCACGGTTGTCACTGGAGCCGTCGGTGTCGAGCGTCCGCTGGCTGGCCGTGCCCGCTTAGCGGTGTGGATGCCGGTCGTGTTGATGGCGCCGGTGACCACCAGGATCCGCGCCCGCAGTTCGGCGGCCCGGGTCGACAGGGCTCCGGTGCGGGCCGTCGACCAGCATCCGGATCACGCACTCCAGGGCCCGCCCGGGTGCCGGAACACCGCCGGTCGGCCCCGGTACCCAAAAAGGCCTCCCCGCTCGAGCGAGCGGGGAGGCCCTCCGAAAGCGAAACCCCTTACGCCTGCGTCATCTTCCGCAGCACGTACTGCAGGATGCCGCCGTTGCGGTAGTAGTCCGCCTCGCCCGGGGTGTCGATGCGGACGTCCGCGTCGAACTCCACGGTGGCTCCATCATTTTTGGTGGCGGTGACGTGCACCGTGCGGGGCGTGTCGCCGTCGTTCAGCGCCGTGATGCCCGCGATGTCGAACGTCTCGGTGCCGTCGAGGCCGAGCGACGAGGCCGACTCGCCCGCCGGGAACTGCAGCGGGATGACGCCCATGCCGATCAGGTTGGAGCGGTGGATGCGCTCGAACGACTCGGTGATCACCGCGCGGACGCCCAGCAGCGAGGTGCCCTTGGCCGCCCAGTCACGCGACGAGCCCGAGCCGTACTCCTTGCCGCCCAGCACGACCAGCGGGGTGCCCGCCGCCGCGTAGTTCTGCGCCGCGTCGTAGATGAACGCCTGCGGGGCGCCCTCGACGGTGAAGTCGCGGGTGTAGCCGCCCTGCACGTCGTCCAGGAGCTGGTTGCGCAGCCGGATGTTCGCGAACGTGCCGCGGATCATCACCTCGTGGTTGCCGCGCCGCGAACCGTAGGAGTTGAAGTCCTTCTTTTCCACGCCGTGCTCGGTCAGGTACTGCGCGGCCGGGGTGCCCGGCTTGATCGCGCCGGCGGGGGAGATGTGGTCGGTGGTGACCGAGTCTCCCAGCTTCGCCAGCACGCGCGCGCCGGTGATGTCGGTGACCGGGGCCGGCTCCGGCGTCATGCCCTCGAAGTACGGGGGCTTCCGCACGTAGGTGGACTCGAGGTCCCACTCGAAGGTCTTGCCCTCCGGGGTGGGCAGCGACTTCCAGCGCTCGCCGCCGTCGAAGACGTCCGCGTAGTCCTTGGTGAACATCTCCTGCGTGATCGCGTAGTCGATGGTCTCCTGGATCTCCTGCGCGGTCGGCCAGATGTCCTTGAGGAAGACGTCGTTGCCTTGCGCGTCCTGGCCCAGCGGCTGGTTCGCGAAGTCGAAGTCCATCGTGCCGGCCAGCGCGTACGCGATGACCAGCGGCGGCGACGCGAGGTAGTTCATCTTCACGTCGGGGTTGATCCGGCCTTCGAAGTTCCGGTTGCCCGAGAGCACCGAGACCGCGGTGAGGTCGTTCTCCTGGATCGCCGCGGAGATCTCGTCCGAGAGCGGGCCGGAGTTGCCGATGCAGGTGGTGCAGCCGTAGCCGACCAGGTGGTAGCCCAGCTTCTCCAGGTACGGCCACAGGTTGGCCTTGGTGTAGTAGTCGGTGACGACCTGCGAGCCCGGCGCCATCGACGTCTTCACCCACGGCTTGACCGCGAGGCCCTTGTCCACGGCGTTGCGCGCGAGCAGCGCGGCGCCGAGCATGACCGACGGGTTCGAGGTGTTGGTGCACGAGGTGATCGAGGCGATCACGACCGCGCCGTGGTCGAGGACGAACTCGCCGCGGTCGGACGTGCTGACCTTGACCGGCTTGCTCGGGCGGCCCGACGCGCCGTTGGCGGCGGAGCTGGTGACCGGGGCGGCGTCGTCCTCGGCGAAGGACAGCGACGGGGCGTCACTGGCCGGGAAGGACTCCTCCGAAGCCTCGTCCATCTTGGTGTGCGGGGTGGAGTCTTCGCCGTCCACGTAGTCGTGGATCGACTTGCGGAACGACGACTTCGCGTCGGTCAGCTCGATGCGGTCCTGCGGGCGCTTCGGGCCGGCGATCGACGGGACGACCGTCGAGAGGTCCAGCTCGAGGTACTCGGAGTAGGCGGCCTCGCGCGACGGGTCGTGCCAGAGGCCCTGCTCCTTGGCGTAGGCCTCGACCAGCGCGACCTGCTCGGCCGAGCGGCCGGTCAGCTTGAGGTAGCGGACGGTCTCGTCGTCGATCGGGAAGATCGCCGCGGTGGAGCCGAACTCCGGGCTCATGTTGCCGATGGTGGCGCGGTTGGCCAGCGGTACCGCGCCCACGCTCTCGCCGTAGAACTCGACGAACTTGCCGACCACGCCGTGGCGGCGCAGCATCTCGGTGATGGTGAGCACGACGTCGGTGGCGGTGACGCCGGCCGGGATCTCGCCGGTCAGCTTGAAGCCGACGACGCGCGGGATGAGCATCGACACCGGCTGGCCCAGCATGGCCGCCTCGGCCTCGATGCCGCCGACGCCCCAGCCCAGCACGCCCAGGCCGTTGACCATGGTGGTGTGCGAGTCGGTGCCGACGCAGGAGTCGGGGTAGGCCTGGCCGCCCCGGGACATCACCGTGCGGGCGAGGTGCTCGATGTTGACCTGGTGCACGATGCCGGTGCCCGGCGGGACGACCTTGAACTCGTCGAAGGCGCCCTGGCCCCAGCGCAGGAACTGGTAGCGCTCGCGGTTGCGCTCGTACTCGATCTCGACGTTGCGCTCGAAGGCGTCCGGGCGGCCGAAGACGTCGATGATCACCGAGTGGTCGATGACCAGCTCGGCCGGGGCCAGCGGGTTGACCTTGTCGGGGTCGCCGCCCAGGTCGGTGACCGCTTCGCGCATGGTGGCGAGGTCGACGACGCACGGGACGCCGGTGAAGTCCTGCATGATCACGCGGGCCGGCGTGAACTGGATCTCGATCGACGGGTCGGCGTTCGGGTCCCACGAGCCGAGCGCGCGGATGTGGTCGGCGGTGATGTTCGCGCCGTCCTCGGTGCGCAGCAGGTTCTCGAGCAGGATCTTCAGGCTGTAGGGCAGCCGCTCGGCGCCCTCGACCTTGTTCAGGCGGAACACCTCGTACGAGGCGTCGCCGACCTTCAGCGTGTCTTTGGCGCCGAAGCTGTCCTTGCTGGCGGGTGAGGTCACGTCTAACTCCAGTGGCGGGGACGCCGCTCCGTCGCGGCAGAGGAGTCCCGGGTCAGTTCGGTCGGTTCGGTGGGGCGAGTCTTGCGCACCCCCACCGTAGGACCGGATGCGGGATGGCACACCTCGCGGTGGTTCAAACAGTACGCCTGTCCTGTTTGGCGGACAAGACGACACGCGGTGTGGGCTGCGCCATCCGATGCCGGGGTCCCTCAATGAGGGGAATTGGTGCCTACGTTGTGTAAGTTTCGGCTGAGGCTTGTGATAGTGGTGTGACTGCAGTGACACGGGGTGTGCGCTGGTGAGCGGAGGTGGCGGTCTTGTTAGGACGGTGCGGGGGTCCGAGGGTGCCGCGCGTCCGCCGGGGACTCAGCGTGAGCACGCTCACGCTGGTGATCTTGTTCGGCGCCGGGGGCACGGGGCTCGCGGCACCCCCGCCGCCGCCGAATCCCAGCGATTCCGAGATCCAGGCCGGCAAGGCCGACGCCAACGCGAAGGCCGGCGAGGTCGGCCGGCTGACCAACCAGCTGGCCCAGGCCGAGCAGAAGCTCACGCAGCTGCAGGACGACGTCGAGCTCAAGCAGGAACAGGCCAACAAGGCGCTGGTCGACCTGCAGATCGCGCAGGACGACGCGGCGCAGGCCGAGAACGACGCGAAGGCCGCTCGCACCGAAGCGGACGCGGCCGCGGCGGCCATCGAGCAGGCCCGGGCGGACCTGAAGACCTTCGCCGCCGCCAGCTTCCAGCAGGGCAGCACGGTCGGCTCCCTCTCGGCGTACCTGAGCGCGGACAGCCCCAAGGACATGCTCGCCCGCGCGCAGCTGCTCGACGCCGTGGGCGGCGACCGGCTCAACGCCCTCGACCGGCTCCAGCAGGCGCAGACCGAGAAGTCCAACAAGGACGCCGCCGCCCGCAAGGCCGCCGAGATCGCCCAGCAGAAGCAGGACGCGGCCCGCCGGGCGAAGACCAGCGCCGACGCCGCGCAGACCACCGCCGAGCGCGCCCAGGACGGCCAGGCCGCCCAGAACTCCCAGCTCGAGAAGAACAAGACCGACGTCGAGCAGCAGCTCTACGCCGCCCAGGCCAAGGTCAGCGGCCTGCAGGGACAGCGGCAGCGCTACCAGGACTGGCTCGCCCAGAAGCAGCGCGAGGACGAGGAACGCGCGCGTCAGGCCGCGCTCGCCGCCGCGGCGGCCGCGGCCGGGGGCGGGGGCCGTCCGTCGGGCGGACCGGCGCCGTCGGCCCCGGCCGGCTCGTCGATCGAGGCGGTGATCGCGCGGGCGATGTCCAAGCTCGGGATGCCCTACGCCTGGGGCGGCGGCAACGCCAGCGGCGCGACCCGCGGCATCCGCGACGGCGGCATCGCCGACCGCTACGGCGACTACAACAAGATCGGCTTCGACTGCTCCGGCCTGATGATCTACGCCTTCGCCGGAGTCCGCTCGCTGCCGCACTACAGCGGCTACCAGTACTCGGCGGGACGACAGGTGCCGCTGTCCCAGATGCGCCGCGGCGACCTGCTGTTCTGGGGTGGCCCGGGCGGCATCCACCACGTCGCGCTCTACCTCGGCGGCGGGCAGATGGTCGAGGCGCCGCAGTCCGGCCTGCGGGTCCGGGTCGCCCCGGTGCGCTACGGCGGGATCATGCCGTACGCGACGCGGCTGGTCGGCTGAAACTCGCTCGACGGCGGCCCGGGACCTCGCGAAGATCGGCCGCGTGGACGACGAACTGAACGCGCTGCGGCGCACCCGGATGCGCTGGAACACGCCGTTGTCCGAGCCGCACGCGGAACTGCTCCTCGACCGGATGGCCCTGGGTGAGGGCCGGCTCGTCGACCTCGGCTGCGGCTGGGGTGAACTGCTGCTCCGCGCGGCCGCCCGGGCCCCCGGCCTGCGCGCGACCGGTGTCGACACCGACGTGACCGGCCTCGACCGCGGCCGGGCGGCGGCCACGGCCCGTGGCCTGGCGGTGGAGTTCGCCGAGTCGGACGCCGCGACCTGGGACGATCCGGCCGAGCGGGTGTTCTGCGTCGGGGCCGCCCACGTCTTCGGCTCGACCACGGCCGCGCTGGAAGCGCTCGCCCGGCTGGTGCGGCCGTCCGGCCGGCTGCTCTACGGCGACGGCTTCTGGGCGGCGGCGCCCGGCCCGGCGGCGCAGGAGATCTTCGGCCCGGACCTGCTGACCCTGCCGGACCTGCTCGACGCCGCGGCCGGCGCCGGCTGGCGCGTGCTGCACTTCAGCACCGCCGACCAGCTGGAGTGGGACGACTTCGAGTCGACCTCGCGGGCCGCCTGGGCGGAGTGGCTGGTGGCGCACCCGGCCGACCCGCGGGCGGAGCGGGTGCGGGAGTGGCTCGACGGGCGGCTGCGTCAATACGTCCGGGACTACCGGGGGGTGCTGGGCTTCACCTACCTCGTGCTGGGCCGCTAGGGTGCCTCGGTGCGCTACGCGGGGATCGTGGTGGCCGGTGGCTCGGCCCGCCGGCTGTCCGGTGTGGACAAGCCGGCGCTGTCGGTGGGCGGGAAACCGTTGCTGGCCCGCGCGATCCACGCCCTCGACGGCGCCGAGCGGGTGATCGCGGTCGGCCCCCGCCGGCCGGGCTTCGACGTCGTGTGGACGCGCGAACCGGTGCCGGGCACCGGCCCGGTGGCGGCGCTGGCGGCGGGCCTGGTGTTCGTGCCCGACGACGTCGAGGCGGTCGTGGTGCTGGCCGCCGACCTCCCGGGCGTCCGCCGCTCCACAGTGGACAGGCTGGTGGCGGCGGTCGGCGACGGCGACGGCGCGGTCCTGGTGGACGCGGCGGGGGAGCGCCAGTGGCTCCTGGGTGCCTGGCGGTTGCCGGCGCTGCGGGCGGCGCTGCCGGAGCAGGCGGAGAACGCGGCCCTGCGCCGGGTCCTGGGCGGGCTGGCGGTGGCCGAGGTCCCGGCGGAACGGGGCGAAGCCGACGACATCGACACACCCGAGGACCTCGAGCGGCACCGGTGAGCTGAGCGACGCGGCCATCGTGGAGGCCGCGGTCGCGCTGCCGGGGAGCTGTGCCTGCGCCGGGAGCGATGGTCAGGTGGGGGTGGGCGGCAGCGGCCCCCCGAGGCGCTCGGGCCGCGCTGGTGGGGCGGCGGGGTGCCGGTGACGCCGGCGGCGGCTCGGCGGAGCACCTCGGGCGAGGCCGCTGGGCCGGGCTGGTCAGTCCGCAGTGCGCGGCGTTGTGCGGCCGAGCCGAGCTGGGCCGGTCAGCCGCAGCGCGCCGCGCTGTGCTGCCGAGCCGCTCCGAGCACCGCTGAGCGGGTCAGGCGGGCTCGCCGGTGGCCGGGGCGATGACCGCCGCCACCTCCCGGATCGTGGTCACCTGAAAGCCTCCGCAGTCCGCGTGCTCCTGTACCGCTTCGGCCACCGGCGACAGGGTGGCGACCAGCTCGGCGAGCCTGACACGGGTGACCTTCGCATCCTCGCCCGGCCGAGGCCCCCTGTCAGTTCGAGTTGCACTGTCCTGTCGAAGAGGTGCTTCACAGGTGTCACACCGCTGACCGTGTTGGCTGATCGTGGGCCGGGTGCGTTCGTCCGCGTGCCGGATGAGACGGCCGACCGGGGGCGCAGTACGGTCGCACCGCGTGATCACCGTCGCGGGGGCGGCGCACGAGATTTCGAGGAGGCAGAGTGACCGAGCCCGGCTACGCCGAGGGCGGGAACGGGCAGCAGCCCGCGACGCCGGCGCGGGACGCCCAGTTGCTGGAGCGGACCGTGTTCGAGGTCAAGCGGATCATCGTCGGCCAGGACCGCCTGGTCGAGCGGATGCTGGTCGGCCTGCTGGCCAAGGGCCACCTGCTGCTCGAAGGCGTGCCCGGCGTGGCGAAGACCCTCGCGGTGGAGACGTTCGCCCGGGTCGTCGGCGGTTCGTTCTCCCGCGTGCAGTTCACCCCCGACCTGGTGCCCGCCGACATCCTCGGCACCCGCATCTACCGCCAGGGCGCCGAGCGCTTCGACGTCGAGCTCGGCCCGGTCGTGGCGAACTTCGTGCTCGCCGATGAGATCAACCGCGCGCCGGCCAAGGTCCAGTCGGCGATGCTCGAGGTGATGGCCGAGCGGCACGTGTCGATCGGCGGCCAGACGTTCCCGATGCCGGACCCGTTCCTCGTGCTCGCCACGCAGAACCCGATCGAGAACGAAGGCGTGTACCCGCTGCCGGAGGCGCAGCGCGACCGGTTCCTGTTCAAGATCCTCGTCGAGTACCCCTCGGCCGAGGAGGAGCGCGAGATCATCTACCGGATGGGCGTCACCCCGCCCACCCCGCACGAGGTGCTCAGCCCGGGCGAGCTGGTCCGGCTGCAGGGCGTCGCGGCGCAGGTGTTCGTGCACCACGCCCTCGTCGACTACGTGGTGCGGCTGGTGCTGACCACGCGGACGCCGAACGAGCACGGCCTCGCCGACGTCGCCGGCTGGGTGTCCTACGGCGCTTCGCCGCGCGCGAGCCTCGGCATCATCGCCGCCGCGCGGGCGTTGGCCCTGGTCCGCGGCCGCGACTACGTGCTGCCGCAGGACGTCGTCGACGTCGTGCCGGACGTGCTGCGCCACCGGCTCGTGCTGTCCTACGACGCCTTGGCCGACGGCGTGCCGATCGACCACATCATCACGCGCGTGCTGCAGACCGTGCCGTTGCCGCAGGTCTCGGCCCGGCCGCAGGGCGGGGCCGGCCAGGGTGGCCCGGTCCCGGCGGGCGCGCCGGTCAGGTAACCCGGCGATGGCGAAGAACGAGAAGGGCCAGCGCCCTTCGTGGGCGCCGCCGGTCCTGCGCGGCGACCGCCTGGAGGCCGGGCTCCGCACGCTGGAGCTCGACGTCCGCCGCCGGCTCGACGGGCTGCTGCAGGGCAACCACCTCGGCCTGGTGCCGGGGCCGGGGTCCGAACCCGGCGAGGCGCGCCCGTACCAGCCCGGCGACGACGTGCGCCGGATGGACTGGGCGGTCACCGCCCGCACCACGACCCCGCACATCCGGGAGACCGTGGCCGACCGCGAGCTGGAGACGTGGGTCGTCGCCGACCTTTCGGCGAGCCTCGACTTCGGCACCGCGCTGTGCGAGAAGCGCGATCTGGTGGTCTGCGCCGTCGCGGCGGTCGCCCACCTCACCGGAGGCGGCGGCAACCGGATCGGCGGGCTGATCTCCACCGGCGCCGCCACGACCCGCATCCCGGCGCGCGGCGGCCTGGCGCACGCCCGCGGGCTGGTGCGCAAGCTCGCCGAGACACCGCGCGCGTCCGAGGGCACCCGGGGCGACTTCGCCGAGGCCCTCGAAGCGCTGCGCCGCCCGCCGCGCCGGCGGGGCCTGGCCGTGGTGATCTCCGACTTCCTGGGCGACACGTCCTGGGAGCGGCCGCTGCGGGCACTGGGCGGGCGCCACGAACTGATCGCGATCGAAGTCCTCGACCCGCGCGACATCGACCTGCCCGAGGTGGGCACCGTCGTGCTGGCCGACCCGGAGACAGGGAAACAGCGCGAAGTGCACGCTTCGGCCTTGCTGCGCAAGGAGTTCGGGGCCGCGGCCCACGCCCACCGGCAACGGGTGGCGGCGGCCCTGCGGCGCGCGGGTGCGGCCCACCTGACGCTGCGCACGGACGCCGACTGGATCGCCGACATGGTGCGGTTCGTCGTCGCCCGCAAGCGCCGCTGGTCGGGGGGTGTCGCGTGAGCGAGTCGCCGGACACCACCCGGTCCGGTGTCGCGAATGACTCATTCGGGACCTCGCAGGTCCCGAATGAGTCATTCGCGACCTCGCGGCCGAGCGCCGGGGAGGTGGGCGCATGAGTCTGACCGGATTCGCCTCACCCTGGTGGTTCCTGCTGCTGATTGCCGTGGCCGCGGTCGCCATCGGGTACGTGCTCGCGCAACGGGCGCGCCGGAAGCGCACCATGCGGTTCGCGAACCTGGACCTCCTCGAAAAGGTCGCGCCGAAGAGCCAGGGCTGGGTGCGGCACCTGCCGGCGGTGCTGATCGTGCTGTCGCTGCTGCTGCTCACGGTGGCGCTGGCCGGGCCGACCGCCGAGCAGAAGGTGCCGCGCAACCGGGCGACCGTGATGCTGGTGATCGACGTGTCGCTGTCGATGGAAGCCACCGACGTCCTTCCGACGCGGCTGCAGGCCGCCCAGGAAGCGGCGACGAGCTTCGCGCGGAACATGACGCCGGGGATCAACCTGGGGCTGATCTCGTTCGCGGGCACGGCGACGGTGCTGGTCAACCCGACCACCGACCGCAACGGCGTGATCAAGGCGATCGAAAACCTGAAGCTGGCCCAGTCGACGGCGACCGGCGAAGGCATCTTCGCGGCGTTGCAGTCGGTGGAGAGCTTCTCGAGCGTCGTCGGCGGGGCGGACGGGCCGCCGCCGGCGCGGATCGTGCTGATGTCCGACGGGAAGCAGACCGTGCCCGAGGACCTGTACGCGGCGCGCGGCGGCTACACCGCGGCGCAGGCGGCGAAGCAGGCCGGGGTGCCGATCTCGTCGATCTCCTTCGGCACCACCCACGGTTCGGTCACCATCGACGACAAACCCCAGCCGGTCAGCGTGGACGACGAGTCGCTGCGCGAGATCGCGCGGCTCTCGGGCGGCGACTTCTACAAGGCGGCCAGCGCCGAGGAACTGAAGAAGGTCTACGCCGACCTCGGCGAGCAGATCGGCTACGAGCTCAAGGACGCCGACGCCAGCAAGCCGTGGCTGGTGGCGGGGACGTTGATCCTCATGCTGGGCGCGGCGGCCAGCCTGTTCTTCGGGCAACGCCTGCCCTGACTCAGGCTCGGCGGACGCCGTACAGGCTTCCGCCGAGCAGGGTCACCCCGGACAGGACGCCGCTGACGAACGGCACCCACTCCGCGGCGCTCCCGAGCAGGACGAGGCCGGCGACGCCGAGCACGGTCAGGACGGCACCGACGACGAGGATCGAGCGGGTCTTCCACGCCGAGGCGAGCGCGACGAAGTGCAGGCCGACGATCGTGGCGATCCACGCGACGTTCGCCTGGACCGGCGCGTCCAGCAGGCTCAGCACGAAGAACCCGGCGACGAGCAGCACCACTTCGCCGACGACGATCACCCGGTAGCTCGGCCCGAACATCGGCCGGTCGTCGAGCGTCGGCCGCCCGCCCGCGCGGACGCCGAGGACCACGACCGCCACCAGGGCGAGTACGGCGAGGGCGCGCAGCACCCAGCCGAGTGCGGCGGGGACGGGCGCACCGGAGTTGACCAGGACGAAGACGGTGCCGAACGCGGCGCCGATGAGCGCCCCCAGAAACTGCTGTCGCATCCGGCGAACCTACCGGAAGCCGTTTTGGCGCCAGGCCTCGTAGACCGTGATCGCCGCGGTGTTCGCGAGGTTGAGCGAGCGGCTCGTCGGCAGCATCGGCAGCCGCACGCGGTCGGTCACCTCCGGCGCTTCCTGCACCACCTCGGGCAATCCCACCGACTCCGGCCCGAACATCAGGACGTCGCCCGGTGTGTAGGCGACCTCGGTGTACAGCCGCGTCGCCGAGGCGCTGAAGGCGTAGACCTTCGCCGGCAGCAGCACTTCCCAGGCCGCGGCCAGTGAAGCGTGGACGTGGACGCGGGCCAGGTCGTGGTAGTCGAGCCCGGCCCGGCGCAGCTGCTTGTCCTCCAAGGTGAAGCCGAGTGGCTCGACCAGGTGCAGTTCGCAGCCGGTGTTGGCGGCCAGCCGGATCGCGTTGCCGGTGTTGGGCGGGATTTCCGGCTGGTAGAAGAGAACGCGGAACACGGGCTCAGTCCCCGAGCAGGGCGGCGTAGACCTTGCGGACCGCGTCCGGCGGCGGGGTGGGCCGCAGGCTCGCCGGGTCGATGAAGACGTACCGGAGCGTGGCCGCCGCCACGAGGGTCTCGCCGCGGCGGATCTCGAAGTCGAAGATCAGCGACGTCGTGCCGAGGTGGTTCGGGTACTGCGAAACGACCAGTTCGTCGTCGTGGCGGGCCGGCGCGCGGAACTTCAGGTTCGCCTCCGCGACCACGACGTCGGTGCCGTGCGCCAGGAACTCGTCGTGGGAGCCGAACAGGGCCTTCTCCGCCTCGAAGGAGCACATGTCCACATAGGCCAGGTAGTGGGCGTTGAAGACGATGCCCTGGCCGTCACACTCGTGGTAGCGCACGCGCAGCGGCATCTCGGCGATCGGGCGGCGAGGAGCGGTCACGTGCCCAATCTAGTTCCCGATCCGGCTCGAGGCAGGCCGGCCCCCGCGCGGCACGCAACCCGTTCCCGCCAAGCCATCCGGCCGTGGCCGAGGTCGGATCGGGAACGATCGGCACGGTCAGCCGTGTAAGGCCCGGTACGCGGCCGCCGCGCCCGGCTGCAGCGGGACCGGCTGGGTCCCGATCAGCGTCCGCACGTCGAGGAACTGCGTCCCCACGGCTTCGGCGGGCACCAGCGCGGTGGCGCGCTCGACGAGCAGCCGGACCACCGCCGCGGCGACGTCGTCGGGCAGCGAAGGCGCGCACACCAGCAGGTTCGCCACCCCGATCGTGCTCAGCGCCCCGACGCCGCGGTACGCGCCGTCCGGGACCTGGACCTGGTCGTACACCGGGCCGTACGCCGTGCGCAGCGCGGGCACCACCGAGTCCAGGGGCAGCAGCGCGATCGGTGTCGTCCGGGTCAGCTCGGCGAGCTTCGGCGTCGGGATCCCGCCCGACCACAGCATGGCGTCGATGCGGCGGCCGGCCAGCGCGCGGACCGCGTCGTCGAACAGCAGGTGCCGGGCGTCCACCGCGACGCCCGCCTTGGCGAACAGGCGCTCGCCGAGCTGTGCCGCCCCGGAGCCGCCCGCGCCCAGGGACACCGCGCGCCCGGCGAGGTCGGGCAGGCGGCGCACCGGGCCGTCCGCGCGCACGACGAGCTGCAGGTAGTTCTCGTAGACGCGGCCGAGCGCGAGCAGCGGGACCGTCCCGGCGAACGGCGGGCCACCGCCGAGCGCGGTCTGGGCGACGTCGGCGAGCACCAGCCCGAGGTCGGCCTGCCCCCGCTGCACGAGCCCGACGTTGGCGACGCTCGCCTCGGTGGGCACGGCGGTGGCGTGCAGCAGCGGTTCCGCCCGGTTCAGTTCGGCCGAGAGGAGCTCGGCGAAGGCCAGGTAGAACCCGCCGCGCTCGCCGGCGGCGATGGTGAGCGGGCGTTCCGGGCCGCGGTAGCCGGACGTCGAACACCCGGCCAGCGCGAGGCCGAGGCCGCCGAGCAGGGCCGTGCGACGGGTGAACGTCATCCCGGCACCTCCCGCAGCGGCAGCGTGACGCGGACTTCGAGGCCGTGCGGGCGGGCCTGCCGCAGCTCCAGGACCCCGCCGCGGGTGCGCACCTGCTGGTGGGCGATGGCGAGGCCGAGACCGGTGCCGCGCGGGCGCCTTCGCCGCCGGCGCGCCAGAACCGTTCGGTCGCCCGCGCTCTGTCCTGTTCGGACAGTCCCGGTCCGTCGTCGGCCACGACGAGTGTCGCGGTCTCGCCGCCGCTTTCCCACTCTGTCGTGATCTTCGCGCCCCGGCCGGCGTAGTGGACGGCGTTGTCCAGCAGCACATCGAGGATCTGCGCGAGCTCGCCTTCCGGGCAGCGCACCGTCACCGGCTCGTCGTGGCCCGGCGGCGGCACGAGCGTCGAACCGGCGTCCTCGGCGGCCGGGCGCCAGGCGTCGACGCGTTCGGCCAGCACGGACGCGAGGTCGCAGGACTCGTCCGCACCCCCGGCCGCGACCCTGGTGGCCGTGCTCTCGGCCAGCGCGAGCGCCAGCAAACCGTCCAGGAGCTTCTCCAGGCGTTCGACTTCGGCGACAGTCGCCCGGTAGGTGGTGTCGTCGCCGTCGATCCGCCCGGCCAGCGAGTCGACCCGCAGCCGCAGCGCCGCCATCGGGTTCCGCAGCTGGTGCGAGGCGTCGGCGACCAGCCGGTGCTGCTGCTCGGCGGCTTCGAGCACGGCCTCGGACATCCGGTTGACCTCGGCGGCCAGCGACCGCAGCTCGCGTGGCCCGGTGCGTTCGGGGACGTGCGCGCGGTGCCCGCCCGCCACGGCCAGCACCCCGGTCTCGAGCTCGTGCAGCGGCCGCACCATCCACCGGGCCAGCACCACGGCGAGCAGCACGAACACCATCGCGACCAGCACCGCGCCGGCGCCGATGGTGCCCCACCGGGTGGCGACGTCCGCGGCCGCCGCCGTCACCGACGCGCGCAGCACGACCACGCCCGACACGCGGGTCCCGGTGCCGACCGGGCGGGCGAAGTAGGCCGGTTCGGCCGACCACGGGTCCAGCCGGTCGACCCGCGGCGCCGGTTCGTTGCGCATGGTCGCCTCCACCAGCGCGCGCACCGCCGGCTCACCCGCGGTCAGGCCGCCCGCCTGCACCAGCGGCAGGCGCCGGCCGTCGACGATGACGACGCCTTCGCCGTACAGCCCGGCGTAGCGCTCCGCGTCGGCCGCGAGGGCCGCCGGGTCGTGGGTGTCGACGGCCTGCTGGGCGAGCACGACGAACCGGTCGACGTCGGCGGTGCGGGAGATGACCAGCTGCTGCGTGCGCTGCTCGGCGGTGGCGGTCAGCAGCGGCCCGGCGAACGCGGCGACCACCGCGAGGGCGAGGGCGACCAGGACCACCAGCAGCCGGGTGCGCACGGGTCAGCCCCGGCCGAGCCGGTAGCCGAAGCCGCGGATGGTGGTGAGCAGGCCCGGCCGGTCCAGCTTGGCGCGCAGCCCGGTCAGGTGGACGTCGAGCGAGCGCGACACCGCGAGGTAGGCGTCGCCCCAGACCTCGTCCATGAGCTGCTGGCGGCTGACCGCGGTGCCGGGGCGGACGGCGAGCACGGCCAGGATCTCGAACTCCTTGGTGGTGAGCCCGACGTCGTGCCCGGCGACGAGCACCCGGCGGGCGCCGAGGTCGATCTCGACGTCTTCGACGCGCATGACGTCACCAGCACTGCCGGCCGGAGCGGCGCGGGCCACCGCCCGCCGCACGACGGCGTCCATCCGCGCCAGCAGCTCGGCCAGCCGGACCGGCTTGGTGAGGTAGTCGTCGGCGCCGAGCCGCAGCCCGCGGACGATCGAGCGCTCGTCACCGCGGGCGGTCAGCACGATCACCGGGACCGGCGAGACGGCCCGGATCTTGCGGAGGACGTCGAGGCCGTCCAGGTCGGGCAGGCCCAGGTCGAGCAGGACGAGGTCGGCCGTGCGGTGGTGGTGCAGCGCGTCGGCCCCGCGGCCGACGCTGGTGACGGGATGACCGCGCGCGTGCAGCGACTCGGCGAGCGCGCCGGCGACACCCGCGTCGTCTTCGACGAGGAGCACGCGCACGGCCATCCCCCTGTCAGTGGTCGTCTTCCCTGCGCTCTTCCAGTTCGGAGGTCTTCGAGGTTTCCCGCATTGTGCCGTAGACGATCAGGGAGACCAGGACACAGCCCGCGACGTACCAGAAGAACACCGGTTCGTGCCCGGCGCTCTTCAGCGCCTGCGCGATCAGCTCGGCGGTGCCGCCGAAGATCGCCACGGTCAGCGCGTAGGGCAGCCCGACACCCAGGGCGCGGATCTTCGTCGGGAACAGCTCGGCCTTCACGATGGCGTTGATCGAGGTGTACCCGGCGACGACCACCAGCCCGGCGAGCACGAGGAAGAACGCGCCGACGGGGTTGCGGGTCGAGCCCATGATCGTCATCAGCGGGACGGTGAGCAGCGTGCCGCCGATGCCGAAGAACAGCAGCAGCGGCCGGCGCCCGATCCGGTCGGACAGGCGCCCGAACACCGGCTGCAGGACCGCGGCGACCAGGATCGCGCAGAACAGCACGATGGTGACCTGCCGCCGGGGGAGGTGTGCGGTGTTCTCCAGGAACTTCTGGCTGTAGGTGGCGAAGGTGTAGAAGCCGACCGTGCCGCCGAGGGTCAGGCCGACGACGAGCGCGATCTCCTTGGGGTACTTCGCCAGCGCGCGCAGCGTGCCGCGTTCGCCTTGGCCTTCGCCCGCCTCGCGCCGGTAGCTCTCGGACTCGTCCATGCCGCGCCGCAGCCACATCACGGTGAGCGCGGCGACCGTGCCGACGCCGAACGCGATCCGCCAGCCCCAGGACGTCAGCTGCTGCTCGGTGAGCAGCGCCTGCAGGATCAGCTGGAGACCCAGCGCCAGCAGCTGGCCGCCGTAGAGGGTCACGTACTGGAAGCTCGAGTAGAAGCCGCGCTTGCCGGGAGTGGCCACTTCGGACAGGTAGGTCGCCGAGGTGGAGTACTCGCCGCCGACCGAGAGGCCCTGGATCAGCCGGGCGGTGAGCAGCAGGATCGGCGCGGCGATCCCGATGGTGTGGTAGCTCGGCGTGACGGCGATGAGCAGCGAGCCGCCCGCCATCAGCGTCACCGAGAGCACCAGCGCGCGGCGGCGGCCGAACCGGTCGGCGAACCGCCCGAGCATCCACCCGCCCAGCGGCCGCATGAGGAACCCGACGGCGAACACGGCCGCGGTCCCCAGGAACGCGGCCGTGGTGTCGGACGTCGGGAAGAAGGACTTGGCGAAGTAGGTGGTGAACGCCGCGTAGGCGTACCAGTCGTACCACTCGATCAAGTTGCCGATCGAGCCGCGCAGCACGTTGCCGATCACGCGCTTTTCGCTGCCATGCTGGTACGTGGCGGCACCGCTGAGCCGGGTTGTCATCGTCGACCTCCTGTGTTGCGACTCACGGTGACCACCCGGCGGGGGCCCGGCAAGGCCGGGAGGCAGTTCCTAACACGGGCTTAGGACGGTGACATTCTTCGCGGACAGCCGCGACCGGGCGATCCGCCGGATGCCGCCGCCGACCTGCTGTGTTGCGACTCACGGTGACCAACCAGCGGGTAACCAGCAAGGTCGGGAGGCAAGTCCGGACAGCCGTTCAGGACGGCCCCGGCGAGCCCGGGCGCGGGTGCGCGACCCGGCGGCGCTGCCGATAGCCTCGTGCGCGGCAGCAGCGCACAGCGAAGAAGAGGGAGAACACAGTGGGACGGTCGGTTCTGGTCACCGGGGGCAACCGGGGCATCGGTCTGGCGATCGCCCGGGACCTCGCCGAGCAGGGGCACCGGGTCGCCGTCACGCACCGTGGTTCGGGTGCGCCCGAAGGCCTCTTCGGCGTCCAGGCGGACGTCACCGACTCCGAGCAGGTCGACGCCGCCTTCAAGCTCGTCGAGGAGCACCAGGGGCCGGTCGAGGTGCTGGTGTCCAACGCCGGGCTGACCGATGACACGCTGCTGATGCGGATGAGCGAGGAGCAGTTCGAGCGCGTCGTCAACGCCAACCTGACCGGCGCTTTCCGCGTCGCCAAGCGGGCCTCGCGCGGCATGCTGCGCGGCAAGTGGGGCCGGTTCGTCTTCATCTCCTCGGTCGTCGGCCTCTCCGGCTCGGCCGGCCAGGCCAACTACGCCGCGTCGAAGGCCGGGCTGGTCGGCTTCGCGCGGTCGCTGGCCCGTGAGCTCGGCTCGCGCAACATCACCTCGAACGTCGTCGCGCCCGGGTTCGTCCACACGGACATGACCGACGAACTGCCCGAGGACCGCAAGAAGGAGATCCTCGCGCAGGTGCCCTCCGGCCGGTACGCCGAGCCGTCGGAGATCGCCGCCGCCGTCCGCTACCTGGCCTCCGACGAGGCCGGCTACGTCAACGGCGCGGTACTGCCCGTCGACGGCGGCCTCGGCCTCGGCCACTGACCCCCCCGCCACCCCGAACCAAGACCTGGAGGACCCGTGCCCGGACTGCTCGAAGGCAAGCGCCTGCTGATCACCGGCATCATCACCGACGCCTCGCTCGCCTTCCACGCGGCCAAGATCGCGCAGCAGGAGGGGGCGAAGGTGGTGCTGACCGGCTTCGGCCGCATGTCGCTGGTCGAGCGCATCGCGAAGCGGCTGCCCGAAGAGGCGCCGGTGATCGAACTCGACGTCACCAACCAAGAGCACCTCGACGGCCTGGCCGACAAGGTCCGCGAGCACGTCGACGGCCTCGACGGTGTGCTGCACTCGATCGGCTTCGCCCCGCAGACCTGCCTCGGCGCGCCGTTCCTCGACGCGCCCGCCGAAGACGTCAAGACCGCGATCGAGATCTCGACGTACTCGTACATGTCGCTGGCGAAGGCGTGCCTGCCGCTGATGGGGCGCGGCGCGTCGTACGTCGGCATGGACTTCGACGCGCGTGTCGCGTGGCCGGTCTACAACTGGATGGGCGTCGCGAAGGCCGGGCTCGAGTCGGTCAACCGGTACCTGGCCAAGGAGCTGGGGCCGCAGGGTATCCGCGTCAACCTGGTCAGCGCGGGCCCGATGAAGACGATGGCGGCGAAGTCCATCCCGGGCTTCGTCGACCTGGAGGACGGCTGGGGCGAGCGCGCGCCGCTCGGCTGGGACAGCACGGACCCGGACCCGGTGGCGAAGAGCGTCTGCGCGGTGCTTTCGGACTGGCTCCCCGCCACCACCGGCTCGATGATCATGGTCGACGGCGGGGTCCACTTCCTCGGGATCTGAGCCTCACACGAGGGCCGGCTCGCGGTCGTCGCCGCGCTGGACGGCGGCGGCGACCGTGAGCGCGGCCAGCGTGGCCACGCCGAGGGCGATGCCGGTCCAGGCGACGCTCGGGAAGCCGAGCCCGGCGCCGATCGCGACGCCGCCCAGCCACGGGCCGGCGGTGTTGCCGACGTTGAACGCCGCGGTCGTGCTGGCGCCCACGAGCGTGGGCGCGTCGCCGGCGACCTGGTAGGCGCGGAGGTTCAACGCCGGGTTCACGCCGAACCCGGCCACGCCGAAGACGAGCACGGCCCCGACGGCGACGACCGCGTCGGTGGTGAGGGCGAGTACGAGCAACGCGGCCAGCGCGAGCGCGAGAAAGCCGTAGAGCGTTGCGAACGGCCGCCGGTCGGCGAGCCGGCCACCCACGCTGATCCCGATGAGCGCGCCGACGCCGAACAGCGCCAGGACACCGGGCACCCAGCCCTCGGAGAGGCCGTCGGTCTCGGTCAGCAGGGGCGCGAGGTAGCTGAACGCGGCGAAGATCATGGCCTGTGCCAGCGCGATCACGCCGAGGGCGAGCCAGACCCGGCCGCGCCGGTACAGCCGCAGTTCGCCGCGGACGCTCACCGCGCCACCGGTCGTCTCCGGCACCAGCAGCGCCACGCCCGCCACCGCGACCACGGTCACCACCGCCACGGCCCAGAACGCCGTGCGCCAGCCGGCGTGCTGGCCGAGGAACGTCCCCGCGGGCACCCCGGCGATGTTCGCCACGGTGAGGCCGCCGACCAGGACCGCCATCGCGCGGCCGCGCCGGGCGGCGGGCACGAGCGCGATGGTCGTCGCCAGGGCGACGGCCCAGAACCCGGCGCACGCGAAAGCCGCGACCACCCGGGTGGCGAAGAGGACGGCGTAGCTCCCGGCGAGGGCGCCGACGACGTGCGCCGCGACGAAGACCACGAGCAGGGCCAGCAGCGTCCGGCGGCGGGGGAGCCGGAGGGTGCCGATCGCCAGCAGCGGCGCGCCGACCACCATGCCGATGGCGAACGCCGAGATCAGCAGCCCGGCGTCGGGGATGCTCACGTGCAGGTCGGCGGCCATGCCGGGAAGCAGGCCGGTGATCATGAACTCGGACGTGCCCAGCGCGAACACGCTGAGCCCGAGGACGAAGACGGCCAGGGGCATGAGTTCTCCTCCGGATTGTGTATCGATCAGTTCAAAACTGTGGCAGCGTGAACGCCCGCTTCGGACGTGCTCGTCAGCGGGCGACGATCGCCGAAAGCGCGATGTCGGCGACGGCGTGCATGCTGGCGGGGCTGGTGCCGCGGCGAGCCATCACGCGCAGCCCCGAGGTGGTGCTGAGCATGAACTCCGCCACCTCGGCGGGGTCCAGGCCGTCCCGGAGACTGCCGTCGAGCGCGCCTTCCCGGACGCACTCGGCGAACATGGTCAGGTTCCGGTCGGTGTCGTTGCGCAGCGCGACGCCCACTTCGTCCTCCGGTAGGCCGAGTTCGGCCAGGGTGTTGACCACGAAGCAGCCGCGGCGGCGGTCCTCGAGGTCGGCCTCGATGGCGCTGTCGAGCACCGCGGCGAGCCGCTCGGCCGCGGTGCCCGGGCCGTCGAGGATCGCTTGGCGCTTGTCCAGCTGGGTGCTGGTGTAGTGCGCCAGCGAACGCCGGAAGAGGGCCCGCTTGCTGGTGAACGTGTTGTAGACGCTGCTGCGGCCGAGCCCGGTCGCTTCGCACAGATCCTGCGTCGTCGTCGCTTCGTAGCCGTGTTCCCAGAACGCGTGCATCGCCTTCTCGACGGCGGCGGCTTCGTCGAATTCCCGTGGCCTGGCCATGAAGGCACCATACCAGAGTTTTGTACTGATCAATTCATAACTGGCCCGGCTCAGCGTGCGGGCCGCCACATCGGCAAGATGACGGGGGTGGGATACGACGCGTTGCTGTGGCTTTCGTTCGGCGGCCCGGAAGGGCCCGACGAGGTGATGCCGTTCCTCGAGAACGTCACCCGGGGCCGGGGGGTGCCGCGCGAGCGGCTCCTGGAGGTCGCCGAGCACTACCAGCACTTCGGTGGCGTCTCGCCGATCAACGAGCTGAACCGCGACGCGATGGCCGCGGTCGAGAAGCAGCTCGCGGCGGCCGGGGTGGACCTGCCGGTGCACTTCGGCAACCGCAACTGGCACCCGATGGTCGAGGAAACCTTGGCCACGCTGACGTCGGACGGCGCGAAACGCGTCCTGGTGTTCCCCACGAGCGCGTACGGCGGTTACTCGGCGTGCCGCCAGTACGACGAGGACATCGAGCGTGCCCGCGCGGCGGTCGGCGAGGGCGCCCCGGAACTGGTGAAGATCCGCCAGTTCTTCGACCACCCGCTGTTCGTCGTGGCGGTCGCCGACGGCGTGCGCGCCGCCCACGCGGCACTGGGGAACGAGCCCGGGATCCGCACGGTGTTCACGGCCCACTCGGTGCCGGAGAGCGCGGATCGCGCTTCGGGACCGCCGTCGGAGGGCGGCCGCCGGTACTCGCGGCAGATCGCGGAGGCGGCGCGCCTGGTGGCGGCCGAGGCGGGCATCGCGGAGTACGACGTCGTGTGGCAGTCGCGGTCCGGGCCGCCGCAGGTGCCGTGGCTGGAGCCGGACATCGTCGACCACCTCGACGCGCTGCACGCGGCCGGGGTGCGCGGCGTGGTCGTGTCGCCGATCGGGTTCGTGTCGGACCACCTCGAGGTGATCTGGGACCTGGACAACGAGGCCGCGGAACGCGCGGCGGAGCACGGGATGGCCTTCGCCCGCGCGGCGACCGCCGGTGCGGACCCGAGGTTCGCGGAGCTGGTCGTGGAGCTGGTCCGCGAGCACACGCACGGGGTGCCGGCGCGCAAGCTGTCGTCGTTCCCGGCGGCGGGCTGCACCGTCAACGGCGCGCCCTGCGCGATCGGCTGCTGCGAACCGGCGAAGCGCCCCGCCCGTTAGGTCCGGCGCCCCACGAGGTGGAAAACGCGGCTGAGCCGGCGGTAGGGATCCCGCCGGCCGGCTTCGAACTCGACGGCCGCCACGCGCTCGGCTTCGGCCTGGTCCGGTCCGGCGCCGCTGAGGTCGAGCCAGTCGACGAACAGCCAGACTCCGTACCACTCGAGGGGTTCCACGCCGCGGCCGCGGAGGGCTTCGCTCAGTTCCGCCACCGTGTCGGCGCGCGTCGGCAGGCCCAGCACCCCGATTTCGGTCCGGGCGCCGAACGCTTCCAAGGCGTCCTCCCAGCGTCCCTCCATCGCCGGGCGCACCGCCGCCGCGTCGGCGTTGCCCGTCATGATCGAGACGAGGCCGCCGGGCGCGGCGCACCGGCACAGCTGGTCGAGGACGGGCTCCGGCCGCTCCAGGTAGCCGAGCACGCCGTGGCACAGGACGGCGTCGAAGCGACGGCCGCCGACCGCGTCTTCGGCGCTCGCGCCGTCGGCCTCCACGAAGGTCACCCGATCCCGCAAGGCCGCCGGCAGCCGCTGGCGGGCTTTGGTCAGCATCGCCGCCGACGAGTCGAGCAGGGTGACGTCGTAGCCGGCGTGGGCCAGCGGGAACGACTGGTGGCCGGCGCCGCCGCCGACGTCGAGCACCGAGGCCGGCGGGGCGGGCAGGTGTTCCAGCAGCTGCCGGTGCATCACGTAGGTGCGCACGCGCCCCTTCACTGTCGCGTAAGCGCCGTCGGCGAAATCGCCGGCCACCGCGGCCCAGGTGTCGTCGCTCATCGCGCGGGACCTCAGCCTTCGCGGGCCGTCTGCTCCGCGAACGCGCGCACCGCCTCGTCGACCGCCGCGCAGCGGGCCGTCCGGACCGCGTCGGACAGCGGCCGCAACGCCTGGGCCCGCAACGTCGAAGCCGAAGCCGACAACGCCCCGCCCGGCTCGTCCGAAGACGCGATCGCCAGGATCGCCGCGATCTCCTCGGCCCGCTGCAGCACCCGCAACGCGCGCCCGGGTGTCCCGGCCGGCCAGTCGACGTCCGGGCGCGACCGCAGGTGAGCCGACAGCTCCGCGCGCACGCCCGGCCGGTCGGAGGCCACGTCCAGGGTCTGCAACGCCCCCGCGCTGGCCCGGATCGCGTCGGTCAGCCCGTGCTCGGCCTCGCCGAGCGGGACGTACTCCGGAGCCGTCGGTGACGTCAGCGAACAAACGGTCCAGCGCACCAGGCCTTCGGCGATCGGCTCCGGCACCAGGCCGAACCCGAGGTCGGGGAGCACCAGCGCGTCGCCCGCGCGCAACGCCGCTTCGGTGAACGGGCCGCCGCCGCCGAGACCGCGCACGTCGCCGGGGACGGGCAGCACCAGGTGCAGCGATTTCGCTCCTTGCGAACGCAGCGCCATCAGCAGCTGCACCGGCGTGGCCGCCCGGTTGAAGGCCAGCGGGAGCGCGAAGGCGTCGGCCGCGGCCGCGTCGGCGGCCACGACGTCGTGGGCCTCACCCCACGCGAGCAGGGCATCGAGGACATCGTCGGACGCGGCGGCTCCGTTGAGCCACGCGCTCGACCAGACGGCGAAAGTCGCACTGGGACGGCACACGACACCCTATTTTACCGGCTCGCCCGCGATGCCGGGTGCGCGCCCACGCTGGAGCCGCTCCACGTCGACGGGCCGCCGATCCGGCAGTAGCGTCGAACGGGTGAACGCTGTTCCAGACGCTCTTCCCCGCACCGCCGGGGCCCTGCGCGCGGCCGGGTACGAGCCGCGCCCCATCGCGCAAGAGATCCACGACAACCTGCTGAGCGCCCTCAAGAACGGCGAGGACGCCTGGCCCGGCATCGTCGGGTTCTCCCGCACCGTGCTGCCGCAGCTCGAACGCGCGCTGCTGGCCGGCCACGACGTCGTCCTGCTCGGCGAACGCGGCCAGGGCAAGACCCGCCTGCTGCGCACCCTCGCCGGCCTGCTCGACGAGTGGACGCCCGTCATCGAGGGCTCCGAGCTGGGCGAACACCCGCTGCAGCCGATCACGCCCGCGTCGATCCGGCGGGCCGCCGAGCTCGGCGACGACCTGCCGGTGGCCTGGCGCCACCGCTCCGAGCGCTACACCGAAAAGCTCGCCACGCCGGACACCTCCGTCGGCGACCTGATCGGCGACGTCGACCCGGTGAAGGTCGCCGAAGGCCGCAGCCTCGGCGACCCGGAGACGATCCACTTCGGGCTCGTCCCGCGGGCCCACCGCGGGATCGTCGCCATCAACGAGCTGCCCGACCTGGCCGAACGTATCCAGGTCGCGCTGCTCAACGTGATGGAGGAGCGCGACATCCAGGTCCGCGGCTACACGCTGCGGCTGCCCCTGGACGTCCTGCTCGTCGCCACCGCGAACCCCGAGGACTACACCAACCGCGGCCGGATCATCACGCCGCTGAAGGACCGCTTCGGCGCCGAGATCCGCACCCACTACCCGCTCGACGTCGAATCGGAGATCGCCGTCGTCCGGCAGGAGGCGAACCTCGTCGCCGAAGTCGGCGAGCCGCTGCTGGAGGTGCTCGCCCGGTTCGTCCGGAACCTCCGCGAGTCGACGGTGATCGACCAGCGCTCCGGCGTGTCGGCCCGGTTCGCCGTCGCCGCGGCGGAGACCGTGGCGGCCGCGGCCCTGCGGCGCTCGGCGCTGACGGGGGAGGAGCCCGCGGTGGCCCGCCCGGTCGACCTCGACGCCGTGCCGTCGGTGCTGCGCGGCAAGATCGAGTTCGAGCCCGGCGAAGAGGGCCGCGAGATCGAGCACCTGGTGCACCTGCTGCGCCTGGCGATCGCCGAGACCGCGCGCGACCGGTTCGCCGGTCTCGACCTGCGGCCGCTGGCCGACGCGGTCGCCGACGGCCACCTGGTGTCCACCGGCGAGCGGGTGCCGGGCAAGGACGTCCTGGAAGCCCTGCCGGAGCTGCCGGTGCTGCACGAGGTCGCCCGGCGCGCCGGGGTCTCCGCCGACGAGCCCGCCGGCCGGATCGCGGCCGCCGTCGAACTGGCCCTCGAATCGCTGTTCCTGTCGCGAAGGCTCGCCAAGGACTCCGACGACACGACGACCGTCTACGGCCGATGACCGCGGTCCCGCTTCCCGACGGCTACTCCTACGGCCCGTGGCACGACGGGCCGGACCCCCTGGCGCCGCCGGCCGACCTGCGCGACGCGCTCGACGAGATCGGCCGCGACGTCATGGCCGGGGCCTCGCCGCGGGCCGCGCTGGAGGAGATGCTCCGGCGCGGCACCGAGCGCACCGCGGGCCTCGACGAGCTGACCCGGCGGCTCTGGCAGCGCCGCTCGCAGATCCAGCGGCGCAACAACCTCGACGGCACCCTCCAGGAGGTCCAGCGCCTGCTGCAGGAGGCCCTCGACGCCGAGCGGCGCGAGCTGTTCCCGGACCCGGACGACGACGCCCGGTTCCGGGAGGCCCAGCTCGACGCGCTGCCGCCGGGCACGGCCGCGGCCGTCAACGAGCTGGCGAACTACGACTGGCGCTCCGAACAGGGCCGGGAAAGCTACCAGCAGATCCGGGACCTGCTCGGCCAGGAGCTGATGGAGTCCCGGTTCCAGGGCATGAAGCAGGCGCTGCAGAACGCCGGGCCCGAGGACGTCGAGCGGATCAACGAGATGCTCTCCGACCTCAACGACCTCCTCGCGGCACACGCCCGGGGCGCCGAGGACATCCAGCAGCGCTTCGAAGACTTCATGGGCAAGCACGGCGAGTTCTTCCCCGAGAACCCGCGGAACGTCGAGGAGCTGATCGACGCGCTGGCCGAGCGGTCGGCGGCCGCGCAGCGCATGCTCAACTCGATGTCGGCCGAGCAGCGCGCGGAACTCGCCGAGCTGACCCAGCAGGCGTTCGGCGACCCGCGGCTGGCGCAGCAGCTGTCCCAATTGGACAGTCAGCTCCGGGCGGCGCGCCCGGGCGAGGACTGGACCGGCTCGGCGCGCTTTCGCGGCAACAACCCGCTGGGCATGGGCGAAGGCGCCCAGGCCATGCAGGATCTCGCGGAACTGGACGCGCTGGCCGAGCAGCTGGGCCAGTCCTACCCCGGCGCGCGGCTGGAGGACATCGACCTGGAGGCCCTGGAGGCCCAGCTCGGCAAGGACGCGGGCGTCGACGCCCGGCGGCTGGCCGAGCTGGAGCGCGAACTGCGTCGCCAGGGCCTGTTCGAGCGCGCCGCCGACGGCTCGCTCCGGTTGTCGCCCAAGGCGTTGCGGCGCCTCGGCGAGACAGCGCTGTCCGACATCGTGAACGCGCTGCGCGGCAAGACCGGTGAGCGCGAGACCGAGTCGGCGGGCGCGGCCGGCGAGCCCACCGGCGCGTCGCGGCCGTGGCGGTTCGGGGACATGCAGCCCTGGGACGTGCCGCGGACCATCCGCAACGCCGTGCTGCGTTCGGTGTCGGTGGGGGAGCGGCAGGTGCGCCTCGACGTCGAGGACGTCGAAGTGGTCGAGACCGAGCACCGGTCCCGCGCGGCGGTGGCGCTGCTGGTCGACACGTCGTGGTCGATGGTGCAGGAAGACCGCTGGCTGCCGATGAAGCGCACCGCGCTCGCGCTGCACCAGCTGATCAGCACCCGCTTCCGCAACGACGCCCTGCAGCTGATCACGTTCGGCCGCTACGCGCAGTCGGTGGAGCTGCCGGAGCTGGTCGGCCTGGAGGGGGCGTGGGAGCAGGGCACCAACGCCCACCACGGGCTGCTGCTCGCCGGGCAGCACCTGCGGCGGCACCCGGACGCCCAGCCGGTGGTCCTGATGGTCACCGACGGCGAGCCGACGGCCCACCTGGAACCCGACGGCGAGGCGGTCTTCGACTACCCGCCCCAGCCCCGGACCCTCCTCAAGACACTGTCCGAAGTGGACCGCCTGGCGAAGCTGGGTGCGTCGATTTCGGTGTTCCGCCTCGGCGACGACCCGCGGCTGACGTCGTTCGTGGACCTGATCGCCCGCCGCTCGGGCGGCCGGGTGATCGCCCCGGACCTCGACGGGCTCGGCGCGGCGGTGGTGGGCGACTACCTGCGCACGCGGCGGTGACGTGAGCGGGTGCTCCCGCGGGAGCACCCGCTCACGGACGTCCGGGGTGGTACCGCCGGAGGCGCACCGCCCGCGGGTCGATCCACCGGCCGGGCACGGGCTGCTCGGCCAGCGGGTCGGCCCACCGCACCCGCAGCCGGTCCGGGTGCGCTTCCTGGATGCGGACCTCGGTCCACCGGCCCGGCGCCTCCTCGGCCCACCACGGTTCGGCCAGGCTCGACAGGCCGTCGCGGCGGACCACCTCCTCGGCCTCGTCACGCCCGGACGGCGCGGCCAGCACTCCGTGGAACACCGTGACCGGCTCCCAGCCAGCTGCGGCGAGCCGGAGGTGGCCGAGGAGCTCGCCGTCCTCCTCGCGCCGGACCTCGACCGGGCTCACAGCTCCACGCCCAGCCGGTCGCGGACGGCGGCGATGACCTGTTCGGTCTGGGTTCGCAAGGCGGCCAGACCGGCCTGCTCGTCCGCTGAGCCGACGTAGCCCGTCAAGTCCGCCCGGACTCCCCGCTTCCAGACGGCCGTGACCTGCTGCGTCGCCGCGACGTCCTCGTCCGGGCGCCCGTCGACGAGGACGAGGTCGGCGCGCAGCCCCGTCCGGATCCGGCCGCGATCGGCCAGCCGGAACACGTCGGCGGGGCGCGCGGTCGCGGCGGTGAGCGCCGCCGACGGCGAGAACCCCGCCGTCACCAGGTGCCCCAGCTCGCGATGCAGGCTCGCGCCGTGGACGGTGCCCGGGTTGGGCGCGTCCGTCCCGGCCAGCACCGGTACGCCGGCCTCGAGCAGCAGCCGGGCGTTGGCCCGCGCGGCCGCGAAGTCCGGCAGCTGCGGCGGCAGCCACCGCTGCGCTTGCCGCGAGAGGACCGTGCACCACGCCGGACCCAGGCGGGGCACGAGGGCGGGTTCCCCGAGCAGCCCGCCGTCGCCGGGGAAGCCGTCGGCCACCGACAGCGTCGAGATCACCGCGACGCCCGCCGCGGCGATCGCCTCGGCCTGCCGGCCGGTGAGCGCGTCGAACGGGACGTGCGCGAGCACGTCGACCCCGGTGGGCAGCAAATCCATCGCTCCGCGGGCGGTGGACACGTGCGCGGCGACGACCAGGCCGGCCGCGTGCGCGGCTTCGGTCAGCGCGGCGACCGTCGGCACGTCCAGCGACGGCATCGGCATCGGGCCGCCGCCGGTGCCGTCGTCGTAGAGCACCTTCAGGTGCGCCGCGCCTTCGGCGACGCGGTCGGCGACGAACCGCGCGGCGTCCCGCGGTCCGGTCACGGTCGGGAACGGCGCGTACATCATGCTCGGGTGCCCGCCCGGTGCCGTGGCCCCGACGCTCGAGGACCGCACGCCGGCGCAGTCCGGCCCGGCGGCGCGGGCCAGGGCTTCCCGGACCGTGTCCGGCTTGCTGAACATGTCGAGCACGGTCGTGACGCCGAAGGTGAGGGCCTGCCGGGGCGCGCCGGGCAGCAGGTGCACGTGGGCGTCGATCAGCCCGGGCAGCAGGGTGCCGCCGCGGGCGTCGACGTGCTCGTCGCCGGGGCGGAGCAGGGTGTCGTCGCCGATCGCGGCGATGCGGCCGCCGGTGAGCCGGACGGCGGTGTGGTCGGTGCGGCGCTCGCCGTCGAAGACGCGGGCGCCGGTGATGGTCGTGGTCACGAGCGTCACGGTAGAAGTTGACACCGTGTGAAGGTCAACTTCTAAGCTGGTGGCATGCGGTACTCGATCAGCCAGGTCGCGAAGGCGTCCGGCGTCTCGGCGCGGATGCTCCGCCACTACGACGCGATCGGCCTGCTCACGCCGTCGTCGGTGGCCGCGAACGGCTACCGCTGGTACGGGCGACCCGAACTGCTGCGCCTGCAGCGCATCCTGCTGCTGCGGCGGCTCGGCCTCGGCCTGGCCGAGATCGGGGCCGTGCTGGGCGACCAGGCCGACGAGACGGCCGCGCTGCGCGGGCACCTGGCCCAGCTCGAGCAGGAGCGGCGCCGCCTCGACCGCGTCATCGCCACCGTCGAGGAGACGATCGCCGATCTCGCCCACGCCCGGATCGACGACCCGGACCGGTTCTTCGCCGGGCTGCGGAAGGACGGCGCCGCCATGCGGCAGAGCTACCGCGAGACGTTCGGCGAAGGTGCCGCGGTGGCCTTCGACACCGCCCAGGCCGCCCAGGCCGGGCTCACCGCCGCGGACTACGAGCACGCCGCCGCCCGCAGCGCCGCGCTGTTCCGGCGGCTGGCCGCCGTCATGCGCTCCGGCGCCGCGCCGGAAGACCCCGCCGCGCTCGACGCCGTCGCCGAGCACCACGAGTCCGTGAGCCACTTCTGGCAGCCGACCGCCCCCGCCTACGCCGCGATGGGCGGGCTGTACCTGAACGATCCCCGGCAACGGGAGCTGGCCGAGCGGGCCGATCCGGAGCTGCCGGCGTGGCTCGCGCGCGCCATCGAAGCCTACGCGCGAGTACGGCTCGTCCCACCGCTCGGGAAGGCCTGACGGCCCGGCAATTACAGTCGGGGTATGCAGACTTGGTCATCGGTCGACGTGCCCCGCATCCCCGGCACCCCCCGCCCGCTGCGGCTCCACGACACGGCCACCGGGCAGATCCGCCCGACCGCGCCCGGCGCCACCGCCCGGATGTACGTCTGCGGCATCACGCCCTACGACGCGACGCACCTGGGGCACGCCGCGACCTACCTCGCCTTCGACCTGGTGAACCGCGTCTGGCGGGACAACGGGCACGACGTCCACTACGTGCAGAACGTCACGGACATCGACGAGCCGCTGCTGGAGCGCGCGCAGCGCGACCAGGACGACTGGGTCGTGCTGGGCATGCGGGAGACGGCGCTGTTCCGCGAGGACATGACCGCGCTGCGGGTGGTCCCCCCGCGGCAGTTCGTCGGCGCCGTCGAGAGCATCCCGGAGATCGTCGAGGTCATCGCCAAGCTGCTGGCCAACGGCAGCGCCTACCGCGCGGACGACCCGGAGTTCCCCGACGTCTACTTCGACCACACGGCGACCGGGAAGTTCGGCTACGAGTCGAACTACGACGCCGAAACGATGGCGAAGTTCTTCGCCGAGCGCGGCGGCGACCCCGACCGGGCCGGCAAGCGCCACCCGCTGGACGCCCTGCTGTGGCGCGTGGCCCGCGAGGGCGAGCCGTCGTGGGAGTCCGAGCTGGGCGCGGGCCGCCCGGGCTGGCACATCGAGTGCAGCGCGATCGCGGTCAACCGGCTGGGCCTCGGGTTCGACCTCCAGGGCGGCGGCTCGGACCTGATCTTCCCGCACCACGAGTACAGCGCGGCGCACGCCGAAGCCGTCGCCAAGGACGGTCAGTTCGCCCGCCACTACGTGCACGCCGGGATGATCGGCCTCGACGGCGAGAAGATGTCGAAGTCGCGCGGGAACCTCGTGTTCGTCTCCCGGCTGCGCGCCGACAAGGTCGACCCGGGTGCGATCCGGCTGGCGCTGTTCGCCGGTCACTACCGCGACGACCGCCCTTGGACGGACCGGCTGCTGGCCGACGCCGAAACCCGGCTCGCGCGCTGGCGGGAGGCCGTTTCGCTGGCAACGGGCCCGGCCGCGGAGGACACCGTCACGCGGCTGCGCGACCACCTGTCCGACGACCTCGACACGCCGAAGGCCCTCGCGGCGATCGACGCGTGGGCGAACGAGGCCCTGCGCCGCGACGGCCCCGACCCGGCGGCCCCCGGCCTGATCCGCGACGCCGTCGACGCCCTTCTCGGCATCGCGCTCTGAGCACGGCGAAGGGCCCGGTAGTGCGCCGGGCCCTTCGCGTGGATAACGACCTACCCGGCCGCGGGACGGCCGGCGGCAAGCTCCAGCCGGTCACCCGCCCAATCCCGGCGCAGCCACCGGTCGTGGGACGCGATGACGACGGCGCCCGGGGCCGTCTCCAGTGCCGCGAACAGTTCTTCCGCCAGGGTCAGCGAAATGTGGTTCGTCGGCTCGTCCAGCAGGAGCACGTCCGGCGGTTCGGCGAGCAGGATCGCCAGCGCCAGCCGCCGCCGCTGACCGACCGACAGCGCCCCCACCGGCTGGCGCAGATCCCGCGACGCCAGCAGGCCCAGCCGGCTCAGCGGGGGAGCGTCCTCGCCGAGCGCGTCCCGGTACACCCGGGCCGCGTTCCGTTCCGGCTCGGCGAACACGACGTCCTGCTCCAGCAACCCGATCCGCACGCCATGTCCGAAGTGGACGGTCCCGGCCGCGGGTGCGAGCCGGCCGGCCAGTACCGACAGCAGCGTCGACTTCCCGGCGCCGTGCCCGCCGGTGACGAGCAGCCGGGCCGAACCACCGACGTCCAGCCGTGGCAGCGACAACCGGCCCGGCACTTCGAGCGAGCGCACCGAGATCGCCGGGCCGTCGCCGGCCGCGCGCCCGGTGAGTTCCGCCTTGAACCGCAACGGCGCCGGCGGTTTGCGCACCTGGTCGCGTTCCAGGTTCTCCAGGCGCTGCTCGGCGTCGCGCACCCGCCGCGAGATGGTCTTCTGGACGCGGGCGCCCTTGAAGGCGTGGATGAACTTGTCGTTGTCGCGCGGGGCGCGGCCGTAGGCGACGTTGCGCGCCGTGACCGCGACGGTTTCCCGCAGCTCCTTCAGTTCCTCCTGTTCCTCGGCGTAACGCTGCTCCCACCGCGCCCGCTCGGCCTTCTTGTGGCCGAGGTAGTCGCGATAGCTGCCGCCGTAGCGGACCGCGCCGCCGGCCTGCCGGTCGGCCGCGGCCGGGTCGAGGTCGACGATGTCGGTGCAGACGGCGTCGAGGAACACCCGATCGTGCGAGGACAGCACCACGATCCCGGTGAGCTCGGTGAGGTGCCGTTCCAGGAACGCCATCGCGGAGTCGTCGAGGTGGTTGGTCGGCTCGTCGAGCAGGAGCGTCTCCGGTTGCCGGATCAGCAGCGCGGCCAGGCCGAGCCGCGAGCGCTGCCCGCCCGACAGCGTGCCGAGCCGCCGGTCCGGGGCGACGCCGCCGAGGCCGAGCCCGTCGCAGACGAGCTTGGCGCGGCGGTCGGCGTCCCAGAGGTCGTGGGCCTGGGCCCACTCCAGCACCCGGCCGTACTCCTCGAGCACATCCCGGTCGTCGGGCCGGTCGGTCATGGCCGCGGTCAGCTCGTCGAGGCGGGCCGCGGCGGCCCGGATCTCGGCGAGCGCGCCGTCGAGCACGTCGGCGAAGGTGGCGTCCATCGGATACGGCAGTTCCTGCAGCAGGAACCCGACGTCCGGGCCGCGGAGCACTTCGCCGGAGCGTGGTTCCTCGAGCCCGGCGAGCAGGCGCAGCAGGGTGGACTTGCCGGTGCCGTTCTCGCCGACCAGGCCGAGCCGCTGCCCGGCCGACGCGGTGAGGGAAACGCCGTCGAGGACGAGGCGGGTGCCGTAGCCGAAGACGACGTCCTTGGCCTGCACCGGAAAAAGGGTGGACATGTGCGCTCACCGAGCCCTGGGGAGAAAGCGGATATCCCAGCCGGGCGTCGTGGCACGCGGGAGCGTCGGCTCGACCGGTGCCGCCTCAGGCGGGATGGGCGCGGTTCAGTTCCTCATAGTGGCACCAGGTTAACGCAACAGCAGTAGAGTTAGTCAACCGGTTATGGCCTGGGTCACATCCGGCAGGCCCGCCGTCGACCGTTCGGCCGCCGCGGTGCCGTCGGTGAGGAACGCCAGCAACGCGGTCAGCTGGCGGCGGTCGAAGCGGGCGAGGCGTTCGCCGACGAACCGGGCCATCGGCGCGTACAGCTCGGCGAGCTCGGCCATCCGGTCGGGGAGTGGTCGCACCACGAGCCGGCGCCGGTCGGCGGGATCGGGGGCGCGCTCGGCGAGCCGGTGCCGTTCCATCCGGTCGAGCAGCCGGGTGAACGCGCCCGTGCTCATCCCCAGCAGCCGGGCGAGCTCGGTCGGGGAGTCGCTGACCCGGCCGTGGAGCAGGTGCAGGCAGTGCAGCTCGGTCGGGGTGACGGCCATCCGCTCGGCGACCGCCGCGTGGAAGAGCGCGGTCGAGCCCACGAAGCGGGGGAGGGCGAGAGCGGCGGCGGTGGCGAGTTCGCGCTGGTCGGGCAACGTCCATCCAAGGTCGGGTCACAGCTCAATCACTGCTTCGTGCAGTCACTGCCCCGCGAACGATAGCGGAGCCGGTTGACAAACCCGCAAGCGGGACCAACTATGAAAGAAGACTTTCGAAATGATTCTTTCAGATGGGACGACCGATGGCCGAGCTGCCGCCGCGCAAGCGGATCGAAGACGTCGAGCTGCTGCGCGCGCTGGCCCACCCGCTCCGCTCGGCGCTGCTGAACCACCTCACCGCCGTCGGCCCGCGCACCGCGAGCGAGTGCGCGGAGGCGGTCGGCTCCACGGCGTCCAACTGCAGCTGGCACCTGCGGCAGCTCGCCCAGTACGGCCTGGTCGAGCGGGCCGATGCCGAGGACGGCCGGGAACGCCCGTGGCGTGCCCGGCAGGTCGGGCTGGACATCGGCCAGTTCGCCGACGACCCGGCCCGCCGGGCCGCCCAGCTGGGCGTCGTGGGCGCGAGCCTCGGCCACGAGCAGGAACTGACCCAGCGCTACCTGGATTCCCTCGATGACCTCGACCCGGCCTGGGTCGCGGCGTCCGGGCTCTCGACGTACACGCTGCGCGTCACGCCGGAAGAGCTGACCCGGCTCGGCGACGCGATCGACGCGCTGGTCCGGCCCTACGTCGGCGCGATCCGGCCGGACGCCCCGGCGAACGCGCGCCCGGTGCACGTCAGCCTCCGGGCGTTCCCGCGCATCGAACACTCGGGGAAGGCGGAGGAATGAAGCAGCTGCTGGGGGTACCGGCGTTCGCCCGGCTGTGGGTGGCCGCGTTCTTCGGGGAGACGGCCGAGTGGATGCTGCAGGTGGCGTTGCCGATCTACGTCTTCCAGCGCACCGGCTCCGCCGCGACGACGGCGCTGAGCATCGTGCTCGGCCTGCTGCCCACGGTGCTGCTGAGCCCGGTGGCCGGCGTCGTCGCGGACCGGTGGAACCGCCGCGCGGTGCTGTTCGGCGTCTGCTGCGGGCTCGCCGTCGTGGCCCTTCCGCTCCTGGCCGAGCCCGGCGTCACCGTGGTGTACGCGGTGATGGCCGCCCAGGCGGCGTGCGCGTCGGTGTTCGAACCCGCGCGCAACGCACTCGTGCCGGAACTCGTCGGTGTCGCGGAGGTGACCGCGGCGAACGGGCTGATGAGCGTGAACGGCAGCGTCGCCCGGCTGGCCGGCGGCTGGGCCGGCGGTGCCCTGCTGGGCTTCGGCGGGCTCACCGACGTCATCACCGGCTACCTGGCCGTCCTCGTGGTCGCCGCGGCCCTGCTGGCCAGGCCGTTCCGCCGGGTCGCCGCGCCCGCGCCGGCGGCCGTGCGGGAACCGGTGGTGCGGGCCTGGCTGGACGGCCTGCGCGAACTGACGCACAACCGGCGGCTCGCGCGGCCCGGCCTCGCGCTCGTGCTCACCTCCTTGGCCCAGGGCATGTTCCTGGTGCTGTTCGTGGTCTACGTGCTGGACGTCCTGGGCGGCAGCGAAGCCGACGCGGGCCTGCTGCGCGGGGTGCAGGCGATCGGCGGGCTGGCCGCCGGGTTCGCCGTCGCCACCGTGGCCCGGCGGGTCGCGCCGGTCGCCCTGCTCGGCTGGGGTGCACTCGGGCTGGGCCTGCTGTCCGCGGTGATCTGGAACCTGGCCCCGGTGACGACGGCGCTGGGGGTGTACGCCGGGCTGTTCGCCCTGGCGGGTGCCCCGGGCGTGGCCGTCGGCGCCGGAACGCTCTCGGAGATCCAGCGCGCGGTCACCCCCGAGCGGGCCGGGCGCGTGCTGAGCACGACGTTCGCCGCGATGGCGACTTTCACGACGGTCGGTGCGCTGCTCGCCGGGGCGCTGGTGGCGACGACCGGGGCGGCGGTGCTGCTGAACGTCCAGGCCGGCGTCTACGTCGTCGCCGGGCTGCTGATGCTGCTCCCGCGCCGGGGGTGGACCCGGCAGTTGGTGTGGAGGAACCGGGCCGTCCCCTCGGTGAAGTCGTAGATCGCCACCGTCTGGGTGTCCTCCAGCGGATCAGCCGAGGGCATGAGGAAGTGCGTCCGGCTCACCGGAAGCAGCTCGTACCTCAGGCGGGCGGGCTTGCCCAGGAATTCCGCCTGCATCGGGTCGAGGTCCAGCGTCACGTGCAGGGCGCCACCTTCGGCGGACACCTCGTACCGGGCGCCGGGCCGCTCGTAGACCCCCTCGTACCTCGGCAGATCGAGCCGCAGGGCCGGGTCCGGCTCCGGCAGCTCCGGCGGGACGACCGTGCCGAGGTCGCCCACGATCTCGGTGAACACCTTGCGCGCGAAGCTTTCCCGCGGGCCACCGTTGGTCAGCACGGCGACGGCGGTGTTCGAGTCCGGCAGGATCCGCAGCCGGGCGTTCTGGCCGATCGTGCTGCCGTCGGTGGCGTAGACGGTTTCGCCGTGCCAGTCGCCGACGATCAGGCCGAGGGCCCACTCCGGCCCGAACAGGTACGGATCCGGGACCGGCACCCGCGACCGCAGCATCTCCCGGACGCTCGCGGCCGACACGATCCGCCTGCCGTCCGGCGCGAGACCGGCGTGGAGCAGGACGTGCGCCATCGTGAGCACGTCGCGGACCGTCGAGGTGATGCCGCCGCCGGGGCCGAACTCCCGGGGGAGGTAGGGCATCGGCGTGACGATGGGACCCTCGGCCCGGGAACGGAGCAGGTGCCCGGTCGCGGCCCGCGTTTCGTCCACCTGTTCGCGGCGGCTGTTCGTGCCGGTCAGGCCCAGGGGCGTGAAGAGCCGGTCCCGCAGGACGTCGTCCCAGCGCTTGCCGTCGAGGACCTCCACGATCCGCGCGAGGACCGCGTAACCGAGCGCCGCGCTGTAGCCGTGGGTGTGGCCCAGCGGGAAGACCTGCGGTGCGTCGGCGATGTTCCCGACCATGCGCTCGTAGATGTCGTCGTCTTCGCCGGGGTCGCCGAAGGCTTCTTCGATGCCGTTGGTGTGGTTGAGCAGGTGCCGCGCGGTCACCTTCGCGGTCGTTTCCGGATCGGCCACCGCGAACCCGGGCAGGTAGGTCCGGATCGGCTCGTCCAGATCCGCCGTGCCCTCGTCGACCAGCTGCAGGAAGGCCAGGGCGGTCCACGTCTTCGTCATCGAACCGCACTGGTAGACCGTGTCCGTCGTCGCCGGTTCGGCGGTTTCGACGTCCTTGACGCCGACGGCGAACTCGGAGATCCCGCCGTCGCGGAGCACGCCGACCGCGGCGCTCGGGATGCCGTACTCGGCCAGCAGCGCCGAGACCCGATCCCGGATCGTCATCGGCGGAGCCCCACGGCGTTCGCGGCGTCCGCTTCGAAGTACTCCGTCGTGGCGTGGGCGCCGGCGTGGGTCTCGAAGAACTCCCGGACGGCGTCGGCGGAGTCGTGGGCGATGACGTTCACCGCCCGGGTGCCGTCCGTGCTCGCGACCGCCAGCTGCCACACCGCGCCCGGCGGAAGCCGGCCGTGGGCCTTCTTCAAGCCGTTCCAGAACTTGCTTCCGTCCGACACGGCCGAGATGGCCAGTACGTGCGTCTTGGCTTTCGTCATGCGGAAAAGCTACGTTGCGTTTCACTATGACTCAAAGAAGATCCCGACTCGACCAGCGAATCATTGCAACAGGACTGTGGATGAACGCAACTGTCGTTGCACTGTATTGTCCGTGAACGCACCGCGAGGAGGAGTCCGTGCCCGGAGGCAGGCTGACCCTCGACGACCGCCGCCACATCGCGGGCTGGCTCGCCGACGGGCTCGGGTACGCCGAAATCGGACGGCGGCTCGGCCGCCCGACCTCCACCGTCAGCCGGGAGGTGGCCCGCAACAGCACGTCGGGCGAGTACCGGCCCGCCCGCGCGCAGGAGGCCGCCGGCCAGCGCGCCCGGCGACGCCGGCGCCGGCCGGGCGGCGAGCAGGCCGGGGTCGTGCGCGGCTTCGTGGACGAGTTCGCGGCCCTGCTGGCCGCCACCGGCCTGCCGCGGATGACCGCCCGGGTGTTCACCTGCCTGCTCACCGCCGAGGCCGGCGGCCTGACCTCGGCCGAGCTGGTGCGGCTGTTGCAGGTCAGCCCGGCGTCGGTGTCCAAATCCATCGGTGCCCTCGAAGCGATGGATCTGGTCGCGCGCCGGCCGGACCCCGGCGGTCGGCGCGAGCGCTACCGCGTCGACGACGACGTGTGGCTCCGGGCATGGCAGGCCGACACCGGCGCCCACGGCCGGCTGGCCGCCGCCGCGCGCCAGGGCAGCGAGCTCTTCGGCCCGGACACGACCGCCGGCGCCCGGCTCGCCCGGATGGGGCGGTTCTTCGGACGGCTCAGCGAGCAGATGGGCGGCAGCACCGTCGCGGAGGCCGCCGGCTACGACGCCTTGACCGTGGTCGCCGCACTGGTGCACGCCCGCCGTCCGCTGGCCGTGGCCGAGCTCGCCACCGCGCTGGGCTGGCCCGAGGACCGCGCGGCGGCCGGGCTGGACGCGCTCCGGCGCCGTCCGGCGATCGCCGATCCCCTGGCCCTGCACGACGCCGGCGCCGGGACGGTCACCGTCACGGCGAGGCCGGATCGCCTGAGCCCGGCCCAGCGCGAAGGGATCCGCCGGTTTCGCGCGGATTTCCCGGCCGCGGTGGCTACGGTGGAGGGGTGCCGCACCTCTTCGCCACCAGCGACCTCCACGTGACCCACGAGGGCAATGGCCCGATCCTCGACTCGGTCGTGCCGGAAACCCCCGAAGACTGGCTGCTCGTCGCCGGCGACGTCGCCGAGCTGGCCGAAGCCACCATCGGGACGCTGAAGACGCTGCGCAGCCGGTTCGCGAAGGTCGTGTGGGTGCCGGGCAACCACGAGCTGTGGACGACGAAGAACGACGCCTGCCAGCTGCGGGGCCAGGCCCGGTACGAGCACCTGGTCGAACGGTGCCGCGAGATCGGCGTGCTGACGCCGGAGGACGAGTTCCCGGTCTGGCGGCACGGCCCGCGGCCGCTGACGATCGCGCCGCTGTTCCTGCTCTACGACTACAGCTGGCGGACCCCGGACGCGCAGGGCAAGCCCCTGGAGGAGGCCCTGCGCCAGGCGCGCGAGGCCGGGGTGGTCTGCACGGACGAGTACTTCCTGCACCCGGACCCGTACCCCAGCCGCCAGGCGTGGTGCGCCGACCGGCTGAAGATCAGCACCGAGCGCCTCGACGCGATCCCCGGCGACCACGGCACGATCCTGATGTCGCACTGGCCGCTGCACCGCCACCCGACGGCGCCGCTGTACTGGCCGGAGTTCGCGATGTGGTGCGGCACGACGAAGACCGAGGACTGGCACGTCCGCTACCGCGCGGAGATCGCCGTCTACGGCCACCTGCACATCCCGCGCAGCACCGAGGCCGACGGCGTCCGGTTCGAAGAGGTCTCGCTGGGCTACCCGCGCGAGTGGCGGAAGCGGGCGCGGGGTGCGGTGCCGATGCGCCGGATCCTCTGGCCGTCCTGATCGGGCGGGGTGCGGCGGGGGCGGCTCCGGTGGTGATCGGGGTCGGCTTGTGCCGCCGACGTGGCCCGGCTCGCCGCTTCGACGGCTGCTGTGGGCTCGGGCGCTCCGGCCATCCTGATCGGGCGGGGTGCGGCCGGCCGACGGTGATCCGCCCGGGCGGCTTGCCGGTCAGCCGGCCGCGGCCGGCCGACGGTGATCGCCCGGCCGTCATGATTCCGCGCGCCGCCGCTCCCTGAGCGCGCGCACCCGGCCCCGGCTGGCGCAGGCCGGCGACGGGCACCAGCGCCGCCGTCCGCCCGGGTCGGCGAACACGCCGCGGCAGTCCTGCTCGGGGCAGGCCCGCAGGTCGTGCCGCAAGGGACCGGTGAGCCAGTCCGCGGCCTGGTGCGCCAACCGTGCGAAGGCGGCCTCCGCCGTCGGCGGGGCGCTGCGGTGCAGCCGGTCGAGTGCGGCCAGGTGCACCGGCTCGGTCTTGAGGAACGCCGTCAGCGGGCTGACCTGGCCGGCTTTCGGCGGAATTCCGCCGACCGCGCCCAAGGCGAGTTCGCGGAGGACCTCGCGCAGCCGGTGGGCCTCGCGCAGGTCGGCGTGCGTGACCGGCGCGAGCGGGGTCAGCTCGGAGCGGGCCAGCCAGTCGCGCAGCCGGTCGACGGTCGGCAGGCGCTCGACCGGCTGGGACCCGAAGTGGCGGCCGCGGGTGGCGAGCAGGTTCAGCCAAGGTGCGCCCATGTCGAGGCGGAAGTCTTCGGACACCTCGCCATCGTAACGGTTGAGGCGTTACACTCGCCGGTGTGACTGGGGAACTCAAGGTCCGTACGGTGCTGGGCGACATCGATCCGGCCGAACTCGGCGTGACCGACGCGCACGACCACCTCTTCTTCGCCTCGAAGCTGCTGCCGGGCCAGGAACTGGACGACCCGACCGCCGCCGCCCACGCGCTCCTCGAGTTCAAGATGCGGGGCGGGGCGGCGCTCGTCCAGTGGACGCCGTACGGCCTGACCCGGCGCACCCGCGAGCTCGCCTGGATGTCGGAGGAGGTCGGCGTGCACGTGGTCGCGGCCACCGGCCTGCACCGCGTGGAGCACTACGCCCCGGTGATCCTCGGCCGCGTCATCGACGGCCTGGTCAAGGAGTTCGTCGCCGACCTCACCGAGGGGACCCAGCCCGCCGACCTGCCCGACGAGCCGCGGACCGGCCCGCGGGCCGGGCTGGTCAAGGTGGCCGGCGCGTTCCACACGATCGACTCCCACGCCCGGCTGACGATGACCGCCGCCGCGGTCGCCCACCAGGAGACCGGCGCGCCGATCGCCGTGCACCTCGAACTCGGCACGGCGGGCCTGGAGACGGTCGAACTGCTCTGCGGCAAGCTGGACGTTCCCCCGGAGAAGGTGATCCTCGGGCACCTCAACCGCAACCCGGACCCGCGGCTGCAGCGGGAGATCGCCGAGACCGGCGTGTTCCTCGGGTTCGACGGCCCGTCGCGGGCCAACCACGCCACCGACTGGCGGCTCTTCGACGGCCTCGAAGCGCTCGTCGAGGCCGGGCACGGCGGGCAGCTCCTGCTCGGCGGCGACACGACCACCGCCGCCGCCCGCGACCAGCCGGGCGCGTCCTACCTGCTCACGACGCTGGCACCGCGGCTGACCGAGCGGCTCGGCGGCGACGTCGTCACGGCCGTGCTGGTGGCGAACCCCGCGCGGGCGTTCGCCACCAGCTGGCGGTGACGTTCAAGCGTGGTGACTCAGCGCAGGCCGAAGCCTTCCTGCCCGCCGCCACGGCCGCGGCGGCGCAGGTAGCGCTCGAACTCGGCGGCGATCTTGTCGCCGCTGACGTCCTGCTCGGCGACCTCGCTCTGCGCGTCGCCGCGCTCTTCGAGGCTGCGGACGTACTCGCTGATCTCTTCGTCCTCGTCGGCCATCTCGCTGACCGTGCGCTGCCACTCCTCGGCCTGCTCCGGCAGGGCGCCCAGCGGGATCTCGACGTCGAGGATGTCCTCCAGCTTGTGCAGCAGCGCCAGCGTCGCCTTCGGGGACGGCGGGTGCGACACGTAGTGCGGCACCGCGGCCCAGATCGAGACGGCCGGGATGCCCGCCTGCACGCAGTAGTCCTGCAGGATGCCGACGATGCCGCTCGGGCCCTGGTAGTTGTTCAGGTCGAGGCCGTACAGGGACGCGGTGTCCTTGTCGTAGGCCGTCCCGGTCACCGGGACCGGCCGGGTGTGCGCGGTGTCGGCCAGCAGCGCCCCCAGCGTCACCACGGTCGCGACGTCCAGCTGCTTGATGTGGTCCAGCAGCTCGGCGCAGAAGGCGCGCCAGCGCATGTTCGGCTCGGGACCCTGCACGAGGACGACGTCGCGGTCGAACCCGTCGGGGCGGCACACCGACAGCGTTGTCGTCGGCCAGTCCACCCGTCGAGTGACGCCGTCCACCATCCGGACGGTCGGGCGGCTGACCTGGAAGTCGTAGTAGTCGTCGGGCTCCAGTTCGGCCAGCGGCGTGGCGTCCCAGTTCAGCTGCAGGTGCTCGACCGCCCGGCTGGCCGCGTCACCTGCGTCGTTCCAGCCTTCGAAGGCGACCACCATCAAAGGCCGGGTGGGTTCGGTGCGGTCGCCGGGCGGCCGCGGGGTCTCGTCGACGGGCTCACTCACCGGACCAGCCTACGACCACCGGCCTTACCCTGTTCAGCATGTCCGACCGCCTGTCGCCGCCCTTCCTCGACGCCCTTCGCTCGCGCGTTCTGGTGGCCGACGGCGCGATGGGCACCGCCCTGCAGGCCCACGAGCTCAGCCTGGCCGACTTCGACGGCCTCGAAGGCTGCAACGAGATCCTCAACGTCACCCGGCCGGACGTGGTCCACTCGGTGCACCGGGGCTACCTGGAGGCGGGCGCGGACGCCGTCGAAACGAACACTTTCGGGGCCAATTTCGCCAACTTCGCCGAGTACGGCATCACCGGCCGGATCTTCGAACTCGCCGAGGCCGGCGCCCGCTTGGCCCGCGAGACCGCCGACGAGTTCGCGACGCCGGACCGCCCGCGGTTCGTGCTCGGCTCGATCGGACCGGGCACGAAGCTCCCGACGCTCGGCCACGCGCCGTTCACCACGCTGCGTGACGCCTACCGCGAGGAAGTCCGGGGCCTGCTGGCCGGGGGCGCCGACGCGGTGATCGTCGAGACCACCCAGGACATCCTCCAGACGAAGGCGTCGGTCATCGGCGCGAAGCGGGCGATGGCCGCCGAGGGCCGAGCCGTGCCGATCCTCGTTTCGATCACCGTCGAAACGACCGGCACGATGCTGCTCGGCACCGAGGTCGGCGCCGCGCTGGCCGCGCTGGAGCCGCTCGGCATCGACGTCATCGGGCTCAACTGCGCCACCGGGCCCGCCGAGATGAGCGAGCACCTGCGGCAGCTGGCCAAGCACGCCCGGGTGCCGCTGTCGGTGATGCCCAACGCCGGCCTGCCGGAACTGGGCCCGGACGGCGCGGTCTACCCGCTCGGCCCGGAAGCGCTGGTGGAGGCCCTGACCGGGTTCGTGCGCGAGTTCGGCGTCGGCCTGGTGGGCGGCTGCTGCGGCACGACCGGCGAGCACATCCGGCAGCTCGCCGCGGCGGTCGCCGGCACCGCGCCGGTCCCGCGGCGGCCGCGGCCCGAGCCGGGCGTGTCGTCGCTGTACCAGGCGGTGCCGTTCAAGCAGGACGCCAGCGTGCTGATGATCGGCGAGCGGACCAACGCCAACGGCTCGAAGGCCTTCCGCACCGCGATGCTGGAGGGCCGCTGGGACGACTGCGTCGAGATCGCCCGCGAGCAGACCCGCGACGGCGCCCACCTGCTCGACCTGTGCGTCGACTACGTCGGCCGCGACGGCACCGCGGACATGGCCGAGCTCGCCGGGCGCCTGGCCACCGCCTCGACGTTGCCGATCATGCTCGACTCCACCGAGGTACCCGTGCTTCGCGCGGGCCTGCAGCGGCTCGGCGGCCGGTGCGCGGTCAACTCCGTCAACTACGAGGACGGCGACGGCCCGGAATCCCGCTTCACCCAGGTCATGGAGCTGGTCAGCGAGTACGGCGCCGCGGTCGTCGCCCTGACCATCGACGAAGAAGGCCAGGCGCGGACCGCGGCCAAAAAGGCCGGCATCGCGTCGCGGCTGATCGCGGACATCACCGGCAAGTGGGGCCTGCGAACGTCCGACGTCATCATCGACGCGCTGACCTTCACCATCGCCACCGGCCAGGAGGAGTCGCGCCGCGACGGCATCGAAACGATCGAGGCCATCCGCGAGATCAAGCGCCGCCACCCCGAGGTGCAGACCACGCTCGGCCTGTCCAACATCTCCTTCGGCCTCAACCCGGCCGCGCGGCAGGTGCTCAACTCGGTGTTCCTGCACGAGTGCGTCCGAGCCGGGCTCGACACCGCCATCGTGCACGCGTCGAAGATCCTCCCGATGGCGCGGATCCCGGACGACCAGCGCGCGGTCGCCCTGGACCTCGTCTACGACCGCCGCCGCGAAGGCTACGACCCGTTGCAGGAGCTGATGGCCCTGTTCGAGGGCGTCAGCGCGGCGTCGTCCAAGGCATCGCGCGCGGAAGAACTTGCCGCGTTGCCGCTGTTCGAACGTCTCGAACGCCGGATCGTCGACGGCGAGCGCACCGGCCTCACCGACGACCTCGACGCGGCCCTGGAGCAGCGGCCCGCCCTCCAGATCATCAACGACACGCTGCTGTCCGGCATGAAGACCGTCGGCGAGCTGTTCGGCTCCGGGCAGATGCAGCTGCCGTTCGTGCTGCAGTCCGCCGAGGTGATGAAGGCCGCCGTCGCCCACCTCGAACCGCACATGGAGAGCGGCGACGACTCCGGCAAGGGCCGGATCGTGCTGGCCACCGTGCGCGGCGACGTGCACGACATCGGCAAGAACCTCGTCGACATCATCCTCTCCAACAACGGCTACGAGGTCGTCAACCTCGGCATCAAGCAGCCGATCACGGCCATCCTCGACGCGGCCGACGAACACGGCGCCGACGCCATCGGGATGTCCGGGCTGCTGGTGAAGTCCACGGTGATCATGAAGGAGAACCTCCAGGAGATGAACTCCCGGGGCGTCGGGGCGCGCCGGCCGGTGCTGCTCGGCGGGGCGGCGCTGACCCGGCCCTACGTGGAGAACGACCTGAGCGAGCTCTACCTCGGCGAGGTCCGCTACGCGCGGGACGCCTTCGAAGGCTTGCGGCTGATGGACGCGATCATGGCCGCCAAGCGCGGGGAATCGCCGCTGGTGGACGCCGACGCGGAGAAGAAGCGTCAGGAGCGCAAGGAGCGCCGCGAACGCTCGCTGCGGATCGCCGAGGCGCGCAAAGCCCGCAAGGCCGACGAGGAAGCCCTCGAAGGGCCGCTGCCCGCGCGTTCGGACGTCGCCACCGACGTGCCGCTGCCGGCCCCGCCGTTCTGGGGTTCGCGGGTGGTCAAGGGCGTCGCCCTCGCCGACTACGCCGCCCTGCTCGACGAGCGTGCGACGTCCATGGGGCAGTGGGGGCTCAAGGGCGCCCGCGGTGGCGCCGGGCCGACGTACGACGAACTCGTCGAGTCCGAAGGCCGGCCGCGGCTGCGGTACTGGCTCGACCGGCTGACCGCCGACGGCGTCCTGGCCCACGCGGCCGTCGTCTACGGCTACTTCCCGTGCGTCGCCGAGGGCGACGACCTCGTCGTGCTCACCGAGCCCGCACCCGACCCGCCGGAGCGAGTGCGCTTCACCTTCCCCAGGCAGCGCCGCGACCGGCGGCTCTGCCTCGCCGACTTCTACCGGCCGCGTGAAGCCGGTGAAGTGGACGTCGTGCCGTTCACCGTCGTCACCATGGGCCAGCCGATCGCCGACTACGCGAACGAGCTCTTCGCGGCCGACGCCTACCGCGACTACCTCGAGGTCCACGGCCTCGGCGTCCAGCTGACCGAGGCGCTGGCCGAGTACTGGCACTGCCGCATCCGGCAGGAGCTCACCTTCCCCGGCGGTGTGGCGGTCGCCTCAGAGGACCCGGACGACGTCGAGGAGTTCTTCAAGCTCGGCTACCGTGGAGCGAGGGTTCTCCCTGGGCTATGGCGCCTGTCCCGATCTCGAAGACCGGGCGAAGATCGTCGCCCTCCTCGAGCCGGGCCGGATCGGCGTCAAGCTGTCCGAGGAGTACCAGCTGCACCCCGAGCAGTCGACCGACGCGATCGTCTGCCACCACCCGGAAGCCGAGTACTTCAACACCTGAGGAGCCTCCACTGTGGACCGTATCGACGCCGTGTTGTGGGACATGGACGGCACGCTCGTCGATTCCGAGAAGCTGTGGGACATCGCGCTGTACGAGACGGCGGAATGGCTCGGCGGCAAGCTTTCCGAGGAACAGCGCATGACGCTCGTCGGGTCCAACATGGACGACACGTCGGCGTACCTCCTCGAAGTGGTCGGCCTTCCGGTGACGCCCGAGGCGATCGCGTCGACCGGCGCCGAGATCCGCCGTCGCACGGCGGGGTTGTTCGACGACGAGCTGCCGTGGCGCCCCGGCGCCCGCGAAGCGCTGACGGCGGTGCGCGAAGCCGGGTTGCGGTCGGCACTGGTCACTTCCACCGAACGCGACCTGACCGAACTCGCGCTGAACACGATCGGGCGGGACTTCTTCGACGTGACCGTCTGCGGCGACGAGGTCGAAGGTCTGAACAAGCCGCTCCCGCGCCCGTACCTCAAGGCGGCCGAGCTGCTCGGTGTCGACCCGGCACGCTGTGTCGCGGTGGAGGACTCGCCGCCGGGCACCGCCTCCGCCGTCGCGGCGGGCTGCACGGTCCTGGTCATTCCCAACGACGTCCCGGTCGAGGCGGGGGAGCGGCGCGTGTTCCGCGACTCCCTGGTGGGCATCGACGTGCCGGCCCTGGCGGCCCTGCTCGGCTGACCACGACCATGTCGCTTTTCCGCTAGCCCGGGGTGGCCCGGGTCCGCGATGCTGACGTGGTGCATGAGGACTTCGAGCAGTGCGTGCGGATCGTGCAGGCGAAGGACGCCCGGTTCGACGGGTGGTTCTACTGCGCGGTGCTGACGACCCGGATCTACTGCCGGCCCAGCTGCCCGGTCGTGCCGCCCAAGCGGCAGAACATGAGCTTCTACCCGAGCGCCGCGGCCGCCCAGCAGGCCGGGTTCCGGGCGTGCAAGCGCTGCCGTCCGGACGCCAGTCCCGGCTCGCCGCTGTGGAACGAGCGCGCCGACCTGGTGGCGCGCGCGATGCGGCTGATCGCGGACGGCGTCGTCGACACCGAAGGGGTCAGCGGCCTCGCCGCCCGGCTCGGCTACAGCGTCCGGCAGGTCGAACGGCAGGTGTTCGCCGAACTCGGCGCCGGACCGCTGGCGCTGGCCCGGGCCCAGCGCGCACAGACCGCGCGCACCCTGATCGAGACGACCGCGCTGCCGATGACCGAGCTGGCCCTGGCCGCCGGGTTCGGCAGCATCCGGACGTTCAACGACACCGTCCGCGAGGTGTTCGCCCTCTCGCCGACCGAACTGCGGCAGCGCGCGAAGGGCAGGCCCTCGGCGGCCGGGGCGCTGGTCCTGCGGCTGCCCTACCGGAAGCCGCTGTGCCCGGACAACCTCTTCGGGCACCTCGTCGCGACCGGCGTGCCGGGCGTGGAGGAGTGGCGGGACGGCACCTACCGCCGGACGCTGCGGCTGCCGCACGGCCACGGCGTCGTCGCGCTGCGGCCCGAAGACGGCCACATCGCCTGCCGGCTCACCCTGGCCGACCTGCGGGACCTCCCGGCCGCGACCAGCCGGTGCCGCCGCCTGCTCGACCTCGACGCCGACCCGGTCGCCGTCGACGACCAGCTCGCCACCGACCCGGTCCTCGCCCCGCTGGTCGCGGCCGCCCCCGGCCGCCGGGTCCCGCGCACGGCCGACGGCGCCGAGTTCGCCGTGCGGGCCGTGCTGGGCCAGCAGGTCTCGACGGCGGCGGCGCGGACCCACGCGGCGCGGCTCGTGGTCGCGCACGGCGAACCGGTCGACGACCCCGAAGGCGGCCTGACCCACCTGTTCCCTTCGCCCGAGGCGCTCGCCTCGCTGGACCCCGAGACCCTGGCCATGCCGCGCAGCCGCCGTCGCACCCTGCTCGGGCTGGTGTCGGCGCTGACCGACGGCCTGGACCTCAGCGCGGGCAGCGACTGGGAAGCGGCGCGGGCCGCGCTGGGCGCATTGCCCGGCTTCGGGCCGTGGACGGTCGAAAGCATCGCGATGCGCGCTCTCGGCGACCCGGACGCGTTCCTCCCCACCGATCTCGGCATCAAGTACGCGGCGGAGACCCTCGGCCTCGGCGGCCAGGCCGCCGTCGTCGCCCGGTCCGCCGCGTGGCGCCCCTGGCGCGCCTACGCCACCCAGCACCTGTGGGCCACCGGAGACCACGCGATCAACCGGATGCCCGCGGCATGAAACCGACAGGAGAAACCATGCGCACCCACGCCGTCGTCGACAGCCCGTGCGGCCCGTTGACGCTGGTCGCCGAGGGCGCCGCGCTCTGCGGCCTCTACATGGTCGACCAGCGCCACCGCCCGGACGAGCTGACCTTCGGCTCGCACGACGCGAGCGCGGAAGTCTTCGACCGCGCCGAAACCGAGCTGAAGGAGTACTTCGCCGGGCAGCGCCACGAGTTCGAGGTGCCGCTGGCCTTCGTGGGCACGCCGTTCCAGCGGCTGGTCTGGGCGGAGCTGCGCAAGATCCCCTACGGCACGACGATTTCCTACGGGCAGCTGGCGGACCGGCTGGGCAACCCGGCGGCGTCGCGTGCCGTGGGCCTGGCCAACGGCAAGAACCCGATCGGCATCATCGTCCCCTGCCACCGGGTGGTCGGCTCGACCGGCTCGCTCACCGGCTACGGCGGCGGTCTCGAGCGCAAGCGGTACCTGCTGGACTTCGAGCAGGGCGTGCTGTTCTGAGTCCCGGCCCGATCTGAGTCCCGGCGCGGCGAGTCCCAGCCCGTGGGAGCCGGCGTCCACGGCAGTGTGAGATGGGCGGCACCCGCGGCGGGGCGGGGCGGCGCCACGGGGTCCGGGATGGAAGGATTCCGGACCGTGAAGACCTTCGATGAGCTGTTCGCGGAGCTTGCCGAGCGCGCGCGTACCCGTCCCGACGGGTCCGGCACCGTCGTCGCCCTCGACGCCGGGGTGCACGCCCAGGGCAAGAAGGTGCTCGAGGAAGCCGGCGAGGTGTGGATCGCCGCCGAGCACGAGTCCGACGCCCGCCTCGCCGAGGAGATCTCCCAGCTGCTGTACCGGGTGCAGGTGCTGATGCTCGGCCGCGGGCTGTCGACCGAGGACGTCTACCGCTACCTGTGACGGGACGCCCGGTGCTGGACCGGGCGAGGAACGAGGAGAGAAGCGAAATGCTGCGTGTTGCCGTGCCGAACAAGGGAGCCCTCGCCGCCGCGGCGACGGAGATGCTCGGCGAAGCGGGCTACCGCAAGCGGCATGAGCAGCGCGACCTGACGGTGCTCGACCCGGTGAACGAGGTCGAGTTCTTCTTCCTGCGGCCCAAGGACATCGCCATCTACGTCGGCTCCGGCGAGCTCGACCTCGGCATCACCGGCCGCGACCTCGCGCTCGACTCCGGCGCCCCGGTCGAAGAGGTCCAGGCGCTCGGCTTCGGCGGCTCGACGTTCCGCTACGCCGCCCCGGCCGGCCGGGACTGGAAGCCGGCGGACCTGCACGGCAAGCGGCTGGCGACGTCGTACCCGCGGCTGGTCCGCGACGACCTCGCCCGCCACGGGGTCGAGGCCGAGGTGATCCGCCTCGACGGCGCGGTGGAGATCTCGATCCAGCTCGGCGTGGCGGACGCGATCGCGGATGTCGTCGAGTCGGGCCGGTCGCTGCGGCAGAACAACCTGGTGGCGTTCGGCGACCCGATCTGCGTGTCGGAAGCCGTGCTGCTGCAGCGCCGGGGCACCGAGGAGAGCAAGCCGAAGTCGCAGCTGGCCGCGCGCCTGCGCGGGGTCGTGTTCGCCCAGCAGTACCTGATGCTCGACTACGACTGCCCGCGGACGCTGGTGGAGCGCGCGATCGCCATCACGCCGGGCCTGGAGTCGCCGACGGTGGCGCCGCTGGCCGACGAAGACTGGGTGGCCGTGCGCGCGATGGTTTCGCGCAAGAAGGTCAACCTCGTCATGGACGAGCTGGCCGAAGTGGGCGCCAAGGCGATCCTGGCGTCGGACATCCGGTCCTGCCGGCTCTGACCTCCCGGCAACAGCCCTCACCCGTATGCAGTGAATGACTCATTCCTGGCGTCCGAAGTCAGGAATGAGTCATTCACTGCGGCTCAGCGTGGGCGGTTCGGCTTCTTCGGCAGCAGGTCGTAGAGGCCCTTGCGGGCGCCGTTGTCGTTGACGTTGCGGGCCACCGCGACCTCCGAGATGAAGTCCTCGAAGACGAACTCCTCGTCGGCCGGGACCACCGCCGGCGCGGCGTTGTGCTCCAGGTGGCTGTCCAGCGTTTCCGCGATCTCGCGGAAGGACAGCGCCTGCAGCGTCTCCGGCGCGTACGTCGTCACCGGGACGCCGTGCGCCGCCGCCTCGTTCATCACCACGCCCAGCGGCAGGTGCGACAGCATCGGGATGCCGAAGTCGTACATTTCCTGCAGGGCCGCGGCCGCGTAGTGCGAGATCGGCCGCCGGTACAGGCTCGGCACCAGGCCGAACCAGGACAGCGGCTGCCGCCCGACGGTCTGCTCGACGTACCGGACCTGGTCGGCCAGCAGCCGCAGGGCGCGGATGCTGGTCTTGTCCGGCTGGACCGGGACCAGGATGCCGTGCGACGCCGCCAGCGCGTTGTTCGTCAGCACGTCCAGCGCGGGCGGGCAGTCGATGACGCAGTGGTCGTAGTTGGCGAACTGGATGACCCGCGCGAGCTGCCAGCCGGGCACGCGGAACGAGTCGAGCCGCCGGATCAGGTCGAACATCCCCGGGGACGTCGGCACGACGTCGAGCGCGCCGCCGCGGCCGAGGTTGCTGCGCGGGTGCGGGACGACGAGGTCCTCGATCGGGCCCTTCCACGTCTTGGCCAGCGCCTTCGCCAGGCTCGGCCGGTCCGTGGGGACTTCGGACAGCCCGAGCATCTCGGTCGTCGCGTGGCCCTGAGGGTCGAGGTCGACCAGGAGCACCCGGCGGCCCTTCTCGGCCAGTGCGGCCGCGGTGCCGACGCTCAGTGAGGTCTTGCCGACCCCGCCTTTCTGGTTGACCACCGAGGTGATCTGCATGCCGGAGCGCTCCTCAAGTCGGTCGTTCCGCGAAGGCTATTGGATGCGGGCCCGTTGTGGGTGGCTATCCGCCCCCGGCCTGTCGCGGCCGGACCATCAGCGCCTGCGCGCCGGTGGCCACCGGGCCGTCGGCGTCGTGCAGGATGCTGGTCGCCGTGCCGATGCCGTGCCGGCCGACGAGCGTGACCGCGTCGAGGCCGATCCACTCGCCGGCCGGCGTCCGCCGCAGGTGCACGGTGAGTTCCGAGTTGATGAACCACCACTGCCGCGGGTCGAGGTAGTTGGACACGCCGTTGCCGGAGTCGGCGACGGCGAACAGCCGCTGCAGGCCGCTCGGTTCCTCGCCGTCGACCAGCGGGACGCGCTGGCGGGCCCACACGGCGGCCGGACCGGGCACGTCCATGCCGCCGCGCACCGCGCGCCACTCGACCGCGTCGAGGTAGCCGGCCTGCCAGCCCTCCGGCCACGGTGACTCTTCGACACTGCCGGCTCCGGGCAGCAGCGGGCCGGCGTCGGTGCCGATCTCCGCCGTGTCGGACGTCGCGATGCGCCACGCCGATGCCCGCGCGACGACCCGCCCGGCGCTCGCCAGCTCGGCCTGCAGCAGTTCGACCGACCGGCCGGGCCGCTCGATCCGGGCCCGCACGGTGAGCTCGGCGACCGGGGCCGGGCCGAGGATCTCGACGGTCACGCGGGCGAGCTCGGCCGGGTGGGCGGTTTCGACGGTTTCGAGGGCTCGGACGAGCAACGCCGACGGCGGGCCGAAGTGCTGGGCGTCCGGCGTCCACGGCCCGGCCGTGTGCCCGGTCGCGGCGAACCGGCCGTCGCCGAGCGGGACGTAGAAGGCGTCGGCCATCAGTCGGCCCGGTCCAGCGGCGTCTCGTCGCCCGCGTCGGGCTCCGGCCAGCCGGGGTACTCGGGCGGGGTGCCGCCGTACTCGGGGCAGTGCGCCTGGTGGTCGCACCAGTTGCACAGCTTGCTCTTGTTCGCCCGGAAGTCGCCGGTCTTGCCCGCCTTGAGGATGGCCTGCCAGATGGCTTCCAGCGTGCGTTCGAAGCGCAGCAGCTCGGCTTCGTCCGGGGTGTAGGCGAGCGATTGGCCGTCGGTGAGGTACATGAGCTTGAGCTGGCGCGGCACGATCCCGCGCAGCCGCCACAGCACCACGGCGTAGAACTTCATCTGGAACATCGCCTTGGCCTCGCCGATCTCGCGCGGCGCGGCACCGGTCTTGTAGTCGACGACCCGGATCTCGCCGGTCGGCGCGACGTCGAGCCGGTCGATGTAGCCGCGCAGCAGGACACCGGAGCCGAGCTCGATCTCGACGTGCAGCTCGCAGGCCTCGGGTTCCAGCCGCCGCGGGTCTTCCAGCTCGAAGTAGGCGTCCAGCAGCTTTTCCGCCGACCGGAGCCAGTCCGCGTGGTCGTCGGGCTTTCCGCCGTCGAACAGTTCGGTCCACTCCGGACGGTCCGCGGACAGCTCGCTCCACGCCGGGCCGAGCAGTTCCCGCGCCTGGGCGGGGACCCGTTCGGCGGCCGGGAGGGCGAAGAGCCGCTCCAGGACGGAGTGGACGAGGGTGCCGCGCAGCTGGGCCTTGGTCGGGACCTCCGGCAGCCGGTCGACCGCGCGGAACCGGTAGAGCAGCGGGCACTGCTTGAAGTCGCTGGCCCGTGACGGCGACAACGCGGGCCGCCGCCGCACCTCGGTGGCGACGGCGGTGGCTGGGGTGTCGGTGGTCACGGTGTCGGCGTCGGGCATGGGCAGAGCGTAACGCCGGGGTCCGACAGTTCCGGCGACCGCAACGCCCGCCACCGCATACCGGCCTGGACGACACGCGTACCCCGGCGGACGACACGCGTACGGGAACGGACGACACGGCCACCGTCGCCGTGTCGTCCGTCCAGGTACGCGTGTCGTCCCGCTGAGTACGCGTGTCGTCCGTCCGGGTACGCGAGCCGACCGCTGAGTACGCGTGGTCCGTCCGGGTCGGGTGTCGTCCGGTTGCGACACCGGTGGGGGCCGGATCACCCGTTACCCACACCCGGGGCTCTAGGCTCTCCGCATGGCCGCGACCAGTGAGCAGGGCACCGGGGGGACCCGGCAGGCCGTCCGCTCGGACGGCGGCCTCGTGCTGTTCCGGGTCGCCGGGGTGCCGGTGCTGCTCGCGCCGTCCTGGTGGGTCGGCTCGCTGGTCGTCGTCGTGCTCTACGCGCCGCTGGTCGGGCGGCTGCTCCCGGACGCTTCGGCCACGACGTCCTGGCTGCTGGCCGGCGCGTTCGCGCTGCTGCTGGGCCTGTCCGTGCTCGCGCACGAGCTCGGGCACTGCCTGGTCGCGCTGCGGCTGGGGATCCCCGTGCGGCGGCTGCGGCTGTTCCTCCTCGGCGGTCTGTCCGAAGTGGCCCGCACCCCGAAACGCCCGGGTGACGAAGGCCTGGTCGCCGCCGCCGGTCCCGCCGTGTCGCTGCTGCTCGGCGGCTTCTGCGGGCTGCTGATGTTCGCCGTGCCGCCGGACGGCGCGGTGTGGATGCTCGTGGCCGAGTGCGCGGTGGCGAACCTCGCCGTCGGCGTGTTCAACCTGCTGCCCGGCCTGCCCCTCGACGGCGGCCGGCTGGTCCGCGCGGGCGTCTGGGCGGCCACCGGCATCCGCGCCAAGGGCACGCGCGCGGCGGTCGCCGGCGGTGCGGTCGTCGCCGCGGGGCTGGTGGTCTGGGCCCTGTGGGGCCTGGCGACCGCGAGCCCGGACCGCTGGCTGCGGCTGGGCGTCTGCGTCGTGACGGCGTGGTTCGTGATCCTCGGCGCGCGTTCGGAGCTGGCCGCCGAAGCCCGCCGCACGTGGCCGGAAGGCCTGGTCCTGGGCGAGCTGGTCCGGCCGGTGCTGCAGCTGCCCGCCGAAAGCCCGGTGTCGGACGCGCTGGCCGCGTCGGCGGGCCGGGGTGTGGTCCTGGTCCGCGCCGACGGCGTGGCGGCCGGGCTCCTGGACGTGGGCGCGGCGGAGCGGCTCGCGAGCTCCTCGCCGCACGCCCCGGCCGAGTTCGCGGCCGAACCGATCCGGGCCGAGACCGTGCTGCTGGCGTCGGAGCCGGGGGAGGACGTCGTCGAGCGGGTCCGCGAAACCGCGGCGTGGCAGTTCCTCGTGGTCGACGACGAGGGCCGCCCGGCGGGCGTGCTGCGCCGGGACGACCTGCGGGCCGCGCTGAACCGCCGCACCCGCTGAGCCCGGCGCCCGCGCGGCCTGCGAAGATCTGGCGTCGGCCAAACGGGTTACAGCAGGAGGAAGTGTTGTCGGTCAGCGGACCGTTTAGCGCGGGTGATCGGGTGCAGTTGACCGACTCGAAGGGGCGGCACTACACCCTGACGCTGGCCGCCGGTGGTGAGTACCACACCCACCGCGGTGCCTTGGCCCACGACGACCTGATCGGCCGGCCCGAGGGGTCGGTGGTCACGTCCGCGGGCGGGTCGACCTACCTCGCGCTGCGCCCCCTGCTGCCGGACTACGTCCTCTCGATGCCCCGCGGCGCGCAGGTGATCTACCCGAAGGACGCGGCCCAGATCGTGATGTGGGGCGACATCTTCCCCGGCGCGCGCGTGCTCGAGGCGGGCGCCGGTTCCGGCGCGCTGACTTGCTCGCTGCTGCGCGCGGTCGGCCCGGCCGGGCAGGTGCACTCCTACGAGATCCGCGACGACCACGCCGAGCACGCCGAGCGCAACGTGGTGAAGTTCTTCGGCGAGAAGCCGGCCAACTGGTCGCTCACCGTGGCCGACCTGGCCACGCACGAGGGCGAGGTCGACCGGGTCGTGCTGGACATGCTGGCGCCGTGGGACCAGCTGCCGAACGTGGCCGCCCACCTCGTGCCGGGCGGCGTGCTGACGGTCTACGTCGCGACCGTGACGCAGCTTTCGCGCGTCACGGAGTCGCTTCGCGAGCAGCAGTGCTGGACCGAGCCGGAGTCGTGGGAGACGCTGATGCGCCCGTGGCACGTGGTGGGCCTGGCGGTCCGCCCGGACCACCGGATGGTGGCGCACACGGCGTTCCTCCTCACGGCGCGCCGGCTGGCGGACGGCACCGTGTCCCCGCGGGTCTCGCGCCGTCCCAGCAAGGGCAAGGGCTGAGGCAGTGCCGCCGCGCCGGAAGGCCGGATTCGCGGCGGCCGCGGTCGTGGTCGCCGTCCTGGTGGTGCTGTGCGTGGGCTTCGCGCCGTCCTGGCTCGTCGGCCACGCACCCGGGCTGGGGGCGGCGGACCGGCTGAAGGCCGTGAACGACGTCCGCGCCACCCTGCTGCAGGCACTCGGCGGCCTGCTGGCGCTGGCCGGGGTCGGGCTGGGCGCCGTCCTCACGTCCCGGCAGCTGCTGCTCAACCGCGAAAGCCGGTCGATCGACCTGTTCACCAAGGCGATCGACCAGCTCGGTGCCGAGCGGGAGCCGACCCGGCAGGGTGCCGTCTACGCGCTGGAGCAGCTGGCGGAGCTCGACTCCCGGTACCGCGGGCACGTCCACGCGCTGCTCACGTCGTTCATCTGCTCCCGGGCGCCGTGGGTGCCCGGGACGACGCGCCGCGAGGGCGGGCCGGCCGGCGACGTCGCGGCCGCGATCGCCGCGCTGGGCCGCGGCGGGATGATCGAGCCGGGCGCGGCGTCCGAGCTGGAACGGGTCGACCTGCGGGACGCCGATCTGACCGGCCTCGTGATCCCGCGGGTCTGTTTCGCGGGGGCGAACCTGGAGGGCGCGGTGCTGCGGAACGCGAGCCTCGCCGGCGCGACCTTGACCGGCGCTCTCCTGCGGGACGCGGATCTGCGCGGGGCCGACCTCAGCGCGGCCGATCTGGCGGACGCGGACCTGACCGGAGTCCTCGCCGACGCGACCACCCGCTGGCCAGACGGGTTCACGCCACCCGGCGCGCAGCAGCTGCCGCGGACCTGAGCGGACCCGGGTCCCGGGGCTCAGCCCGGCACGCACCAGCGGCCGTTCTCCTTGTGCAGCGGGAAGGGCGTGTCCTTGGTGCCGCCCGCCGCTTCGACGTGCACCTTCGCCGTCGCGGACTCGCCGCGCAGCTCGGGCGGGGCGGCCAGCTTCGCCGTGACCGGGCCCGCCGCGTCCCAGGTTCGCTGGAGGCCGGCGAGCGCCTCGGCGGTCTGCGGGCGGCAGGTGAGCTTCCCGAACGCCGCCGAGTCGTGGCGGGCGATCGCGTCGACGATCGCGCGGGCCAGTACCGCCACCGCCGCGGTGTCGGCCTCGTCGGGGGCCGGTGGCGGAGCCGACGGACGGGGCGGTGGCGTCGGCGTGTCCGACGCCGCGGGCGGGGAGCCGGCCGGGGCGACCAGCAGCAGCCCGAGCACGGCGCCCGCCCCGGCCACGCCGAGCAGCACCAGCCCGGCGGTCAACGCGCGGTTCACCGCCGCCGGGTGCTCACGAGCCGTCCGCGTGGACGTTGGACAGGCACCAGAGCCCGGATTCCTTCTGCGCCGACATCGTGCCGACCTTGGTCTTGCTGCCGTCGGTGGCCGAGTAGCGGACGGTGGCCTTGTCGCCGGTCTCCTCCGGGGTGCCGGTCAGCTTCACCGTGACCTTCGGGATCTCGCCCGTGGTGCCTTCGAAGACGCTGCGGCAGATGGTGTCGCCGAGCGCCTTCTCGTCGCCCGCGTTATAGGCCGAGAGGGTCGTGTCGAACAGCTCCTGGGAGCTGGGCTTGCCGCTCGGCGCCGGGCCCCCCGCCGGCTTGCTGCTCTTCGACGTCGGGCTGGTCGGCGCGGTGCTCTTGGGCTTCGGGGTGGACGCCTTCGGCACCGTCGAGGGCGGGATCGGCGCGGACGAACTGCTGGCCGCGGGCGGTGCGGCGGTCTGCTGGTCGTCGCCGTTCATGAGCACGAACGCGGTCACGCCGCCGCCGACGAGCACCACCGCGGCCGCCGCGATGGCGACGATCAGGCCGGTTTTCTTCTTGGGCGGGGGCGCTTCGCCGAAGCTGCCGCCGTACGGGTCGTGGCCGCCGAACGACTGGGGCGGCTGGCCCCACTGGTCCTGCTGACCGTATTGCGGGTAGCCCTGCTGGTCCTGCTGGCCGTACTGCGGGTAGCCCTGCTGGGGCTGAGGGCCCGTCTGCGGCTGGTAACCGCCCTGGCCGGGCTGCTCGTACGGCCCGGGCTGCCCGTACTGCTGCGTGCCGTCGTACGGGCCGGGCTGGCCGAACTGCTGGGTGCCGCCGTAGCCGGGCTGGGCCTGGGGGCCGCTCTGGGGGTAACCGCCCTGCTGCGGCCGGCCGTACGGCCCGGGCTGCTGCCCGTAGCCGTCGGGCTGCTGGCCGTAGCCGCCCGGTTGCTGCGGCGGGTAGGTCATGACAGGTGCCCCCTAGCGTTCCTTCGATGGCGCCCGGCCATCGGGCCGGCACGGCGTCGCCCGATGCTAGCCACCGGGCCGTCCCGCCGCGCGGTTAGGGCGGAACTGGCCGGAATTGCCCGGATCCCGGGCGAGGTTGGGGGTGCCGCGGGCGGGGTACTCCCGACGTGCTTGCTTCATCCCGGCCCGGACGAACTCGTCACACACCGGCGTCACGGCACCGAAATGGCCGCTTGCGCTGCGGGAATGTCCGTGCTGGGGGTGGCCGGCAAACCGCGACGCGCCGATCTTGTGATGCGGAAAGGCCTTTTCTTGTCGGTGATCGCCGGTACCGTGGAATGAAAAGCACTCCGAGGAGGTGCCCGATGCATCATGACCTTCCCGGAGGTCGGCGCGAGGAGGCCGACCCTTCAGCAACATCCGGAGCTGGGACGACGGCGGACGAGCAGGCTCGGCAGATCCGTTTTCTCGAGGAAGAAGTGGCGCTGCTGCGCCGCAAACTGACGGACTCGCCACGGCAGAACCGCGTTCTCGAACAGCGGCTCGCCGAGGCCTCGGAAAGGGTGAGCCAGCTCACCGAGCGCAACACCAAACTGGTCGAAACCCTGCGCGAAGCGCGAGGACAGCTCCTCGCCCTCCGCGAAGAGGTCGACAGGCTGGCCCAGCCACCGTCCGGGTACGGCGTCTTCGTCGAGGCGTACGAGGACAACACGGTGGACGTCTTCACGGCCGGCCGGAAGATGCGGGTGTCGGTCTCACCTGCGGTCGAGCTCTCATCGCTGCGTCGCGGCCAGGCGCTGCGGCTCAACGAGGCGCTCACCGTGGTCGAGGCCGGCGGCTTCGAACGCGTCGGTGAGGTGTGCGCCCTGCGCGAGGTGCTCGCATCGGACGTCGAGGGCGGCAGCCTTCGCGCGCTGGTGGTCGGGCACGCGGACGAAGAGCGGGTGGTCCTGCTCTCCGACCTGCTGGCCGAGCAGCCGCTCAAGCCGGGCGACTCGCTGCTGGTCGACTCCAAGGCCGGCTACGCGTACGAGCGCGTGCCGAAGGCGGAGGTCGAGGACCTGGTGCTGGAGGAGGTGCCCGACGTCCGCTACGAGGACATCGGTGGCCTCACCCGGCAGATCGAGCAGATCAGGGACGCGGTCGAGCTGCCCTTCCTGCACGCCGATCTCTACCAGGAGTACCAGCTGCGCCCGCCCAAGGGTGTCCTGCTCTACGGCCCGCCGGGCTGCGGCAAGACGCTCATCGCCAAGGCGGTGGCGAACTCGCTGGCCAAGAAGGTGGCGGCGGCGCGGGGCGACAACGAGGACGGGAAGTCCTACTTCCTGAACATCAAGGGTCCCGAGCTGCTCAACAAGTTCGTCGGGGAGACCGAGCGGCACATCCGCCTGATCTTCCAGCGGGCGCGGGAGAAGGCCTCCGAGGGCACCCCGGTGATCGTGTTCTTCGACGAGATGGACTCGATCTTCCGGACCCGTGGGTCGGGCGTTTCGTCCGACGTGGAGACCACGATCGTGCCGCAGCTGCTGTCGGAGATCGACGGTGTCGAAGGCCTGGAGAACGTCATCGTCATCGGCGCCTCCAACCGCGAAGACATGATCGACCCGGCGATCCTGCGGCCGGGCCGGCTCGACGTCAAGATCAAGATCGAGCGTCCGGACGCCGAAGGCGCGAAGGACATCTTCTCCAAGTACCTGGCCGAAGGCCTGCCGATCCACGCCGACGACCTCGCCGAGTTCGGCGGGGACCCGAAGGCGACGTTCGACGCGATGATCCAGCACACCGTCGAGCGGATGTACGAGGAGAGCGACGAGAACCGGTTCCTCGAGGTGACCTACGCCAACGGGGACAAGGAAGTCCTGTACTTCCGCGACTTCAACTCGGGCGCGATGATCCAGAACATCGTGGACCGGGCGAAGAAGTCGGCGATCAAGTCGGTGCTGGAGACCAAGCAGCCCGGTCTCCGCGTGCAGCACCTGCTCGACGCGATCGTCGACGAGTTCGCGGAGAACGAGGACCTGCCCAACACCACCAACCCGGACGACTGGGCCCGGATCTCCGGCAAGAAGGGCGAGCGGATCGTCTACATCCGCACGCTCGTCACCGGCAAGAACCAGGACTCGGGGCGGGCGATCGACACCGCCACGAACACCGGTCAGTACCTGTAGTTCGAACGCGCGATGGGGCGGCCGCTTCGGCGACCGCCCCATCGGCTGAGGCGGGTGAGGTGCGGCGGCGGGAAGAGCACACCCGCCAACCCCCCGCCGAGGGGGTGGGGGGGGGGCACCC
>NZ_JBEZYY010000020.1:112971-185655 GCF_040638975.1 Amycolatopsis sp. NPDC024027
CTTCGGCACGGGCGGCCTTGAGGTCGGTGTTGTCCCGGTCCGCGCGGCGGCGCTGCCGGGCGGCCTCCATGAGTCGGCTTGCGGAAAGCGCAAGCCGACCTCACCCGCCTCGTGTCGTTTGGGGGTGCAACCCCCAAACGCTGCCCGGGGGCGAGCCTCCGGACCCCCGGCGTGGTCATTTGACGTCGACCAGCTCGGCTTCGGCTCGGGTTGAGCGTCGTACGCGCAACTTTCCGTGGGCGGCGAGAATCCCCAGTACGACGAGCAGCGCGCCGGCCGGCTGGTTCCAGCTCACCGGTTCCCCCAGCACGAGCACCCCGAGCAGGACGCCGACCACCGGCGTCAGGTACGTCACCGCCGAGGCGTTGGCCGCGCCCCAGGCGGCGATGATCCGGGTGTTCCAGACATACGCGAGGCCCGTGCCGAAGACGCCGAGCGCCACCACGCTCGCCACCACCGGCAGGCTCAGGTGCACCGGCGTCGCCGCGACCACCGGGGTCAGCAGGCCCAGGATCACCGTCGCCGACGCCGTCTGCCCGAACGCGACGACCACCGGGTCCGTCCCACGAGGTGAGAGGAACCGGCGCAGGTAGACGAAACACGCGCCGTAACACGCCGTCGCGCCGAGGCAGGCGAGCTGGGCCGTCAGCTCGTGCGACACGTCGATCCCGTGCCACACCCCGACGATGGTGAGCACCCCGGCGAATCCGAGCAGCAGGCCGAGCACCCGCGGCGGGGTGAACCGCTCCTCCGGCAGCGCCGCGGCCGCCAGCAGCATCGTGACCAGCGGCGTCGTCGCGTTGAAGATGCTGGCCAAACCGGAGGAAATGTACTGCTCCGCCCACGAGAAGAGCAGGAACGGCACCACGCACAGCAGCACCGACACGGCCACCAGGTGACCCCACAGCACGGGATCGCGGGGGAGTGGCCGCCGGCGCACCACCAGGACGGCCGCCAGCGCCAATGCCCCCAGCGCGACCCGGGCCAGCGCGACCTGGCCGGGGGAGAGGCCGCCGAGACCGACCTTGATGAACAGGAAACTCGCACCCCACACGAGGGCCAGCAGCGCGAACCGCACCGTGACCCCGAACTCCACCCGTCGCATGGCCGCAGTCAAACCGGCGAACCGGTCCCGAAGCCAGTGGTTTTCCGACGCCGTGTTGTGTATAACGACCTATACCATGGGGCAGGAATGGCAGGCAGCGGTCGAGTACGTCGCGGCCCGGGTCGCGGGACCGCCGCTGCCGGAGGGCTTGGACGTCACGATCCACTTCCACCCGGACCGGCTGGTGGGGACGGTGCCGCTGCTGCGGCACTGGCTGACCGACGGGGTCTACCGCTCGCAGTTCGAGACCGGCACGAGCAACGGCGGCCTGACCGCGCACCCCGGCGGGGACCGGTGGCACTGGGAGCACCGGATGTTCGGCGGCGTCTACGACGGGCTGCCGTCGTCGCTCCGGCCGAAGTACGGCTCGCTCGACCACCGCCGCCGCCGGGCCGGTGGCTCGGTGCGGTTCGGTTCGGCGCACTTCCGGCTCAAGCGGGAAGTGCTGGCGCGCACGACGTTCTGCTACCCGGACAGCTTCCGCGAACCGGCGCACTTCGGCACGCGCACGCACATGCCGCTGATCCCGCTCGTCGAGGCGGCCGCCCCCGACGAGCTCGACGACTACATCGAAGCCCACGTCCACGGCCCGCTGCGGCTGGCGGACGACGTCGCGGCCCTGGTGCTGGACCCGTCCTTCCGGGGCACCGACGTCGAAGCGGCGGCCGCGGGCTTCCGGTTCCCGACGTACTGGCACCACGGGTTCCGGCTCCCGGTGGCGGAGCTCGCCGAGCACGCGGACTACCGCGGCGAGGAGGCCGTGCGGGCCGGCGAAGACATCGCCGAGGACGGGTGGCTGGACGCCCGCGTCATCGGCGACGCCGTCCGCGCCGGCCGGCACGATCCCCAGGTGCTCAAGCGCGTGTGGCACTGCACCGCGCGGTTCGGCCTACGCGGGTAGCAGTGCCTCGGCCAGCCGCCGCCAGTGCGGCATGGCCGAGGTCCCCGGCTCGACCCCGATGACCTGGACGCCGACGTGGTCGGCACCCGCGTCGAGGTGCCCGCCCAGCTTCGCGGTGATCGTCTCGAGGTCGCCCCAGAACACGAGGTCGTCGACGAGGCGATCGCTGCCGCGGCCGTCGTCGATGTCCTCTTCGGTGTAGCCGAGCCGCCGGAACTTGGCGACGTTGTACTCCGAGGTGAGGTACAGGCGCAGGTGGGCGCGGGCGACCTCCCGTGCCTTGGCCGGGTCGGTTTCGAAGAGCACGGCGTGCTCGACGCCGAGGAACGCCTCGTCGCCGAGGATCTCCCGCGCCTGGGCCGTGTGTTCCGGGGTCACGTGGTAGGTGTGCGCGCCCGCCGACCGGTCGCGGGCCAGCTCCAGCATCTTCGGGCCGTACGCCGCGAGGATCCGGCGCATCGGGGCGCGCGGTGCGGGGTTGACGTCCTTGCCGGCGTCCAGCGCGTCGAGGTAGTCGTTCATCGCCCGAAGCGGCTTCACGCCGGGCTTTCCGGCGCCGAAGCCGAGGCCCAGCAGGTGGCGGTCCGGGTAGGCGTCCGCCAGCAGCAGGGCCGCGCCGCGGGTCCACTGCGGCTCGCGGGACCAGATCTGCGCGATGCCGTTGACGACGGTGAGGCGTTCGGTGGCCGACAGCAGGAACCCGGCGTGCGTCAGCGCTTCCCGGCCCTCGCTCTCCGGGATCCAGACCGCCGGCCAGCCGAGTTCTTCCAGTTCCCGCACCGAATCCCGGATCAGGCCGGCCGGCTGGTCTTCGAAGTCGAACGTCCAGATCCCGTAGCGGCCGAGCCGCATGTTCTCGATCATACCCATAAATCGAAGTATCGCAGATTTACGATATGAATGGCCGGTGGGGTGGTGAACCCGGTGGATGGTGAGATCAGAGGGAGCGGCCGAGGATGGCGACGAGCTCGGCGATCCGCGCCTCGTCCCGCTTGTAGTGCGTCCACTTGCCGACCCGCGTCGCCCGCACCAGCCCGGCACGCTGCAGTGAAGCCATGTACGCCGACACCGTCGACTGCGCGAGCCCCAGCTTCTCCTGGATGTGGCTCACGCACACCCCGACCTCGACCGGGTCGGCGATCGCCCGGTCCACCGGGAAATGCCGCTCAGGGTCCCGCAGCCACCGCAGCACCCGCAGCCGCACCGGGTTCGCGAGCGCCTTGAAGACGTCGAGCAACTGCTCGACCTCGGCCTCGGATCCGGTGCGCGTCGTCATGGTGTCGCTGCGAGTATATCGGCGTATAACGACCTATACTCGCCGGCGTGACCGAAGAACCCCGGCCCCACGCGCCCATCACCGAAGCCGCCGTCCTGGCCTGGCTGGAGACGACGGCCGCCGCCGTCGAGGCGGGAGAGGTGAGCGCCCAGGAACTCATCGACATGCTCGGCGAGCTGCGCCGCGCGTCCGCGGCCTGCGCCGACGCCTCGGACTGGCTGCTGCTCGCGGCCCGTGAAGGCGGCGCCAGCCTGCGGCAGATCGCCCCCGTCTTCGGCAAGGGCTACGTCCGGGCCCCGGCCGCGCGCCTGGAGAAGCTCCACCGCCAAGCCCAGACCTCGGGGCAGTGGCTGGCCATCCTGCGGCACAAGCAGACCGCGTGAGCGCGCGCGTGGACCGCGTCGCCCTCGGCCTGGCGGCGCTCGGCCGTCCCGCGTACATCAACCTGGGGCGGGACGGGGCGCTGCCGCCGGTGCGGGACGTCGCTTCGATGCGCGCGGCGACCTTCGCGGTGCTGGACGACGCCTACGCCGCGGGCGTCCGGCACGTCGACGTCGCCCGCTCCTACGGGCGCTCCGAGGAGTTCCTCGCCGGCTGGCTCGCCGAGCGCGGGCACACCGGGGTCGAGATCTCCAGCAAGTGGGGCTACGCCTACGTCGGGGAATGGCGGCTCGACGCCGGCGTGCACGAGGTGAAGGAGCACTCGGCGGCGCGGTTCGCCACGCAGTGGGCGGAAACCCTGGCGCTGCTGGGGGATCGGGTCGGGCTGTACCAGGTGCATTCGCTCACCGTGGACAGTCCGCTCTTCACCGACGAGCCGCTGCTCGAAGCACTCGCGGAGCTGTCCGCGAACGGTGTCGCCGTCGGCTTTTCGACCTCCGGGCCGGCCCAGGCGGACGCGATCGAGCGGGCGTTCGCGCTGGAGGTGGCCGGGCGTCCGGTGTTCTCCGCGGTGCAGTCGACGTGGAACGTCCTGGAACCGTCCGCGGGGCCGGCGCTGGCCGCGGCGCACGCGGCCGGGAACCGGGTGCTGATCAAGGAAACCCTGGCCAACGGCCGGCTGGCGGTCGAAGCCCCGGCCGCGGTCCGGGAGATCGCCGCCGCGCACGGGACCGGGCCGGACGCGGTCGCGGTGGCCGCGGTGCTGGCGAACGACTGGGCGGCCCGGGCGGTCATCGGCCCGGCGAGCCCGGCTCAGCTCGCGGCGAACCTGCGGGCGACGGCGCTGGACCTGACCGCCGCGGAACGGGAATCACTGACCGCGCTCGCCGAGGAGCCCGGGGCGTACTGGCGACACCGGTCCTCGTTGGAGTGGGACTGAGCGGCTGCATTACCCTTCGCAGGCACGCCACGGACAACAGGAGGCCGGAGCAGGTGCGTCATCGGCAGGCGATCGCGTTGGCCGCGGTCGCGTTGGTGGGTCTCACGGGCTGCGACGGGCCCGATCCGAACAACCTCGAGACGTACTACGACGATCCGGTCCCGACGTCCTCGGCGGCACCGAAGACGTCGGATGTCCCGGTGAGCCCGGCGAAGGCGACCCCGGCGCAGCCTGATCTCGGTGGCCTCGCGCAGCGGGCGCTGCTTTCCGATGCGGACGTCGCCGAAGAAGGCGTGCAGCCGGGCTCGGGTGAGGCTTCGGGCTGCCTGGCGGACGGGCCGTCGGCGGCCGCCCGGACCGCGACCTGGCGCTATCCCAGCGGGTCGGTGCTGAGCCACCGCGTCGTGGCGTTCCCGGACCGATCGGCCGCCCGGGCCGTCGCGGAAAACGAGTGCGCGGGCAAGACGGTGAGCGTCCCCGTCCAGGCCGGGGTCGAGCGGCAGCAGGCCTGGTGCGACGGCAAGACCTGCACGGTGCTGCTGGCCAAGGGAATGCTCGTGTCCGAGCTGACGGTCTCGGCGAGCACGGAGACCCGGGCGGTGGACGCGGCGAAGCGCCTGCTGCCCGCGATGACCGCGAAGCTCGCCGCTCAGCCGTAGCGGCGGAACCATTCCTGGACGCCTTCGCGGCCGTCGGGGATGAAGGGCAGCTCCGGGGCCGGGTCGTCGACCCAGGCCCGCAGTTCCGCCAGGGTGATCCAGCGGCCTTCGACGATCTCCTCGGCCTGGTGGCGGATCGGGCCGTCCCAGCGGACTTCGAAGGCGAAGTTGTGGCAGCGGTTGCGGCCGTCGTCGTAGACCTTGGTGAACAGGGGCACGGGTTCCACTCCCTGGACACCGAGTTCCTCGGCGAGTTCGCGGCGGGCGCACTCGGCCGGGGTTTCGCCGGCGGCCACCACGCCGCCGGCCCAGCAGTCCCAGGTGGAGGGGAAGACGTCCTTCCCCGGGGTGCGGAGGTGCACGTAGACCGCGTTTCCGTCACCCGAACGGACCAGGACCACGCCGGCGGCGTGCCACAGGCCCTCGCGGCGGAGGCGGGTGCGGACGGTGCTGCCGACCACCCTGCCGGCCTGGTCATAGAGGGCAACGAGTTCGTCACTGCCTGGCATGGGTGCATCGTTCCACTAGGACGACCCCGTAGGGTGGTGACATGCGGCGGATCATGGGAACCGAAGTCGAGTACGGCATCTCCGTGCCGGGCGACGCGACGGCGAACCCGGTACTCACCTCCACCCAGGTCGTGCTGGCCTACGCGGCCGCGGCCGACATCCCGCGCGCCCGGCGGGCGCGGTGGGACTACGAGGTGGAGAGCCCGCTGCGGGACGCGCGCGGGTTCGACCTGACCGGCCCGGGCGGCCCGGGGCACGACCCGGACGTCGAGGACCTGGGGGCGGCGAACGTCATCCTCACCAACGGGGCGCGGCTGTACGTCGACCACGCGCACCCGGAGTATTCGGCGCCCGAGGTGACGAACGCGCGCGACGCGGTCATCTGGGACAAGGCCGGCGAGCGGGTGATGGAAGAGGCGGCGATGAAGGCCGCCTCCGTGCCCGGTCAGCCGCAGCTGCAGCTGTACAAGAACAACGTCGACGGCAAGGGCGCGAGCTACGGCACGCACGAGAACTACCTGTGCGCGCGGTCGACGCCGTTCACCGCGATCATCGCCGGGCTGACCCCGTTCTTCGTGTCGCGGCAGGTGGTGACCGGCTCGGGCCGGCTCGGGATCGGCCAGCAGAGTGAAGAGGCCGGGTTCCAGCTCTCCCAGCGCGCGGACTACATCGAGGTCGAGGTCGGCCTGGAGACCACGCTCAAGCGCGGGATCATCAACACCCGCGACGAGCCGCACGCGGACGCGGACAAGTACCGGCGGCTGCACGTCATCATCGGCGACGCGAACATGTCGGAGTACTCGACGTACCTCAAGGTCGGGACGACGGCGCTGGTGCTGGACCTGATCGAGTCGGGCATCCGGTTCGACGACCTGAAGCTCGACGAGCCGGTCAAGGCGGTGCACCAGATCAGCCACGACCCGACGCTGAAGACGCAGGTCGCGCTGGCCAACGGCAAGAAGTACACCGGGCTGGACCTGCAGTTCGCCTACCACGAGATCGCCTCGCAGAACCTGGAGCGCACCGGCGCCGACCAGTCCTCGAAGGAGGTCCTGCGGGTCTGGGGCGAGATCCTGGACGCCCTGGCGCGCGACCCGCAGGAGTGCGCGGACCGGCTGGACTGGCCGGCGAAGCTGCGGCTGCTGGAGGGCTACCGCCAGCGGGACAACCTGGCCTGGGGCGCGCCGCGGCTGCGGCTGGTCGACCTGCAGTATTCGGACGTGCGGCTGGCGAAGGGCCTGTACAACCGGCTCGTCACCCGCGGCTCGATGAAGCGGCTGGTCTCGGAGGAGGAGGTGCTGGCCGCGGTGACCACGCCTCCGTCGGACACGCGGGCCTACTTCCGCGGCCGGGCGCTGGAGAAGTACGCGACGTCGATCGCGGCGGCTTCGTGGGATTCGGTCATCTTCGACGTGGGCAAGGAGTCGCTGGTGCGGATCCCCACCCTGGAGCCGCTGCGGGGGACGAAGGCGCACGTCGGCAAGTTGCTGGACAACGCGGCGACGGCGGAGGAGCTCGTGGAGGCGCTCACCGGTTCGGACTAGGCGGGACGCACCAGCGATCGCGGCGTGACCCCGAATGTCGGGGCCGCTGGGTAGGCTAGGAAACATCAGCCACACCGGGAGGCGAGATGGCCCAGGAAAAGATCGAAAAGCACGGCGGTGGTGACTCCGACGAGGAGTTCGACGACACCGGCGCGGCGGGTCAGGAGCGGCGCGAGAAGCTCGGCGAGGACGTGGACACCATCCTCGACGAGATCGACGACGTGCTCGAAGAGAACGCCGAGGACTTCGTCCGGGCCTACGTGCAGAAGGGCGGCGAATAGCCGCTCGGGCGCACTGCGCCCTTGCCGACCGTTCAGCCGGCCGGCCGGGGTTCCGCGTGGCCTCCTGCGCGCGCGGGGCTCCGGCCCGCACAGATGGGATTTTTGAGCACGTATGGACAACACCAGGGGCATCTCGGGTCCCGCGCTGCCTGCGGCGTACTTCTCCTCGGCGACGTCGTCGTTTTCGGACTTCCTGCGCGTGCAGGCGCCCGAGCTGCTGCCCGAGCGGCGCGTGGCGCCGGGCGTGGCCGAGCTGGGCATCCCGCACGGGACGACGATCGTCGCGTGCACGTTCGCGGGCGGTGTGCTGATCGCGGGTGACCGGCGGGCGACGTCGGGCAACCTGATCGCGAGCCGCGACATCGAAAAGGTGCACGTCACCGACGAGTATTCGGCGGTCGGCATCGCGGGCACGGCGGGGCTGGCCGTGGAGATGGTGCGGCTGTACGCGGTCGAGCTGGCGCACTACGAAAAGATCGAGGGCGTTTCGCTGTCGCTGGACGGCAAGACGAACAAGCTGGCCGGGATGGTCAAGGCGAACCTCGAGATGGCGATGGCCGGGCTGGCGGCGATCCCGCTGTTCGTGGGGTACGACCTGGAGGCCGAGGACGCCAAGCACGCCGGGCGGATCGTGTCGTACGACGCCGCGGGCGGGCGCTACGAGGAGAACGGCGGGTACGCCGGGATCGGCTCGGGTTCGCTGTTCGCGAAATCCGCGCTGAAGAAGCTGCACGACCCGGACGCCGACGTCGAAGGCGCGATCCGCGTCGCGGTGGAGGCCCTGTACGACGCGGCGGACGACGACACCGCATCGGGCGGCCCGGACCTGGTCCGGCGGATCTTCCCGAGCGTCGTGACGATCACCGCGGAGCGCGGCGCCGTGCAGCTGCCCGAGTCCGAGACCGCGGCGGTCGCGGAGGCCGTGGTGGCGGGGCGGATCGAGCGCCAGCAGCGCCGGCTCGCCTGACTCCGGAGCTGAACCAGTGAACGTTGGAACACCGAAAGACCTGGAGCGCACACCGTGACGATGCCGTTGTATGCCTCTCCCGAGCAGCTGATGCGGGAGCGTTCCGAGCTGGCGCGCAAGGGCATCGCGCGCGGCCGGAGCGTGGTGGTGCTGAAGTATTCGGGTGGCGTGCTGTTCGTGGCGGAGAACCCGTCGGCGACGCTGCACAAGGTCTCCGAGATCTACGACCGCATCGGGTTCGCCGCGGTCGGGCGCTACAGCGAGTTCGAGAACCTGCGCGTGGCGGGCATCCGGCACGCGGACCTGAAGGGCTACCAGTACGACCGCCGTGACGTGAGCGCGCGAGCGCTGGCGAACGCGTACGCGGCGACGCTGGGCAGCATCTTCACCGAGCAGCTCAAGCCGTTCGAGGTCGAGGTCTGCGTGGCGGAGGTCGCGGCGAGCGCGGCGGAGGACCAGCTGTACCGGCTGACCTACGACGGCTCGATCTTCGACGAGCCGCAGTACATCGTGATGGGCGGCCAGAACGAGAAGATCGCGGCCAAGCTGAAGGAGACGTTCGAGGACGGCCTGGACCTGCAGGCGGCCCTGGGCGTGGCGGTGGCGGCCCTGCGGACGCCGACCCAGCCGGCCCCATCGACGTCATCGGCGGGCTCGTCGGCTTCATCGGCAAACGCATCGGCGAACGGCAACGGCGAGGCGGACCCGATCAAGCTGGAGGTGGCGGTCCTGGACCGCGACCGCCCCCGCCGCTCGTTCCGCCGCCTGACGGGCGCGGCACTGGACACCCTCCTGCCGGTCCCGGACCCGAAGGGCGAGGAGCCGGAGGCCAAGCCCGAAGGCGAGTGAGTTCGAAACGCAGACGAAAGAAGCGGGGCGTGGCCAGGCGGCCACGCCCCGCTTCGTTTCGGCGGCGAGGGCCATGCCCCAGCCGAGGAACAGCGCGAAAAGCTCACGGCCAACACCGCCCTCGGCCACACCCCCCCTGCCGACCGATACGCAGCCGCCTCAGCGGCCGTTAGGCCGTGTCAAGGCACGCTTTCCCGCCTTGACACGGTCTGACGGCCGTTGAACAATTCGGCGTTCGGGTCGGCGGGAAGAATCCGGCAGGGCTAACTCCGGCAGGGCTGACCCCAGCAGGGCTAACCCCGGCAGAGCAACCCCCGGCAGAAGGCTCCCCGGCAACCGCCCTCAGGACGTAGCCGGAGAAGTCCGAAAATTCTGATCGGCAAACGCGAGCAGATAAGGCAACGTAGCCCGAGCGGTATGCCAGGTGTGGTTGAACCCCCGCTCAGCATGCACAACCGCGTCCTGCCCCCGACCATGCAGAGCATCAGCGATCCGCCGAGCCGTCGAGACGTCGGTCGGCGCACCGGTGCCGACCGCGAGCATCACCGAAATCGGCGCCGGGAACTTCATCGTCGGCAGGTACCGGCGGGGCGTGTTGGCCGCGATGGCCGCCCGGTTGCCGTCGAGGATGCCGACCGAGTCGTTGAGGTCGTCGTAGGGCAGGGCGATCACCAGGGTGGCGAACTCGTCGACGTGGTGGAGGCCGATGTTGAGCGCGCCGAAGCCGCCGCCGGACATGCCGCCCAGCGCCCGGTGGGTGCGGTCGGCGAGCGTGCGGTAGCGCTGGTCGACCGCCGGGACCACGGTGCCGGCCAGGTAGCTCTCCAGCTGCGGGCCGCCGGGCACGTTCAGGCACTCCCAGTCGGTGCTGGGGTTGCCGGCGGTCAGGTCGACGCTGACCACGATCATCGGCGCGATGACGTTGGCCTGCTGGAGGGCCAGGAGCGAGCCGGGGGCGTCGCCGGAGGTGAGCCAGTCGCGGGGGCCGCCGAAGGGGTAGCCGTGGATCAGGTAGACGACCGGGTAGCGGCGGGCGGGGTCGCTGTCGTACCCGGGCGGGAGGATGACGTAGTTGCTGCCCGACGGGATCCCGTGGGCGGGGTCGGGGAGGTTGACGACGTCGATCCGCTGCCCGGCGGCCGCCGCGCCCGCGCCGGGGTGCGGCGCGGGCGACGACGAATCCGACGAGGAATCCGGAGACGAGCCCGACGACGGCTCGGGGGCCTCCTTGCCGTCGTCGAGCAGGCGGCCGGCGAGGTTGACGACGCCGGGGCCGCGCTGGAGGAGCCGGGCCAGGTCGTCGGAGGTGCGGACGTACCCGACGTAGCTGTTGACGGCGGTGACCGACGCCAGCAGCAGGAGCACGCCGAAGGCGGTGAACCCCCAGCGCCGGACGCGGCGGCGGTACCACAGCGCGACCACGACGGCGAGGACGGCGACGGCGGCCGAGGCCAAGCCGAGCCAGATGAGCGGTGACTCGAGCGGGCCCAGGTCGCGGGCGCGGGCGGTGACGTCACCCGGCAGCACCGGGTCGCTCGCGGCCCGGTGCACGACGCTCGCCAGGCCCTGCCCGTCCATCGATTCCCCGCCCGTCCCCTGGCCGCGGGCAGGAGGGCCCGCAACTCGATCACGAAGCTAGCGGGGACTCCCTGTGGGTTCGTTGAGAGAAGGTAAAGCAACCTCACAGCCGGTAGAGCGTCAGCGCACTGGGCCGCGACCGGAAGCGGAACCGGTTGCCGAGCGGGCCGACCTCGCCGTCGGTGGCGACGCGGCGGTTGCCGTCGAGCAGTTCGACGTCCAGTTCGGGCAGGTCCAGCTCCTGGTAGACGTGGCTGGCGGCGAGGCTGCGGGTGATCATCGCGAGCAGGAACCGGGCCCGCGAGTAGGGCAGGTCGGCGCGCAGGTAGCGGATGTCCAGCAGGCCGGTGTCGAGCGCCGGGCGCCGGCTCGGGGCGAACCCTTTCGGCGCGTACGTGCCGTTGCCGACGAACAGCAGCCAGACCTGCGTCCGCTTGCCGTTGAGCCGGACGGTCAGCGGCTTGGCGTGCCGCAGCGTCCTGGCCAGCGCGATCGCCGCCGAAGGCCACTTCGGGTGCTTTTCCTGCAGCTTCTCCCGCAGCCGCACCATCTCCGGGTAGCCGCCGAGACTGGCGGTGTTGACGAACCAGCGGTGGTCCGGCTCGCCGGCGCCGTCGATCTCGACTTCGCCCAGGTCGACACGAACCGCGTTGCCGACCTCGGTCGCCGCGTCGGCGTCGGGCATGGAGCTGACGCCGACGTCGCGGGCGAAGTGGTTGAGCGTCCCCGCCGGGACCAGCGCGAGCGGCAGGTCGCGTTCGGCGGCGACCGAGGCCACCGCCGCGACGGTGCCGTCCCCGCCCGCGACGGCCAGCGCGCGGACCGTGCCGCGGGCGTCGATCTCGGCTTCGAGCTGGGCGCGCAGGCCCCGCTCGGGGTCCGGGTAGAGGAGCGTGGCCTTGGGCCAGGCGAACTTGACGTCCTCGGTCGGGTCCTGGCCCGCCACGCCGGAGTTCGGGTTGACGACGGCGAGCATGTCCTCGCCGTCGACCATCTCGGGCGCGTCGGCGTGGTGGGCCGTGCGGCCCGGGACGTCGTCGTGCAGCGGCCACCAGTGCCGGGTGGCCAGTCCCACGCCGACACCGATGCCCAGGCCGACACCGACGTCGGAAGGCCAGTGCACGCCGGTGTGGACCCGTGAGTAGGCCACGGCCAGCGCCAGCGGCGCCACCACGAGCCCGGCCCGCGGCGACTCCATCGCCACCGCCGTCGCGAACGCGGCCGCGGACGCGGAGTGGCCGGAGGGGAAGGAGGAGGACGTGGGCCGTTTCCGCAGGCGGCGGCGCATCGGCGTCTCTTCTTCGGCCGGGCGCCGGCGGGGGAAGAGCGGCTTGCCGATCAGGTTGGCCGCGGCGCTGGCCCCGGCGATCGCCACGACCCCGCGCAGCGCGCCCCGGCGGGTCGCCCCCTGGCGGGTGGCCAGCATTGCGGCGACCCCCCACCACAGGCGCGATTTGTTCGCCGATCTCGACAGCGTCATGAGCGCGTCGTCGACCTTCGAGGCGGGGAGCGCGGCACTGCGACGCATCAGGGCGCGGTCGGTCCGGCCGACCCGCCGGAAGGCCCGGATGAGCTGGTGTGACAAGGAGTCCGCCTTCCGCACGTCGTCAAGAGCTGTGCTCCAATCGTGCCTGATTCGGGGAGATTTCACCGTCTGTGGCGTACTGGGGGCGTGTCGACGCCCGAACGGCGCACCGTCGACGGGGGTGCAGCGCCTACTCTGGTGGAATGCAGCGGCGGATCTTTGGCATCGAGACCGAGTTCGGGGTCACGTGCACCTTCCACGGACAGCGCAGGCTCTCGCCCGACGAGGTGGCGCGCTACCTGTTCAGGCGGGTCGTGTCGTGGGGACGCTCCTCCAACGTGTTCCTGTCGAACGGCTCGCGGCTCTACCTCGACGTCGGCTCGCACCCCGAGTACGCGACGGCCGAATGTGACGATCTGGTCCAGCTCGTCACGCACGACAAGGCCGGGGAGCGGATCCTCGAGGACCTGCTGGTCGACGCCGAACGGCGGCTCGCCGACGAAGGCATCGGCGGCGACATCTTCCTGTTCAAGAACAACACCGACTCGGCGGGCAACTCCTACGGTTGTCACGAGAACTACCTGGTGACCCGGGCGGGGGAGTTCTCCCGGATCGCGGACGTGCTGCTCCCGTTCCTGGTGACCCGCCAGCTCATCTGCGGCGCCGGCAAGGTGCTGCAGACCCCGCGGGGCGCGGTCTACTGCCTGTCCCAGCGTGCGGAGCACATCTGGGAGGGCGTTTCCAGCGCCACGACCCGCTCGCGGCCGATCATCAACACCCGTGACGAGCCGCACGCCGACGCCGAGCGCTACCGGCGCCTGCACGTCATCGTGGGCGACTCGAACATGGCCGAGCCGACGACCATGCTCAAGGTCGGCTCGGCGAACCTGGTGCTCGAGATGATCGAGGCCGGCGTCCAGTTCCGCGACTTCACCCTGGACAACCCCATCCGGGCCATCCGCGAGATCAGCCACGACCTCACCGGCCGCCGCCAGGTGCGGCTGGCCGGCGGGCGCGAGGCCTCGGCGCTGGACATCCAGCGCGAGTACTACGCCCGCGCGGTCCAGCACATCAAGGACAACGGCACGACCGCGGCGAACGAGCGCGTCATCGAGCTGTGGGGCCGGGCGCTGGACGCGGTCGAGCAGCAGGACTTCGGCAAGATCGACACCGAGATCGACTGGGCGATCAAGCACCGGCTGGTCGAGCGCTACCGGCACAAGCACGACCTGGACCTGTCCAGCCCGCGCATCGCCCAGCTCGACCTCGCCTACCACGACATCCGCCGGGGCCGGGGCATCTTCGACCTGCTCCAGCGCAAGGGCCTGGTCCGCCGGGTCACCGACGACGGCGAGATCGAAGCCGCCAAGGACACCCCGCCCCAGACGACCCGCGCGAAGCTGCGCGGCGACTTCATCGCCGCCGCCCAGGCCGCGGGCCGCGACTTCACCGTCGACTGGGTGCACCTGAAGCTGAACGACCAGGCCCAGCGCACGGTCCTGTGCAAGGACCCGTTCCGTTCGGTCGACGAGCGGGTGGAACGCCTGATCAGCTCCCTCTAGCCGGTACCGCCGATGGGGACGTCCACGCCGGGCGTCCCCATCGGCGTTCCCGACTAAAGTCGCGTGACGGGTGCGGCAGGATCGCCGCATGCGTGTCGTGCTGATCGTGCTCGCCCTGCTGGTTTCGCTCGCGGTTCCGGCGTCGGCGGGGGAGCACCCGCCGAAGTGGGAGCCGACGCCGACCGGCGTCACCGCCCAGTTCCGCGGCCTGGCCGCGGTCAGCGCCCGGGTCGCCTGGGTCAGCGGTACGCAGGGCACCGTCCTGCGCACGGTCGACGGCGGCCGCACCTGGGCGTCGGCCGGGCCGCCCGGGACCGGGGCGCTCCAGTTCCGCGACATCGAGGCCTTCGACGCCGACCACGCCGTGGTCCTCTCCATCGGGCCGGGGACCGACTCCCGCGTCTACCGGACCGACGACGGCGGCGCGCACTGGCGCCAGACGTTCCAGAACACCGACGCGGCGGCGTTCTACGACTGCCTCGCCTTCTTCGACCCGTGGCGTGGCCTGGCGATGAGCGACCCCGTCGACGGCCGGTTCCGGGTGCAGGCCACCTTCGACGGCGGCCGCAGCTGGCGTCAGGTGCCCGACAGCGGCTTCCCGCCCGCCCTGCCCGGGGAGGCCGGGTTCGCGGCCAGCGGCCAGTGCGTCACGACGGCCGGGCCGTTCGACGCCTGGCTCGCCACCGGCGGCGGCGCGACCGCCCGCGTCCTGCACTCCGGTGACGGCGGCCGGCACTGGACGGCGTCGGACACGCCGTTGCCGAGCAGCTCGTCGGCGGGCGTGTTCGCCCTGGCCTTCCGCTCGCCGTCCCAGGGCCTCGCGATCGGTGGCGACTTCGCGAACCCGGGCGCGCCCGGCCCGGCCGTCGCGCTGACCCGGGACCGCGGCCGCACCTGGACGACCCCGCCCCAGTACCCCGCCGGCTACCGCTCGGGCCTGGCCTGGCGCGGCGGGACGGTGCTGGCGGTCGGTCCCGGCGGCAGCGACTACAGCCCCGACGGCGGCCGGCACTGGACGTCGTTCGACACGGGCAGCTTCGACAGCGTCGACTGCGCCGGGGCGGCCTGCTGGGCCAGCGGCGCCGGAGGCCGCGTCGCCCGGCTTCGCTAGAGCACCTGGCCGGTCGGCCGGACCATGATCTCGTTGACGTCGACCGTGGGCGGCTGCTGGAGGGCGTAGAGGACCGCGCGGGCGATGTCGTCCGCGGCCAGTTTCGGCTTCTTGCGCTGTTCGTCGGTGAGGATGTCGGTGTCGGTGATGCCCGGGTTGATCAGCGTGACCCGGACCCCGGTGCCGACGGCCTCCTCGCGGATGGCTCCGGCCATCCCGGTCACGGCCCACTTCGTGGCGGAGTAGAGGCTCGCGTTGCGGATGTAGCGGCCGGCGACCGAGCCGGTGATCAGCAGGTGGCCTGCGGTTTCCCGAAGTGCAGGCAGCGCGGCGCGGGCGGTGTAGGCAGCGCCGAGGACGTTGGTGCGGACCATCTCCTCCCACGCCCGCGGGTCGGGGTCGTCGGTGCCGAAGAACGACGTCCCGACGCCGATGCCGGCGTTGGCGAAGGCGGCGTCGAGCCGGCCGAACCGTTCGGCGGTTTCGGCGACGGCCCCGGAGATGCTCGGCCAGTCCGCCACGTCGGCGGCGAGGGCGATGGCCCGGTCGTCGCCGAGTTCGGCGGCCAGGGACGTGACGGACTCGGCCTTGCGGGCGACGAGGGCGACCTTGAAGCCCGAGGCAGCGGCCAGGCGCGCGGTCGCGGCGCCGAGGCCGCGCGAGGCGCCGGTGACGAGGAGAACGCGATCATCCATGTGCTCCAGGTTATGGGAGCCCGGCCGGGTTCTCACGGCACCAGGACGAGCCGGCCGCGCAGCCCGCCCGCGGCCAGCCGTTCGTGCGCGGCCGCGGCCTCGGTCAGCGGCAGGGTGCCGGCGACGCGCAGGGGGAGCGTGCCGTTCTCCGCCAGGCTGGCCAGCTCGGCGAGGCGTTCGCCGTCCGCGCGGATCCAGACGGTGCGGACGCGGATCCCGCGCAGGGGGATCGGGGCGGCGCCCGCGGCGAAGGCCACGAACTCGCCGCCGCCGCGGACCGCGTCGAGGGCGTCCAAGCCGAGCAGGGCCGTGTCGAGTGCGGCGTCCACCCCGCCCGGGACCACCGCGCGCACCCGGTCGCCCAGCGACGGCCCGCGCGGCACGAACTCGTCGGCGCCGAAGGCCCGCACCGGCGCTTCGTCGGCTTCGGCGGCCACGGCGACGACCCGCAGCTTCCGCGCGTGCGCCAGCGCGACGGCATACCCGCCGACAGCTCCGGCCGCCCCCGTGACCAGGACCGTGCCGGTGGTTTCGACCAGGTCCAGTGCCTGCGCCGCGGTCAGGGCGTTCAGCGGCAGGGTCGCGGCTTCGAGCGGCGAAACACCCACCGGAGCCGGCGCGACCGCCGACGCGTCCAGGACGATCCGCTCGGCGTAGGCGCCGAGCGGCGTGGCGATCCGGTCGCGCAGGCCGATCACCGCCTCGCCCACCCGGAACCCGGTGTCCCCGGCGTCGTCGATCGACCCGGCGACGTCCCACCCCAGCCCGAGCACCTCCCGCGCCGGAATCACCCCGGCCGCACTCAGCACCCCGCTCCTGGTCGCCAGGTCCACCGGGTTCACCGCGGCCGCCGCCACCTGGATCCGCACCTGCCCCGGACCCGGCTCGGGCACGGGTACCTCGGCGAACTCCAGCACCTCCGGCCCCCCGAACCGCCGGACCACCACCGCACGCATCGCCTGCTCCTCTCGATCGGGCACCTTCCCTCACGAACGTATGGGGAGCTACTCTCCGATGGGAAGTACGCACCCGCAGGTTCCCTGCTCACCAGGAGGTTCGCCCGGTGCCCACGCGCACGGCGGAACAGCGGCGGCAAGCCGAAAAAGCCGCCTACGACGCCTATCTGGCGGCGTGCCCCACCCGGAAGCTGCTCGACGAGATCGCCGGCAAGTGGGTCAGCCTGATCCTGGTCGCGCTCGGTGACGGCCCGCAGCGCTACAGCGACCTTTCGCGGCGCATCGCCGGGGTCAGCCAGAAGATGCTCACCCAGACCCTGCGGGTACTCGAACGGGACGGTCTCGTCCGCCGCGAAGTGACGCCGGCGGTGCCCGTCCGCGTCGACTATTCCCTTACGCCACTGGGGGAATCGTTGCGCGCGCTGATGGCCGGGTTCAAGGCGTGGGCCGAGGCCAACTTCGAAGCCGTCGACGCCGCCCGGACCGATTACGACGCGCGTACCCCGGACCTCACGATCGGGCCGGGCGGCGCGGGCTAGGCTCTACCGGGTGTCCACCGCCCGCGCCGAACGACTGGTCAACCTGGTACTGGCCCTGTTGTCCACCCGGCAGTACCTCACTGCCGAAAAGATCCGCGGCATCGTGCCCGGCTACGGCGACGCGGCCAGCGACGAGGCCTACTTCCGGACGTTCGAACGGGACAAGACCGAGCTGCGCGAGCTCGGCATCCCCCTGGAGACCGGCCGCAACTCCGCGTTCGACGCGATCGAGGGCTACCGCATCGCCCGCCGCGACTACGAACTCGGCGAAATCGACCTCGCGCCCGACGAAGCCGCCGCGGTCGCGCTGGCGTCCCGGCTGTGGGACTCCCCGGAGCTGACCGGCCAGGCGCAGGGTGCGCTCGTGAAGCTGCGCGCCGCCGGCCTGGAGGTCGACGACCAGGCGCCCACCGTGGTCGAGCCGCGCGTGCGCGCCGAACCGGCGTTCGGGCCGCTGCTGGCCGCGGTCCAGAACGGCCAGGCCGTCCGCTTCGAGTACCGCCGCAGCGGCTCCCCGGAGCGGATCATGCGCACCCTGGAACCGTGGGGCGTGGTGTCGTGGCGGGCCCGCTGGTACGTCGTCGGGCACGACCGCGACCGCGGCGCCACCCGCTGCTTCCGGCTCTCCCGCGTCACCGGGCAGGTCCGCCCGGTCGGCAAGCCCGGCGAGGTCCGGCGCCCCGAGGGCGTCAACCTGCTCAAGCTCGTCACGGCCACCGGCGACAGCGAACCGGCCCCGGTCACCACCGCCCGGCTCTGGGTCGCCGACGGTCGAGCGGCCGGCGTCCGCCGCCGCGGCACCGTGGTCGGCCGCGCCACCGTCGACGGCGAAGAGGGCGACCTCGTGGAGATCGGGCTGCTGTACCCGGAATCGGCCGCCGACTGGATCAGCGCGCAGGGCCCGGACGTCGTCGTGTACGAACCCGACGTGCTGGCCAAGAGCGTCCAGGACCGGCTGGAAGCCGTCGTCGCCCGGCAGGTGAGCGCCCGGTGAGCGGGTCCACCGACCGGATGCCGAGACTGCTCGCCCTCGTGCCGTACCTGCTGGCACGCCCGGGCATCCGCATCGACGAGGCCGCGCACGACTTCGACGTCTCGCCGAAGCAGCTGCGCAAGGACCTCGAGCTGCTGTGGATGTGCGGGCTGCCCGGCTACGGCCCCGGCGACCTGATCGACCTGTCCTTCGAGGGTGACACGATCATCGTCACCCACGACGCCGGGATGAGCCGCCCGCTGCGGCTCACCGGCGGCGAGGCGACCGCGCTGCTGGTGGCCCTGCGGGCGCTGGCCGAGACGCCGGGCGTGGTCGACGGCGACGCCGTCCGCCGCTCCATCGCCAAGATCGAGGCCGCCGCCGGGCAGGCCCAGCCGGCCGGCGTGATCGTCGGCGGGGGAGTCCGCGAAGGCAAGAAGACCGCCCGGACCCGCGAGGAGGTCGCCCGCGCGCTGCAGGGCGGGCGGGCGCTGCGGATCCGCTACTACACCGCCTCGAAGGACCAGATCACCGAGCGCACGGTCGACCCGATGCGGCTGCTGATCGTCCAGGCGGTGGGCTACCTCGAGGCCTGGTGTCGCCGCGCCGAGGACGTCCGGTTGTTCCGGCTCGACCGGATCGACGAGCTGGCGGTCCTCGACGAGCCGGCGCGCCCGCCCGCGCACGCCCACCCCACCGACATCTCCGAGGGTGTCTTTCGTGAGCGTCCCGACCAGCGGGAGGCCGTCCTGGTCCTCGACCCGGACGCACGCTGGGTAGCCGAGTACTACCCGTGCGAGGAGCTCGACGAGCTCGACGGTGGCCGGCTGCGGATCCGGATGCGCTACGCCGACCAGTCGTGGATGGTGCGCCTGGTGCTGGGTCTGGGCGGGGAAGCGCTGGTGGAGAGCCCGGCCGACCTCGCGTCCGACGTCGGCCGCCGGGCCGCCGACGCGGTGGCCCGAGCCCGTCACCTTCCGTCAACCTGCGACCACTAGGCTGATCGCGTGCCGTACCTGCCCGCCGCCGTGCTCATCCTGATCGGTCTCGCCGGCCTCGTGGTCCTGCTGGTGCGGACCGTCAAGGTCTTGCGTGCCTTCCGGCAAACCACAAGCATGGTGGTTACGAACACCCAGGACCGGGCCGGGCTCGTCCGGGCCCGGTCGGCGGGACTGCGCGTCGCGTTCGCGCGGCGCCGCCGCAAAGCGGAAAACCAGTAACATCCCTACCAGACGCAGATAGGAGGCCACCATGCTGAACGGATTGCAGCCGTGGCATTTGATCATCTTGGTGCTCGTCGTCGTGCTGTTGTTCGGGGCCAAGAGGCTTCCCGACGCGGCCCGGTCCATCGGCAAGTCCATGAAGATCTTCAAGGCCGAGACCAAGGACCTCACCGGCGACAAGGCCGCGGCGCACGAAGACGCCGAGCCCGTCGAGACGAAGCAGATCCCGGCCACGCCCGCCGCACCCGCTTCGACCGACCAGCAGGTCGCCGACCTGCAGCGGCAGCTCGACGAGCTGAAGAAGCAGCAGGCGGCCGAGCAGCCGCAGAAGAACGTCAGCTGAGCGGCTCCGGCCACACCCGGTCCCCGGTCCACGGAGCGCGCCGCACCCGGCGCGCTCCGGCGGACTCCGACGAGAACGGAACAACCCGTGGCGGAATCCGCCTCCGGAAACGGTGAAGGCCGCAGTTCCAAGCGGCGCAAGCGCAGCCGTCGCACCAACCCCGACGGCACGATGACGCTCATCGAGCACATCTACGAGTTCCGCCGCCGGCTCGGCTTCGCGCTGCTCGCCGTCGTCATCGGCGGCATCTTCGGGTTCATCTGGTTCGGGACCAACATCGGCCCGATCCCGTCGCTGGGCGACCTCGTCAAGGACCCGTACTGCGCCATCCCGCCGCAGCGCCGGCTCGACAGCGCCGAGGGATGCCGGCTGCTGCAGACCGTGCCGTTCGAGGCCTTCATGACGCAGCTGAAGGTCGGGATCGCCGCCGGCGCCGTGCTCCTCTCGCCGGCTTGGCTGTACCAGCTCTGGGCGTTCATCGCGCCCGGCCTGTACAGCAAGGAGCGCAAGTACGCCCTGACGTTCGTCGGGTTCGCGTCGGTGCTGTTCGCCACCGGTGCCGTGCTCGCCTACATCCTCTTCCCGCACGCCCTGCAGCTGCTCATGGGCTTCGGGCAGGACGCGTTCGTCACCGCGCTCACCGCGGACAAGTACATCTCGTTCCTGCTGTCGCTGCTGATCATCTTCGGAATCAGCTTCGAGCTGCCGCTGCTGGTGGTGATGCTCAACCGCGTCGGCATCGTCAAGTACGTGCAGCTGAAGAAGTGGCGCCGCGGCATCGTGTTCGCGTTGTTCGTCTTCGCGGCCTTCGCCACCCCCGGCTCGGACCCGTTCTCCATGCTCGGCCTCGCCGGCGCGCTCACCGTGCTGTTCGAGATCGCCGTCCAGATGGCGCGCTTCCACGACCGCAAGCTCGAAAAGACCCGTGGCGACGAAGGCTGGGACAAGCTCGCCGACGACGAAGCCGCGCCGTTCGACTACACGCCGAGCACCGTCGACGACGAGCCGTCCACCCCGACCGCGTCCGGCGGCCGCTCGAGCACCGACGACGTCACCTAGTGGGGATCCACGCCGCGCTCGCCGTGCACCCGGCGTCGGGGCACGGCGCGGCCGCCCGGCTCGCCGACACCGTCGCCGGGCGGCTGCGCACCGCCGTGGACCGCCTCGACGTCCTGGTCGCCAACTCGGTGGAAGAGTCCCGCGCGCTGATGCGGTCCTCCCACGCCGCCGGGCTGGACGTCCTGATCGTGCTCGGCGGGGACGGCGCCGCCCACCAGGGCGTCCAGTTCTGCGCGAACCACGACGTCGCGCTCGGCCTGGTCCCGGCGGGCACCGGCAACGACTTCGCCCGTGCCCTCGGCATCCCCGGCGAGCCGCTCCCGGCGGTCGACGCACTGGTCGCGGCCCTGCGCTCGGGCGCCCGGCGGCGGATCGACCTCGGCCGCGTGGGCGACACCTGGTTCGCGACGGTGCTGTGCGCGGGGTTCGACGCGAGCGTCAACGAACGCGCGAACCGGATGCGCTGGCCGTCCGGGCCGCGCCGCTACGACGTCGCGATCCTGGCCGAACTGGCGGCGTTCCGCTCCCGCCCGGTGGTCGTCGACACCGGCACCGGGCGGCTCGAACTCGACGCGACGCTCGTGGCGATCGGCAACACCCGCTTCTACGGCGGTGGCGTCCCGATCTGCCCGACGGCCGACCCCGAGGACGGCGTCTTCGACGTCACGATCATCGGCCACGCCACCCGCCGCGGCCTGATCCGCCTGCTCCCGGGCCTGCGCACGGGCAAACACCTGACCCACCCGGCCGTCCGCACGCTGCGCGCCCGCTCGGTGACCCTGGCGGGCAACACGTGGCCCGCCTACGCAGACGGCGAACCGCAGGGCACGGTCCCGGTGACGGCCAGCTGCGTGCCGGGCGCCCTCACGGTGCTGGCCTAACGGTCGTAGCCGCCCGCCCGCGCCACCAGGTGCCGGAAGTGGGCCGGGGTCAGCAGTCGTGCCGCCTCCGCGAAGTAGACGCCGCCGCAGCGGTGGCAGAACCAGCCCTGCTCCCACACCTGCTGGGCCGCCGGCACGCCTTTCCGCTGCTTCCGGTGCGCCCGGACGCGTCGGGAGTAGAGCCAGATCAGCACGCCCACGGCCAGGTACACCCCGAACGCCGGCAGCGAGAGCACCGCGTAACCCAGCGCTTTCGCGACCGTCCCGCCCGGCGGCGGGTCGTCGGAAGCCGAAAACGGAAGCAGCAGGAAGCAGCTCCCGGCCAGCGCAAGCACGATCATCGCCACCAGCAGGCCGCCGCTGCGGCGCGGCGGGGGAAAGGGGTCGAGCGAGCGGGCGACCGCGGTGACCGAGACCCCGCTGACCTGACTGCTCGTGTAAACGACGCCGTCACCGGCGGGCACGGCGACCGTCGGGCCCTGGCCGCGGTAGAAGGAGTGCCCGCCGTGGTAGACCGCCGGCACGTGCTGCACCCGGTCCAGCTGCCCGCAGCCCGGACACGGTTCGATCATCAGGACCTCCTTCCGCCGCTCCGACGCACCCGCCCGTGATCCGGTTCCCGTGCCCGATCCCGGTGTATAACGACCTGTACCGCGGGGCGGGCCACGCAATAGGTCACGTGGCGTGCGGACTGCCCGGGAGATGTGAAACGCTGACGACGTGGCCAGTAGCCCTTCTTCGTCCCCGGCCGAGGCCTATGCGGCCTCCGCGCGCCGCGGGAAGTACCCCCAGCTGACGCGCTTCGCCGCCGAGGCGTCCTTCGAGTTCGACCAGTTCCAGATCCGCGGGTGCGAGGCCCTGGAAGACGGCCACGGCGTGCTGGTCTGCGCGCCCACCGGGGCGGGCAAGACCGTGGTCGGCGAGTTCGCCGTGCACCTGGCGCTCGCCGAGGGCCGCAAGTGCTTCTACACGACGCCGATCAAGGCCTTGTCGAACCAGAAGTACGCCGACCTCGTGGCCCGCTACGGCGCCGACGCCGTCGGGCTGCTGACCGGGGACACCTCGATCAACGGCAACGCGCAGGTGGTCGTGATGACCACCGAGGTGCTGCGCAACATGCTCTACGCGGGGTCGTCCACGATCATCGACCTCGGGTACGTCGTGATGGACGAGGTCCACTACCTCGCCGACCGGTTCCGGGGCGCGGTGTGGGAAGAGGTGATCCTGCACCTGCCCGAGCACGTCCGCGTGGTGGGGCTGTCGGCGACGGTCAGCAACGCCGAGGAGTTCGGCGAGTGGCTGGTGGAGGTCCGGGGCGACACGACGGTCGTCGTGGACGAGCACCGGCCGGTGCCGCTCTGGCAGCACATGCTGGTGGGGAACCGGCTGCTGGACCTGTTCGCCGGGGACGACGTGCACGCGCCGGATGCCGAGCTGCGGATCAACCCGACCCTGCTGCGCCGGACGGAGGAGATCGGCCGCCAGTACGCGCCGGCGGGGTTCCGCGGGCCGCGGGGCCGGCGGGGTGCGCCGCCGCGGATGCCGCGGTTCCGGCCGCCGTCGCGGGTCGACGTCGTCGAGCAGCTGGACCGGGCCGGGTTGCTGCCGGCGATCGTGTTCATCTTCTCCCGCGCCGGTTGTGACGCCGCGGTGGCGCAGTGCGTCCGGTCGGGGCTGCGGCTGAACGGGCCGGGTGAGGTCGACGAGATCCGCCGGGTCATCGAGGAGCGCACGGCGGATCTGCCCGAAGGTGACCTGGGCGTGCTGGGTTACTGGGAGTGGCGGGAGGCGCTGGAGCGCGGGATCGCCGGGCACCACGCCGGGTTGCTGCCGGCGTTCAAGGAGACCGTCGAGGAGCTGTTCGTCCGCGGGCTGGTGAAGGTCGTCTTCGCCACGGAGACCCTGGCGCTGGGGATCAACATGCCCGCCCGGACGGTCGTGCTCGAGCGGCTGGTGAAGTACAACGGCGAGGCGCACGTCGATCTGACGCCGGGGGAGTACACCCAGCTCACCGGCCGGGCCGGGCGGCGGGGCATCGACGTGGAGGGGCACGCCGTCGTCGCGTGGCAGCCGGGGGTGGATCCGAAGCAGGTGGCCGGGCTGGCCTCGACGCGGACCTATCCGCTGCGGTCGTCGTTCCGGCCGGGGTACAACATGGCGGTCAACCTGGTGGCGCAGGTCGGGGCGGCCGAGGCGCGCGAGCTGCTGGAGCAGTCGTTCGCGCAGTTCCAGGCCGACCGGTCGGTGGTGGGCACCGCGCGCCGGATCGAGCGGAACAAGGAAGCGCTGAAGGGCTACACGGCCGCGGTGACCGGCGACTTCGACGAGGTCCTGGAGTACGTCGAGCTGCGGGCGAAGATTTCGGCGCGGGAGAAGGCGTTGTCGCGGCAGAACACGGCCGTGCGGCGGGCCGGGACCGCGGAGTCGCTGGAGAAGCTGCGCAAGGGTGACGTCATCGCCGTGCCGGCCGGGCGGCGGGCGGGGCTGGCGGTGGTGGTCGATCCGGGGCTGGACCCGATCCGGGAGCCACGTCCGGTGGTGGTGACCGAGGACCGGTGGTCGGGGCCGTTGTCGGTGGCGGACTTCCCGGCGCCGGTGGAGGTGCTGGGCCGGATCAAGCTGCCCAAGCACATCGAGCTGCGGTCGCCGCGGACGCGCCGGGACATCGCTTCGGCGCTGCGCAGCGCCGGAATTTCGCTGCCGGGCCGGCAGAAGCGGCGGTCGGGGGCGAACGAGGACGGCGAGCTGGCCGTGTTGCAGCGAGCGCTGCGGGCGCATCCGTGCCACGGGCTGGCCGAGCGCGAGGCGAACCTGCGCTGGGTCGAGCGGTATCAACGGCTGGCCGCGGAAACGCAGCAGCTGGAGCGGAAGGTCGCGGCGACGACGCACTCGCTGGCGCGGGCGTTCGACCGGATCCTGGCTTTGCTGGGTGAGCGCGGCTATCTGGCAGCGGCGCGGAGCACCTCCGTTGAGGGTGGTGGCGGGGGCATGGCTGGACTGGGGCCGGAATCGGCGGGTGACGGCGAGGATCGCGTCACCGAGCACGGCCGGCGGCTGACCCGGCTCTACAGCGAGTCGGACCTGCTGGCCGCGGAGTGCATCCGGCACGGCGTGTGGCGGAAGCTGAACCCGGCCGAACTGGCCGCGGTCGTGTCGACGCTCGTGTTCGAGGCGCGCCGGGACACCGCTGGTGAGCCGCGGCTGCCGGGTGGGGCGGTGCCGGAGGCGTGGCAGGAGACGGCGCGGCTGTGGGTGGAGCTGACCGAGGACGAGCGCCGGCACCGGCTCGACCGCACCCGGGAGCCCGACGCGGGGTTCGCGTGGCCGGTTTATCGGTGGGCCCGGGGTGAATCCCTGGAGAAGGTCCTCACCGCGGCCGAGGCCAACGGCCAGGAGCTGTCGGCCGGTGACTTCGTGCGCTGGTCGCGTCAGGTGATCGACCTGCTCGACCAGATCCGGGACGTGCTCGGCAAGGCGGACCCGGTGGGTGCGGCGGCGGCGGAGGCGGTGAAGGCCCTGCGCCGCGGAGTCGTGGCCGCGGGCGCGGCGTGAACTCGGTGTTAGCCCTGCTCGGTGGCCGCGCGGCGGTGAGCGTGGACACGTGTGCTCGGCTCCGACCTGTGGTTGGATCGCGTGCGACACCGTGTGTGCGGCTTGCCGGTGTTTCGGGGTGGACAGCGAGATGAGCGAAGCAGGCGGAGGCAGACGATGAGCACGCCGTATGGCGGCAACGACCCACAGCAGCCCCAGTACGGGCAGCAGCCGGGCGGCGCGTACCCGCCGAGCGGTTCGCAGGAGCAGCCGCAGTGGGGGCAGTCGCAGCAGCCTTCCTACGATCCGAACCAGCAGCAGCCATGGGGCCAGCCGCAGCAGCCCCAGCAACCGCAGCAGTGGGGGCAGCAGCCGGGCGGGTACACCCCGCCGCAGCAGCCGCAGTGGGGCCAGCAGCCGCCGCCCTACGGGCAGCAGCCCGGGGGCGGGTACCCGCAGAGCGGGCCGCAGGCCCAGCCGCAGTACGGCCAGCAGCCCGGCGGGGCGTACCCGCCGAGCGGGCCCCAGGCGCAGCCGCAGTACGGGCAGCAGCCGGGCGGCCAGTACGACTACGGCCAGCAGTTCCCCGGCGCCGCGGCCCCGGAGGGGGAGAAGCCGGCGAAGTCGAAGAAGGGCCTGCTGATCGGCGTGGTGGTGGCGATCGTGGCCGTCGCCGTGTTCCTGGTCCTGGGGTTCGTCGCGCCCGGGTTCCTGAAGACGCAGGTCTTCAACAACACCCAGATGCAGACCGACGTGCAGAAGCTGCTGACCGAGACGTACAAGATCGACGGCGTCACCGGCGTCACCTGTCCCGCCGAGCAGAAGGTGGAGGACGGGGCCAAGTTCTCGTGCACCGCCACGATCGCCGGGAAGCCGCAGCAGGTGCCGATCACGGTGAAGGGCACCGGCGGCAACTACGAGGTTTCCCCGCCCGTCGCCAAGTAGGAGCGACTCCGGGCGACTCCGAGGTCCGGCTGCCGGTGTTTCCGGTGGCCGGGCTTCGTCGTTTCCGGAGATGATCCGGGCATGAACGACTTCGAGATCCGGACGCTGGGCACGGGGGAGCACCGGGCGGCGAGCAACCTGTTCCGGGAGACCGTGCACAACCCGCCGTCCGACGACGCCGAATGGGTGTACGCGGCGCGGTACTACCAGCCCGGGGGTGCGCTCGGGGCGTTCGATCCGGAGCTCATCGGGACCGCCCGGTTCTTCGACGCGGAGCTGACGGTGCCGGGCGGGGCGCGGCTGCCGATGGCCGGGGTCACCTCCGTGGGGGTGCGCGCCGATCGCACTCGCCGCGGGGTGCTGCGGGCGCTGATGACGACGCAGCTGGCGGACTTCGCCGCCCGCGGGGTGGTGTTCGCGAACCTGCTCGCGTCCGAAGCCGGGATCTACAGCCGGTTCGGCTACGGCTTGGCCACCCGGTACCGCACCTACAGCGTCGACCGGCACCGGGCGCGGCTGCGGCCGGACGCCCCGGTGGGCGGGGAGCTGGAGCTGCTGGACCTCGACCGGGCGCTGGAAGCCTGCCCCGGTGTGTACGACGGTCTCGAGCGCCGGCCGGGGATGATGTCCCGGCCGGAGGTGCTGTGGCGGCTCTACGAGATGCAGCTGCGGCGGCACGCGTCGCCGGTGAAGGCGGTCGTGCACCACGGGCCCGGTGGGCCCGACGGGTTCGCGACCTACTCCGTCGGGGGCGCGCTCGCCCACCCGTGGACCAAGACCCTGGAGGTGGCGGACCTGTTCGCCGGTTCCGCGACCGCGTTCGCGGGGCTGTGGCGGTTCCTGCTCGGCGTCGACCTGGTCGACCGGGTCGTCGCGGATTCGCGGCCGCTGGACGATCCGATCGAGCTGCTGCTCGCCGACCACCGGAGCGGGAACGTCGACCGGATCGGCGACGAGCACTGGATCCGGCTCGTCGACGTCCCGGCCGCGTTGGCCGGCCGGGCCTACGGGCACGCCGCCCCCGTGGTCATCGAAGTGACCGATCCGCTGCTGCCCGGCAACAGCGGCACCTACCTCGTCGGCCCGGACGGTGCCGGGCGCACGGACCGCCCGGCCGGGCTCCGGTTGGACGTCACCACCCTGGCCATGGTCTATCTCGGTACCTGGCGGCCTTCGGCGCTGGCGGCGGCCGGCCGGATCGAGGTGCGTGACCCGGCCGCGCCCGAGGCGGCGGACCTGCTCTTCGGCACCCGCGTGGCGGCCTGGAGCGGCAGCCACTTCTGAGCGGCGCGGAAAACCGCGTGCCGGGCCGGATGCCCCGCGGCAAGATCGGGAGGATGACCGCCTTCGACGTCCGCCCGATCACCGAAGAAGAGCGCCGCGGCACCTTCGACCTGCTGCGCCGCGCGCTGCACCGCCGGCCCGTCACCGACGACGTCTGGGCCCGGGCCGGGGGTTCGTGGCCCGCCGCGCACAAGTTCGGCGCGTTCGACGGCCGCGCGCCGATCGGGATCGTGAGCTCCTACGACACCGAGATCGCCGTCCCGGGTGGGCGGACGCTGCCGGTCGCCGCGGTCGAGGGCGTCGGCGTCCGCGCCGACCGGACGCGCCGCGGCGTGCTCAGCGCGATGATGGCCGCCCAGCTGGCCGATTTCGCCGCGCGAGGGCTGCCGCTGGCGGTGCTGCACGCCAGCGAACCCACCATCTACGGGCGGTTCGGCTACGGCTCGGCGGCGCTCGGCAAGACGCTGCGGGTGACGCGGCCGGCGGCCCGGCTCCACGAGCGCGTGGCGGCCGGCGGCGACGTCCGGCTGCTCGCGCCCGAGGAGGCGGTGAAGGAGATTCCGGGGCTGTACCGGCGGATCGGGCTGCACCGGCCGGGCATGATCGGGCGGCCGGAGCTGTGGTGGCCGATCTCGCACGACCGGTACGTCGGCCCGGACGGCGGCAGGCTCGTCGCCGTCCACAGTGGACCGGACGGGGACGACGGCTTCGTCGTGTACGCCACGGCCGACCGCCGGTCGTTCGATTCACCCGATCACGGTGCCGCGCTCGAAGTCTTCGACCTGCACGGAGCGAGCCCGGCCGCCCGGGCCGGGCTGTGGCGGTTCCTGTTGTCGGTGGACCTGGTCTCGGAGGTGCACGCACGGCATCGGCCGGTCGACGAGCCGCTGGCCCTGATGCTGACCGACCACCGGCACGCGGCCACGGCCGCCGTCGAGGACGACCTGTGGCTGCGGCCGATCGACGTCACCGCCGCGCTCGCCGCCCGGACCTACCGCTCGGCCGGCCCGGTCGTGCTCGCGGTGACCGACCGGCTGCTGCCGGCCAACACCGGGCACTACGAGATCGGCCCGGACGGCGCCCGGCGCACCGACCTGGCCGCGGACCTGGCCCTCGACGTCGGCACGCTCGGCATGCTCTACCTCGGGCACTGGGCCGCGACGACGCTGGCGGACGCGGGCTGCATCGACGTCCGCGACGCGGCCGCGCTCGGGCGGGCCGACGAGCTGTTCACCACGACGGCCGCCCCGTGGTGCGGCACGCACTTCTAATTAGGCGCCGGGCAGGGCCTTGAGCAGCCGTTCGACCGAGTTGCCGAGGTTCCACCGTTCGGCCAGCTCGGCGACCCGTTCCGGGTCGGCCGGCGTCGCGGGCACGGTGTCGGGGCGCGACTGCTCCACCGGAGCGTCGACCGCCACCCGGACGACGGTCGGGGCGACGGCGAGGTAGTCCGCCGCGTCCTTCAGCCGCAGCCGCGTCTTGAGCGGAACCGCGGAATCCCCGGCGTCGGCCGCGGCCAGCAGGGCTTCGAGCGACCCGAACTGCGTGATCAGCTTCGCGGCGGTCTTCTCGCCGATGCCCGCGACGCCGGGCAGGCCGTCGGACGGGTCGCCGCGCATCACCGACATGTCCGCGTACGCCGGCCCGGCGCTCTCGCGGGGGAGGCTGTAGCGCTCGGCGATCTCGGCCGGCCCGAGGACTTCGGCCTTGGCCCAGCCCTTGCCGACGTAGATGACCGACGCGGGGGAGGGTTCGGTGCGCACGAGCTGGAAGAGGTCCCGGTCGCCGGTGATCACCTCGACCGGGTCGGTCTTTTCGCGGGTCGCCAGCGCGCCGATGACGTCGTCGGCTTCGTAGCCGGCGGCTTCGGCGGTGGCGAACCCGAACGCTTCGAGCAGCTCGAGGATGATCGGCACCTGCGGGGTGAGCGTGTCGGGCACCTCTTCGACGTCCGGGCCGCTGCCGGTCTCTTCGGCCACCCGGTGCGCCTTGTAGCTGGGCAGCAGGTCGGTGCGGAACTTCGGCCGCCAGTCGGCGTCGAGGCAGCAGACCAGCCGCGCGGGCCGCCGGTCGGTGAGGATCCGCGCGATCGTGTCGGCGAACCCGCGCACGGCGTTGACCTGCGTCCCGTCGGCGGCGCGCATCGAGTCGGGCAGGGCGAAGAAGGAGCGGAAGTACAGGCTCGCGGAGTCGAGCAGGGCAAGGGATCCGGTCACCCGCACAGCCTGCCATGCCCCGGCCCCGCGCGAGGGGCAAGCCACGCGACCCGGCACGGGGAGGAGGCGAGCGGTCGACACGACACGACACGTACGCGGCGGCGGTCCGGGCTCGCAACGAAGACCGCGGCTGACCGGTTCGGTCTTCCGGGGCCCGGAATTGTCGGTGGTGACCGGTAGCGTGGAAAACGGGGGGCGCCCCCGCGGGCCGGGGGTAGGGCGGCTCGCTTCCGTGGGCCAGGGCGGCTCAGGCCCGGGGGATTAGGGGCCGCTCGTTCCCGCAAGCCAGGGCGGCTCGGGTCCGGGGCTGGGGCGGCGGGTGCTGGGGCGGCCCACTCCCACTGGCCTGGTGCCACTCGCACCGGCCATCGGAGCGCAGCCGGCGGCGAGGCCGGGGAATTCGCACCGGCGTGCCACTCGCACTGGCCATCGGAGCGCAGCCGGCGGCGAGGCCGGGGAATTCGCACCGGCGTGCCACTCGCACTGGCCATCGGAGCGCAGCCGGCGGCTGCTGGGGCGGCCCCGCTCGCACCGGCGTGGTGCCACTCGCGCCGGCCATCGGAGCGCAGCCGGCGGCGGGTGTTGCGTCACCCGGCCCGGCATGTCGTGGGCCGGGCGCGTCCGCCGGCCGCGGCGCCCTACTAGGCTCGGCTTCATGTCGCGCCGATCCCTCCACACGCCCGCTCCCGACGCCGCCGCCCTGCGGGCGCGGCTGGACCGTGCCCGCGCTGCCGCGGCCGCCGCGGGCACCGATGCCCTGCTGATCGCGCCCGGCTCCGACCTGCGGTACCTGCTCGGGCAGGCCGGGGGCTCGTTCGAGCGGCTCACCACCCTCGTCGTCCCCGCCGACGGCACGCCCGCGCTGGTCGTGCCGAAGCTGGAGGCGCCCGGGTACGCCGACGTTCCCACCGATGACCTCGGCGTGGAGTTGCTGACCTGGGTCGACGGCGAGGACCCGTACAAGCTCGTCGCCGACCGGCTCGGCAAGCCCGGCCGGGTCGCCGTCAGCGACTTCACCCCGGCGCTGCACGTCCTCGCGCTGCGGGCCGCGCTCGGGGAGGCCGAGCAGACCCTGGCCGGTCCGGTCGTGCGGGAACTGCGGATGCGCAAGGACGCCGCCGAAATCGCCTCGCTGCGTGAGGCCGGCGCGGCGATCGACCGGGTGCACGCCCGCGTCCACGAGTGGCTGCGGCCGGGCCGCACCGAGGCCGAGGTCGGCGCCGACATCGCCGCGGCCATCGTCGAGGAGGGTCACGTCCGGGCGGACTTCGTGATCGTCGGCTCCGGCCCGAACGGCGCCAGCCCGCACCACGACGTCTCCGAGCGCGTCATCGAGCGGGGTGACGTCGTGGTCGTCGACATCGGCGGCCCGCTGCCGGCCGGCTACAACTCCGACTCCACCCGCACCTACGCCGTCGGCGAGCCGCGGGACGCCGACGTGGCCGGGACCTACGCCGTGCTGCAGCGGGCCCAGGCCGCCGCGGTCGCCGCGGTCAAGCCGGGCGTCACCGCCGAGGCCGTCGACGCCGCCGCGCGGGAGGTCATCGCCGAGGCGGGCTTCGGCGAGTACTTCATCCACCGCACCGGGCACGGCATCGGCCTGGACGTGCACGAGGAGCCGTACATCATCGCCGGGAACGCGCTGCCGCTGGAGCCGGGCATGGCCTTCAGCGTCGAGCCGGGCATCTACCAGCCGGGCCGGTGGGGCGCCCGGATCGAGGACATCGTCATCGTCACCGGAGACGGCGTCGAATCCGTCAACAACCAGCCGCACGAGCTCGTCGTGCTGGACGCATGACGACCGGCGGCCTGGAGCCGCTGGACCAGTCGATCGTCCAAGAGCTCGCGTCCGATGGCCGGCGTAGCTTCACCGACCTCGCCGAGCGGGTGGGGCTGTCGGTGTCGGCGGTGCACCAGCGGGTGCGCCGCCTCGAGCAGCGCGGGGTCATCCTGGGCTACACCGCCCGGCTCGACGGCGAGCAGATCGGCCTGCCGCTGACGGCGTTGATCTCGCTGACGCCGAACGACCCGGGCGCGCCGGACGACTACCCGCAGCGGATCCAGCACATCAAGGAGATCGAGTCGTGCTACTCGGTGGCCGGCGACGAGTCCTACATCCTGCTGGTGCGCGTCCAGTCGCCGCTGGCCCTGGAGGACCTGCTGCGCCGGATCCGGGAGGCCGCGAAGGTGTCGACCCGGACGACGGTGGTGCTCTCTACGCCGTTCGAGGGACGTTCGCCGACGTTCTGACACCGGCGCTCCGTCCCGCGGCCGGGGCGCTGGTACGGTAAAAGGTATGGCAACACGTAAGGTCACTCTTTCGCTGGACAGCGGCGCGCTGGAATTCGCCGAACGAGCCGCGAAAGCCCACGGAATCTCGGTCTCGTCCTGGCTGTCGAAGGCGGCCAGGCGCGAGGCGGTGCGCACGGGTTACACCCCGCAGAGGCCGGAACCGGCCGTCGCGGAATCGGACGAGGCCGAGCGCAGCGCGGCGGAAAAGGATCTGCGTGCGCAGGGGTGAAGTCTGGACGTACCACCCCCCGACCGATCCGGCCCGGCAGCGCACGGTGGTGCTGCTGTCCTCGGACGGGGTGAACGAGTCCGAGCGGCCCTGGCTGCTCGGCACCGAGCTCCTCGACCGCGACCCGATGGACATCCTCGGCGTGGCGGTCGACGCCCGCTACTGGGTCTCGACGCTCAACCTCACCCGGCTCTACCGCCCGTGGTTCGACGAGCGGATCGCCGAAATCGACCAGGACGTCCAGGAACGCATCGACATCGCGTTGCGGGCCGCCCTCGACCTCTGACCCGCGTACCGGGAAAGTCGGCCGTCCCGGTACGCGAACCGGCCCCCGGGGTCAGCGGGCCACGACCTCCGGGACCGCGTGGAGCTTGCCGTCCGCGCCGGCCAGGCAGGAGGCGTTGCCGTCCTTGGCCGCGATGAACTCCGTCAGGCAGTTGGCGATCGCGGTGTGGCCGGCGGCGTTGGGGTGGAACGACTCCTGCAGCGCGTGTCCGGCGCGCTCGGCCTGGGCGAGGTCGGCCAGCTGCAGCGTCAGCCGGGTGAACCACTCCGTCGCCGGGTTCGCGCCGCCGCTGCAGGCTTCGTGCTTGACGCCCGCCTTGGCCAGGTCCAGGAAGCGGGCCCCGGTCTGCCGGGCGGCCGCCTTCAGACCGGAGGACAGCACGCCGATGCCGGTCTGGGCGATCCAGCGCAGGTCTTCGGTGCGGAACGGGCAGCCGTCGAGGGTGCGCAGGTTCTCCGGCAGGTCCGGGCCGATCGGGGCCGCGTAGGACTGCAGGATCAGCTGGTAGTCCGCGGGGACGTAGCCGGCGGCGGCCAGCACCGCCTTCACGTCGGAAACCGCCTTCGCCACCTTCGGCACCATCGCGTCCACTTTGGACTGCCAGGTCTGCTTCAGCGCCGTGCTGCAGGGCGGGCCGCCGGCGTCGAACCAGGCCTTGAAGCAGTCGTTGACCTGGTTGGAGAACTTCGGCTCGTCGTTCGCGCCGACGGCGATCACCACCGCGGCCACCCGGTGGTCCTTCACGAGCGCGGCCAGCTGCTGCGCCTGCGAACCCTCGGTCCACTGCTTGACGTCGCCGAGCGCGACCTGCTCGGCGGGTGCGCCGGAGCAGCCGAGGTTGACGTGCGCGGTGATGCCGGGCGCGGCGATCTTCCCGGCGAAGGCGTTGGGGGAGCGGTGGCACCAGTTGCCGCCCTGGCCGTTGGTGGCGGCGGTGTACTGGCCGGCGCCTTCACCGGAGACGGTGCTGTCACCCATCGTGACTACGGTGAGCGGGCCGGTGCCCGGCGGGCCCTGCCGCGGCTGGGGCCGCCCGGGCTGGCTTTCGGTGCCGAAGAAGACGAAGAACCCGGCCAGCAAGGCCGCGCACGCGAGGACGAGGGCTCCCCAGTACCACCGAAGACGTCGCATCGCCGTCGATTCTACGGACCGGGTGATCGACTCCCGCTTCGGACACCGTGCGTCACGGCAGCCAGGTCCGCACCAGCCGGACGAGTGACCGCGCCAGGGTCACCGAGCTGATCTCCCGGTCCCGCCGCCAGTGCCGGACCTGCTCGGCGGAGAGGGCCGCGAGCAGGACGTCCGTGGCGATCTCGGCGCCGTCCGCGCCGCCGGCTTCGAGCAGGTGCCGGCAGTGCTGCCGCCACAGGGTGTGCGCGCCGGTCCGGAACCGGGCGCCGGTCGTGGCGGTCTCGGAGAGCAGGACCAGGTCCAGCTGCCGGTCCAGGAGTTCGAGGTAGGCCTCGATGAACGCGCCGAGGCGTTCGGCGGGTTCCGCGCCGGGGCCGAGTGGCGGTGGGCCGGTGAGGATCTGCGCCTGGAGCTCGCGTTCGCGCTGGTCGAGCAGGGCCATGGCGAGGCCGCCCTTGTCGCCGAAGCGGCGGTAGAGCGTGCCTTTGCCGACGCCGGCAGCACCCGCGACGTCGTCCATGGTGACCGCGTCGACGCCGCGTTCGGCGAAGAGTTTCTCGGCGGCTTCCAGGACGCGGATCCGGTTGCGGGCGGCGTCCGCCCGCTCGCGGACGGGCGCGCCGAGCACCGGCAGCTCGGGAGGCGTTGACGAAGCGGACTGCGGTCCGCTACGGTTCGGGGACATAAGCGGACTCTAGTCCGATTCTTCGCCCGGCGGAAGCCGGCACCCGCAAGGAGCCTCGTCATGCCCGATCTGCTGCACATTTCCGCCTCCCCACGAGCGGAAGACTCCCAGTCGCTGCGTCTGGCAGCTACTTTCCTGGACACCTACCGCAGCCTCTACCCGGGCGCCGACATCGACGAATGGGACCTCTGGGACGGCTCGCTGCCCGCGTTCGGCCCGGCCGCGGCCCGCGCCAAGATGACCGTCTTCGGCGGCGGCACCCCGCAGGGCGAGGAAGCCGAAGCGTGGGCGGCCGCGCAGGCGGCGTTCGCCCGGTTCGACGCCGCCGACCGGATCCTGTTCAGCGTGCCGATGTGGAACTCCGGCGTGCCGTACGTGCTCAAGCAGTTCGTCGACGTCGTGTCCCAGCCCGGCTGGATCTTCGGCGTCGACCCGGCCACCGGCTACCGGCACCTGCTCGAAGGCCGCGGCAAGCGCGCCGCGGTGATCTACACCAGCGCGGTGTGGGCCCCCGGGCTCGGCCCGGAGTTCGGCGCCGACTTCCAGGCACCGTTCTTCACCGGCTGGCTGAACTGGACCGGCATCGACGACGTGACCGAGATCCGGTTCCACCCCACCCTCACCGGCGACGCCGGGGAAGCCGCCCGCATCGCCGGCGAGGCCGCCCGCGACACCGCCAAGACCTTCTGAAGGAGCAACCGTGACCGAGACCATCGACCGCGACGCGGTCCGCGCCGGGCTCGCCGAGGGCAACCTCGTCCTCGTCGACGCGCTGCCCGAGTCCTACTACACGGCCCAGCACCTGCCGGGAGCGATCAACCTCGTCGTCGGCGACGTCGCGGCCGAGGCGCCCCGGCTGCTGCCGGACAAGGCCGCCGCGATCGTCACCTACTGCTCCAACCCCGCCTGCGCCAACAGCGGCCAGGTCGCCGCGCAGCTGGCCCGGCTGGGCTACACCGACGTCCGCAAGTACGCCGCGGGCATCGAGGACTGGGTGCGCGCCGGCCTGCCCACCGAAAGCGGTCAGCCCGCCTGAGTCAGGTCCGTGGCCGCCGCCAGCCCGGCCGCGACGTCGGCGATCGCCCGCACCGCCGGGTTGTCGTTGCCCGGCACCCACACCAGTTCCGTGCGGGCGACATCGCCGTCCAAGGGCACGAACGCCACGCCGGTGCGGCGCAGGCTGTGCGAGGAACGGGCCAGCCGGGTGACGCCGACCCCGGCCGCGACCAGCCCGAGCAAGCCCTGCACGGTGGCGGCCCGCTGCACCACCCGCGGGGTGAAACCGGCCGCGGCGAAGTCGTCGTCGTAGCCGCGGTGCCACGGCTCCCAGCTGCCGCGCGGGGTGAGCACCCACGGCTCGTCCGCCAGGTCGGCCAGTTTCAGCGAGGCACGCCCGGCCAGCGGGTGGCCGGTGGGCAGCACCGCGCACACCTCTTCGGTCAGCAGCGTCCGGGAGACCAGGTCGCCGACCAGCGGCGGCCGGGTGAACGCCAGGTCGAACCGGCCCTCGCGCAGTCCCTCGACGAGCTCGGCGATCGACGCCTCCGCCGTCGTCACCGCCAGCCCGGGAAGCCGCTCCCGCACCGCGCGGACCACCGGCGGCAGCAGGTAGTTCGCCGTCGTGGCGAGGAAGACGAGCCGGACGTCGCCGATCTCGCCGCGCACCGCCCGGCCGAGCGTCGCGACGGCTTCTTCGGCACGGGCCAGTACCGCGCGGGCCTCGGGCAGGAACAACCGGCCGACGGCGGTCAGCCGTGCCCCGCGCGCGTCGCGGTCGAACAGCCGCACGCCGAGGGTCCGCTCCAGCACGGTGATCTGCTGGGACAGCGACTGCTGCGCGAGGTGCAGGCCGGCGGCGGCGCGGGTGAAGCTGGTCGCCTCGGCGACGGCGACGAAGTAGCGGAGCTGCCGCAACTCGGGGGTCACAGGCTCCGACTGTAGCCGCGGCAGGACATCGGTGTTGGCGCCGCGGCCGTGATCATCCCCAGGATGGAAGGGAGGAAAGCACTGGGAGGAAACGAAGATGACGAACACCGACGGCCGCGTCTGGCTGATCACCGGCTGCTCCGCCGGCTTCGGCCGGGAGATCGCGCTGGCCGCACTCGCCGCGGGCGACCGCGTGCTGGCCACGGCCCGCCGCCCGGAAACCCTGGCGGACCTGCGGGAACGCGGGGGCGACCGGCTCCGGACCGCGGCCCTCGACGTCACCGACGCCGGGCAGATCGACACGGCGGTGCAGGCCGCGCTCGAGGCGTTCGGCCGGATCGACGTCGTGGTCAACAACGCCGGCAGTGGTTCGGTCGGCGCGGTCGAAGAACTCACCTTGGCCGAGCTGCGCGAGCTGATGGACGTGATGTTCTTCGGCGCGGTCGCGGTCACCAAGGCGGTGCTGCCGCACCTGCGTGCGCAGGGCAGCGGCACGGTCGTGCAGATCAGCTCGATGGGCGGGCAGCTGTCCCCGCCCGGCTACGGCGCCTACTGCGCGACGAAGTTCGCCCTCGAAGGCATCTCCGAGGCGCTGGCCGCGGAGGTGGCGCCGTTCGGGGTGCGGGTGCTGATCGTCGAGCCGGGCGCCTTCCGCACCGAGTTCGGCGGCGGCCGCATGCACCGCTCCCGCACGATCGACGCCTACGCGGTGTCGACCGGCGGAACGCGCGAAGCGGTCGACAACATGGACGGCACCCAGCCCGGCGACCCGGCCAAGGCGGCCGCGGCGATCGTCCGCGCGGTCGGCAGCGACGACGCGCCGCTGCGGCTCGCGCTGGGCGCGGACGCCGTCGAAGCGATCCGCGCCCACCACGAGGCCGTCGCGGCGGACCTGGCCGCCTGGGAGGAGGTCAGCCGGGCCACCGCGCTCGACTAACCCCGCGTGTCCTGCAGCAGGCCGAGGACGTTGCCGTCGGCGTCGGTGAAGGTCGCCACCAGGCGCCCGTTGCCGACGTCCTTCGGCTCGTCCTTGACCGTCCCGCCCGCCGCGGTCACCTCGGCGAGCTTCGCCTCGATGTCGCCGACGTGCCAGTAGGTCACCGGCCCGGTCATGCCCTGCTGCGCACCGTTCGGCACCAGCCCGATGTGCTGGCCTTCGGCGTCGTAGCCGACGTAGTAGGGCGCGTCGGCCTGCGGCTCGATGCCGAGCAACGCGGTGTACACGGCCTTGGCGGCGGCCAAGTCGGTGACGGGGTGCAGGACGGTCTTGATCCCCTGGGTGCTCATCTTCGGTGCTCCTGAAGTCGTGGTCTGCGGTACGTCGCTTGCGGTACTCCACCGACGCTATTCGCGGACCGCCGAACAGCGCTTCTCGATTCCTGATCGGTTGGTGCGGCCACCGCCGCTACACTCCGGACCGTCATCCGGACAGGCGATGGGGGGACCGCGATGAGCGGGAGCAGGGTTTTGGTGGCCGGAGCGAGCATCGCGGGGCCCGCGCTGGCGCACTGGCTGAGCCGGCGGGGCGCCGAGGTGACCGTGGTCGAGCGGGCCCCCGGGCTGCGTCCCGGCGGCCAGGCGGTCGATGCGCGCGGGGTGGCCAAGGAGGTCATCAAGCGGATGGGGCTGGACGCGGCGGTGCGCGCGGCCCGCACCGAGACCGCCGGCGCGCACACCGTGGACGTCGACGGGAACGTGCTGGAGACCTTCAACGCCGACGACAACGGCGGCGACGGGTTCATCGCGGACATCGAGATCCTGCGCGGGGACCTGTCCCAGGTGCTCCACGACGACACCCGCGACGAAGTCGAATACGTCTTCGGCGACCGGATCGCCGAGCTCACCCAGGACGCGGACGGGGTCGACGTCACCTTCGCGAGCGGCGCCCGGCGGCGCTTCGACCTGGTGGTCGGGGCCGACGGGCTGCACTCCGCGCTGCGCGCGATGGTCTTCGGGCCGCGCGAGCGGTTCGTCCGCCACCTCGGGCTCGTGCTGGCGTTTTACAGCGTTCCCAACGAATTCGGGCTGGATCGCTGGATGATCGACCACCAGGACCCGGCGTCCGGGCGCTCCGCCGGCCTGCGGCCCCTCAAGGACCCCACCCGGGCGATGGCCATGCTTTCGTTCCCCTCGGACGGCTTCGACGTCGACCACCGCGACATCGAAGCGCAGAAGAACCTGCTGCGGGAACGGATGGCCGGCCTGGGCTGGCAGACCCCGCGCATCCTCGCGCACCTGGACGACACCCCGGACTTCTACCTCGACCAGGTCGCCCAGGTGGTCATGGACCGCTGGTCGGCCGGCCGGGTGGGGCTGATCGGCGACGCGGCCTTCTGCTCGTCGCCGATGTCCGGTGGCGGCACCGGGCTGGCCCTGGTGGGCGCCTACCTGCTGGCCGGCGAACTGGCCGCCGCCGGGTGGGACCCCGAGGCCGGGTTCGCCGCCTACGAGACGCGGATGCGCTCGTACGTCGAGGCCAACCAGGAAATCGGCCGGCTGCACATCCGGAGCCGTGCGGCGGACGCCGCGGACGCCGAGCTCGACATGGAGGCGCTGATGCCGCTGATCGAGCGGGCGATCAACGGCGTCGACCTGCCCGGCTACGCGGGCGTGCCGGACGCACGGGCTTCGGTCAGTCCAGCAGGGCGGTGAGCACCCCGTCGAGGAGGCGGACGCGGCGGTCGGCGATGCGGTGCACCTCTTCGTCGTGCGTCGCGACGATCACGGCTGCTCCGCCGTCGGCGCACCGGCGCAGCAGCCGCAGCACCCGGGGCGTCGAGCCGGCGTCCAGGTGCGCGGTCGGCTCGTCGGTGAGCAGGACCCGCGGCCGGCCGGCGACCGCGCGGGCCAGCGCCACCCGCTGCTGCTGCCCGAAGGAGACCTCCAGGGGGTAGCGGTCGCCGAGCTCGCCGATGCCCAGCTCGTCCAGCAGGCCGGTGACCCGCTCGGCGATCGCCGACGGTGCCGGGCGCGGGACGTCCGAGCGCAGCCGCAGCGGCAGGGCGACGTTCTCGGCGATCGTCAGCTCGTTGGCCAGCCCGAGCGCCTGCGGCAGCACCGCGCAGGTGTGCCACGGCGGCGCGCCGCTGATCGGGACGCCGTCGAGCAGCACGCAGCCGGAGTCGGGGGAGTCGAACCCGCACAGCAGGGCCAGCAGCGCGCTCTTGCCCGAGCCCGACCGGCCCGACACCGTCACGAGCTCACCGGCGCCGACGCGCAGTTCCAGCCCGCGCAGCACCTCGATGTCGCCGCTGGGGTGGGCGAAACTGCGGTGCAGCCCGACCGCTTCCACGAGTGTCATGCCGGCAGCTCCCGTTCTTCGATGCCTTCGAGCGCGCCCTTGTGCAGCCGGGCCACCCGCGCGCCGAGGTCGATCAGGCGTTCGTCGTGCGAGGCGACCAGGACCGCGAAATCCTGGTCCACCAGGTACTGCAGGGTGTCCAGCACCAGGTCGGCCGACGCCTCGTCCAGCTGCGACGTCGGCTCGTCGGCGAGGATCACCGTCGAGCGCGCGGCGAGCACGCACCCGAACGCCAGCCGCTGCTGCTGCCCGCCCGACAGCGCCGAAATCTTCCAGCTGCCGGTGCCGTGCAGGCCCAGCTGGCCGAGGATGTCGTCCGCCGCGCACTCGGTCCCGGCGGCCTCGGCCGCGGCGTGCAGGTTCTCGGCCACGGTCAGGTAGCCCAGCAGGTTGTCGGCCGGGTTCTGGAACACCAGCCCCAGGTGGTGGCGCCGCAACGCCCGCCGCTCGCGGTGCTTGAGCTTGCGGACGTCGGCACCTTGGAACGTCAGCGTGCCGCGCGCGGGCTGCTCGAACAGCCCCAGCACCCGCAGCAGCGTCGACTTCCCCGACCCCGACGGGCCGGCGAGCACGGTCATCCCGCGCGCGGGCACGTCGAGGCTGACGTCGTCGACCCCGGTGACGAGCCCGGCGGGCGTCGGGTAGTCGACGCCGATGCCGCGCAGGGAAAAGATCGGTTTCTCAGGCACGGATCAGCTCCGCGGTCCGGGCGGTGCGCACCGAGCGCACCGCGATCCAGCCGGCCAGCGCGACCACCGCCACGCCGATCGCGACGACGGTCAACACGAACGGCAGCGGATCCGGGAGTTCCGAACGCGGCGCGAGGAAGGTCGCCGGGTCGAACCGCGGCACCGACAAGCCCGCCACCGAGACCCCGCACACGACGCCGACGACGATCGCCAGCCCGCTCAGCGCCCCCAGCTCCATCAGGTGGCTGGCCAGCAGGGTCCGCGGCCGCATGCCCATCCGCAGCACCAGCGCCCCGGCCAGGGCGTTCTGCCGCCGGCGGACTTCGACCGCCACGAGCAGCGCCAGGATCGCCACCACGCCGAGCACCGCGCCCAGCAGGGCCACGAACGAGAACGTCCACGACACCACGAAGAACGGCAGACCGTCCAAAGCGGACTCACGGCTGATCCGGTTCGGGAGGTACACCCCCGCCGCGCGCAGCGCGGTCGTCGCCTCCGCCATCGGCGCCGTCGTCAGCACGCTCCACTTCGGAATGCCGTCCAGCTGCGCGTGGCTGAGCACCGTGCGCGAGACGACGTAACCGGGGGAGGTGCCGATCATCGGGAACACCGGCAGGTCCCCGGCGACGACCGCGTCGGGCAGACCGTCGGGCAGCCGGGCGTCCTGTTTGGCCGTGTGCCCGACCCGGAGCACCGGTGTGCCGCGCGGGTCCGGCCGCGAGATCTTCTCGAGCAGCCCGGCCAGGTCGTCGCCGGGAACGCGGTCCACCGCGGCGCCGCGGATGAACGTCGCCGGGTCGACCACCAGCACCACGCTGCCGGTCCCGGTCAGCTCGCCGACCACCGTGCTGGTCCCCGCCAGCGAGGCGGGCATCGGGACCTGGCCCATGCCGATCGGGCTGTCGGTGTCGAGGCGGGCGTTGCTGCCGACGAAGATCGCCGACTTGGTGTCGAGGGCCTCCTCCTGGCCGTCGGCGATGCCGATCCCGGTGGCCAGCGTCCCGATCGCGAGGGTGCCGATGACGAGCACCCCGGTCACCGGGGCGCGGGCGCCGGCCAGCCGCCGGATCGCCAGCTGCAGCGCCGGACGCGACCAGAACCGGGCCCGGTGCGAGGCGTGCAGCGCCAGCCACGCCAGCCGCGCGGTCAGCAGCCCCACCGTCAGCACCACGAACACCGGGTAGGTCAGGGCGACCGGGTCCACCTGGGGCAGCGGATTGCCCAGCCGTGACGTCGTGCCGTAGTGCGCCAGGCGGGTCCAGCCCAGCCACGCCATGCCCGCGGTCGCCAGCTCCCAGGGGAAGTAGGCCAGCAGCCGGACTTGCTTGCCGCTGCCGCGGCGGATCCGGCCGAGCTCGAACTCCCGGTGCACCCGCACCGCGACGACCAGCGCCAGCAGTGCCAGCGACACCGCGAGCGTCACGGCCGCGACGCCGGCGGCGCGCAGCTCGGCCGCCGGATCCGGGGTGCCGGGCGGGCCGTACACGCCGAGCAGCAGCCGCGCCGCGACCGCGCCGGCCGCTCCGCCGAGCAGGATCGGCAGGCCCAGCTCGGCGACGGCGAGCCCGCCGAGCGCCGCCGGGCCGCTGCCGCGCGCGGAGAGCAGCCGCAGCTGCGGCTGCCGCCGCTGGTACCACTGCAGGGCGACCGTGCCGAGGCCCGCGCAGCCGACCAGGACGCTGATCAGCGCGAGCGGCAGGATCGAGACGAACACGTTGTCCTGCGCCTGGCGGGAAATCTGCACCGAACGCTGGAACGTCGGGACGTCGGCGGCGATCAGCGACCCGAGCCCCTGGGCGGTCAGGTCGGCGCGGACGTCGGCGACCAGATCCTGCGAGCGCTGCTGCAGGTCCTCCGCCGCGCTCAGCGTCGTCGGCGCCGGCTCGTAGAAGGAGACGTGGAAGTACTGCATCGTCGGCAGCCCGATCGCCTTGATCGCGTCGTCGAAGGTCTTGCGGTCGGTGGCGAAGACGATGGAGTCGATCGGGTCGTCGACCAGCCGGTCGATCACGGCCCCGGACTGCTGCGAGCACCACCACCGCGGCGGCGGGTCGAGCAGGTCGCCGTAGATGCCGGTGATCGGCGGCAGCGGAATGCCCTGGAGGCTCGGCTTGGTGCCGACGCCGATGTGCTCGGCGTCGGCCACCACGTTGCCCAGCCACAGCCCCGGGGTGCGGGCGCCCTGCCGCAGCGTCAGGTTGTCCAGGCCCACCTGGTCGCGGTAGCCGAGGCGGATCTTGTAGTGCGGGTCGCCGTTGAACTCGGTACCCCGCAGCACGTTCGTGAACTGGCCGACTACGGGCGCGCCGAACCCGTGGGCGGCCGCGTGCCGCTGGATGGCGCCGGTCACCGCGGGGATGTCCCGCACCGGCATGTTGCCCTTGCCGAACATCGGGCCGTAGCTGTCCGGGCAGGTGATGCCCGTCTGGTACCGCACCGCCGCGCCGCCGGCCGCCGACGCCTGCAGCACCGCGGCGCTGCCGAGGAAGCACGCCAGCAGTGCGGTCACGGCCGCCACGACCAGCGTCAGCGGGCTGGAGAGGGCGGCCTTCGGGGCCGCCCGCCACGGCTTGGTCACTGTGCGTCGTCCATTCTTCCCCCACATCACCCGCATGGACCAGGACGCTACCGGCCACCCCCGGGAGTTGGAACGTTTTTGTCACGATCGTTGCTCACCCCGTGTGTTCGCGCCGGGGATGCGCCGCCGAGCAATCACTGCCGCCATCCGGCCTGTTTAGTGGTCTAGACCTTGACGCACCGATTGGTCTGATCCAATCCTGAAGGGGTTCCCGCCGTGCTCCGCCGCCGCACGGCTCCCCGCCGGCTCTGGAGCGCAGATGCGTCGACGCAGATCTTTCTCCCGATTGTCCGTTTCCCTGGCCCTGGCGGCGTTCTCGGCCGGTTCGCTGGTCGCCGCGGCCGGCACCGCCCACGCCGCCACGCCGCTGCCCGCGCACGTCTTCGCGCCGTACTTCGAAGCCTGGACCGGCGAGAGCCCCGCCGCGCTGGCGCAGCAGTCCGGCGCCAAGCACCTCACGATGGCGTTCCTGCAGGCCGCCACCAAGGGCTCGTGCACGGTGTACTGGAACGGCGACACCGGGATGCCGGTCGCCACCGGCACCTTCGGTGCCGACATCGCCACCATCCGCTCCCGCGGCGGCGACGTCATCCCGTCCTTCGGCGGCTACACCGCCGACAACACCGGCACCGAGATCGCCGACAGCTGCACCAGCGTCGACTCGATCGCCGCCGCCTACGAGTCGGTGATCACCACCTACGACGTCCCCCGCCTGGACATGGACATCGAGGACAACTCGCTGACCAACTCCGCCGGGATCGACCGCCGCAACAAGGCCATCAAGAAGGTCCAGGACTGGGCCGCGGCCTCCGGCCGCACGCTGCAGATCTCCTACACCCTGCCCACGACCACCCGCGGCCTCGCCGACAGCGGCCTGAACGTGCTGCGCAACGCCGTCACCAACGGCACCCGCGTCGACGTCGTCAACATGATGACCTTCGACTACTACGACAACGCCGCCCACGAGATGGCCACCGACACCCAGACGGCCGCGAACGGCCTGGTTTCGCAGCTGGCCACGCTCTACCCCGGCAAACCGCAGGCGCAGCTGTGGGCGATGGTCGGGATCACCGAGATGATCGGCGTCGACGACTTCGGCCCGGCCGAGACCTTCACCACCGCCGACGCCGCCACCGTCTACGACTGGGCCGTCGCCAAAGGCATCAACACCCTCTCCTTCTGGGCGCTGCAACGCGACAACGGCAGCTGCCCCGGCGGCGCGGCGGCGGACAACTGCTCCGGCATCGCCCAGGACACCTGGTTCTTCAGCCACGCGTTCGAGCCCTTCACCGGCGGCACCTCCGTGCCCGGCAACGACTTCTCCCTCGCCGCAAGCCCGGCCTCGGCCGCGGTGGACCCCGGCGGCTCGGCGTCGGCGACGGTGACCACCGCCGTGACGTCCGGCTCCGCCCAGCAGGTCGCGCTGTCGGTCACCGGCGCGCCCGCCGGCGTCACCGCGTCGGTCAGCCCCGGTTCGGTGACCGCGGGCGGCAGCGCGACGCTCTCGGTCGGCACCACCGCGGCCGCCGTCCCCGGCAACTACCCGCTCACCGTGACGGGCACCGCCGCTTCCGGCCGCCACAGCGCCACCTTCACCCTCACCGTCAAGGGCACCCCGCCCGCGGGCGGGGTGGTCAACGGCGGCTTCGAAACCGGTGCGCTGAGCCCGTGGACCGGTCCCGGCGACGCGGTCGTCGCCTCGCCCGCGCACTCGGGCACCCACGCGCTGCAGGTGACGCCCTCGGCGTCGGCCACCGGCGAAGCGGCGCAGAACGTCACGCTCGCCGCGAACCACTCCTACGCGCTCACGGCGTGGGTCCAGGGCAGCTACGCCTACGTCGGCGTCCGCGGCGGGGCCACCGCGAGCGCGTGGACCTCGAGCAGCGGCTGGACGCGGCTGTCGGTGCCGTTCACGACCGGCGCGTCCGGGGCGGTGACGGTGTACGTCCACGGCTGGTACGGCCAAAGTGCCGTCTTCGCGGACGATTTCGCGATCGGCTGAGGCTTTTGGCGGCGGCCCGGTTGAGCAACACGGAGGTTGGCCGGGCCGCCGCGGTTCGCGAGACTGCGGGGGACGATCTTTCGCCCACCAGGAGGAATCGATGCCCCACATCGCGCTCGACCCGCAGCTGCCCGGCATCAGGTCGCTGATGGCGTTCCGGCCCGAGACCGCGGTCCCGCTCAACCACCTGGCGCAGACGCTGCTGCGCGGCCCGAGCAGCCTGACCGTCGGCGAGCGCGAACTGATCGCGGCGGTGGTGTCGAACGGCAACGAGTGCCGCTTCTGCCACGGCTCCCACGCCGCCGCGGCGGCGGAGACCCTCGACGGCGGCCGCGCGGTGGTCGACGCGGCCTGCGCCGGGGTCGACGACGCACCGGTGGGGGAGAAGGTGAAGGCGCTGCTGCGGATCGCCCTCGCCACCCGCGAAACGGGTCGTGCCGTGACGCCCGAACTGGTCGCGGCGGCCCGCGCGGAAGGCGCCACCGACGTCGAGCTGCACGACACGGTCCTGATCGCCGCCGCGTTCTGCATGTTCAACCGCTACGTCGACGGCCTCGCCACGGTCGCCCCGGACGACCCGGCGGCCTACGAGCAGATCGGGAAGGCGCTGGCCGCCGAGGGCTACGGCGGCTGAGACAGGTTCCGACGTCGGATAGGCTCCCGCCGGCAACGTTGAGGGGGGAACTTCGATGTCGAGATTCGTCAAGCCCGCACTGTGGACGGCCGGGGTGCTCGCCGCGGGCTTGTTCGCGTTCTGGCTGCTGCTGGCGCTGAACATCCCGTACAAGAGCACCGCCGCGCCCGAAACCACGCCGGTCACCACGTCGGCGGCGACCGCCACGGGATCGCCGCCGCCCGTGCCGGGGCCGCCCTTGGAGAGCGCCGCGTGGGTCGTCGACGTCCGGCCGGGCCCCGACGACCGCACCGCGGTGCTGCACGTCAACCTGCCCACCTGTGCTGTCGCACCGCACGTCGAGGTCACCGAGGCCGGCAACGGCATCCGGGCCGAGGTCCGGTTCCGGATGCCGGACGGCGCGAACTGCGAGCAGGCCCCGGCCGACCTCCCGGTCAAGGTGGCCGCACCGATCGGGAAGCGGCTGGTGGTCGTCAACTCCGCGGAGCCCTGGGGTCTGCGCTCCGGCGGCTGGAAGAAGTGCGACCGGGTGGTCGCGTGCGACCCGCCGGCCGACCACTGCGACCCGGCGTGGGTCGGCGAAATCGAGTACAGCACCGAGGCGGAGTTCCCCGGCACCACCCGGGCGTGCGACCAGAACTGGCTGATCCACGACCTGCAGCGGCACCGCGGCCAGCCCCCGAACCGGGTCGCCTTCCGATGGGCGGGCAACGGCTGGTCGAGCTTCGCCTCGGCGACGGGCGGGGGCTGCGGTGAGATCCTGGCCGCCGAACCGAAGTTCCCGGCTGCCCTCTGCCAGAACCTCACCCCTGCGGGGTGAGGCTGCCGGAGGCCCGCGACGGCTTTCCGGAATTCGGAAGCGGTTCGGAAGCCGGAACCGGCACAATGCGGGGGAACGCGAAGGAGCCTGACGATGAAACGTGCTGTAGCTGCCGCTTTGCTCACCGCGGCCGCGCTCGCCGTGCTCGCCCCCGCGGCGTCCGCGACGAGCGGCCCCCCGAACGACCCGTCGCCGGTCGGCGGGGTGGGAAGCGGTCCCTACATCGGCGATGTGCCGAAACCCGGTCCTGGGGGCAAGTGACCGAAGTGATCACGGACCCCGGTGCCACCGGGAGCTTGCTCCGGGCGTCCTAAAGCACCAGCACGACGCGGCCCGGGCTGTTCCACGCCCGGGCCGCGTCCTGCAGCGGGACCCGCTCGTAGCCGACCGTCAGCGCGCCCGTCATCGTCTGCGTCACCACGGTCAGCAGCGCTTCGCGGCGCTCGTCGGCGGTGAGCTCGTTGTTCGTGTAACCCAGGATGCGCAGCGACCGGCTGCGCAGGACGGCGGAGGGCACCGGGCACACTTCGCCGGCCGCGCTGCCGAGGTTGACCAGCCGGCCGCCCGGACGCAGGGTCCGCAGCGCCGCCGCGGCCGGGAGCCCGCACACCGGGTCGACCACCAGGTCGACCGGCCCGGCCACCGCATCGAGCCGCCGCGCCAGCCCCTCGGCGTCTTCGCCGTCCTCCAGCCGGACCGTGCCGTCGGCGCCCAGCCGCCGGGCCCGCTCCAGCGCGGCCTCCGACCGCGCGCACGCCACCACCCGGCCGGCCCCGGCCACCCGCGCCAGCTGGACGGCCGACTGCCCGACCACCCCGCCCGCGCCGAGCACCAGCACGGTCTCACCCGCGGCGAGTTCTCCCTTGCCCGTCAAGCACATCCACGCCGCGACCGCCGACAGCCCGAGCGCCGCGACGAGCGGGGGATCGGCCTCCTCCGGCAGGGTGACCACGTCGGCGTACTCGGCCACGGCGTACTCGGCCATGCTGCCGTCCCCGGGCCGCATGCCCGCCGCCGTGGCGAACCAGACCGGCTTTCCCGCCAGCACCCCCACGCCCTGCACCCCCGGCACGTAAGGCGTGGCGGGCACGCCGAAGTAGGACGTGCCGGACGCGCAGAGCAGGTCGAGCGGGGTGATCGGCGCCGCCGTCACGCACACGGCCACCTCACCGGGCCCGGGTGACGGCTCGGCTCGGCCGGCCACCACCGGGGGATGCCCGGGCGTCCGGATCTCGGCCGCGATCACACCGGCTGCAGGACGAAGTCGTACCGGGCCTCGAGCCACGGCTCCGCCGATTCGCCGCCGTCCGGCGTCGGCCCGGGCTCGCGCGGCTCGAACGCGACCACCAGCTCCTGCTTCGTGCCGAACACGACGTCGCTGTCCAGGTACTGCGCGCCCTCCTGGAACAGGTGCGTGATCAGCGGCTCGAACCCGGCGGCGTTGATCAGGAAGTGCACGTGGGCGGGCCGGAAGTGACTGATGTCGGTGTCCCGGACGAGCGCGCCGACCGGGCCGTCCATCGGGATCGAATACCCCTTCGGCGCGATGGTGCGCAGGCAGTAGGTCCCGTCGGCGCGGCTGGTGTACTTCGCGCGCAGCCGGGCCTCGTCGACGTCGGCGACCTGCGACTCGTACGCGCCTTCCTCGTCGGCCTGCCAGACGTCGAGGACCGCGCCGACGGCGGGGAAGCCGTCCAGGCCGCGGACCGTGCCGGTGACGTAGAGCGGCGTGCCGGGCAGGCCGTCGGACATGTCGCCGCCGAACTCCTTCTCCGGCGAACCCTCGATGTGGAAGGGGCCGAGCACGGTGGCCGGGGTCGCCTTCGCGTCGAAGGCGTGGTTCATCTGCACCACCAGCATGCTCAGGCCGAGCACGTCGGAGGCGAGGATGAACTCCTCCCGCTTCTCGTCGCTGATCCGCCCGGTCTCGGTCAGCCACCGCATCGCGGCCATCCACTCGGGCTCGCTCAGCCGCACCTCGCGGGCGAAGGCGTGCAGGTGACGCACGAGCGCCGACATCACCTCGGCCGTCCGCGGGTCGTGCGCGCTCGCCCAGCGCTGCGCGGCGAGCTCGGTGATGTTGTCCTCGGTGACCAGCTGCATCGGCGTTCCTCTCACGCGTGCGGATCCGGCGGGACCGACCGGTTGTTCAGGTCGACGGACAGGAAGATGTCGTTCGCGACGGGGTGCCGCAGCTCCTCGGCGAGCTGGCCGATCAGCCCGGCGGTGCGGGCCAGCAGCGCGAACCCGCGCAGCAGCTCCAGGGGCAGCCCGAGGTCGGCGAGCGCGGCGCCGCAGACGCCGGCCCCGTTGAGCGGCAGCGTCTTGCCCAGCACCCGCGGGTGCACCCGGCCGATCGCGGCGAACAGCTCCAGGTGCGGACCGCGCAGGCCTTCGGCGTCGGCGATGGCGAACAGCCGCGGGGTGCGCGGGTCGCCGTCCTTGTGCACGTGGTGCCCGAGGCCGGGGACGAACTTCCGCTCCGCACGGCGCTTTTCGACCGTTTCGAGCGCGAGCGCGTCCCAGCCCGCCCGGCCGGTGGGCCGCTCGACGCCGGAAAGGACGTCGTGCAGGAACCGGCCGCAGTCCTCGGTGACGCCGAGGAACCGCGACCCGCCGCCCAGCAGGCCGGCGGCCAGGGCACCCTGGACCGAGTCCGGTGCGGACAGGTACGTCAGCCGCGTGACGATCGCGGTCGGGGTGAAGCCGTGGTCGGCCAGCGCGGCCAGCACCGCCTCGAAGACCCGGGTTTCCCCGGGGGACGGACGTCGCTGCGTCGCCAGCCAGAAGGCGAGCTCGCCGAACCCGACCGTGCCCATGACGTCCTCGGCCAGGTCGTGCCCGAGCAGGGTGATCTTGTCCGTTGTGGACGCCCCGAGGGCGGTTTCGTAGACCGGGTCAGCCATCGGCGGCCTCCGTCAGCCACGCCCGCAGTTCGGCGCCGTGTTCGTCGAGCTCCGGCGGCGGCAGCCGGTAGCCGGCCGGGGTCGCGGAGAACCGGATGGGGTGGCGGGTCGTCGGGACCGCGCGGTCGCCGGCGCCGACCTCGACGATCGGGTCGAGGCCGAAGCGTTCGGCCATCGCGAACCCGCCGTCGATCGTGTTGATCGGTCCACACGGGACACCGACCTTCGTCAGCGCGTCGAACCAGTCCACCGCACCGCGTTTCGCCAGCCGCTCGACCAGGAGCGGCCGGAGCTCTTCGCGGTTCTTCGTGCGGTCGGCGTTGCGGGCGAAGCGCGGGTCGTCCGGGACCTCGGGCAATTCGAGCACTTCGCACAGGCGGCGGAACTGCCCGTCGTTGGCCGCGGCGACGATCAGGTCGGCGTCGGCGGTCGGCAGCGGTTCGTAGGGGAACACGCTGGGGTGGGCGTTGCCCATCCGGTACGGCACCACGCCACCGGCGGCGAAGGCCGAGCTGTGGTTGACCAGCCCGGTCAGCGCCGAGGACAGCAGGTTGACCTCGACGTGCTGGCCCTCGCCGGTCGCGTCGCGGTGGCGCAGCGCGGCCAGGATGCCGATCACCGCGTGGTTGCCCGCCATGACGTCGAACACCGAGATCCCGGCCCGGTACGGCGGGCCGTCCGGATCGCCGGTCAGGCTCATCAGGCCCGAGATCGCCTGCACCATCAGGTCGTAGCCGGGCACGTGCGCGCCTTCGCCGGCCCCGAACCCGCTGATCGAGGCGTAGACGCTGCCGGGGTTGGTCCGGCGGACCGTCTCGTAGTCCAGGCCGTACTTGGCCAGGCCGCCGGGCTTGAAGTTCTCGATCAGGACGTCCGCGCGGGCCGCCAGCTCGCGGGCGACGACGGCGTCGGCCTCGTCGCGCAGGTCGAGCGCGATGGACCGCTTGCCGCGGTTGACGCCGAGGTAGTAGGTCGAGACGTCCCCGCGCACCGGCGGCATCCACGTGCGCGTCTCGTCGCCCTGCGGGCCCTCGACCTTGACGACGTCCGCGCCCAGGTCCGCGAGCAGCATCGTGGCGTACGGGCCGGCCAGCACCCGGGAGAAGTCCGCGACCAGCAGCCCGGACAGCGGGCCGGGGGGTGGTTCCACGCGACGCCTCCACTCGTGTCCGCCTGTCGGACTACTGTCCGCCAGTGTGCGACAGCGCCGGTCCGCGGTCAAGGCGCCGGTTCTGAGCCTGTCGCGGCCGTCGTGAGTGGTAAGGCGCGTTCTAACCCGCCTTACCGCTCGCGACCACGTGCGGGACGGCGTCCAGCCGCGCGAAGTCCGCGCTGATCTCGCCGGCCGTCTGCAGCAGCAGTGGCAGGTGGTGTTCGAGCAGCTTCTCGACCGGTGTCTCCGCGGCGTGGCAGTTGACGTTGACCCCGGCGATCACCCGCCCGGACCCGTCGCGCAGCGGCGCGGCCACCGACCGGATGCCCAGCGCGAGCTGCTCGTCGGTGAGCGCCCAGCCGCGGGCGCGGACCTCGCGCAGTTCGGCGTCGCGTTCGGCGCGGTCCGGCTGCCAGCGCGGCACCAGCCCCGACCGGGACGCCTGGGCCAGCACCGCCTCCAGCTCGTCGGTCGGCAGCGCCGCCAGCTGGACCTTGCCCAGCGACGTCGGCAGCGCCGGGAACCGGGTGCCGATCTGCACGCTCAGGCCGACGATCTTCGGCACCGCGACCCGGGCGACGTACACGATGTCCGAGCCGTCGAGCTGGGCGATCGAACACGACTCGTTCGTGCGGGCGACCAGGCGCTCCAGGTGCGGCCGGGCGACGTCCCACAGGCCCATCGAGCGCACGTAGGCGACGCCGAGGTCGAGCACGCGCGGAGTCAGGGCGTAGCCGCGCCCGTCGGTGCGGACGTAGCCGAGTTCTTCGAGGGTGAGCAGGATCCGGCGGGCGGTCGGGCGGGCCAGTCCGGTGGCGGTGGCCACCTCGGCGAGCGTCATCTCCGGCCGGTGCGGCCCGAACGCCGTGATCACCTCGAGCCCGCGCGCCAGCGCTTCGATGAAATCGGGACCGGTTCCCTCGCGTGGCATGGCGCCACCTCCCTCTCCGATGGTCCTGACCGCAGCGTAGCCGGGGGGATTGACACCGGCGCGGCGCTGGGCAAGGGTGACTGCGCCCACTGATTGTCCGTGGAGCGGACAAGTGTACGCAGTGCTCGTAATGGAGGCAGTCATGTCCGGATCGATCGTCCTGCGGGGTGGCACCGTGCTGACCCTCGACGACGCGCGCCGTGTCCTCACCGGCGAAGACGTCCTCGTCGAAGGCGACCGGATCACCGCGATCGGGCCCGCCCTGGAGGTCCCGGCCGGCACAACCGAGATCGATGCCTCCGGCGGCATCGTCATGCCCGGGATGATCGACACCCACCGCCACCTGTGGCAGACGGCCATGCGCGGCTACGGCGCCGACTGGACGCTGACCCAGTACTTCGTCTGGTACTACCTCGAATGGGGCAAGGTGTTCCGCCCCGAGGACATCTACGCGGGCAACCTGCTCGGCGCGTGGGAAGCCCTGGAAGCCGGCGTCACGACCACCGTCGACTGGTCCCACGGCCTGCAGACCACCCGGCACGCCGACGCGGCGGCCGACGCGCTCGAAGCCGTGCCCGGCCGGTTCGTCCTGGCCTACGGCAACATCCAGGACGCCCCGGCGAACTGGACGGGCACGGAGGAGTTCCGCGACTTCGTCTCCCGGCGCACGGGTGGTGACCTCGGCTTCCAGCTCGCCTTCGACGTCACCGGCGACCCGGCGTTCCCCGAGAAGCCGGCCTTCGAAGTGGCCCGTGACCTCGGCGTGCCGGTGACCACGCACGCCGGCGTGTGGGGCGCGACCGGCGACGACGGCATCCGGCTGATGTACGACCACGGGTTCATGACCCCCGAGACGATCTACGTCCACGGCGCCTCGCTGTCGGCCGACTCCTACCACCGCATCGCCGCCACCGGCGGCTCGGTGTCGGTCTCGACCGAGAGCGAGCAGAGCGCCGGCCAGGGCTACCCGCCCACCTGGGCGCTGCGCAAGTACGGCATCCCGGTGTCGCTGTCGATGGACACCTCGGTGTGGTGGAGCGGCGACCTGTTCTCGGCCATGCGCGCCACCCTGGGCGCCGACCGGTCCCGGGAGCACCTGGAGGCCCACGCCAAGGGCGAGACGGTGACGCACGCGGCGCTGCGCGCGGAACAGGTGGTGGAGTGGGCGACCCGCGGCGGCGCCGCGGCCCTGGGCCGCCCGGACCTGGGCAGCCTCGAGGTCGGCAAGAAAGCCGACGTCGTGCTGCTGAAGAACGACGATTCCCCGGTGTCGTTCCCGCTGCTGAACCCCTACGGCCACGTGGCGTTCCAGGCCCAGCGCGCCGACGTCCACACCGTGCTGGTCGGCGGCCGGGTGGTCAAGCGCGACGGCAAACTCGCCGGCGTCGACCTGCCCGCCGTCCGGCGGCACGTCGAGGGGACGGTGGAGCACCTGCGCGCCCAGCTGGGGGAGGAGGCGTGGCAGCAGGGGATGAACCCCGGCGTCCCGGAGGCGAAGATCCTCGACAACCCGTACACCTACACCGACTACCAGAGCGACACCACCCACGGCGGCTGAGCTACCGTTTCCCACCGTGGCCCAGGTCTTCGTCCAACCCGCCTACGGCACCGCGGACGCCCGCCGCTACGGCGCGGAAACCCTCGACCGGACCGTGGCCTTCCGCGAGCTCGCCGACCTGCTCGAGCCCGCGGACCTCGCCCGCCTCGACGCCCTGCACCCGGGCGGCCGGGCCCGGTTCTGGGGCGCGAAGGACAAGTACGACCGCCGGATGGACACCGTGACCACCGGCGACGTCGTGCTCTTCACCGGCCGCAAGCACGTCCAGGCCGCGGCGGAGGTGGGCCACGGGTTCCGCAATCCCGCCTTCGCGCGCCGCCTCTGGAACCCGGACCCGGGCAAGTGCCTGTTCAGCAACGTCTACAGCCTGCGCCGCTACCGGCGCGTCGAGCTGCCCTACGAGGCGGTCTGGGCACTGCCCGGCTTCAACCCCGGCGACAACTTCATGGGCCTGCGGTTCCTGGACGAAGCGAAGTCCGCCGCGGTGCTGGGGCTGCTCGCCGCGCACTGAGCCGCGCGGCAGCACTCAACAGCGCGGCATCACGTCGTCGAAGGTCGCGCAGTTGTCCTGGTACCAGGGCGTCGACTGCCACTGGTCGGCCGTCAGGATCCGGGACGTGTCGCCCGCGACGAACTGCCAGGGCCCGTAGTAGGAGTTGCTGAACCAGTAGTTGCCCTGGTCGCGGGTGATGGCGTCCTGGACGAGCGTGCCCTTGTACGGCGACCAGGACGGGTACGTCCCCCAGTTGGACAGCAGTGCCATCTTGCCGCAGTTCCCGTTCGTGCAGCCGACGCGGGCCGGGTCGAAGCGGAACGTGTTGTCGTGCACCTCGACCAGCTGGGTCTTCCAGCGGCAGTCGTCGTACAGCGGCGGGGACTCGATGCCCGGCGCCGAACACCGCGTCCGGTCGGCGACGAGCTTGGTGCAGGTGTTGATCGAGGTGTTCGCCGGGCTGTTGCAGAACCGGTCGGCGTTCTCCCACGCGGTGACGCCGGACCAGTTGTCCTCGAAGGTGTTGTCGTAGATGTCGATGAGGTGGGTCCGGGCCGACACCCGCGGCTCGCCGCCCGACTCGGACAGGTAGACGCTCGCCACCGGGAAGTTGTCGCCGCGGTCGCCGCGGCGCTTGCCCGCCACCAGGCTGTTGCGGCGCAGGACGTTGTCGCGGAACACGAGGTTGTAGCTGATCTCGTAGAACAGCGCCTCGGCGTCGTTGTCCTCGATGAGGTTGTTCTCGATCAGGAAGTCGTTGTTGTCGGTGTCGGCCCAGAGCCCGGCGCCGTGGTTGTGGTGGATCCAGTTCCCGCGGACGTCGGCCTTGTCGACCACCCAGAACTTGACCCCGCCGCTGCACCCGCAGCCGGGGTTGCGCGTTTCCCAGTCATCGGTGTTGTTGCCCGAGATTTCGTTGCCCTCGATGATCAGTGCAGTGATCGTGCTGTCCGACCGGTAGGCGTTCATGCCGTATTGCCCGTTGTTGCGCAGGCAGCTGTGCCGCACCTCCTGGCGGGCACCGGCCATGATTCCCGCGCCTTTGTTGTTCTGCACGGTGGTGTTTTCGATGATCCAATGTTCGCCGGAATCGTGGTTCACGACGCCCTGGTCCTGCGGGGCGACGAAGTTCTGGATGGTGAGCCCGCGGATGACGACGTCCTTCGCCTGCTGGGTGAAGGCCGCGCGGTTGATGCCCTGGCCGTCGAGCACCGCGCCCGGGGCGCCGAGGTAGACGTCGCCGTCCTTGGGGATGACCTGGCCGAACGGGTCCGCCGCCAGCAGGTGCGTGCCCGCGGGCAGCCAGAACGTCGTGCCGGGCGGCGACTCCTGCGACTTGTGGTAGAGGTCGCCGGGCACCGCGGCGTCGATGGCGACCGCGCCCGCGGGGGCCGTCGTGTTGGCCAGTGGCTGGTGATCGCACACCGGGCCGGGCGTCACCTCGGCGGCCACCGCCGGGCCGGGCGGCACCACGAACGCGGCCAGCAGAACGACAGCCAAAATGGATCTGATCGGCGACATGTCGTGAACCTACGCAATTGACCGCGCAACTGCTTGGGCCGAACGAGTCCATTCCTCCGCTTTTCGGGTGTACCAGGTACCGAAAAAACCAGTGATTACTCCACGACTGTGAATACCGTGGGAACAATCGGTGGACGGTTCTGTTATCGTGGCCCGGCGGCGGCTCGTGGCCGGAATTCCCCGCCGACGCGGCGCTCGGAGCGCCCATCCGGCCCGCCGCCGGTGGGCCACCTGCCGCGTTCCGGGCAGCCGCCCGGCCGAGTGCGGCCGCGGTCGACCGGCCGTCGCCCCCCCGCTGTGCCCGGCGAGCCGTCCCGTCTGGGGAACCACGGTTCTTTCCGCTAAACCGAGGACTACCTGAGCGAGTGATTTCCCGCCATTCATTCCGGCCACTCCGGCGGCGGCGAACTAGGCTGGTCCGACCCTATTCCCAGACTGTCCTCCACATGGCGGTTCCGGCGCACCGATCGGGTATTTGCCCAGGTCAAAGCCGCATCACAACCCCATGGGGGCGGTAACGTCACCTATCGGACAGAGCTTCTGCCCCGGCGTCCGGGCCCCGAATGAAACCCGGTTGCCGCACTCAGGAAGGAACCCCGAGAAATCATGTCCACATTGCGACGACTGGCTGTCGCCGGCGCTTTCGCGCTGCCGCTTTCCCTCGTCATCGTCGGTCCGGCGACGGCGCATCCGCTCGACTGGCCGCACGACTCCTGGAGCGCCGAAAGCTCCAGCAGCTGGGCCGGCATCGGCGGCGCGGGCACGACCGACACCGACGAAGGCGCGACCTGGTGGGGACACCACTGGTCGGACTCCGACTCGGCCGTGGCCGGCATCGGCGGCGCCTACGTCACGCACAGCGGCGAGTCCGGCGACGACGGCTGGAACCACGCCTGGCACCACCCGGTGCAGGGTGGCTGGCACGACGGGGACGACGACGACTGCGATTACGACGGCGATTACGACGGCGACGACTACGACGGCGGCCACCACCACTACGTCAACGGCGACTACGACCACGACGCTCCCGACGTGACCGAGCACCACCACGTCGTGAGCCACCCCGACCCGGTGGACCAGGAGCCGGCCGGCTACGTCGTCCACCCGGTCTACGCCGCCGACGACGACGATGACGCCGACGACGTGGGCTACTACGCCGAGCAGCACTCGGCCGGGGCGGACGGCGCCACCTCGGCGCACGTCGTCAGCCACGCGGGTGAGCACCACGCCACGTACGACGCGGAGAAGTACACGGCCGGCCCGTACGGCGCATCGTCGGAGGGTGCGCACGCGGTGGCCGTGCCGGACTACGCGGGTTACCACGCCTGGTACACCGCGGCGGGTGTGGGCGGTGCCGCGGCGCACTCGGTCACGGCGGTGGCCGACGCCACGGACGACGACGACGTCTGGGCCGACCACGACGCGGACAGCGACTTCGACTACGACCGGGGCTGACGCTCCCGATCGCAGCCGAGGCTGAGCGAGCCGGGTCCGCACTGCGCGGACCCGGCTCGCTCAGCAGGGTGCGTCCGGGTCCGCGGCCGGGGTGAACTCCAGCCGCAGGGCGTCGGTGCGCGGCAGCACCACGGCGGTCCCGTCGGCCTTGTGCCACTGCACGGGCAGGAGGAAGTACTGGCCGCCGGACTGCAGGATCAGCTTCAGCCCGGTGTACCGGTAGTGGTAGGCGGTGTCGGGGTCGCGGCACGGGGTTTCGCGCACACCCGGCGCGGTGAGGTTCAAGCTCTTGGCGCTGTAGAGGACGGTCTCCGGCGGCCCGGCCAGCGCCGCCTCGATCTGGATGGCCCGGCCGACGCCGACCGAGGCGGAGTAGTCGGCCACGGCCCAGAAGAGACCCACGCTGACCAGCGCGAACGCCGCCAGCCACTCGGCGGTGGCCACCGCGGCCGGCAGCGGCCGCCGGGCCCGGGCCGCGAGCAGGCGCGAGGCGGACACGAGGAACAGGACGCCGAGGGACAGCCCGGCGCCGGGCACCGAGTACGACGAGGCGAACGCTTCGGGACGCACCACGCCGACGGCCGCCACCGCGAACCCGGCCAGCCCGCAGACGACGGCCACCGGAGTCGCGAGGCGGAGCAGCCGCTGCCACGCCGCATCGCCGAGCCGGGCGCGCAGGAAGCGGTACAGCCACAGGAGCGTCAACACCGCGGCCAGCACGACGGCGATCGGGCCGAAGAGGCCGTCCGCGCTGCGGACCAGGTAGTCCTGCGCGGTCAGTCCGGTCGTCGAGAGCGGGACGCCGAAGTAGTCGAGGAGCCAGTTGGCGTGCTGCCTGCCGAAGAAGAACAGCAGCCCGGTGAGCACGGTCGTCGGCGCGAGCACCGAGCCGAGCACGCGCAGCGCCTTCGACGGGCTTTCGGGCTTCGCCTCCGCCGGAGGGGCCGGGGGCCGCAGGGACCGGAGCCGGTTCGCCATCGCCGCCGCTACCCGGTGGGTTCGGGTGGTTCGGTGAAGTCCCCGCAGGGGTCGGAGAGCACGAACGTGATGGTGTCACCGCGGTAGATCGGCACCGACTGGACGATCCGCTTGACCGTGCAGTCCTGCTTCGGGTCCGGCGGTCCTTCGATCGTCTCCCGGAGCGTGACGCAGAGGGTGCCACCGCACTCGTCCGTGAGCTGCGCCGCGGTCACCGGTCCCAGCGCGGCGTACGACGTACCGATGATCTCGATGGGCGCGGTCCGCACGGGCGACCCCTTCGCCGGCGGTTTCGCCGTCGTGGGGGCGGACTTCGGCGTCGGCGGTGTGCGGGACGTCTTCGCGGTGGACGACCCGGCGGTCCGCGAGGCCACGGTCCCCGGCGAGCTTCCCGGAGCGGCGGTCGACGCCGGTTCGCTCCCGCCGGTGGCCGATTCGGCGGACGAGGCCGTGGTCGCGGTGCGGGTGGAGAGCGGCGTCGGCGTCGCCGGTGGCCCGGGACCGCCGCAGCCGGCCACCAGCAGGCCCAGCGCCAGCCCGAGCGGGCCGGGAATCCGTCGCATTCGTGCCACCTCGTTCTCTTGAAGCGGTAGTCGTCCCGGCCCCGGGCCCGGTTACAAGATCGGACGTGAACCAGCCGGAATCGCGATCGCCCGCACCGGCGAAGGCGGCCTGCCGGATCCGCTCACCGCCCTGGGCCCGCCGAATCGGGCTGCCGGACAAAAGATTGACAATACCCGGCCCTGTCCCGGTTTTCCGGGAACGGCGCTACCCTGTTCCTTTGTTTCGACGGAGGAACAGGACAGTCCTCAGTGCAATCCACAGAGTCCGGCGGCACACCGGTGTCCGATCGGGACGAGATCGTGAACGTCGTCGTCGCCAATCACGGCCTCACCTGCCAAATCGGTCACCTCCACCTGCCGGCGAAGATCGACGAGCCGACGCTGGAGCGATTGCTCGACGCGGTCGACGAACGCCGGAGAACGTCCGGAACCCTGCGGCGGAAAAGCCTGCCGTCGTCACTGCCGTGGACCCAGGCGTCCTCGTGCCTGGGTCGGAGCCGGGAATTGGCGGAACTGCGCCGTCAGCTTACCGCGGGGCGGCACGTGCTGGTCGGCGGTCCCGCGGGAATCGGAAAGACCCTGTTTCTGCAGCACGCAACCGGTGCGGGAGTGCTGTCCGCCGAGACGGTTCCCGGTTGCGAGGGCGTACTGCGGCAGCTGCTTCGCCCCGGCACGACCCCGGACGACGTGCTGCACGAGCTGGCTCTGGAATGCTGCGACGGCGAACCGCCGCCCCGGCGGCTGCTCGCCCGGGTCCGTGCCCTGGTGATCCTCGACGGCGTCGAGTGGGCACCCGGGCAGGTCCGGGAGGTGCTCGACGCGATGCCGGGCAGCGTGTTCGTCATCGCGGCCCGGCGCGCCGATTCTTCGCCGTCGGTCAAAGTGCTTCCGCTGGGTGGCCTGAGCCTCGTCGACGGGCTCGAACTGTGGGAGAACGAACTCGGCAGACCGCTTTCGGACGCAGAAAAACACCGGGTCGAGCGCGTCCATGACAGCTGGGCCGGAAATCCCGGCAAGCTCGGGCAATTCGCGGCCGCGATGCGGATCGCCGGCACGCTGGGGAACGTGCCCGATGTGGCGGACCCGGATGCCTGCGCCCTGATCGTCGGCCGGGTGCTCGCCGGAATCGGCGAACCCGCCACGACGACGTGGCGGGAACTGCTCGTCTTCCCCGAAGCGTCCTGGGGCGAAGAACTGCTGACCGCCGTCGCCAGCGGTCTCCGCAAACTCGAGGACGCGCGCCTGATCCAGCGCGAGCTAGGTCGGTACCGGGTGTGCCCGCACGTCGCCGTGGCGATGGCCCCGTCGGCCGCGGCGCCGTGGCCGCTCTTCGCGCGGATCACCGCCTGGGCCCACGCGGACGCCGATGCCGCGCGGATCGCGGCAGAACTTGGCGTTCTCGAACCCACCGTGCGACGGCTTCTCGATGACGACCGGCACTGGGATGCCTTGGTGCTCGCCCGCGTCGTGGCGGTGAAACTCCTGCCGACTCCGTGGTGGAACCGTGGCGACGAGGTGCTCGGGCTCGGGCTCCGCGCGGCCCGGCGCGCGGGTTCGCGCTCTGACACCGCCTTCTTCGCCTACGCGCTGGCCACGCGCCGGGCCGACAGCGGGCGGGTCGAGGAAGCTGCCGAACTCGTGACCGCGCTGATCGGCTCGGCCGGGGAACACGGCGACCGGCCGCTTGCCGGCCGGGCCTGCGCCCTGCGCGACGGGCTGCCCGCTACTCGCGCACCTCGCTGGCCCGGCCGAGGCGCGGAAGCCGTCTCCCGGCTGTTCTCGCGCGGTCCGCTCCTCGACAGCGTGACCGGTCCGGCGTTTCGGCTGGCGCAAGAGCACCCGGCCGTGCTCCGCAAGGCCGTCGCCGGAATCCTCGTCCTGACCGGCGTGCTGTTCGGCTCACCCGCCTCTGCCGGATCGCCGGCCTCGGCCACCGGTGCGCCAGCGCCGTCATTCGGTTTCGCGGCGCCGATCTTGCCCCGTGACCCGAGCCCACCCACGCCGTCACCGAGCTGGCCGGCGCCCACGTCCGCGCCGCCTCCGGCCGGAGTCCCCACCGCCGCCCCGCCGCCGGCCGGCCCGGTCCGGCACTCGCAGCCGCCCGGCCCCCGGCCCGGCGAACAGCCCGGCGCGGCCGCCGAAGGCCCGGCGGGCGCGGCCCGTCGCTCCACCGCAGCCCCCGACCTGACCGGCACCTGGCGGCTCGACCTGTTCCACCATGCCGCCCGCGGCGGCGTCTGGATGAACTCGCCGGACACCTTCACGATCGCTTTGCACCGGCTCGACGACAGCCGGTGCGACGAGATCGCTCCCTGCTACGGCGGCCAGTGGATCGGCGACGGCCAGGCAGTGAGTGGCAACTTCGTCGCCGCCGTTCCCGCCCCTGCGGACTTCTCCGCCACGGACTCCGACGCGAACGGGAACCAGACTTACCGGGGAAAGCTCGTCTCGGACCCGACACAGCCCCCGCGGTACCAGGGAGACTGGACCGGTGCCGGCGGCCGGACCGCCGCCTTCTTCTTCACCCGCCTGCCCTGACCCCGGTTGCCCATACGGGCAGCCGGGTGTACCCGAAGGTTTGCCGCTGCGCGGCTGGCCGGGGCGCCCGGTCGCGATCATCGTGGACGCACCGCCAGTGCGAGGAGGTCCGCCGGTGATCCACGAGGTCGACGAGGCGCTGCGCCGGCTGGTGAAGGACGAGGCGCTGCGCGGCAGCGAGGTCGACGTCGCCTTCGACGCGCCCACCAAGGACTGGGCCGCCCGGCGCAACGCTCCGACGGTGAACATCTACCTCTACGACGTGCGCGAGGACATGCGCCGCCGGTCGCGGGGGCTGCTCAACGAGTACGACCAGCGCGGCGAGGTCGCGGCGCGGCACCTGCCGCCCAAGCACGTCAAGCTGTCCTACCTGGTCACCGCCTGGACCCAGCGGCCCGAGGACGAGCACCGGGTGCTGTCGGACCTGCTGCTCGGCCTGCTGCGCCACGAAGCCGTGCCGGCCGGGATGCTCACCGGCTCGCTGGCCGAGATGGGGCTGCCGGTGCCGATGACCGTCGCGCTGCCGCCTCCGGAGGACCGCGCGTTCGCCGACGTGTGGACCGCGCTGGGCGGTGAACTCAAGCCGTCGCTGGACGTCGTCGTCTCCGCGCCGATCCACAGTGGACGCGTCTACCCGGCCGGGCCGCCCGCCAAGGAAGGCCTCAAGCTCGACACCGGCGACGGCGAGCTCCTCGGGCACCACGTGTCCGCGACCGGGGCCGTCGAAGGGCAGCGCCGGGTCGCGATGGCGCGCACCCACCGGAAGCCCCGGTGAGCCTGGAGTACCTGTTCGAGCGGCTGGCCCGGCTCGAACAGCGCATCCGCGACGCCGTCGACAGCCGTCGCGCGGCCGACCCGAACCCCGACGACCCGTTCCGCGGCCTGTACCTGTCCAACGAGACGATCGATGCGTTGCTGGACGGGCTCCGCGAGCCGTTCACGCCGTTCACCGACTCCGTCCCGGACGGCAGGCTGCGCCTGCTCGCCGAACGCGCGGGACTCACCGGCGTCGACGTCGAACTGCTGCTCGTCGCGCTCGCCCCCGACCTGGACAGCCGGTTCGAGCAGTTCTACGGCTACCTCAACGACGACGTGACCCGCCGCCGCGCCAGCGCCGGGCTCGCGCTGCGGCTGTGCGGCCTCCCCGAGGCGTCGGCCGCCGGCCGCGCCCGGCTCGACGCCGACTCGCCGCTGGTCACCTGCGGGCTGCTCACGGTCGGCGAAGACGAACGGCCGTTCCTCTCGCGCACGCTGCGCGTCCCCGACCGGGTGGTCAACCACCTGCTCGGCGACGACCGGCTCGCGCCCGAGCTCGCCGGCTGCGCGCACCTGGGCACCGAGCTGGTCGAAGTGCCGGGCCGGGAGCGGCTCGCCCGCGCGATCCGCGGCCGGGTCGGGCTCGTCTACCTGAAGGAACAGCCCGGTGGCGGGGCCGAGGAGCTCGGCGTCGGCGCGCTGGCCGAGGCCGGCTACCCGGCGCTGGTGGTGGACGCGGCGCGCTGGCAGGCCGAGCCCGGCCACGCCGAGCTCACCGCGTCGCTGCGGCGGGAGGCGCTGCTGCGGGGCGCCGGGATCGTGCTGGGCCCGGTCGAGAACCCGCGGCTGGAGGACCTGGCGCACCCGGCGATCCCGCTGGTGGCGCACGGCACCGGCGCCTGGGACCCGCGCTGGAGCGCGACGCCGCCGCTGCAGCTCGACGCGCTGCCGCTGTCCGGCGCCGACCGCGCGGAACTCTGGCGCAGCCGCCTCGACGGCCGGCTCGCCCCGGGCGTCGACCCGGGGGAGGCGACCGCCCACTTCGTGCTGGGACCCGGGCAGATCGCCCGCGCGGCGAAGGCGGCGTCGGTGACCGCGCTGGCCGACGACGGGCTGGTCCGCACGGCCCACGTCCGGGCGGGGGCGCGCAGCCAGAACGCGGCCGGCCTGCAACGGCTCGCGCGGCGGATCGAACCGGTCGTCGGCTGGGCCGACCTGGTGCTGCCGGCGGGCGTGCTGTCGCTGCTGGACGAACTAGCGGCCCGGGCGCGCTACCGCGACCAGGTGCTCGACGACTGGCGGATGCGCCCGGGCGGTGGCCGCGGCCGGGGCGTCACCGGGCTCTTCGCCGGGGATTCGGGGACCGGCAAGACGATGTCCGCCGAGGTGATCGCCTCGTCACTCGGGCTGGACCTCTACACCGTGAACCTGGCGACCGTGGTCGACAAGTACGTCGGCGAGACGGAGAAGAACCTGGAGCGGATCTTCACCGAGGCGTCCGGCGTCAACGGCGTCCTGCTCTTCGACGAGGCGGACGCGATCTTCGGCAAGCGGTCCGAGGTCCGCGACGCGCACGACCGGTACGCCAACATCGAAAGCGCGTACCTGCTGCAGCGGATGGAGACGTTCGACGGGATCGCGGTGCTGGCCACGAACCTGCGGGCGAACCTCGACGAGGCCTTCACCCGGCGGCTCGACGTCATCGTCGACTTCCCGCTGCCGGACGTCGCACTCCGGCACCGGCTGTGGGACCGCTGCCTGGGCGTCCGGATGCCGCGCGGGGCGGACCTGGACCTGGGGTTCCTGGCCGAGGCGTTCGAACTGGCGGGCGGGCACATCCGGTCGGCCGCGGTCACCGGCGCGTACCTGGCCGCCGAGGCGGGCCGCCCGGTGGCGATGAGCGACCTGGTCGGCGCGGTCGCGCGGGAGTACCGCAAGCTGGGCCGGCTCTGCCTAGACCGGGAGTTCGGGCCCTACCTGGCGATGGTGACGGACGGCTGAACTGCCCGTGGGGGCAGGTTTCGCTGCCCTTCCGGACGGGCCCGCCAGTCTGGCGCGCGGCGCGGCGGCGGGGCAAGCTTTACGGGCGGCGGAGGGAGCTGTCATGCGCGGGCACAGTCACGAAAACGAGCTCGAACCGGCCCTGCGGCCGAAGGGCGACCGCATCGAGCGGGACGACCACGACCTCCTCGGCCGGGCGGCCGCGGCGGGCCGCACCGATGTCCTGGGCCCGGCCGGCATGCTGGGCCTGCAGCGCGCGGTGGGCAACGCGGGGACGTCTTCGCTGGTGGAGGAGGAGCGCTCGCCGGTCCACGACGTCGTCGGTTCCGGCGGCGGCTCCCCGTTGGACACCGCGACCCGCGCGGACATGGAGACCCGCTTCGGTCACGACTTCGGCGACGTCCGGGTCCACACGGACGGGGCGGCGCACGACTCGGCGAAGTCGGTGAACGCGCAGGCGTACACGGTGGGGTCGAACATCGTTTTTCAGCGGGACAAGTACGACCCTTCTTCGGATTCCGGCAAGCACATGCTGGCGCACGAGCTGACGCACGTGGTGCAGCAGCGGAGCGGGCCGGTGGACGGGACGGACGCCGGGGGCGGGGTGAAGGTGTCGGATCCTTCGGACCGGTTCGAGCGCGAAGCCGTGGCGAACGCGGACCGGCTGATGTCTTCGCCCGCACCGGCCGGGCGTGCGGTCCAGCGTTGCGAAGACGGCGGGCATTCCGCGGCTTCTTCGGAGGACGCGGCCGTTCAGCGGGAGGAAGCGCCGGAGGCCGAGGAAGGCGAAGAGAAGATGGCGCAGACCTTCGTGCAACGTGAGGAAGAGGCCGAAGAAGAGGCCTGATCGGCTGCGTGCAGCGTTCGGCGGGGGACGGCTCGGCCGTCACCCGCCGAACGGCTACGCGACGTCGCCAGACCCGATCAGCGCCCGCCGACCCTCCGGCCGGCGTACCCCAGGCGATGGTGGCGATCCCCCGGCCGTCCGAGAACGCCCGCCGGGATCACTCTTTCCCGTCGGGGCCGGTGAAGCCCGGGATCTCCACGTCCTTGCGGTACCGCTCGGCCGCGCCCGTGTCGGCGTCCTTGGACCCCTTCTTGCTGTTGCACGACGCGCACAGGACCTCGAGGTTGCCCGGGTCGGCGTAGAACTGCGAGCGGTCGGTCTGGCCCTTCTCCCGGCCCTGGGTGTTCCAGTGCCCGGCCACGGACTTCCGGTGGTCCAGCGCGTAGTTGTCGGCGCTGTTCGGCTTGACGCGGGCGGCGACGTGCGGGGCGATGCCGAGGAACGGGACACCCGGGCAGGTGAACGTCAGCCCGTCCGGCCGCATCACCGCGGCGATCTTGGCGGCGTCGTGGCCGCTGTACTTGTGGGAGCCGCCGTAGAAGACCGCGCGGACGTCGTGGTACTCGGGCCGCAACGTCTTGCCGTCGATCGTGTACTGCGTCTGGCTCGCGCCGCCTTCGGCCGGTGCGAGTTCGGGGCCGCCGTTCGGGGTGTTGGCCAGGAACTTGAGCACCGGGAACGCCGGCCGCCCTTCGGAGCTCCTGCTCCGGCCGCCGGCGTTGCGTTCCAGCTCGTACTGGAGCGTCACCCAGCCGTCGGGGCGGACGTCGGTGACCTTGGCGACCCGGTTGGTCGCCTTCACGACGAACCGCTTGCCCAAGTAGACCTTCGCTTCGTCGACCGGCGCCATCGGCCCCAGCGGGAGTTCGCCGGTGTCGTCGGTCGGGTTGACTTCGAGGTGGGTCTTGAACTTGCCGTTGCTCGTGGGCACCAGCGCGATGGTCGTGAGCTGGTAGGTGTCCTTGATCTTCGGCAGCGCCGCTTCGACGGTGTGCTGGGTGGCGTTCGGCTTGCGCATCTCGGCGTCGGCCGCCTGCTTGGCCTGGGCCAGCGCCTGTTGCTTCTGGCCGGCGCTGCGCGGGTCCGGCACCCCGCTGCCCTTCTTGCCCTTGAACTTGCTCCAGACCTTCTTGCCCGCCTTGACGATCGTCCCCACGACCGAGTCGATCACCTTGCCGACCGGCGCCTGGACCTTCTCCAGCACCGACTTGATCTTTTCCGAGATCCCGCCCAGCCCCAGCAGGCTGGCCAGGAACCCCAGCACCATCGGCAACGCCTTCGCCAGCGTCCGCTCGATCAGGCCCGCCACCGCGCCGGCGCCACCGCGGGCGATCGACTCCACCGAGTCCAGGACCGAATCCACGAACTCCTTGATCTGCGCGGCTTTGTCCACGAAGAACATGACGATGTCGTAGATCGCCTTGCAGGCCTTGATGAACGCCGCCGCCGGGTTGAGCATCGAAATGATCCAGGTGATGCCCGCCTTGACGATCTTCTCGATCACGAAGTCCTTGATCTGCCCGAGGACCATCTCCTTCAGGTCGCCCAGCTTCGCGACGATCCAGCGCCACAGCCCCGGCACGCCCTCGGTGAGCAGGATCTTGACGACGTCGAGGGTCTGCTCCAGCTTCGCCAGCACCGGCTCCGGGATGAACCGCAGGATCCGCGCGCGGACACTGGCCCAGGTCAGGCCCAGCAGCGACAGGACCATCTTCAGGATGCCCTTGGCGTCCAGCGCCTCCGGGATCTCGATGCCCGCGCTCGCCAGGTTGCCCAGCAGCCACCCCTTCAGGCCGTCCTTGAGGTGCTGGACGATGTTGGCGCCGAAGTTCATGACGCCGGTCTTGACCGCGTTGACCAGGTTGCCGAGGAACTCGATCGGCTTCGCGATGATCAACCCGACCGCGTTCGCGGCCCGCGAAAGCACGCCGAGCAGCATGTCCTTCAGCTTGAGGATCGTTTCGATCGCGCCGCCGACGGCTTCCTTCGCCTTGCTCCACAGGCCCTTGTTCTCGGCCTGCAGCGCCTTGATCTCCTCGTCGACGGCGTTGCGGGCCTCGCCGTACTTCTGGGCCAGGTCCTCGACCAGCGCATCCTGCTTCTCGTCGACGGACTTCTCGAGGTCGTCGAACTGGCCGCCGAACTCCTTCGCCGCCTCGCCCGCGATCTTGCGCAACGCCGGCGACTGGGACGCCACCTTCTGCTGCACGCGGGTGCGGCCGTCGGCGATCAGCTGCTTCGCCTCGCCCAGCTTCTGACCGACGAAGTCCGCGATGTCGCCGATGACGCCCTGCATCTTCGACTCGTAGACCTTCTTGGCCTCGAGGAAGAGGTTGTTCGCTTCGGCGGGCAGGTCGGCGAAGAGGTCGTACGCCCAGCGCGCCGCGCCGGTGATCCCGTCGTAGCGCTCGTCCTTGTAGCGCTTCATCCGCGCCTGGTGGTCGGCGGTGAACGCGGCCTTGGCCTGCGCCTCGCCCGCCTCGAACTTCTTCGCCACCTGGTCGTCGAGCGCGCCCAGCACGCCTTCGACCTTCGTCTTGGTCTCGTCGAAGATCGCCTTGATCTCGCCGGTGATCCGCGCCCGGTCCTGCTCGTCCTTCGACTTCGTGGCCGACTTCGCCGCCTGGCCCCGCTGGGCCGACGACGACCGCGCGCCCGTCATGCCCGCCATCGCCGCCTGCCCGGACGCCTGGGCCGCGCCGGTCACCGCGGCCAGCTGCCCGGCCTCGGACTCGCGGACCGCGGCCGGCGCCGAAGCCGTGTGCTGCTCGCCTTCCCGCTTCGCGGCCAGCGCGCCGGTGAACTCCGGCTCGTTGGACTCGGCCAGCTGCTGCTCGGTGACGTCCGCCGCGGCCATCGCGCCCTGGGTTTCGCACTGGTCCGCGCGCAAATCGGTCTGCTCCGGCGGTGCCTTGTCCGGGGTCGCCTTGCGCGCGTCCGGCGGCGCCAGCGCCGGCGGGGCCGGTGGTTGCGGCAGCGGCGTGACCGGCTTTTCCACGGCCCGGCCGGGGTCCGGCGGTTCCTTCGTCCGGTCGGTGACGTCCTTGGCCGAGGCGTCCTTGCCGCTGGTGACCTTGCCCAGCACCTCGGTCTTCACCTGGTCCGCCTTGCCGGAGGTGGCGAACTTGTCGGCCTCGTCGAGGTTCTTCGGCGCCTGCTTGGCGATCGCGGTGTTCACCGCCGCGATGAAGGCCGCCTTGTCGAAGCCGGCCGGCTTCGCCGCGGCCATCTTGTCCGCCTGGGCGGCCTTGGCCTGCGCGTCCTTGTCGTCGGGCGGCGCCACCGCGGCGTCCTGCGCCTGCTTGACCTCCGCGCCGGCGGGCGGGTGCGCCTTCGCCGTCTTGGCCTTGCCGCCGACGTCGTTCTTCAGCGACTGGAACTTCGGGTCGGACGCCGGCGTCACGCCGGGCGGCGCGACCGGGGGCGCGGGACAGCCTTGCCGCTGCAACGCGACCAGGCCCGACACCGCCGCGTTGCCCGCCGAGGCCTGCAGGCGCAGCAACGCGGGCGGCGTCGCCCGCGGTGCGGGCCGGACCGGCCGCGCCGGCTGTCCGGACGGCTCCCGTGGCGCCTTGTCCCGGCCCGTTGGCATGCGTTCAACTGTCGGCTCTGCCGGGCCGGTTGCCAACGACCGGACGGGCGGGCACGGCTGCCCGAACGGGCAGTTGCCTTTAAGGGCAGAGATCGGTTCCCGCGGGCCTAGCCGCACGGTCGTTCCGCGGAGATCGTCCTGGCAGCAGCATCGCCGGGGACAAGACTTGTGCGTCGACAAGGGAGGCACGCATGCCCACCTATCTCACGCCGGGGGTGTACGTCGAGGAGATCGAGGCGGGCGCACGGCCGATCGAGGGCGTGGGCACCGCGGTCGCCGCCTTCGTCGGCTTCGCGGCGGACGGTCCCTTCAACACCCCGACGCTGGTGTCCAACTGGGGCCAGTTCACCCAGACCTTCGGTGACTTCCTCGAAGGCTGCTACCTGGCCCAGTCGGTCTACGGCTACTTCCTCAACGGCGGCAGCAACTGCTACATCGTCCGCATCGGCGGCTCGCGCGCCCAGAACAACGGCGCCGCGCCGAAGCAGATCGAGGCCCGCCAGGCCGTGCTCGGCGGCTACCGCTTCGTCGCGAAGGAGCTGCCGGAGGGCAAGCAGGGCGGCGAGATCACCGTCGAGGTGGCCGAACCGACCGGCGACAACCCGGCCGACGACCGGTTCACCGTGCTGGTCAAGCAGGACGGCAAGGTCGTCGAAACGCACAACGTGACGACCAAGCGCACCAAGGAGAACGTCGTCACCGCGGTGCGGGAGAAGTCCAGCCTGATCACCATCGAGGAGGTCGCCACCGGCGGGGCGGTCAGCAAGCCCGACAAGGGCACCGCGGTGCTCTCGGCGCCGCCGAAGGAGGCGGAGGCCCCGCCGGTCCCGGGCCGGGTCGCGGCGAACGACTACGTCGGCGACGTCGCCGACCGCACCGGGTTCGGCGGCCTGGAGGCCATCGACGAGATCACCATGGTCGCGGCGCCGGACTTGATGGCCGCCTACCAGCGCGACCTGATCGACCTCGACACCGTCAAGGCCGTCCAGCTGGCGATGATCGCGCACTGCGAGCTGATGGGCGACCGGATGGCGATCATCGACCCGCCGCCGGCGCTCAACCCCCAGGAAGTCCGCAGCTGGCGGATGGACGCGGCCGGCTACGACTCGAAGTACGCCGCGCTGTACTACCCGTGGGTGCAGGTCCTCGACCCCGCCTCGGGCACCAACGCGTTCATCCCGCCGAGCGGCCACATGGCCGGCGTGTGGGCCCGCACCGACGCCACCCGCGGCGTCCACAAGGCCCCGGCCAACGAAGTCGTCCGCGGCGCGCTCGCGCTCGAGACGCACCTGACCAAGGCGGAGCAGGAACTGCTCAACCCGATCGGCGTCAACTGCGTGCGGTCGTTCTCCGGCAAGGGCATCCGGGTCTGGGGCGCGCGGACGCTCTCGAGCGACCCGGCGTGGCGCTACCTGAACGTCCGGCGGCTGTTCAACTACCTCGAGGAGTCGATCCTCGGCGGCACCCAGTGGGTCGTGTTCGAGCCGAACGACGACGCGCTGTGGGCGCGGATCCGGCGCACGATCAGCGCGTTCCTGGTGATGGAGTGGCGCAAGGGCGCGTTGTTCGGGCTCACCCCGGACGAGGCCTTCTTCGTCAAGTGCGACCGCGAGACCAACCCGGCCGAGGGGATCGACCTCGGCCAGGTCATCTGCGAAGTCGGCATCGCCCCGGTGAAACCGGCGGAGTTCGTGATCTTCCGGCTGGCCCAGATGTCCGGCGGCACCAGCCTCGTCAACGAGTGATGAAAGGGCTTCGCAATGGCACTTCCCGATCTTGACAAGGCGGTAGGCCACTCCTTCGGGCTCGAGATCGACGGCGTCCAGATCAAGCAGATCTCCGAGGTCTCCGGCCTCAAGATGGAACAGGACGTCATCGAGCTCAAGCAGAACACCGCGGACGGCAAGTACGTCATCAAGAAGCTGCCCGGCCGCCCCAAGGCGGGCGAGGTCACGCTGACCCGCGGCCTGACCGACGACAACAGCTTCGAGAAGTGGGTCAAGGACGCGCACTTCGGCAAGATGGCGACGGCGCGCAAGGGTGGCGCCATCATCGTCTACGACTACGAAGGCACCGCGCTCAAGCGCTACAAGCTCACCAACGCGTGGCCGAAGAGCCTGGAGATCGGCTCGCTGAAGGCCGGCGACACGAGCGTGCTCACCGAGAAGCTCGTCATCACCTACGAGCAGATGGAAGTCGAGTGAGCCGATGCGCAGGGTGATGGCGTCGGCCCCGGTCGAGGAAGCCCCCGCCGCGCCGGCGGGGGAGCCCCGGGCGGAACGGCCGAAGCTGCGGACGGAGTTCGCGTTCGAGCTCCCGCGCGGGTACGTCGACGACGAGGGCAAGGTGCACCACTCCGGCGTGATGCGCCTGGCCACCGCGCGCGACGAGCTGATCCCGCTGCGGGACGACCGGGTGCGCGAAAACTCGGCGTTCCTCACGGTGGTCTTGCTGGCCCGGGTGGTCACCCGGATCGGCGACATCACCGACGTGCACGCCGGGGTCATCGAGAACCTGTTCGCCTCCGACCTGGCGTTCCTGCAGGACATGTACCGCCGGGTCAACAGCGAAGGCCACACCAGGGCGGGCGTCGCCTGCCCCGAGTGCGGCCACAGCTTCGTCGTCGACGTCGCCGGTGGCCGCCTGGGGGAATCGTGACGTACGCGGCCGACCGGCTGCACGAGGAAGTCGCGTACGTGGCCTACCACCTGCACTGGTCCCTCGACGACATCCTCGACCTCGAACACCCCGACCGGTTGACCTACGTCGCCGAGATCGCCCGGATCAACACCCGGATGAGCCAGGGACGGTGACGCACGATGTGGTTTCGCAGGAAGGAGGCGGGCCCGCCGCCCGTGCCTGTGCCCGCGCCTGAGCCGGCCGCGCTGCCGGTGAAGCGCGCGGAGTGGCGGAGCGTGGCGCCGATCCAGCGCGTCCTGGCCGAGCACCCGCTGGTCAACCCGGTGCAGCGGTTCAGCTCGACGCTGTCGTCCTGGCGGAGTCCGGGCTACCTCGAGCCGCTCGGGCACCGGGTCGGCCCGGCGGAACCCGCCGGCGTCATCGACGATCTGGTGCGCCCCGCGGAGACACCCATGCCGCTGGTGGAGCAGGGGCCGCCGTCCCGGCTTCGCGGTACCTCGGTGCAGCGGGCCGGTGGCGGGCAGTCCGGGGAACCGGTGGACTTGCCGCTGGTGTTGCCGGTCGTCACCGCGCGCGAGACCGTGCCGCCGCTGACGTCCGCGGCGGCCGAGAGCGGTCCGCCGGTGCGGACCCTCCAGGCGATCGCGGAGCCGTCCCCTGTGGACACTCCGGCGACCGGCGCCACCCCGGTGGTCCCGGTGGCGGCGCCGGAACCCCCGGCACCCGAACCGGCACCGGCCGAACCGGCGCGGCCCGAGTTGCCGCTCGTCCAGCGGACCGAACAGGCAGCACCACGACGGCTCGGACTCGGCGCCCCGATGCTGCCGGAGTCGAACCCACCGCTTCCGGCGTCGCGGCTCGCGGACGACGTTTCGCCGGTCTCGAACCCTTCGGGGCCACCAGCTGAGCCGGTGTCGCGGACGACCGGTTCACCGCCGGTGAACACCTTTCGCCCGTTCGACACCCCGGAGATCCGCTCCGGGACCACGGAGCCGCCCGGGACACCGGGCGGCTCGACGAGCGTTTCCCCGTCCTTGCCGGTGGCGCGGAGCAGCGAGGAGCCGGCGGCAGCCGGCCCGGTGACGGGGGCTGCTTCGCGTCCGGTGCTGGGTGCCGCCGGATCGCGAGAGGTGGAGGAGTCACTGCCTCAGGTGTCGAGAGCGGGCGAGGCGCTTCCTGTCGTACCGACGGCACAGGAGTCACCTCTGCCGGTGTCCCGCGCGGCTGAGACCCCGGCGGTGCCGACAGCGCCGGATTCCTCGCTGCTGGTGTCGCGGGCGGCGGAGACCCCGCGACCGGCGGCCGAGCCGGCGGTACCGGTGGGGTCGGCGGCGCATGAGCCGCCGCTGCCGGTGGCGCGATCGATCGAAACCTCGGAGTTGCCGGTGGGACCAGCGGCGCAGGATTCTCCGCGGCAGGTGCCAGGGGCGGCCGAGAACCCGGTGGCGCCGACCGCGCAGGATTCGCCGCTGCTGGTGTCCCGGACGGCCGAGAGCTCAGGAGCGCCGACGGCTCAGGATTCACCGCTGCCGATGGCGCGAGCGGTCGGGACTTCGACGCTTCCGTTGCCGGGAACGGAAGGCAGTTCGGCGCTTTCCGCGGCACCCGTGGCCGATGAGTCACCGGTGCCGGTGTCCCGGATGGTCGAGTCCCCGGCACCGTCGGCCGCGTCGGGATCGTCGCTGCCGGTGTTGCGGGCAGTCGAGACCCCGGCGCGCCCGGTGCCGCCGCTTCCGCTGCTGCGGGCGGCCGACACCTCGGGACTCTCCGTGGCACGAGCGGCGGAGGAACCACCGATTCCGGTGACACGCGCCCTCGAGACTCCGGCCCACCCGGTGACGAGCGCGGCAGAGGTCGCCTCCCTTCCGGCGACACGGGTGAGCGAGAGTTCGCCACTTCCGATCGCCCGGGCCGCCGAGGATTCACCGGCCGCGACGACAGGCGCGACGCAGAGTGCTCCGCTCCCGGTGGCTCGCGCCATCGAAGGGCCGCTCCCGGTGCCGGGGGTGTTCGTAGGCTCGACGGCAGGTACCGGGTCGTCACCAGTGGCCGGGTCGCTCGAGGGGGCGGCGAGTCCGATGGCAGGAGCTGCGCTGCCGCTGCTCCCGGTGGCTCGGTCCGTCGAAGGCTCGGCGACCTCGACGGCAGGTGCCGGGCCGTTGCCGGTGGCTCGGTCGGCCGAGGGGGCGGCGAGTCCGATGGCAGGAGCTGCGCTGCCGCTGCTCCCGGTGGCTCGGTCCGTCGAAGGCCCGGCGACCTCGACGGCAGGTGCCGGGCCGTTGCCGGTGGCTCGGTCGGCCGAGGGGGCGGCGAGTCCGATGGCAGGAGCTGCGCTGCCGCTGCTCC
>NZ_JBEZYY010000020.1:185753-218716 GCF_040638975.1 Amycolatopsis sp. NPDC024027
CCCGGTGGCACGGTCCCTCGAAGGCCCGGCGAGCCCGATGGCCGGAACCGCCGTGCCGCTGCTCCCCGTGGCTCGGTCCGTCGAAGGCCCGGCAGCCTCGACGACGGGAACCGCGGTGTCCTCGCTTCCGGTGGCACGATCCCTCGAAGACTTCGCCCCCACACCACTCCCGACGGCACGCACCATCGGAACCGCGGACCTCCCGGTCGCGCGAACCCCGGAAGGGACGCCCGCTCCGATGGCGGGAACCAGCGCGCAGCTCTCCGTCGCATCAGCCGTTGATGGCGTGGCGTCCGCGATGCCGCCGCTCCCGGTGGCACGAGCGACCGAAATCCCGGCACTTCCCGTGACTCGGGCCCTCGGCAATCCGGCCGCCCCGGTCTCGCGCGTCGTCGACGCCCCGGCACCCCACGCCGAACTCGCCTTCCGCGCGACCGAAGCACTGCCCGTCGCGAGGATCGCCGACCCGGTCCGACCGTCCACACCGGACCCGCCGCCTCCCACGCCGGTCGTCCAGCGTGATCCGGAACCGGCCGCCGCGCCCGCGCCGGCACCCGCGTCCACGCCGGCCGCGGTTCCGCACCAGCAGCCGCCGGAAACCGAAGAGCTCGTCAAGAAGCTGTTCGATCCGCTGCTGCGCCGTCTCAAGACCGAACTCCGTCTCGACCGGGAGCGCCGGGGCGCGCTCACCGATCGCCCGCACTGAAGGAGGAGCGCCGATGCCGGACACCGAAGAGGCCGTTGCCGTGTGCTACGTCGTCAAGCTGGACGACAAGAACCTCGGCAACCTCGGCGCGTTCTCCAGCTGCGACGGGCTCGGCTGCGAATTCGTCATGGAACAGCGGGAAGAGGGCGGCAACAACGGCATGGTCTGGCAGCTGCCGACCCGGATCAAGTACTCGAACATCAAGCTCTCGCGCCCGGTCACCGAGGCCAGCTCACAGATCACCAAGTGGTTCGCCAGCCTGGCCGGCGGGATCGAACGCAAGACCGCCACCATCGAGGCGCGCACCCTCGAAGGCAAGGTGATCGCCAGCTGGGCCCTCGAAGGCGTCGTCCCGGTGCGCTGGAGCGGGCCGCAGCTCTCGCCCGACTCGCCCAAGGTCGCCACCGAAACCCTCGAACTGGCCCACCACGGCTTCCTCAGCCCGGCGAAGAAGGGCTGACACGATGCCCTCGCCCGTCACCTTCACCTCGGCCGGCTCCCAGTCCACGGCGGCCTACAGTTCGGGCGCGCCCAGCAACCTCCAGCGCGCGGTGCTGAAAGTCCACAAGCCGCCGCAGTCCGGCGGGACCGGGCAGCCGCCCGGCGACTGGATGTTCGACATCGAGTTCCAGTTCAACCCCAAGGAGTTCTCGGTCAGCAAGAACGCCAAATGGGGCCGGGACGCCCAGCCCAACGCCAAGAAGAGCGCGCCGCCGCAGTTCAAGGGGTCCGATCCGGCGAAGCTCGCGCTGGAGATGTTCATCGACGCCACCGACAAGATGAACGACGCCGTCGTCAAGAAGGTCGAGCAGCTGTTCACCTGCTGCGTGGCCACCGAGGACAGCCGTCAGCACAAGAAGCCCTCACCGCCGTGGGTGATCTTCAAGTGGGGTGGCATGACCGGCTTCCCCGCCTACGTCTCCTCCGTCACCGCGAAGTACACGCTGTTCACCCCGTCGGGGACGCCGGTGCGCGCGGTCTGCACGGTCAACCTCGAGGAGATCTCCGGCGAGCTGGGCGGGCAGAACCCGACGTCCGGCGCGCTGGCCGCCCGGGACACGCACGTGCTCGTCGCCGGGGACTCGCTGCCCTCGGTGGCGTTCCGCGCCTACGGCGACGCCGGGAAGTGGCGCGCGATCGCCGACGCCAACGACATCGACGACCCGATGCGGCTGCGGCCCGGCACCCGGCTCCTGGTGCCCGCGCTGGAGGAGCTCGATGGCTAACGAGACCTTCACGAACACCCTCGTGGTCGAGGTCGAAGGCACCGCGCTGCCCGACGACGTCCGGGTGATGCTCGGTTACGCCTACGTCGACGACAGCCGGAACCTGCCGGACACCTTCGTGCTGCGCTTCCGCGACCCCGGGGCCGTCGTGCTGGAGAAGGGCAAGTTCAAGGTCGGGGCGAAGATCAAGCTCAAGGTCCAGACGTCCGACCCCGAAGCCCCGCAGGACCTGCTCTCGGGCGAGGTCACCGCGGTCGCCGTCGACCTGGACCCGCACGGCACGTTCACCGAGGTCCGCGGGTACGACCACGCGCACCGGCTGTTCCGCGGCCGCCGGGTCGCGGCGTACCCGAACATGACGATCGCGGACGTGGTGCGCAAAGTCGCCCGGCGCGCGAACCTGCCCACCGGGAAGATCGACGACGTCAAGGGCTTCGGCGGCCGGCCGAACACCCAGCTGAGCCAGGACAACGTCAGCGACTGGGAGTTCCTGTCCCGGCTGGCCGACGCGGTCGGCGCGCAGATCGCGGTCCGGGACGGCAAGCTGAACTTCGAGCTGCCGGAGAAGCCGTCCGGCGCGCCCTCCACGAGCACCAAGGCGACCGCCGACCCGCTGGTCCTCGAAGCCCACGGCACGCTGCTCAGCCTGCGCGCCAGCGTCACCGCGGCCGAGCAGGTCCCCGAGGTGCGGGTCAACGGCTGGGACTACGAGAACAAGCAGCCGATCACCGCCACCGCGACCCCGAAGAACGCGGGCACGGACGTGCCGGGGGTGGATCCGGTCGCGCTGGCCGGGAAGTTCGCGAGCCCGCCCTTCCTCGACGCCGCCACACCCCGGCGTACCCAGGGCGAGGCGGACGCGACCGCCAAGGCGCTGGCCGACCGGTTCGGCGGCGCGTGCACCGAACTCGACGGCGTCGCGAAGGGCAACCCGAAGCTGCGCGCGGGCGCCGCCGTCACGCTCACCGGCGTCGGCCAGCCCTTCTCGGGCAAGTACACGCTGACCAGCACTCGCCACCTGTTCAACGAGGAGGTCGGCTACACCACCGAGTTCGCCGTGTCGGGACGCCAGGAACGCTCGCTGTACGGCTTGGTCGCCGGCGGGGCGAAGCACTCGTCGTGGCCGGGTGTCGTCCCCGCGCAGGTGACCGACCTCAAGGACCCGGCGAAGCTCGGCCGCGTCAAGCTCACGTTCCCGTGGCTGGACAAGGAGTTCACCAGCACCTGGGCACGCACGGTCCAGGCGGGTGCGGGCAAGGACCGCGGCGCGCTGGTGCTGCCCGAAGTCGGTGACGAGGTCCTGGTGGGCTTCGAACACGGCGACTTCGAAGCGCCGTACGTGCTCGGCGGCCTCTACAACAGCAAGGACACGGCGCCGTCGAAGTTCACCAAGCCCGCCGTGGACGGCAACAGCGGGGAGGTCGCGCTGCGCGGGTTCGTCTCGCGGAAGGGCCACAAGCTCGAGTTCGCCGAGGACGACGGGATCATCCTGTCGTCGGCGGACGCGAAGTTCGTGGTCAAGATCGACCAGAAGAACCAGGTCATCGAGGTGACCAGCGGCAAGAGCGTCACGGTCAAGGCGCAGAACGGCGTGAGCATCGACGCCGGCGCCGGGCCGCTGGAGCTCAAGGGCCAGAAGGTGTCCGTGAAGTCCCAGACCGACGCCAGCATCGAGGCGACCAGCCAGCTCAAGCTGAACGGCACGGCGGGTGTGAAGGTCGAGGGCGCCACGGTTTCGGTCGCCGGCCAGGGCCAGACGGAGCTGACCGCCAGCGGTGTCGTCACCGTGCGCGGCAGCGTGGTCAAGATCAACTGACGGGGGAGCGACATGCCACCAGCCGCGAGGGTCGGCGACCCGACCGGGCACCCGGGCGTCATCGCCGGGCCCGGCGTGCCGACCGTGCTGATCGGCGGGATGCCCGCCGCGAACGTCGGGACGCTGCACACGTGCTCGTTCCCGCCGCCCGCGGTGCACCCGCCGACGCCGATCGCGCCGCCGGGCTGCCCGACGGTGCTGATCGGCGGCATGCCGGCCGCCCGGATGGGCGACCTGGCCACCTGCGGCGCGCCGATCGTCATGGGCTGCCCGACCGTCCTGATCGGAGGCTGAGGTGACGGTGAGCGGGAAAGACTTCCTCGGCCGGGGACTGGCGTTCCCGCTGCACACGGACGCGACCGGCTCGATCGCGCTCGTCGGCGGCGAGCGCGAGGTCGTCGAGAGCATCCGGCTGATCCTGGCGACCTCACCGGGCGAACGCCCGATGCGCCCCGAGTTCGGCTGCGCGGTGCACGACCTCGTGTTCGCGCCCGCCGACGCGGCGACCGCCGGGCAGATCGCCTACGAGGTGCGCACCTCGCTGGAGCGCTGGGAGCCGCGGATCACCCTCGACGACGTCGTCGTCAGCTTCGACGAGGCCGACCGGGGCACCCTGCTGATCGACATCCGCTACCGCCTGCGCGGCACCAACGACCCGCGCAACCTCGTCTTCCCCTTCTACGTCATCCCGCCGCACGAGTCCACAGAGGACGGTGCGTGATGACCCTCCCGATGCCCAACCTGGACGACCGCCGGTTCCAGGACCTGGTCGACGAAGCCAAGTACCTGGTCCAGCGCAACTGTCCGGAGTGGACCGATCACAACGTCTCCGACCCCGGCGTCACGCTGATCGAGACGTTCGCGCAGATGGTCGACCAGCTGCTCTACCGGCTCAACCGGGTGCCCGACCTGCACTACCTGCGCTTCCTCGACCTGATCGGGGTCCGGCTGTTCCCGCCCGCCGCGGCGCGGACGGACGTGACGTTCTGGCTCTCGGCCGCCCGCGACGTCCCGGTGGTCGTCGCGGCCGGCAAGCAGGTCGCGAGCGTGCGCAACGAGGTCGAGGACCCGGTGGTCTTCACCGTGGAACGCACGCTGGACATCGTGCCGTGCTCGCTCGCGCACCTGGCGACCAGCACGGCCGACACCGGCTCGCCACCGGTCGACCGCACCGACGAACTGCTGGTCGGCGGCGGCCCGGCGGTCTTCGCCGAGACCCCGGCCCCCGGCAACGCGGTCCTGTTCGGACTGTCGGACGCCGTGCCCGGCTGCGCGGTGCTGCTGCGGCTGGACTGCGAGGTCGAAGGGCAGGGCGTCGACCCGCGCGACCCGCCGTGGCTGTGGGAGGCGTGGGACGGCACCGGCTGGGCGGCGTGCGAGGTCGACCGGGACAGCACCGGTGCGTTCAACCGGTCCGGGGACATCGTGGTGCACGTCCCGCCCGGGCACGCGATGTCGGTGCTCGCCCGGCAGCGGGCCGGCTGGCTGCGCTGCCGCCTGGTCGAGGCCAGCCGGAACCAGCCGTTCTACCAGCGTTCGCCGCGGCTGCACGCGGTCGAGGCCTCGACCATCGGCGGCACGGTCGCCGCCGTGCACGCCGAGATCGTCCGCAACGAGGTCGTCGGGACCTCCGACGGCACCCCCGGCCAGCGGTTCCCGCTCGGACGTCCCCCGGTGGTCGTCGGCGAGGGCGAACTGGTCGTCGAGGTCTCGGGCCCGGACGGCTGGCAGCAGTGGACGGAGGTCCGCTCCTTCGCCGACTCCGGCCCGGACGACCGCCACGTCATGCTCGACCGCGTGGGCGGCGAGGTCGCGTTCGGCCCCGCGGTGCGCCAGCCCGAGGGCGGGCTCCGCTACTACGGGGCGTTCCCGCCCAAGTCCGCCGCGATCCGGGTGCCCGAGTACCGGTCCGGGGGCGGGCGGCGCGGCAACGTCGCCCGCGAGGTCCTCGAGGTGCAGCGGGACCCGATCCCGTTCGTCAGCAGCGTGGTGAACCGGCGGCCGGCGATCGGCGGGGTGGACGGCGAGTCGGTGCGGGACGCGGCGGTCCGCGGTCCGCTGCTGCTGCGCACCCGCGACCGCGCGGTCACCGCCGAGGACTACGAACAGCTCGCGCGCGAAGCGGCGCCGGAAGCGGCCCGGGTGCGGTGCATCCCGGCACACGGCGCCGACGGCCGCGAGACCGGCGCGATCCGGGTCCTCGTCGTGCCGGCGGTGCCCGACACCGGCGAACTCGCCTTCGCCACCTTGATGCTCGAAGCCGGCATGCGCGCCCGCATCGAGCGTCACCTCGGCGAACGCCGCTGCGTGGGTGCGCTCGTGTCCGTGGAGCCGCCGTTCTACCAGGGCGTCACGGTGGTCGCGCGGCTGCGGGCCCGGCGCCGGACGACGGCGGGCACGCTGGGCGCCCGGGCGAGCCAAGCTCTCTACGACTACTTCAACCCGATCAGCGGCGGCCCGGACGGCGACGGCTGGCCGTTCGGGCGCCCGGTGCAGTCGGGGGAGGTGTTCGCGGTGCTGCAGCGGCTTCCCGGCGTCGAGCTGGTGGAGGACGTGCGCCTGTTCGCCGCGAACCCGATCACCCGCGAACGCGGCGAACAGGTCGACCGGCTCGACCTGCCGCCCAACGCGCTGGCGTTCTCGTTCGGGCACCAGGTCCGGGTCCGGGAGGCGGGCGCATGAGGACGGGGATCCCGGGGCTGCCGAGCCCGCACCCGATCGGCGAGCAGCTGCCCTCGGTGTACGCCGAGGACCGGTTCGTGCAGGGCTTCACCGGCGCGCTCGACGAAGTCCTCGCCCCGGTCATCTCCACTTTGGACAATTTTTCGGGCTACCTCGACCCGGGCGTGGCGCCCGCCGACTTCGTCGGCTGGCTGGCCCACTGGGTCGCGCTGGGCGTCGACGAGAGCTGGCACCCGGACCAGCTGCGGCAGCTGGTCACCCGCTCGGTCGAGCTGCACCGGTGGCGCGGCACGCGCCGCGGCCTCACCGAACACGTGCGGCTGCTGACCGGCGGCGCGGTCGAGGTGACCGACAGCGGCGGGGTCGTCGCCGACCCGCAACCGGGCGCGCCGCTGCCGGACCCGGGACCGCCGTGGGTGCAGGTGCGCGTGCGGGTGCCCGACCCGGCCCGGGTCGACGTGCGCCGGCTGACGGCGACGGTCGTGGATGCGGTGCCCGCCCACGTGCGGGTCACGGTGGAAGTGCTGGAGGGCTAGCGGATGGTCATCTACGCGGAGTGCGGGCACCAGGGGCCCGCCGACGTCGAGTTCTGCGGCGAATGCGGCCGCTACCTGAAGTGGGACGACGACGGCCCGGTCGCGGTGCGGTCGCAGCCGGTGGTGCAGCAACAGCACCAGCAACAGCAGCAGGTCGTCCAGCCCGCCGAGCCGATCGCCCCGGTCCGGCAGCCGGTGCAGCCGGCCGTGGAGGAGCAGGTCCTCACCCCGGGCGACCTGATCTGCGGCCGGTGCGGCAAGGGCAACGCGCCGGCCCGGAACTTCTGCAGCCGCTGCGGCGCGTCGCTGGCCGAGTCCGAGGTCGTCAAGACGTCGTGGTGGCGGCGGTTGTTCGGCCGCAAGCCGAAGGAGCTGAAGGCGGGGGCGCGGCCCGGCAAGGACGGCGTCCGCCGCCGGGCCGGCCGGACCGGGGCCGCGCGCCGGACCGTGGGCAAGGTGCTCCGCCGGACCGTCGCGGTGGCGCTGATCTTCTCGGCGCTGATCTACGCGCTGTACCAGCCGTTCCGCGGGGCGATCAACACCGCGGCGGTGGGGCTGTGGAGCCAGGTGACCGGCATTTTCGAGGCGAAGCTGAACCCGATCCACCCGATCAAGGTGAGCGCGACCGCGCAGGCCGACGGGCACGCGGCGCCACTGGTCACCGACAACGCCAAGAACACGTTCTGGGCGGCCCCCGGCGACCGGGAACAGGTGCTGGTGTTCACCTTCGACCACCCGGCGGACCTGCGGAAGGCGATCGTGTACTCCGGTGACGCGGCGAACTTCCCGGCCGCGCACCGGCCGCAGAAGCTGCACCTGGTGTTCTCCACCGGCAAGACCTACGACATGGTGCTGGCCGACACGCCGGACTCCCAGGAAGTCCCGATCGAGAACAGCGCCGGCGCCACGAGCGTCGAGCTGCACGTGACCGGGCTGTACCGCTCGCTCAACGGCACGGACGTCGCGATCTCCGAGATCGAGCTGTTCGAAGCCGGCTGATCCACCGAAGGTTTTGGGGAGGACCGACCATGCGCGCGAACCGAGCGGTGGCGGGCATCGCGGTCGTCGCGGTGCTCGGCGGCTGGGCGATCAGCGGAGCGCTCGCGCCGACCGAGGCACAGGCACCGGCACCGGTGGCCTCGCCGTACCGCGTCGGGTACGTCAGCGAGGCCACCACCGGCCTGTACCAGGCGACCGGCGAAGGCGCGGTGCCGGCGCTGCCCCGCACCGTCGGCAGCGTCGACTCCGACGCGTCCGCGGGCACCGGAGGCATCGTGTGGGTGAGCCACCGCGCCGCGGCCGCCGGTGGTGCCGAGCGGGACGGCGAGCTGTGGTACCTCCGCGACGGCGCCCCGGCGGCGTTGCAGCTGACGAACGACGACGCCGTCGACCTCCACCCGGCGCTTTCGCCGGACGGCCGCACGGTCGCGTTCGCCTCCGAACGTGCCGGCGGCCGGCAGCTCTTCGTGATCGGCGTGGACGGCCGCGGCCTCCGCCAGGTGACGTCCGGCCCGGCCGCCGACGACTCGCCGAGCTGGTCGCCCGACGGCACCCGCCTGGCCTTCAGCAGCACCCGTGACGACCCGGCCGGGGACATCTACACCGTCGGAGCCGACGGCGGGACGCCGGCGCGCCTGACCGCCGACCCGGCCGCCGACACCCAGCCGGCGTGGGGTCCGGCGCGGATCGCGTTCACCACGACCCGCTTCCACCCGGCCGGCGACGTGGTGCTGATGGCCGACACGGGCGGCGCGGTCACCCGGGCGGTCCCCGACCCCGGGGATTCGGCCGAGCCGGCGTGGTCGCCCGACGGCGCTCGCCTGGCCTTCACGACCCGCGCGCAGGATCCGCTCGGCGACGTCAAGCAGGTCGAGGGCGGCACGGTGTCGGTCATCTCGGCCCTGTCGGCCATCGGCGAGACCGAGCCGGCGTTCCGCGCGGACGGCCGGGCGGTGTTCACCGAGCTGCGCGCGAGCGGAACCACGGACATCTGGAGCGCGGACGCGACCGGCGGCGACCGCCGGGACCTGACGAACCGCCCGGGCGCCGGCGAGTTCGACCCGGCCTTTTCCGCCGACGGCTCCCAGCTGGCCTACACCCAGGCCGGCCCCGGCGAGGCTTCCTCGAGGACCGAGATCATCGTGGCGAACGCCGACGGCGGCGCACCCCGGCCCCTGACCGGCCCGAGGGACGGGACCAAGCGCGAGCAGCACCCGGCCTGGTCGCCGGACGCGACGGCGATCGCCTTCACCAACACGGCCGTCCGCGGCGAGAGCCGCTTCGACACCGTGCGGATCGTCCGCGTCGCCGACGGCCGCATCCTGGGCGAAATCCCGATCCCGCCGTACCTGTCCGGCGACGACTCGCAGCCGGTGTGGTCGGCCGACGGCACGAAGGTCACGCTGACGCGGGCGGCCTCGCGGATCGCGCCGCCTCCGCCGGGCCGGGTGCAGCCGACGGTGGTCGACATCCCGGTCGGGCAGGGCTCTTCGGCGGCGATCCCCAAGACCGTGCCGACCGACAAGGTGCCGGCCAAGCCGGACATCGTGCTGCTGATGGACCAGACCAGCTCGATGGGCACCGCGCTGGCCGCCATGCAGGCCAACCTGACCGAGGTCATGAAGACCATCACCACGGCGCAGCCGGAAGCCCAGTACGCCGCCGTGGCGTTCGGCGATCGCGACGACGGCATCGACGAAAACAACCCGAACGGCCGCCTGTTCCAGGTGCAGCGGGACCTGACGAAGGACCAGGCCGAGATCACGAAAGCCTTCGCGAAGATCACCATCGGCGGCGGGATCGACACCCCGGAGGACTGGATCTACGCCCTGGACCGCGTCGCCACCGGCGCGGTCACCTTCCGGCCGGACAGCAGCCGGATCGTCGTGCTGGTCGGCGACGCGCCCAGCCACGACCCGAGTGGCGTTCCCCAGCACCCCGACCAGGGCGTGACGCTCACCCAGGCGATCGAGCACCTGAAGGCACAGGGCATCCAGGTGGTCGCGGTGTCGGCCGCGGGCGGCGGCGGTGGCCTGGACGGCGACCCGGCCCACCAGGCGACCCAGGTGACGGACGCGACCGACGGTGTGCTGGCCAGCACGGACCCGGCCAACATCAGCGCCGTGATCACCGAGAAGATCGGTGACCTGAAGGTGAAGGTGCAGCCGGTGCCGTTCTGCGACCCGGGGCTGACCCTGACGTTCACCCCCGAGGGGACGCAGCAGGTGCCGGGCGGGACGACCGCGAACTTCACCGAATTCGCGGCCGTCGCGGCCACCGCGCCCCTCGGGGCCGTCCTGCACTGCCGGGTCGAGTTCCGGCTGGCCGGCGAGCCCACCGTGCGGCCCGGCTACACCGAGGACGTCACCGTCCGGGTCAAGGACCCGCGACTGCCGCTGATCACCCTGCACGACAAGACGGTCACCGGTACCGCGCCCACGGTCGTCGAATATCCCGTGACCGCGATCGACGCCGACCGCGAAACCCCGCTCACGCCGTTCTGCACGCCGTCGTCCGGCAGCCTCTTCCCGGTCGGCGCGACGACCGTGACCTGCACGGCGACCGGGCGGGGCGGCACGGCCACCGAGACCGCCGTGGTGTCGGTCGACCCCGGCGGGGAGTTCCGCCAGGAGCTGTGGCAGGTCGCGCTCGCCGCCGGGCCGGACAGCGTCGCCTTCGGCACCCAGCGGAACTTGTCGCCCTCGTTCGGGACACCCTGCGGCGCCGGCGCGCAGGGTTCGGCGGACGTCTCGCCGGACGGTGCCGCGCTCGTCTTCCAGAACGACCTCCGGCAGCTCTGCGTGGCACCCGCCGGCGGTGGCCGCGCCCGGGTGCTGGTGACCTCCGGCGACGAAGGCGGATCCGTGGACGATCCGGCCTGGTCGCCGGACGGCACGCTGGTCGCCTTCGACAGCACGCCCGGCGAATCCCTGCCGAGCATCAGGATCGTGCCGTCGGCCGGGGGCGCGGCCAAGCCGCTGATCGACGGACCGGGCGGCGCCGGGCAACCGGCGTTCCAGCGGATCGCCGACGTCGGGGTGACCGCCACCGCCGTCCCGGCCGCCATCCCGTTCTCCGGGCTCACGACGTTCGAGTTCGTGGTCACCAACCACGGCGCCGCCGCGGCGCCCGGGACCGGGCTGTTCGTCCGGCTGACCGCGGGGCTGCGGCCGCAGGCGCCGATCACCGGCGCGGGCACCTGCACGCCGGACCTCGTCTGCGCCTTCGGCACGCTCGCGCCGGGTGCGCAGGCGCGGGTGCGGTTCAGCGCCACCGGCGCCGAACCCGGGCCGCAGGCCGCGATCGGCACGATCACCACGGCGGGCCCGGACGCCGACAAACGGGACGACTCCGCCACGGCCGTGGTCACCGTCGGCGAGAAGCCGGTGCCCCCGGTCACGCCGGGATCGCTGTCGGTGGGCCTGGCGGTGTCGGCGGTCCCGCTGTTCGTCGGCGGCGACGACGTCGTGCTGACCTTCCTGGTGCACAACGGATCCGGGGCGCCGATGCCGGACGTCCGCCTGGTCACCCAGCTGCCGCCGCAGCTGCCGGCGACCTCGGTGCCGCCGGGGTGCGCGCCGGGCGGCGGCAGCTGTGCGCTCGGGACGCTCGCGCCCGGCCAGACCGTCGAGATCCGGATCGCGCTGGCGGCCGCGGCCGCGGCGGACGCGCCGGTGGCCGGCACGGCCAGCACCAGCGGGCCGGACAGCAACCCCGCCGACAACACGGCCAGTGCCCGGGTGGTGATCCGCCGGCCGGTGGTGACCGTGGACCCGGGCGTCGGCCCCGTCGGCTCCGTTCCGCGCGTGACGGGCACGGACTTCCCGCCGGGTGCGACCGTCCGGCTGGCCTGGTCGGCCGGGATCTCCGAGACACCGGGCCTGGCGACCGTCGGCGTCGACGGGAAGTTCGAGGCGCAGTTCCTGATCTTCCACCACGACCTGATCGGGCCGCGGACGGTGTCGGTCACCTCGGTGAGCGGGCCCAAGTTCGGGACGGCACAGTCGAACCCGATCCTGGTGGTGCTGCGCACCGAGCAACCCCCGTTCATCAGCCGCGGCTGAGCCACCGTCGCGCTCGCAGTGAATGACTCATTCCTGGCGTCCGAAGCCAGGAATGAGTCATTCACCGCGCTCGGGACCGCTGCCCGTAGGGGCAACCACCGGCGCACGGCCGCACACCCGTCCGCCGGTGCCGGATCCGCACCACGAAAGGGAGACTTCGGCGCATGGGAGCAACGGCGACGCTGTCCGAGGCCGGCCTGGTCGCGGAACCCGGCCAGGAGACCAGCTGCACGGTGACCATCCGGAACGCCGGGCAGGTCGTCGACCAGTTCGCGGTCGACGTGGTCGGCAACGCGAGTGGCTGGGCCACCGCGGAACCGGCCACGGTCAACCTCATGCCGGGGGAGACCGGGACGGTCACCGTGCGGTTCGCGCCGCCGCGATCATCCGACGTCCCCGCCGGGACGATCCCCTTCGGCGTCCGGGTGTTCTCGAGCGAGGACCCCGCCGGCTCGGTCGTCGAGGAGGGCACCGTCGAACTCGGCGCCTTCACCGAGGTGACCGCCGAGATCGTGCCGGCCAAGGTGGAAGGCAGCTCCAAGGCCGACTTCGAGGTCGCCGTCGACAACCGGGGCAACCGGCCGGTGGTGGTCGAGCTGAGCCCGCTGGACCCGGAGGACGAGCTCGACTTCCGGCTCGAGCGCGACCGGGCCGAGCTGGCGCCGGGTACCGCCGCGTTCATCCGGATGCGCACCAAGCCGCGGAAGCGGTTCCTGCGCGGGCAATCCGTCCGGCACCGCTTCCAGGTGTTCGTCGTCGCCGACGGGGCCGAGCCGCTCAAGACCGAAGGCACCATGGTGCAGCGGCAGCTGCTGCCGAAGTGGCTGCTGCCCGCGCTCGCCGCGCTGCTCGTCCTCCTGCTCGCCCTCGTGACGCTGTGGTTCACCGTGCTGCGGCCCGCGGTGAAGTCGGCCGCCCGCGAGGCCGCCGAAGAGCAGAACCACGAGATCGTGAAGGCGGCGCAGGACGCCGGTGCCGGGGCCGACCAGGCGAAGAAGAACGCCGACCAGGCCAAGCAGAACTCCGAACAGGCGATGAAAGCCGTCGGCCTCACCCCGCCGGGCGACAACCCCGCACCGCCGGGTTCCGGTCCCGGGACGCCGCCCCCGACCCGCGTTTCGAACGCCGCGGCCGACGGGACACCGACGGACTTCCGGGTGGCCGCGGACGCGAAGATCGACTCGAACGTCAACCGGTTCGCCGAGTTCCCCTACACCCTGCCGGACGCGAGCAAGACGCTGGTGATCACCGACCTGATCCTGCAGAACCCGCGCGGTGACACCGGAACCCTGCGGCTGCTGCGGGATTCCGGCGGCACCAAGACCGTGCTGCTGGAGGTCGGGCTCTCGAACTTCCGCGACCTCGACCACCACTGGCTGCAGGCCTGGCGGTTCCAGCCGGGGGACAAGATCGTGCTCGCGGTCAGCTGCCAGAACCCGGGGGACCGGGGCCACTGCACGCCGTCGGTCTCCTTCTCCGGCCGCGTCGAGTGAGCCGTGCTAGATCAGCCCTTCACGCATGGCGAACGCCACCGCGTGGGCGCGGTTGCGGAGCTGGAAGCGGTTGGTGATGTCGTGCAGGATCGACTTCACCGTCCGCTCCGAATAGCTCAGCTGATCGGCGATCTCCTTGGTCTCGAACCCGTCGGCGACCAGCCGCAGCACCCGGGTTTCCCGCTGGGACATCCCGGCGAGGTCCCAGCCGTTCGGGCGCAGCACGTCCCGCTGCAGCCGGGAGACCCGCGACAGCAGGCGGCCCAGCAGGTCGGGCGGCAGCGCGCCTTCGCCGACGGCCGCGGCTTTGACCAGCCGCACCAGCGTGTCCGGGGTGGCGTCGGCCCGGCGGATGATCGCCGAAACGCCGTTGCCCACCACGTCCAGCAGCTCCGAGTCCTCCACCTCCCCGGCGACCAGGACGACACCCACGTGACCGGCGCACTGCAGGCTGCGCAGCAGCTGCCGGGCTTCCTCGTTCAGCCGCTCCACGATGACCAGCACCACGGCGGGCTCGCCGGCGTCCTCGTCGGCGAAGCGGATTTCGGGACGTGACCGCAGCGCGGCCGTGACGCCCGCGTGGGTGATGGTGTCGGTGGCGTGCAACAGCACCGGAACCTGGTCGGTGATCATCGGTGAGGCCCTCCCTCGAACGACGTCGGATCGTTCCACTCCCAAGGATCGTGGTGCGGACGCCTGCCGAACAGGGACATGGAGTCCCGATCTGTCCCGCTTTCCTTACTCCGATCGGGCAATGCCGGCCTCTTTGGCCTTGGCGATGGCCTGGGTCCGGTCGGTGACCCGGAGCTTGCGGAAGATGTGGGACACGTGGTTGCGCACGGTCTTCTGGCTCAGCACCAGCTCTTCGGCGATCGACGCATTGCCCATGCCCCGCGCGACGAGCCGCAGGATCTCCTGCTCGCGCAGGGTGAGCCGCGGGAACGACTCGTCGCGCGGGGTCGCCGTCCCCAGCAGCGACAGCACCCGGGTCGCGATCGCCGGGCTGAAGATGGCTTCGCCGTCGCCGATCACCCGCACCGCGCGGATGATCTGCTCGTTGCGCGCGCCCTTGAGCAGGTAGCCGCGGGCGCCCGCGCGCATCGCGGCGAACACCGCGGCCTCGTTCTCGAACATGGTCAGCATGAGCACGCCGGTGTGCGGACTCGCGCTCACGATCCGCCGGGTCGCCTCGATCCCGTCCAGGTCCGGGAGGTTCAGGTCCATCAGGACGACGTCGGGTTCGAGCCGGCCCGCGTCGGCGACGGCGGTCAGGCCGTCGGCCGCCTCGCCGGCGACCTCCATGCCGTCGGTGGCGTCGAGCATCGCGCAGAGCGCCGCGCGGAAAACGGGGTGGTCGTCCACCACGAGGACGCGCAGGGACCCGAACACCGCCTCACTTCCCCGCGGCGAGGGGGAGCCAGGCGGCGATCCGCGTGCCACCGGAGGAAACCGGCTCGACCCGGCAGCCGCCGCCGAGGTCGCCGGCGCGTTCCCGCATCGACCGCAGCCCGGTCCCGCCGACCGTGGGCAGGGCCTCGCCGTCGGTGCCCACGCCGTCGTCGACGATCTCCACGTGCAGGTCGCCGTCGAGCGGCCAGAGGTGGACCGTGCACTCGCGGGCCCCGGAATGGCGGGCGACGTTCACCAGCGCTTCGCGGATGATCCGGTAGGCGGTGACCTCGACCTCCGCCGACAGCGGCGGCAGCTCCCCGCCGACTTCGACTTCGACCCGCAGCGGCCCGTGTTCGGCGGGCACCCGCCCGGTGAGCGTGGCGGCGTACCGGCGCACGGCCAGGACCAGCCCGGCCTCGTCGAGGGCCGGCGGCCGCGCGTCGGCCACGATCCGCCGCAGGTCGGTGATCGCGCCGTAGAGCTCGTCCTCGAGCCGGGCCAGCAGGTGCTCGGTGCCCGCCCGGTCCCGCCCGATCAGGTCCCGGGCGGCGCGCAGCCCGAGCACGGCGGCCGTGAGCGTCGGCCCCAGCCCGTCGTGCAAATCGTGGAGCACCCGTTTCAGCCGGTCTTCGTACCCCGCGGGACGACCGAAGTCGGCGACGACGAATGTCCGGCGCATGTTCTCCCCGTCCGCCAGAAATGATCCGGCACCCCCCTCGCGAACCGGGGTACCAGCCCTCGTGCGGGTAGCCCAGCCGGCTGCTCCATTTCGCGTAGCGGGATGGTCACCCGCTGTACTAATCGCCGCATCCTGCCCCGGCGTTTCATTCGGAGCCACCGTCACAGGTCACGGTATGGTCCCGATGCGGAAACGCTCGTAACGGTGCAGGTCCACGTGATGATCCGTCTGGCCCAGCGCGGCCGGGCCGTCAAAAACCATTCATGAACTGCGCCGCGAACCGGTGGAAACTCGACAAAGCCGGGACGCTGCACTTTTGGGAAGTCGCACGGCGGATGGAGCAGAAGGCGGCGGACAATTGGCGGAATGGCAACAGGGCCGCGTGGCCGTTGCGTTTCGCCGGCTGTTTCGTGGGCCGGGGGTGCCTGCCTTTCGCTAACGGATCTCGGCGGGGCCGGGCGCGGGAAGTTCGGCGAGCTGGACCACGGCGCCGGCGTCGGCCGTGCTGTGCCGGGCCAGCTCGGTGAAGAAGCGGGCCACGTGGCCGGTCGCCAGGTGCGCCCGGAACGCGTCGGTGTCGGCGTAGACCTCGTAGAGGTGAAACGTCCCCGGTTCCGCGACCGCGCGGAACGACCGGAACTCCCGGCAGCCGGGCTCGCGCCGCACCGCGGCCGTCAGGGTCGTGATGGCCGCGGCCAGCTGTTCCTCGTGGCCGGGGACCGCCCGGACGACGGCGACCATCGGCCGTTCGCCGGGCGGCAGGTCGGCGCCGACCTCGGGCATGAACCGCCGGTCGTCGGTGCTCACGGGACCACGACCGGCGTGCCGGGCAGCGCCAGCCGGACGGGGATCTCCGGGGCGATGCGGGCCACCGCGTCGGCGTAGTGGCGCGGGTCCTGGTCGCCCTTGGTGATCATCCGGTCGCCCAGGCGGCCACTGTGGAAGGCGTAGTGGTGCGGGATCGCCAAGGCCGGCTTCAGGGCCGCGGTCAGGCCGGCTGCCTCCTCGGCGTCCATCACCACCTGCTCGAGGTGCATCGGCCGGATGCACAGGCCGTTCGTCGGGAGGATGGCCAGGTCGACGGGACCGAACCGGTCCGGGATCGTGTCCAGCTCCGGGACCCGCAGCGAGTCGCCGCCGAAGAAGACCGTGCGGTCGCCGGCCTGGATGACGAACGTGACTTCGTGGACGCCGTGTTTGCCCGGCGTCGCCGTCACCGTGAGGTCGCCGACCGTGGTGGCCTCCCACGCTTCGACGACGCGGATGTCGCGGAAACCCTTGTCCCGCGCGATGGCCGCGACCGTGCCGGGCCCGATCAACGGGGTGCCGAGGTCGAAGCCGCCGTCCACGAGGCCGTCGAGGTCGCAGTGGTCGTAGTGCTCGTGGCTGACCACGACCGCGTCGACCCGGCCCAGGCCGGCGACGGTCGAGGCCACCGGCTCGCCCTGGTAGTAGGTCGCGGCCTGGGTGAACCACGGGTCGGTCAGGACCCGCAGCCCGCCGATTTCGATCAGCTGGCAGGCGTGCCCGATGCGGGTCACGCTCAACGAAGTGGGCATGCTGGTTCTCCTGTGTCAGTTGCCGAGGTCGAGCAGAGCGCCGAGCAGTTCCTCGGGCGTCTCCACCTGCGGCAGGTGGCCGGTGCGGGGGAGCAGGGTGAACGTCGACAGCGGGATGGCGTCGGCGAAGGCCTTCCCGTACCCCGGTCCGGCGATGCCGTCGCTTTCGCCCCAGATCACGTGCACGGGGAGGTCGAGTTCGCCGAGCCGCTTGGCGAGTGTCGGGTCGGCCATGGCCGGGCCGGTGTAGCCGATCAGGGCCTGCACGTCCGGGCTCGGCCCGGTACCCCCGCCCGCCGGCGGCACCGGAGCCTTGCCCGGGTCGTGAAAGGACAGTGCCCGGATCTCCGGGAGGGACATGGTGCTGATGTCGGTCAGCGGGTGGCCTTCGACTTCGATGCCGATCCCGTCGACGATCACCGCGCCGCTGACCCGCGGGCTCTTCTGGAGGGCGATCTCGGCGGCCAGCCAGCCGCCGAAGGAGTTGCCGACCACCGTGACGTCGGTGAGGTCGAGTTGGTCCAGCAGCCCGACGTACATCCGGGCCAGTTCGGTCACGCCGGTCAGGCTTTCGGCTTTCGGCGTGCCGGCGAAGCCCGGGTGGGTGGGCAGCAGCACCCGCGAGTGGGTGCGTTCGGCGAGCAGGTCGGCGAAACCGGCCATCGTCGCGACGCCGCCGCCACCGTGCAGCAGCAGGAAGGGCCGGGTGCGGTCGCGGTCCTGGAGGGTCACCTCGGCGGCGTCGACGGTGCGGGTTTCGGTGCGGGTGGGCCGGAGTGACCCGGCCGCGGGGAGAGTCGTCATGGTTCCTTCTCGATCGCGGAGGCTCGTACCTAAGGAACCTTATATAAGGTTCCTTAGATAAGCAACCTGACTTCGATGGGTTAGGGTGATCCGCATGAAGTACCGCCCCGGCGACGTCTCCCTGGCCGTCAAGCGCCTGCAGTACCGCCACCACCGAGCACTGAGCCGGGTCCTGGCGCCGCTGGGGCTTTCGCTCGTGCAGTGGGACACCCTGCGTCACCTGCACCGCCGCCCGGACGCTTCGCTGCACGAGCTGGCGGTGCTGACCTTCCAGACCGACCAGTCCTTCGGTTCGCTGGCCACCCGGATGGCCGAGCGGGGGCTCATCGAACGCGTCCCCGGCCCGGGACGCGCGGTCCGGCACCGGCTGACCCCGGAAGGCGCCCGGCTGCGCGCCGAAGGCCAGGACCTCGTCGACGGCGTCGTCGAGGCGTCGTTCCGCGACCTGTCGGAGGCGCAGATCGACCAGCTGGGCGAGCTGCTGGACCGCGCCTTGGGGCCGGACCCGACCGCGTAGTCCGCTCAACCACCACAGCGTCAGCGACCTCGCCCAGTACCGAGGAAAGTGTATAACGTCATATACGGCGTGGGTGATCCCGACAAAATTCACGACCAAACAACACGCATCAAAACCGCTTGGACCGCACCGACCGATCAGCCGGTGACCTTCCGCGCCACCCCGCCGTAGAGCTGCGTGTTGGTGTACGGATCGTTCGACACGTCACCCGGACCACCCGGCCGCCACAGCGCGCAGCCGACCAGGCCGGGTTCGATCAGCTGGAAGTCGCCGAACATCGACTCGACTTCGCGGTACGTGCGGGTGGTTGCCTGGTCGTGGCCTCTGGCCTGGTTGAACGTGCCCACGAGGCGGTTCATCCGGTTGCCTTCCTGGTCGCTGACCATGTGCGAGATCGCCAGGTAGCTGCCGGCCGGGAGGCGGCGGCGGTACTCGGCGAGCAGCCGGTGGGGCTCGCCGGCGTCCGGGATCCAGTGCAGCATGGCCACCATCAGCAGGCCGATCGGTTCGCCGAAGTCGAGCCGGCGCAGTTCCGGGTCGGCGAAGATCCCGTCCGGGGCGGTGAAGTCCCCGTGCGCGATCGTGGCGTGTTCGCTGGTGCGCAGCAGCATCTTGCTGTGCGCGACGGCGATGGGGTCGCGGTCGACGTAGACCACGCGGCACCCCGGGTCGATCTCGCCGGCGATCTGGTGGACGTTGCCCACCGTGGGGATGCCCGAGCCGATGTCGAGGAATTGCCGGATGCCCAGGTCCATCAGCGTGCGGACGACCCGGCCGAGGAACGCGCGGTTGAGCCGGGCGACGTCCCGGATGCCGGGCATGACCTTCTCGGCCTGTTCGGCGGCCTCGCGGTCGGCTTGGAAATTGTGCGCGCCGCCCAGGAGATAGTCGTAGGTGCGGGAACTGCTGGGTTTCGTCGTGTCGATACCCGGAGGAACCCATTCCTCTTGCTGGTGTTGTGTCATCGCGTCCCACCTCGCTCGCCTTCGAACGAAGAACATACTCACTCCGGCGGCGGTGCCGATTACGCCATCGGTGTGACGCCAATTCAGCCGATGGGTGCTGTCGCGTGCGGCCGATCGGGCCTAGGGTGGCAGTCCTCCTTCCGGACAGCCAAGGAGAGGAAATGGACGTCCCGGTCGCGCCAGGCCGTCGGATCCTGCTGGGACACACGCCGTCGCTGTTGCGGCAGCGGGTCGGGTTCACGTCTTCGTTGGGTGCGCACGGCGATATCGTGCGGCTCTTCCTCGGTCCGTTGGAGACGTATTTCCTGACGAGTCCGGAGTTGGTCAATCACGTCCTCGTCACGCAGGGGACCAGCTTCTCGAAAGGGATCATCTTCGATCGTTTCCGGCCGTTCATGGGAAACGGGCTGGTCATGTCGGAAGGGGCGTTCCACCTGCGGCAGCGGCGGTTGGTGCAACCGGCGTTCCACGGTGCCCGGATCGCCTCGTACGCGGCCACGATGGTGCGGGCCACCGGGGAATTGACCGGTACCTGGCGGGCGGGGGAGGTGCGCCGGCTGGACGCGGACATGCAGCGGCTGGCCGTCACCGTCGTGGGGGAGACGCTCTTCGCCACCGAACTGGGGCGGCGGGCGGTCGCGGAGGCACGCCGGTCGATCCCGGTGGTGCTGAAGGCGGGGATGGTCCGGGCGCTGTCGCCGCGGTTCCTCGAACACGTTCCGGTGATTCCCGCCAACCGGCGGTTCGACCGGGCCGTCGACCGGCTCCGGCGGGTCGTGCAGGAGGTCATCACCGGATGGCGGGCCACGGGGGAGGACCAGGGTGATCTGCTGTCCATGCTGATGCTGGCCCGGGATCCCGGGACCGGTGACGGGATGACCGACGATCAGGTCTACGACGAGGTGATCACGTTGCTGACGGCGGGCAGTGAGACGAGCGCCGTCGCGCTGACGTGGCTCTTCCACGAGCTGGCCCGGCACCCGGAGGTCGAGCGGCGGGCGCGAGCCGAGGTGGACGAGGTGCTGGCCGGCCGCTCGGCCACTTTCGGTGACGTCGCGAAGCTGGCGTACCTGCGCCGGGTCGTCAGTGAGGTCTTGCGGATGTACCCGATTTGGATTCTGATGCGGCGGGCCCTGCGGGACGTCGAACTCGGCGGGGTGCGGCTGGCCGCCGGTACGGAGGTCATGTTCAGTCCGTTTTCGCTGCATTTCGATCCGCGGTTTCACGAAGATCCGGATCGGTTCGATCCCGATCGGTGGTTGCCCGAGCGGGCGGCGCGCATTCCGAAGGGGGCGTATGTGCCGTTCGGAGCGGGTGGCCGGCAATGCATCGGGCAGGCTTTCGCGCACACGGAGATCACTTTGGTTGCGGCGTCGGTGCTGGCCGGGTGGCAGTTGTTCCCGGTGCCGGGGGTGCCGGTGCGGTTGACGGTGACTTCGGCCGCGTATCCCGACCGGATGCCGATGACTGTCGTCCCGCGGCGGGTGGCCTGAGCGGCACCGGAAATCGATCGGCCCGGTTCCTTGATCGACCTTGGTTCTTGATCAGTTCTGTTTCTTGATCGCTTTGTCAGTTTGCTCGGCACCGTTCTCTTTCGGAGGTAGTTCTTCGTGTTCGGATTCCGTGGTGGGATGAAGCGCGCCGCCGGTCGTCGCCGGCGGGCCACCGTGCTCGTGCTGGTGGCACTCGGCTTCCTGCTGGTGCCCGTGTCGGCCAGAGCGGAGGGTGCGAGCTGCCGGGAGCTGTACTTCCCGGTGACGCTCGTGGCGCTTCCGCAGACGATGCACGGCACCTTGTGCGTGCCGTCCGGTGGCGCGGGCACGGTGCAGGTGCTGATTCCCGGCGGTACGTACAACAGTTCCTACTGGGACATCGGGTACCAGCCGGAGATCCGGTCCTACCGGCTGGCGATGAACAACGCCGGGTACGCCACGCTGGCGCTCGACCGGCTGGGTACCGGGCGCAGCACCACGCCGCCGAGCGCGGTGTTGACGACGATCACCGAAGCGGCCGTGGTGCACCAGGTGATCCAGGCTGTCCGGTCGGGTGCGCAGGGGCCGCGCTTCGGCAAGGTGATCCTGGCGGGGCATTCGTTCGGTTCCGGGACCGCGAGCATCGAGGCGGCCACGTTCCACGACGTCGACGCCGTGCTCGTCACCGGGCTGGCCCACCGGTTGAACCTCACCGGGACGGCGGCGGTCTTCGCGGCCACCTACCCGGCCTTGCTCGATCCGCGGTTCGTCACCGGCGGCTACGACCCCGGCTACCTGACGACGCTGCCGGGCACGCGGTACTCGATCTTCCATTCGCCCGGGCCGAAGGTGGACGGGGCGATCGCCTTCGACGAGGCGACGAAGGACACTTCCGCGTACGAGCAGGCGGCCGACCTGTTCCCGATCGGGATCATCGCGCCGTACTCGCTGCTGATCGACCGGCCGGTGATGGTCGTGCTGGGCCAGGATTCGGTCTTCTGCGGGCTGCTGGCCACCAACTGCTCGTCCGCGGTCGCGATCAAGACCTCCGAGACGCCGTACTACGGGGCCGGGGTGGACCTGACGACGTACGCGTTGCCGGGTTACGGGCACGCGATCAACTACGCGCCCAACGCGCCCGACTACTTCCGGGCGGTCATCGACTGGGCGAACCGGAAGGTCGGCCGCTGAGGCGCACGATGGATTGAGCACGACGCAGGGGTGGGCGACGCCCGGGTTCGGTGGCGGCCGGTGAGCAAGCCGCCGGGGGTGGCGGCGATCGGGCGGGGGCCGGGCCGGGTTCGCCGGAGCGGCACACCGCGCCGGCGGCCATGAGCCGGCCGAGGGGGCGGCCGTCGCTACCGCTGCCGTGCGCGGTCGTGCACCGTGACCTCCACCGACGGGAGTGCGGCGGTCAGTGCGGCCGGGGGCACCTCAGCCGGCGACGGCCAGCGACTGCGCCCCGGCATAGCCGGCGGCGTCGATCCCGACGGCGCCGACCGCCGCCGTGTGGACCGCGCTGAGCAGGCCGGCCGCCATGATCGTTGTGATGCGGGCAGCCTCGGCGTCGAATTCGCGACGCCGTTCAGCGGGGGTCTCGAAAGTTTCGAATTGCCGCCCCCGTGTAAATTTCACGGCCCCATCGTCCTTTGTGGACCTATGACAAGCCGTTGAGGAGGCAAAGCGCACCGGCCCGGCGTCGGGTCCGCGGGCCGCACGTGCGTGGATTGACAATTCCGCTTCGGGAAGTCCAGGCTTGCGCCACGCATGTTAGCGATAACAGTTGTCGTCTTGCTCATGCGCATACCGATCTGGCCGTCCAACGGCGGGTAGCTGACCGGGAGAAGGTCGTCATGAACAGAAGAAGTTTGAGCCGCGGGAGCCGGCACTCGATCGCCGTGCTCGCCGCCGCGGCGACAGTCGCGGTGACGGCGTTGTTCGGGGCCGGTGCGGCCCAGGCCGACGTCACCGGCGCCCTGCGCGGCGTCGGGTCGGGTCGCTGCCTGGACGTCCAGAACGCCAGTCAGACCGACGGCACCGGAGTGCAGATCTACGACTGCTCGGGTGGCGCCGGCCAGCAGTGGACGTCGACGGCCAGTGGCCAGCTGACGGTGTTCGGCAAGTGCCTGGACGTGGCCGGCAGCGGGACCACCGCCGGCACCAAGGTGCAGATCTGGACCTGTCACGGCGGGGCCAACCAGCAGTGGCGGGTGAACACCGACGGCTCGGTGGTCGGCGTGCAGTCCGGGCTCTGCCTGGACGTCACCGGCGCCGGGACGGCCAACGGAACCGCGGTGGCGCTCTGGACCTGCCACGGCGGCACCAACCAGCAGTGGACGGGCCTGTCGGGCACGCCGACGACCACGACCACCACGACGACCGGGGGGAACACCGGCTGCACCCTGCCGTCGTCCTACCACTGGACGTCGTCCGGTGCGCTGGCGCAGCCGAAGAACGGGTGGCTCTCGCTCAAGGACTTCACCAACGTCGTCTACAACGGCAAGCACCTGGTCTACGGCTCGACGGTCAACTCGTCCGGGTCCTACGGCTCGATGGCGTTCAGCCCCTTCACCAACTGGTCCGACATGGCCTCGGCCGGGCAGAACGGCGCGAACTCCGGCACCGTGGCCCCGACGCTGTTCTACTTCGCGCCGAAGAACATCTGGGTGCTGGCCTACCAGTGGGGCTCCTGGCCGTTCATCTACCGCACCTCGAGCGACCCCACCAACCCCAACGGGTGGTCCGCGCCGCAGCCGCTGTTCACGGGCAGCATCTCCGGCTCCGGCACCGGCCCGATCGACCAGACCCTGATCGCCGACGGCTCGAACATGTACCTGTTCTTCGCCGGTGACAACGGCAAGATCTACCGGGCCAGCATGCCGATCGGGAACTTCCCGGGCAGCTTCGGGTCGTCGTACACGACGGTCATGAGCGACTCGCAGGCCAACCTGTTCGAGGCGGTCGAGGTCTACAAGGTCCAGGGCCAGAACCAGTACCTGATGATCGTCGAGGCGATGGGCTCGGGCGGCCGCTACTTCCGCTCGTTCACCTCCAGCAGCCTCGGCGGTTCGTGGACCCCGCAGGCGGCCAGCGAGAGCAACCCGTTCGCGGGCAAGGCCAACAGCGGCGCGACGTGGACGAACGACATCAGCCACGGCGACCTGGTCCGCACCAACCCCGACCAGACCAAGACGATCGACGCCTGCAACCTCCAGCTGCTCTACCAGGGCAAGGACCCGGCTGCGGGCGGCGACTACAACCGGCTCCCGTGGCGGCCGGGCTTGCTGACGCTGCGGCGTTGATCGCCTGAACGGCTGCTCGACAGGAGGAGCCCCGGCCGCTGGACGGCCGGGGCTCCTCTTCGTCGCGGGCCCGTTTCGCACCGAATTCACCGGGAATTGCGCTGCCTTTTGGTGACACCCGGACGGGTTGAAAAGGTTTATGGGGAAATCCGCGTGGTGCGCGGCCGTGTTCACTCGTCAAGGCGATCATGATCTTGCTCCGGTGGCAGCTTCGCCGAGCCGTCGGTTAGCGTGATCCCGGCCCGGGAAACGGCGCGCCACAAGCGCTTCGCCGACCGGCTTCCCCGAAGGCGTCCGATCAGCGGATCCGAAGAGCCTTCATTTTCGACCCAGGCAGGGTTGGCTGCTGAACCGGAGAAGGACATGTCATTCGGCAATGACGCGACGACGATTCCGCGCCCGCGGTGGCCCCGCACCGGGCGCGCCGGCGGGGTACTGGCGGTGCTGCTCCTGGCCCTCGCTTCGGCCTGCCCGGTCGCGCACGCCTACCCCGCCCGGGTGCAGGTGTTCGTGGCGAACAGCGGTTCCGACAACGTCACCGTGTACGACACCCGGATGCAGGAGGTGGTCGCCACCGTCCGGGTCGGCCGGTCGCCGGTGGGCGTGGGCGCGGCACCCGGCGGCGACCGGGTCTACGTCACGAACGAGCTCTCCGACACCGTTTCGGTGATCGACGCCCGCACCTACTCCACCCTCGCCACCGTTCCGGTGGGCCTGCACCCGTTCGGCGTCGCGGTCGCCGGCTCCCACGCCTACGTGACGAACTTCGGGGCGGACACCGTTTCGGTGATCGACACCGCGACGAACAAGGTCGTGCGGCAGATCCCGGTGGGCCGGTTCCCGCACAGCCCGGCCGCGAGCCCGGACGGCCGCCGGGTGTACGTGACCAACAACGGCGCGGCCACCGTGTCGGTCATCGACGCCGGGTCCGACCAGGTCGTGGCCACCTTGCCGGTGGGCCGCTTCCCGGCCGGGATCGCGACCAGCCCGGCGGGCGACCGCGTCTACGTGGCGGCGACCGGCGCGAACAGCGTCGACGCCATCAGCGCAACCGGGCCGACGCTGATGACGACGCAACCGGTCGGCCAGGTGCCGATGGGGGTCGCGGTCACCCCGCGCGGTCAGGTCTACGTCGCCAACGCCGGCTCCGACACGGTGTCCCTGCTGGGCCGCAACCCCCCGACGGCGATCCCGGTCCAGGACGAGCCCGAAGGCGTGGCGGCGGCGCCCGACACCAGCTACGTCTTCGTCACGAATTCGGCCTCGGGCTCGATGTCGGTGATCGACATCGCGACGAACACGGTCATCGCGACCGTGCCCGTCGGCAGCGAACCGGAGGGCCTCGCCGTGACGTCCTGAACCCGCTTCACGTGCCGGGGCCGCTCTCCGGCGGTGGCGGCGTCGTTCCCCGGCGAAGCGAACCCCACCACCGCCGCCACCACGACCAGCACGCCGGCCCCGGCCCACGCGAGGCCCAGCACCGGCGCGCTCGGCGGCGAGACCGCGGGCGAACCATCTCGGCGACCGCGATTGCGAACGGCTCCGATCCCACGCTGCTCGCCGACATCGACGGGGTCGGTCACGTCCTCGGGCAGGCGCACATCACCCACGTGCGGCCTGCGGGCCGCGAACCGTGGGCGCTGCTGCCGGTCCGGGGCGAGATGACGTTCGACCGGGCCGACCTGGTCGAGCTGGAAGCGACGGGCATCCTCGGGGACGTCATCACCCACGAAATGGGCCACGTCCTCGGCATCGCCTCGCTCTGGGGCGCCAAGGGACTGCTGGTCGGCAAGGGCACCAGCGATCCGGCGTTCACCGGGCCGGCGGCGATGGCCGAGTACCCCAAGCTGCGCGGCTCCGGCGACCTGCCGCGGGTGCCGGTGGAGGACGCCGGCGGGCCGGGGACCCGGGACGTGCACTGGCGGGAGCGCAGCTTCGGCAACGAGCTGATGACCGGTTTGGCCGGCCACGCCCCGAATCCGCTCAGCCGGATCACCGCCGCTTCCCTCGGCGACCTCGGCTACCAGGTCGACGTCGACGCGGCGGATTCCTGCGAGCTGCCCGCCGACCGGGCGCTGACGGCCGCGGGGGTGGCGGTGCACGCCCTGGCGGTCACGCCGGCGCCGGTCGAGCTTCCCCGGCAGACCGTCGTGCGCGGCTGACCGTTCGAGATCGTGGCCGGTTCCGCCACCGCGGAACCGGCCACACGCGTGTCAACAGCTCGAATGCATCTTCAGGTGGGCGATGTCGTCCCACAGGGCGGTGTCGAAGGTCGCCCAGGCGCGGAACCGGTAGCGTTCGGCGCTGCTCGGCATCTTCCGCACGAACTTGCGCCAGTCACCGCCGACGGGGTGTTCGGTGGCGAGCGAACCCAGGATCGCCTGGCCGGCGTCGACCAGGTCGACGTTCCAGATGGACCAGACGGCGCCGTCGACCGTGCTCGTCACGGTGGCGTCGAAGGTGGCCGTCCCGTCGGGGGACAGGGTCCACTTGGCGCCCTCGAACATCGTGCAGTTCCCCATCCTGATCGGCCCCCAGCCGAATTCCCACGGCGTCCAGCCGGTGAGCCGTCTCGCTGAGGCGTTCGCCGCCTGCATGATGACCGACGGGTCCATGTCGGGTGCCTTTCCGCTCGGCTCGGTCCTACCGCCGGACAGAGGCGCGGCGGGCGGCGCTTGATACCGGTCACCGCCCGGGTGTCGCGGGCAGGGCGAGGGAGAGGGCGAGGTTCCCGTCGAGGAACATCAGCCCGCGTTCGCCGAACCGCCGGAACGCGGCTTCGACCGCGGGAACTCCCACGATGAGGCCGAGTTCGCGGTGCACGGCCGCGGCGGTGCGGGGCCGGTCCACACAGGCGAGGTAGAGGTCGGCGAGCGTGTCGCGGAAGGTGTGGGTGCCGTGGCTGCCCGGATTGCGGCCGTCGTAGATCTGGAGGAAACCGGGTGCGCAGCGGTACACCAGCACCGGCGCCGGGTCCGCCTGCCAGGCCGCCGACCACGCCGAAACCGCGTCCCGCAGCGGCGTGTAGACCTCCGGCGGCAGCTCGTCCTCGGGTTCGTACCCGAAGAAGTAGGCGACCCGGTGGACGTCCACTGTGGCCGGGTAGACGTGCCGGTAGCTGGTCTCGGGATCCCGGGCCCGCAACGGGAACCGGTCCGGCCGCGAGAACAACGGGCTGAACCGCTCCAGCCACAGCCGCGCCGCGCCGGCCGGCGGCTGGAGGTGGACCAGGTGCGGGACGACCGCCGCCTGTTCGGCGTACGCCTCGGCCGGCTCACCCGGGAACCCCCACAGGATGTTCCAGGCGACGGCGATGCCGTAGTACCGGGCCCAGCGCAGCAAGTTGACGTTCTGCGCGGCCCGGACCCCCTTGTCCATCAGCCCGAGCACCTCGGAGCTCAGCGACTCCAGGCCCGGCTGCAGCTGGGTGACGCCGGCTTGGGCGAGCAGCTTCAGCTGGGCGCGGGACAGGTTGGCCTTGACCTCGTAGAAGAGCTGGTACTCGCGGCCGGCCTCGGCCAGGGCCGGCACCAGCGTCTTGAGGTAGGCCGGCTCCATGATGTTGTCGACCGCGTCGAACCGGAAGGTCCGGTACCGCCGCGCCTGCGAGTCCAGCTCACCGAGCACCCGGGACGGCGACTTGGCGCGGAACCGCATGGTGGTGCCGTTGAGCCCGCAGAACGTGCAGTGGTGCTTGGCGCCCCACCAGCACCCGCGGGCCGACTCGAACGGCAGGGCGACGTGGCCGGTCGGCAGCCCCAGCCGCGCCGCCCGCTCGAAGTACTCGTCGTAGTCCGGGACCGGCAGGTCGTCGAGCCGCTCGTGCGGCGCCTCGGCGGGAGTCGCGACGACTTCGCCGCCCACCCGCCGGGCAACGCCGGGAATCGCGCCCGGATCCGTGCCGTTCGCCAGCGCGTCCAGCAGGCGCGGGAACGCGACGTCCCCTTCGCCGAGCACGGCGAAGTCGATGCAGGCGACCGACCGGACCAGCTCCAGGCCCATCTCGCCGTCGAAGTTGGCCCCGCCGAACACGGTGACGACGCCGGGATCGCGGTCCTTGAGCCGGCGGGCCAGCGCGAACGACGCCACGTTCTGCTGGAACGTGCAGCTGAAGCAGACGATCCGGGCCCCGGCGAGCTCGCCGGCGACGGCATCGAGGAAAGCGGGCACGTCCCGGTCCCGCACGGCCGCCAGCCAGTCCTGCGCCGGCCCGGCGGCGTCGTCCAACGAGGACAGTTCGCCGCCGAACTCGGGGAGCAGCTTCCCGTCCGGGTCCGGTGCGGCAGCGCCGAACGCTTCGACGGAGAAGAGCCAGTCACCGAGCTGCCGGCCACAGTGGTCGGCCAGCCGCCGGTACCGGTCGGCCCCGATCCGCACGGCGAAATCCAGGTTCAAGTGCAGGGTGCGCACTCCGAAGCCGTGCTGTTCCCCGATCGCCTTGAGCAGTCCGAGCTGGATGGACGGCCGGTCGGCGTCGAGGAACGGCATCGAGACGAGAACGGCGGGTGGCGCGGTCACGACAGCTTGATGAAGCCCCGGAAAAGCTGGGGCCTCACGGACGCCTTTCCGGCGGCGAACGCCGCGAGCAACGAACCTTGTTCCGGCGTGAAACTACCGCTGAACCCGCTGGTGAGCTTGTCGTCTTGTTCGACAGCACTCCATGCGCACGCAAGGACCCCGTTCAGCAGTTGCTGTTGTTCTGCCGTCATCAAATCCTTCGCGCTATCGAGTGCCTCGTGGAATTTCCTGATGTCCGTCGAGCTGAATTCGGTCATGGTATTGCTCCAGTTCTGACTATCCATTGTGTACTTCGGCCAGCCTCTTCAGCACTTCGTCCGCGTCCGGATGGGCGAGGTGCGCGAGGATGTCGTGGGCCTGCCGCCACCCGGCCCGGGCGGACTCCAGGTCGCCCAGTTCGCGGTGGAGGTTCGCCAGTTCGATGCGCAACCGGGCCTCGGTCATCAGGCTTCCCCTGCCGTGCACGAGTTCCAGCGCCGTCTCGTAGCAAGCGATCGCCCGGGTGTGGTCGCCGAGCTGCTGGTGCGCGTAGCCGATGCTGTGCCAGCTCTGGGTCGCGCCCATCTGGTCGCCGAGCTCCACCTGCAGGTCGAGAGCCTGCCGGCAGTGCTCGATGGCCGAGGCGTGCTTGCCGAGCAGGGTGTGGAACCAGCCGACGGCGTTGAGCGCCGTCGCCTCACCGGCCCGGTGTCCGGCCGCGCGGAACAGCGCCAAGGCGTGCTCCGCGTGCACCAGCGCGCTCGCGGCGTCCCCCTGCCGGTCGAGCAGCCAGGCGGACTGGCGGTGCGCGTAGGCCTGGCCGACCACGTCACCGCTGCCCGCGTACAGGGCGAGCGCGGCCCGGACGTCGTCGACGGCTTCGGTGTCCCTCCCGAACCGGCCGTGCGTGCCGCCCAGGTGCAGGTGCGCGAACGCCTGCTTGCGCTCGTCGCCGAGGCGGCGCGCGGCGGCCAGGGCCGCGGTGAGCGCCTGTATCTCGTCGTGCCAATACCCGCGGCGCAGCAGGAACCGCTGCATCGACCAGGCGAGCTCCCAGACCCGGGCGTCGAACTCGGTGTCCGCGTGGACGAGCTGGAGCAGCACCCGGTGCTCGGCCTCGAACCACGCCAGCGCCCGTCGGTGCTCGGTGATCCGTTCCGGCTCGGCTCCCCCGGGCAGCGGGGTCAGCTCGGGCGGCACTTCGAGCCGGGGGTCGAGGAACCCGTCGGCGAGGTAGGCGGTGTGGGCGTAGTGGCCGAGCATGCGGTGGACGGCAGCCGTCCGCCCGGCGGGGGACTCTTCCGCGTGCGCCAGCTCCGCGGCGTAGGCACGCAGCAGGTCGTGCAGGGTGTACCGGCCGGGAACGGGCTCGGCGATCAGGTGCGCGTGCGCCAGCTCGGTCAGCAGCGCCCGGGTCCGTCCCGTGGACAGGCCGGCCAGGCTCGCCGCCGCGCGGGTGCCGATGTCCGGGCCGGGGTGCACGCCGAAGAGCCGGAACAGCCGGGCCGCCGCGGGGTCCAGCCGCAGGTACGACCAGGAGAACACCGCCCGGGGGTCGGTGGCCGGGTCGGCGTCGGCGAACTCGTCCAGGCCGCGGGCGTCCCGCAGCTGCCCGGCCAGCACGGCCAGCCCGAACCCCGGGTGGATCGCGGCGCGGGCCGCCACCACGGCGAGGGCCAGCGGCAGGTGGGCGCACAGGGAGATGATCTCGTCGGCCGCGGCGGGTTCGGCCGTGATCCGGTCCGGGCCGATCCGCCGGCGGAGCACCGCACGCGCCTCCGCGGTGTCCAGGAGGTCGACGCCGAGCGGGTGCGCGCCGGCCGTGACCAGACCGGTGAGCTGGTCGCGGCTGGTCACGAGCACCACGCTGCCCGGCGCTCCGGGCAGCAGCGGGCGCACCTGCCCGGCGGCACCGGCGTTGTCCAGCACGACCAGGACGCGCCGGTTCGCCAAGAGCGTCCGGTACAGGCCGACCTGCGCGTCCGGGGAGCGGGGGATCCGGTCGTCCGGAACGGCCAGCGCTTCGAGGAACCCGCGCACCGCGTCGGCCGGGGGCACCGGCGACCCGGTCGGATCGAAGCCGCGCAGGTTGACGTACAGCTGACCGTCGGGGAACTCGCCGGCCACCGCGTGCGCCCAGTGCAGCGCCAGTGCGGTCTTGCCGACTCCGGCGGTCCCCGACAGGACCACGATCCGCGGCGCGGGGGACCGCTCGCCCTTGATCTCGTCGAGGCGGCGCAGCGCCCGTTCGCGGCCCGCGAAACCCGGCGTGTCCGGAGGCAGCTGCGCGGGGGTGGCGGCGGGTGCGGTGCGCGGTCCCGGCGGCAGCTCGCCCCGCAGCAGCTCACCGTGCAGCGCCCGCAGCTCGGAGCCGGGATCGGTGCCGAGCGCGTCGGCGAGCCGGTTCCGGACGGCGGCGTAGCGTTCGACGGCCTCCGCGTCGCGCCCCACCGCGTGCAGGGCGCGCATGAGCAACGCTTCGAGCGGTTCCGCGAGCGGGTACTCAGCCGCCAGCTCGGGCAGCGCGCCGATGACCGCGCCGGGCCGGTCGAGCCGCAGTTCCAGCTCGCCCCAGCTCACGGCCGCGTCGAGCCGGCGCCGGTGCCAGGTCGTGCGGACCCGCTCGGCCCAGTCGCCGTGCAGGCCCGCCAGTGGCGGACCCCGCCAGCCGCGCAGGGCCTCGGCCAGCGCCGCGGCGCGGTCGGCGTCGGTCGCGCGCAGGTCGTTCCCCTGCTCGACCAGGTGGGCGAATCGGTGCAGATCGACGACGTCCGGATCGATTTCCAGCACGTAACCCGCGGTTTTGCGGGTGACCCCGGCGGGGATGCCGGTCAGCTCCGTCACCCGGTTGAGCAGCTGCCGTATTCGGCTCAGGTGGGAATACACCGCATTGCGGGCTTCTTCCGGTGGGTTTTCGCCCCAAACCCGGTCGATGAGCGTTTCGATCGGAACCGGGCGGCCGGCATCGACCGCCAATGCCGCGAGAACAACCTGCTGACGTGGGGTTCCGACGTCGAGCGGCTGTCCGCCGACGCGTAGCTGCACCTCCCCGAAAAGCAGAAATTCCATGCGGCGGACTCCCCGTGCTCGACACGTCCGAACCGGCCACGTCGATGCTGCCCGCACCGCAAGGTCTCGGCAAGGTCGGCGAACAGGGCGTGGCGGAATCGTGAACACGGGAACAGCCGAGTCCGAGGAGGGACCATGCGGGACGAGTCGCCGGCCCGATTGCTGGAAAATGCGGCCCGAGGTGCGGAATGGGCCTGGCGGGACTTGGTCGCCCGCTATTCTTCGCTGATCCACGCGGTGTGCCGGCAACACCGGATCGGCGGCGCGGACGTCCAGGACGTCAGCGGCGCGGTGTGGCTGCAGCTGGTGGCCAACCTGGCGCAGATCCGCGAACCGGACGCACTGCCCGGCTGGCTGCGCACCACCACCCGGCACGAATGCCTGCGCCTGCTGCGCCACCGGAACCGGCAGATCCCCACCGAGAGCACGACGTTCGCCGATTCGGCCACGCCGGCGCCCGACGCCACGCTGATCGGAGCCGAACGCCTGTTCGCCGCCCGTCGCGCGTGCGCGCAGCTGTCCCGGCAGGACCGGGAGCTCTTGGCGTTGCTGTTCGACGACCCGCCGAAGTCCTACCGGGAAATCAGCGCGACACTGGGAATCCCGATCGGCTCGATCGGCCCGTCGCGGGCCCGGTGCTTGGCCAGGGTGCGCAGCACGCCGGCGATCGCGGCGCTGCTGGCGGGGTAACGGCAGGATTTCGAGGGCCACACTTCCCGGAGGAAGCAGGCCACGGCTTGATACACCCCGCCGGAATGCGCTCCCGGCGTCACGGCGGCTTTCTCCCGGCGGTTTCGTTTCCCGGATGAGGATGACGCTCGGCAGTTTGCCGAGCCGATTCGCCCGGCCTCGAGGGGTGCCGCGGAGCGATACCCGCTCCGCGGCACCACCGCGCTCAGCTGCGCAGCATCTCGGCCACCAGGAACGCGAGCTCGAGGGATTGCTGGGTGTTCAGCCGCGGGTCGCACGCGGTTTCGTAACGACCGGCGAGGTCGACGTCGGAGATGGCCTGGGCACCGCCCAGGCATTCCGTGACGTCTTCGCCCGTGATCTCGACGTGGATACCGCCCGGATGGGTGGCCAGCGCACGGTGCACCTCGAAGAAGCCCTGGACCTCGTCGACGATCCGGTCGAAGTGGCGGGTCTTGTAGCCGGTGGAGGACTCGTGGGTGTTGCCGTGCATCG
>NZ_JBEZYY010000021.1:0-199687 GCF_040638975.1 Amycolatopsis sp. NPDC024027
GGGGCCCCGCCCCGGGGCCCCGGCCGGCCCCCGGGGTCGCGAATGCCTCTTCCGGGCCGGCGGTGGCCCCTATTGTGTAATACGCGACCTCGGCGGGGTGGGGGCCGCGGCCCGGAAACGGACACGGCCGCCGGCTCCCTGGAGTGGGAGCCGGCGGCCGTGGTGCGCGGCGCGCGGTGTGCGGACGGGTCAGTAGGCGCCCTGCCCGCCCATCACCGCGCGGAAGGTCTTCCAGAGGATCACCAGGTCCAGGGCGAGCGACCAGTCCTCGACGTAGCGCAGGTCCAGCCGGATGCTCTCGGCCCACGTGAGGTCGCTGCGCCCGCTGACCTGCCAGAGGCCGGTGAGGCCCGGCTTGACGAGCAACCGGCGGCGGGCGTCCGGCGGGTACTGCTCGGTTTCCTCCGGCAGCGGCGGCCGCGGGCCGACGAGAGACATCCTCCCGGACACGACGTTGAACAGCTGCGGCACCTCGTCGAGCGAATACCGCCGCAGGAAACCACCCACACGGGTGATACGCGGGTCGCGCTTCATCTTGAAGAGCGGGCCCGCGCCTTCGTTGTCCGCCGCCAGGGTCTGCTTGATCGCGTCGGCGTCGGTGACCATCGTCCGGAACTTGAGCATGGTGAACGTCGCGCCGTCGCGGCCGACGCGGCGCTGGCGGTAGATCACCGGGCCGCGGTCGTTCAGCTTGATGGCGACCGCGATGACGAGCAGCAGCGGGGACAGCAGGGTGAGCAGCAGGGCCGAGCCGCAGCGGTCGACGATCTCCTTGACCACGCGACGGCCGCCGGTGAACATCGGCGCGGTGACCCGCAACAGCGGCATGCCGAGCACGCCGGTGACGTTGAGCCGGGGCCCGGCGACCTCCATCAGGACGGGCGCCACGACCATCTCCGCGCCGGTGCCCTCCATGTCCCACGCCAGCCGCTGCAGCCGTTTCGGCGTCCAGTACTGGTCGGCGGTGATCGCCACGACCCGGTAGCCGCCGCGCCGGACGTGCCGGGACAGCTCTTCCAGCCGCCCGACCACCGGGACGCCGTCGATCTCGCCGCTGCCGCGGTCTTCGCCGTGGCCGCTGAACGTGCAGGCGGCCTCGACGCGCCAGCCGACGTGCACTTCCGAGCGGGTGCGCGCGATCAGGTCGGCGACGGTTTCCGGGCTGCCCGCGGCCATCACGGGCAGCAGGCAGAGTCCCTTGGCGCGCTTGCGGTGCAGCACCTGGCGCAGCAGGTAGCGCTGCGGGAAGGCGACCAGGGCGATGGCCGGAACCACCACGAACACCCAGACCTGGACCTCGAGCGCGCCGAACAGCAGGCCGCCCAGCGCGACCAGGACGGCCGCGGTGATGAAGCCGCGGCCGAGCGTGCGGTACTCCTCCGCGCCTTCGCCGAGCACCCGCGGGCTCCACGCCCGGCTGGCGGGCAGCGAGACGAACACCGCGAGCATGGTGCCGAAGGCGTGCATGTCGTGCGGGGCAACGCGATCGATGACGAACGCGCTGATCGCGATCACCAGCAGCGTGATGAACACATCGCTGCCGATGACCCAGGCTCTGTACCGCGCTTCCCAGGCCGCGGGCCACGCCTTGGCGGACGGGCCCCCGTTTTCGCCGGGGTGGTCGCCTCGCTGGGCGGGACGCGGGATGGCCTGGAGGTCGATGTGCGGCGGTGGCTGGCTCACCGTGTACGAAGGCCGCACCGACTCTTCCATCTGACCTCCCGGGAACTGGATCGAGTTGAGCCGCGGGCACGCAGCGTCACCGGAGATAACTTCGGAGAGTCACTGCCTATTCGTGGTCGCGCAGAGCCCGCGGAGGCTTCACACGGCAAGTTATCGGCGACTCTCTCGGCAGTGTTACAAGGGATTTCCAGCCACATGCTGCGTGACATCCCCGCCAGAAAATGGCCGGAAGATAACGAGATGAAGACGATGCGCGAGAGGGCGTATCCCCACGAAAACTACGTTCTGTAGCCAACAGGGTGATGCCCGCACCCGGGTGGACCAAGCTGAGCCGAACGGCCCAGCGGGGCTTTCCGGAATCTACAGTGGACACTACGGCGCCGACCGGTCCACAGTGGACCAGCCGGGGCCGGCGATCGCCGGCCCGCGGGCCCGGCGGCCACCGACGGTGACATTCATCGCCGCGCCGTCACGCGCGCCGGTTCTGTCACACGTCGTCGTCGCGCGGCCTCAGGGCGGCGCGACGTGCCGAGGATCACATCCGGCCTCCCACAGGTGGCGTTCGACAGAAAACCGCCGCAGCGGCAGGCTTCGAAGGCAGTTCCGGCGAGCCCCGGCGGCGGGGGCGCGAACCGCTCTCGTGAGCTGATACGGATGATCCGAACGGATCGTTCACTCCGGTTCGGCGGACGAGGGGACTCGGCCGCAGAAATGCGGGCCGACCTCGGAGCCCGATCGCCGGAGGCAGCAAAAGAGCCCCGCCGCCTCTTCGGCGAACAGGGCTCTCTCGACTCTCGCGTGGGCGATACTGGGATCGAACCAGTGACCTCTTCGGTGTGAACGAAGCGCTCTCCCGCTGAGCTAATCGCCCGCTCGCGGCGTTGCCCGCAACTTTAGCGTACGACTTTCAGGCGCCTGCAAACGGGTGGTCCTCAGCGACCACACTCCGCTTACCGGCGAGTACGGAACGCACAATCCCGAGCTAGCCAGGGTTGTCCGGCCGGGGGGCCGCCTGACGCCACGTTCGACATCCGTGCGACGGTGCTATCGCCCGGCGACTAAACCGCGCAGTATGGAGGCGTGGGCTCCGCGGGGCGCGCCGGTCAGTTGCGCGCCGCGGGTGGTCACGGGTGAGGACGGGAGCCGAAGCGCCCGGACGGGTGATCTGCGGCGCACCCGCGACGGAATCGGCCTCCTGATGCGTCCAAGTGGTGACGCCCTCGGCCGGGCCGGGCCGGGAAGGGAGACGAAGGGTAGGACGATGCGCAACGATCACGTGACGCTCCGCTCGACGGCGGTCTTCGACCTGCTGGCGCCGCGGACTCCCGCGGTTCCGGTCAAGGTGGAGCTGCGCTACGACACACGCGACCCGTACGCGGTCGTAGCCGCCTTCCGCACCGGCCGCGCCGGCTGGGTCGAGTGGGTGTACGCCCGCGACCTCCTCGCGGACGGCCTCCTGGCCGACGCGGGTGACGGTGACGTCCGCATCCGGCCCTCCGTCGAGGACCCCGAAGCCGTCCTGATCGAGCTGAACTCGCCGTCCGGGCACGCCATGTTCGAGGCGTCCGCCCAGGAGCTGGCCGACTTCCTCGACCGGACGTACGACGTGGTCCTGCCGGGCAACGAGCACCTCTGGGTCGACGTCGACGACGCGCTCACCCACCTCATCCCGCACGATCTCGCCTGATGACGGCCCCGCAACAGCGGAGTGACACCCCGGTGTCGAACCCGCTTCCGGGGTCCGATATGGTTTTCCCACACCACGGCGACGGGGGAACGACCTCCCGGAGCTGCGGAATGCGGATGTAGCGCAGCTGGTAGCGCATCACCTTGCCAAGGTGAGGGTCGCGGGTTCGAATCCCGTCATCCGCTCGGTAGGCTCTCGAGCCTGTCACGGTGGAGTGGCCGAGAGGCGAGGCAACGGCCTGCAAAGCCGTGTACACGGGTTCGAATCCCGTCTCCACCTCGCGCGATTAGCTCAGCGGGAGAGCGCTTCCCTGACACGGAAGAGGTCACTGGTTCAATCCCAGTATCGCGCACCACATGTTTTCGCAGGTCAGAAGCCCTGTCCCTCCCCGGAGGGGCAGGGCTTTTAGTCTTCAGTCGGCGACGATCCGGCGACGGCCCCCGGACCCGGTCCGATCGCCCGCCGGGACCGCAGGTGCGGGAACCATGCCACCAGTTTCGCCCGCTCCCCCGGGTACAGCGACGCCAGCGACCGCAGCCAGCGTTCCTCCAGGACGTCCAGGATCTGGTTCACCATCGCCGGGGTCACGTGGTCATAGACCCGGGCGATGCCCTTCATCTTCTGCCCCAGCCGCGCCCGTCGGGCGACCTCCGGGATTCCGTCTTCGGTCAGCCACGTGCTGTGGGTGTGCCGGCCTTCGTGGAAGGTGAAGGTCGGCAGGATCGGCGGGCGCCGCTCCCCCGCGCCGGCGTCGTCGAGCTCGACCCCGTCCCACGCCGGCCGCCAGAACCGGATCCGGAAGTTCGAGCGCCGCCACGGATGCCCCTCCGGCGTGCACAGCACGAAGGGCTCGCGGTGGCTGTCCATCAGCTCCTCGTAGAGCACCGCGATCCCCGGCGGCAGGGCCACGAACCGCGTGCCCGCAGGAGTTTTCGTCCGGCCCTTCCTAGGCCGGGAGTTCCCTCGCCGCGTCGGCGGCCGCTGACGACCATCCGCGTGATGATCATCACTCTTCCGGCCTCCTTTGTAGACCTTCCCGCCGACCTCCTTCAACGGAGTGCGGATCTCGATCCCGCGCTTCTCGGAGTCGTACTCGTGCCGCTGCTGCCCGACGAGTTCACCCCATCGGGCGCCGGTATAGACATCCATCAGGCACAGCACAAACCCCGACATCCCCAGACCCAGCTCGTAGAGCCGCATCGCGGCCCGCAGCGCCTGCGCCGGCGTCGCGACGAGTCGCTCGGTGTCGAACTCGCCATTGGACACGCGGACACCGCTACAAGGGTTGGCCGGGATCATCCGCGCCCGCACCGCGCCGTTCAGGATGGTCGAGAACAACGCGAAATACGAGGACACCGACGACTCGGCGTAGTCCTCGTGCAGCTCCGATAGCCACCTCTCGATCTCCACGTAACCGTTGAAGATCGCAATGAGAGGCCACGCCTTCCACTGCGGAAGCAGCTGCGTGTCGAGGAACGACCGGTACTTCGCGACCGTGTTCAGCTCCAGCCGCGGAGATACAGCCGCCAGCCACTCCTCCGCAAAGTCGTCGAACCGGGTTTCGCCATCACGTGGGTCCAGCCACAGGTTTCGCCGGATCAGCGCCTCCTGTTCCACTGCCCAGTCCTCGGCAGCCTTCTTGGTGGGGAACCCTGACCTGCTCCCCCATGTCCCATCGGGACGCTTGTACCGGGCACGCCACTCACCCGTGCCGGACTCTTCCTGTCCGAAGGCCATCCTTCACTCCTCTTCTTCTCTGTTATTCCGGCCGCCTCACGCGGCCCGGAAGTCCTTAGCGACGTCCTCAACGGACACCCGCCGCCGCAGCGGCTTCACCGGAGCAGCGCTTAGCCGAACGATCTCGGCGACATCACTCCGGGTGAACCGGTAGTGCTTCCCGAACCGGTGATGCGGCAACACTCCAGCGGCGGCCTGGTCCTTCAACGTCCTCGGCGACAGCTGCAGCAACTCCCCCACCTCTTCCGCAGTGAGCAACGCGTCCGGATCCGCCGGTGGCACCGGCACAGTCGCTCGCACCGCATCCGCCAGCTCACGGACCGCGGCCGCAACAGCACAATCGCGGGCCTGAACCTGCCCCCGTTCGGTTTCCATCACCTACTCCTTTGCGTTTCTCGTTTCTCACACAAGACGGGGACAGGGAAGTGTTCGCTGCAACACATGACCATCCATGCGGACGAACCAACGAGCAGTCAATGGCTTCTCGAAAAAACCTCAAAGAGCCTCGTCAGAACACACACCGCCGACCGGCCGTGAATTTCGGACGTTACTATCAGACCGGTTCATCACACGACACAACGAGGGATGCGCAGATGACCAAGAAAGTCACGATTGAAATTTCCGACGACATCGACGGCAGCCAGGCCGACCAGACTGTCCCGTTCGGACTCGACGGCGCGGCCTACGAAATCGACCTGTCCAACTCGAACGCCAACGCGTTGCGTGCAACACTGGAGCCGTTCGTGGCGGCTGCCCGTCGCACCGGCGGACGCCGGATCAAGGTCGCAGTCGGCCAGGCGACCGACGCCACGGAGAAAGAACCTCGAACGGCGGACGACTACACCGCAACTCACGACATCCGCTCTTGGGCCCGGAACAAAGGGTACGAAGTAGCCGACCGGGGCCGAATCCCGGCTTCGGTCGTCGACGCATACCACGCATCCCGCACGACCGGCAGCCCGAAGATTTCCCGGAAACCGGCATCTCGATCCAAGCGACAGCAACGAACCATGCGTTAGAAAACACTCCAAGTGACACAGCACAGAAGAACCATCAACGCCTCCCAAGTAGCCATCAGCACCGGACATAGCGTCATTCACGCCTCTAACTCCGGCAATCCACGCGTCGGGAGACAAGCTGCGACCGACTTTCCGATTCCACCGAGCGCCGCCGGGACGACGCAGCCACTGCGAGACGCGACTCGTCGAAGTATCCGGCCGAAGCACGGAACTCCTGACCAAGCGCACGGCGACGCGCGGTGTACGACGCTCATGTCAGAACGCCGAAGCCCCAGCCGCGTGGCGACTGGGGCTTCGGCGCGTATCAGCGGATCGAGTTGATCTATAGTCTTACCCTGAACTTGGCCACCAACCTGCAGCTCAAGAGCCGGCGCCGGTTCGCGAACTACGCGGTCCGGACGACGAAACGATCGCCGAACGCCTCACAGAACACCCGAGCCACGACATGGGAGGTTCTCGTATCAGTGTGTTCAAAGGGGGACTCGAACACATGTTCGTAGCATCCATGCACAGGATGCGTGTTCATGCGACAGACCATAGCTGTACGCCCCCGCCCATCGCCAGTTGACATTCGTCCATCTTGGCCGGTCAAGCACCTGTTCCCCTCTTCGGCGCCGCCGCGCCGATCGTCTGCTGCAACGGATTCAAAACCCGTCCAGTGTGAGTTCGAATCTCACCGGGGGCACCATGTCTGACCTGCGGAAACAGGTCTCTGGCTAGGGATTTTGGAGCGGCGTTCCAGTCCGGGATGTCCGGTTGTGTACGGCTGAAACCGGTGGTCTGCGGCCAGTCGCGGTCTATTCGCGGTCTACTTTTTGGCTGGATCCGGGGCCTTGGACAGGCGAGGAGCTGGCTGCCCGCTCCGTGATCCGGGGAGCGGGAGACGACGGTAGCGAGCGGCGGCGCCCGTGCCGGCGCGGAGTGCCTCCGGACCACCGATGTCGCCGGCATTGGTGGCCTGGCGCGATCGGCGTCGACGGCCACTTCCGAGGCGCGGCCCGAGCTCCAGGCCGGCCGGCGCGTGCAGGCCAAGGTCGTCATCGATCTCGAGATCAGATCCGCAGCGCGAGGTGGGCGTATCCCGGCGGGCCGGGATCGCGAGCTGGCTGGCTGCCGGGCCGGGCGGAGCCGGGAGAACTCCTAACGCGCGATCGCGTCGATGCGGACGTCGTCGCCGACCGGGATCACGTAGACGGCGTCGCGTCCGCGCTGCCACTGGCGGGACACCAGCAGGTACCGGTCCGAAGTGTGGATCAACGAGACGAGACCGGTGTAGCAGAATTTGTACTTGGCATCCTTCTGGATGATTTCCGTCGCCGAGACGCCCGGGCCCGACACGGCCAGCCGACCGGCGCTGTAGAGGGCGATCGCCGGGCGGGCGTCCAGGTGCCCGGCGACGTCACCGGCGGACTGCTCCCCGGTGGCGTACGCGTAGGAGGAGACCGTCCACAGTGCACCGATGACGGCCAGCGCCACCAGCGCCGACTGGCGAACCGCCGAGTTTTCCGGCGGCGGGCCGCTGGTGCGTTTCTGCCGGCGGCGCAGGTGGTCCGGATAGGCGATGAGCCCGGTCGCGGCCAGCAGCGCGAGGGACAGCACGATGGTCGGAGCCCAGCCGAGTGCGGCGGGAACCAGCAGCCCGACGCCGATCACCGCGAACACGGCGAAGCCGGTGACGTACCCGACGACGATCATTCGGTCGGCCAGCCGGCGCCGCGCGGTCGTCCGCGAGGAAACGGCGGCCGGCAGCAGTACCGACCGGTGGAGCAGCACCGAGAACACGACCAGGATGCCGGCGCCGATCAGCGGCAGGAAGGTCGAGTCGATGCTGCGCAGGGCGTAGTCCGGGGTCGAGAAGCCCAGCAGACTGGTGTCGATCCCGAAGTACTCCCACGCGGCCTGCGTGCGGACCCAGCCAAAGTAGTACAAGACGGCGGACAACAGCACCGTCTGCGACAACAGCACCGAAATCCGGGACCACGGGCCGTCCTGCTCACGGGGTTTCCCCGTCGTCACGGCGATTCGGTCGTCGTCGGCGACGGGCGGTCGGAACCCTGCGGCTCCGGCGGCGGCTTCGGCGTGGTAGTCCCGCTCATCGAAGGCCAGGGGATCGTAATTCCGGTGGCCTGGGGCTTCGGCACCGGTCCAGGCGGATCGACCGGTCGGCTCGTGGTGACGACATCGCCGCCGTCGGTGGGCGCGACGCTGCCGCCGCCGTCGGTGGGCGCGACGCTGCCGCCGCCGTTGGTGGGTGCGACGCTGCTGCCGACGGTCGGCGTATCAATACCGGCCGGACTCCCGGCGTCGTCGCAGCTCTCCGCCGTCAGCCAGGGAAGCAGGACCACGGCCAGGAGAACCCCGGCGGCGCGCCGCTGGAATCGTGTCATCGGGTACCTCGTCTACGAAGTCTCGTCCGGCGTGAGTCGTGACGTTCTTGACGAACGTGACATCTTCGCGTGGGTTTCCGTCGAATGGCGGAACGGTGACACCTTCGCCGCGTGAACGCCCCAGCGCCGGACCCGTCGCCGCGGGGCGACCTTCGCAAAGGCCAACCTCTGCGACACGATCGTCACCGGCAAACCTCATTCGACCGGGCGATCGTCGGTGTTGTTCCTGTTTCCGTGGCGCATCCAGGTTCACGCAGAGAATTTCGTCGATCGCTGGCTTGAACAATTCTGTTTTCGACCAACTCGACGACGGCTTCTTCCGCCAAATTTCTCGTCGGCCCGACCTGACAGCGCCGAGCCGACAACGGCGCATGCCACCTGCCCGAGCAAACGGGCTCCGATCGACCAGCCCTACCGTTCTTGGCTGTTCGCGGGCCTACTCGCGGCCGAGGTCGTCCTCGTCATCGAGGGGCAGGCCGAGGATGCGGGCGATCTTGCCCAGCGATTCTTCTTCCAGCCCGGCCAGCACCTTGGCGTACACCTCGTGCAGGACGGCCACCGAGTGCCCCGCCCACAGCGCCACCTGAGCCGAGATCACGCCACCGGCGAGCCACGTCGACACACAGGCGTGCCGCAGATCGTAGGGCCGGCGAGCCAGCGGCGACCGGTACTCTTCGGGCGTCAGCGCTGCTTTGCGGGCCTTGTCCCACACCCGCGCCAGGGTCGACTCGGCGACGTCGCCGCCATCGATGCTCCGGAACAGCCGGCCATCGTCGGCGACGCCGTACTGCTCGATGTGCTGCTGCAGCAGGGCGGTCAGCGGCGGCGGGGACGGCACCGGCCGCACCTCCCCCTTCGCCCCCTGCTTGAGCTGACGACGGTCACGCCGCTGCCCGCTGTCGGTCCACGCCGCCCCCGCGATGGGCGCTGTCTCCGACACCAGCAACTCGCCCCAGCCCTTCCGCGGGAGCTTCAAGTCGATGTCGCGCAGCATCACCGCTTCCTCGGGGCGCAGCGCCGAGTAGTACATCGTGGCGAAGCACGCGACCAGCCGCGGCCCGGACGAACGCCGCTCCACGACCACCGGCTCGGACGCCCCGGCGGTACCCGCATCACCTTCTGGGCGGCCATCGCGGCCAGCAACTGCGGGCCCTGCTTCGTGTTGACCACCACGCGGGTGTCAATCGCCCGGACCCGCTTCGGTGCCGTCCACTTCACCTCAGGCAACCGGTTCGCCGGCAGCAGGTCCCGCTCCACTGCGTACTCCAGCGCGTTGAACACCACCGCGCGCTTGCGGTACACCGTCTTCGCCGCGGCCGCCGTCCCATCCATCTTCAATGCCAGCTGACCCAGCACACCCCGCAGAGTCGTCAAGTCGCCCAGCCGCGACACGGTGACAGTGTTCGACTCCAGCCACGCCAGCGCAGCCTCGATCGCTGGGGGCTTGTCGGTGTCGCGTCGGACAGTGTTGAATGCCCAGCCCGTCATGGCCCGGCGCAGCACCGCGTCGGCCGGCTTCCCGCGGCGGGTCGCGAGCAGAGCCAGCGTCGCCGTCGCCAGCGCGTCAGCGTTGCCGGAACGGGACTTCGCCGCCGCCCGGCGCCACTTCATGTCCACATACGCCTGCGCGAAGCTGAACCACGACTGGTCGTTCTGCACTCGCGCCATGGACACCGGAAGGCCGTCCACCACCCGGAAGGCCTCACCGTTGCGCTGAGCCACGATCAGCTTGGAGCGGAAGCTCTCTGCCAACGTCGCGTTCGCGTACGTCTCCGGGAACACCGTGCCCGCGACCACCCACCGGACGATGTAGGACTTCTTGGCCGGCTTGCCGTCCTTGCGGGCGCGGCCGGTCTTGACCCGCACGTCCCAGATCCGGACATCGAACGTCGTGTCCGTCACGCAGAGGCCTCCTCGTGCGAGGCAAGCCAGCGCTCCAATGCGGACCGCCGGAACCGCAACTGTCGGTTGGGTAGTCGCACGCAGGGCGGCGCGCACTGCTTGGCACGCCAGTCGTTGAAGGTCGAACGGGTAACGCGCAGTCTGGCGCAGACTTCATCGACGGTCAGGAGGTCCTCAGGAACCGGTGACTCGGCAACAGACGGTGCGCTCGAGGACTCACGCTGTGGCAGACGTGCGGGTCGGTGGGCGGGCATCGGAGACCTCTCCCCTTGTCGAAGAGCTGTCTCGTTCCATCCCGCGCTCCGCGCGGCGAGCCCCGTCCGAGTCCGTCCCTCGTCCCGCGAACCCCGACAGGGCTACAGCGGTCTGGCATCCGCCTGGATCGGCAGTGTCATCCGGACACCACCTTGCCCCCAGACTATCCAACCGCAGTGCGATCGCAACACTGGATACGTTGATGCGATGTGATTTCCACACTGTCGCAGGGTGTTCTTGGCTCCGGGCGCGCTGCGTTGAGGCGTGGCAGGGCTCGCGATCCCTGCCATCGGCTAGCGGCAGGCCAGCTTCACGAGCTCACGGCATCCGTCTCGTCGTGAGCTTCCCCGACTGGGAAGGCTCCGGAGACCTCCGGCTGGGGCCGGTCTGGGTACATAACGGCCGACACCGCGGCGTCGTAGGCATCGTCGAGTCCGGCTCCGCTCGTGCCGAGGATGCTTTCCCAGTCGAATCCCATGGGCGGACCCTATCCGCACCCCAGGTTCGCCCGGGTCCAGCATGCGCCCCTCCGGCGTACGGCTCCCTGACCGGGATTGCTTCAGCTCTGCAAGCCCTTGAGGAACACGGCGAAGTTCGCCACGGCATCACCGACCAGCTCACCGCGGCTCACCACGCCGTCGGCGTCGTCAGCCTCAACGGCTTTGGCCATCACATCCAGGGCGTTGATCACCGAGTCCCGGATCGTCGTGAAGGCGCCGGCGCTCTCGCCGGGCACCTCAACCAGCCTGGCGGCTTCCATGACAGCCTCGGTCGCGAGCGCCGCCCACCGCGCAGTGTCGGCGGTCCGGCCGCCCCTGATCGCCTGCCGCAGGCTCGCCAGCGCTTGTTCCGTCGCGAAGTCCGCGGTCAGCAGGGCCATCCCCTTCTTCAGCGGCAGCTCGGAAGCCGCAGGCCGGTGTGGTGTCGACATGCGCGGAGGATACCGACCACTACCGACAGCGTCGCCGCACAACGCCGGCACATGTCCGCCTGCCTCTGTTCGGCCAGGAGCTGGATGGATCGCGTCGAGTGCACACGTCCGAGACGGGCCCGAACGGGACCCTTTGAGTCCTAATGGGCCGATGTCGCCAGGTGGACGCCCCTGGGCTCCATTTGTAGCGCTGGTTCGAAGGCGGCCTTCTCCAGGTCTTCCGCAGGTCTGCACCGAGCCCCGACCTTCGACGCGGCCTGTTCGAGGTCTTGTTCTGGGCGCCGTCGCGTCGCGGTGAGGACCACAACTGGGTCAAGATGAGCTGTAGGACCAATCGAGGTCTCCTGCTGGTGCGTTTCAGGTCCGTTCGCCAGCCATGAACGACAGAACCCGCATCACGTGACACATGCGTCCGCGGAGCAGGGTCGGCGCGGCTCAACGATCGCCGAAGCCGACCGTGCTGAAGCGCTGCACGGCGACCAGTCAAACCAGAACGACCACGAGGAGCCGCTTCCGCCAGAGGAAGGGGTCACCCCGGCCGACCGAGCTATCCGACGTTGCCCGCACCATCTGGGACGGCTCGCGCCGACCGGATCGCCGCCGGTGTCCTCACCGGCTCGGAGGTCGACGCCTTTCATCATCATGCGCGAAGCCCTCGCGCTACCGATAGCGACGAAGCTCCAGTCCGGCTCGTCACCAACTCGCTCCTCGGACGCTGACTTCCCTGCGTCGATGCCGTGCACACTTTCCGCTAGAAAGTGGCCGATATGCTCGCGCTCGTCCTCCTCCAACATCCGCGCCAGGCAAGGACCAGCCGCCCGATGGCGGTCACGAGACACCGTGCGACGCGTTCCCCGTGTCGACCGATGTCGCACGCTAGGCGACATCCGCGGGACGGGCTTGGAGGCCGCGGCTTCGGCCTGACGACCGCCGCCGCGGCTGCTCGTACGGTACAGCCGGTTCCGGACCGGGGAAGCGGTCCAGCAGCGCAGCGAGGTCGACCCGCTCGATCCGGGTCAGGGGCGCGCCGACGCAGTAAGGCAGCCGGTGACCGAACCTGACGTGCGGATTCTCCGCCCTGGCCGGGTCGAGCAAGTCAGAGTCGGCACAGCAACCCGGGTCGCTGTTGGCGGAGGCCGGCGACGGCATCACGGTGTCCTCGGCAGGCCTTCGTCAGCCCGGGCATGTGACATCGACCATTAAAGAGCCTCGCTCGCGTGCTTTTTAATCGACTCAATATCACAGGATCGAGAACGCGGAGGTACATGATGGAGCCCAGCGAGCAGGACGAGCACAGCCACACCCCTCGCGAGCCCTGGCGGTGGACGCGGCTGTGGCAGAAGGTGAAAACTCCTGTGCAGCTGATCGCCGGGCCGCTCATCAGCTGGGTACTGCACAAATGGCTCGGCTGAGCAGTTCCTCGGCACGGGATCGGCGAGGCTTGGCAAGGGCGGGAAGGCCTTGCAACGGATGCTGTCGTCGAGGCGATGATGTCGTGTGAGCGTTCACCGGGAAACCAATGTGCGGCTGTTGCCGTGCGTGATCGAAGCCTTGATGCGCATCGCGGTTCGCCGGGGGATATCTAGGGACGCGGCAGCGCGGCAAGTGCTCGCCGAGCACATCGATGCACAGGAAGCACGTGAACCCGAGGATCGGCTGACGCACATCTCGACAGTCCTGCGGTACCCGCCGCCGACGCGCGGGGACGAGCGCGTGGATCAGCCGTTGCGGTTGCGGCTGCCACCGGGGATGGTCGACCGTGCGCGAGCGGTGTCGTTGAGGCTGCCGGGGCAGCATCAGCGCGCGCACAAAGACTACCAAGCGCGGTCGCTGACCGACTCGATGGTGACCGCGATCGCAGTGCAGGAGTTCTTCACCGACGAGACGCTCGACGGTCTGCTCCCCTTGCTGCGGCACAAGGCCGCAGTGGGGCTCTGGCAGTTAGTAGTCGCGGCGACAAGCAGCAGGCCGGAGCTCAGAGTTCAGGACGCCGCCGACCACATCCGGGCCCGGCCCCCAGGTCCTCGCAGCGCGGAGGACGATCACATGTTGCTGGTCGCCGAAGCGCTCGATGACGAGGTGTCGTGGCATAGCCAGATCCGATTCGACGTCGCCACGCGCATCGCCAGTGAGAGCCTGCGGGGTGAAAGTGCGGCGGCGTACGAAGAGATGCTGTTCGCACAGAAAACGGAGTGGGGCGAGGAGCGGCTCGAGCGGCGGTTCTCCAGGCAGGGCAGCGAGTGGTTCGAGGGAGTACCCCACGCCGAGGTCACCGGGCGTGGTGCCACTGCGGTGTGGCGTGCGAGGCGCAGGGTTGAACTGCAGGACTTCGAAGACTGGCTGAGGAACGCACCCGGTGATCACCTCGGACGGCGCCGCGTGGTGAATCCACCCGGCTGGTCGGTGACCGTTCCCGCCGGGTGGCACGCGGCGGCACTACGCGGTAGCGAGCTCCCTGCGCAGTTCGCGCGGTGGGCCGCGGAAGGCAGGGTGCTTGTGCTCCAGCTCAGCGGCCGGCGCGTTGTGTGGCCGCTGTGCGCTGGAAAGCCTGTAGCTGGCGCCGTGCCGCTTGTCGCCGCCGCGCGCACGCTCAAATCCCAGGACCTGGTGTCGTTCGTCGAGTCGACTCTCATCGAATGGGGCACGCACCTCGCCGCCAGTGACCTCCTCGACGTTGAACTCGGCGATGACGACGAGCTCGACATTGGGCTTGGCACGAGCGAGGCCCGGCTTCGATGGGCCGAGTTCGAAGCTCGCTACAAGTCGCCGCAGTTGTGGCTGCCGCTCGACAAAGCCTTCGAACTCGGGCTGGTCGATGCCACGCAACGACGCGATGCCATGGCGGCTGCACGGCTGGACAATCTCGCCCGTCCCAGTAAGCGGCGCAGCGGCGAACCGTCTTTGGTTGCTCCCATCGTGACCGGGGATCCTCGGATCTGCCTGTTCGTTCCCCGGCTAGGTAAAAAACGTCAGGCGAAACCCATGTGGCGATGGCCGGGCGGCTCAGTCGCGCAGGCGGTCGGCGCGCAGGCTCATCCCGAGCTCGTCCGGTGCCTGGCGGAAGCGGCCTGCTGGACGCGTGGGTGGACGCTGCACCGCACGATGCACCAGGTCTGGCGCGGCGCCTTCCGCTAAAGGCGGTTCCGGCGACGACCACACTCCCGACAGATGCGGAGGTGAAGTTCTCCCTCATCCTCCCAGCTCACAGTTCTTCCCGGTCAGCGCCTTTGCCTCGCCCGTCGCCTACTACTCGTGACGACCACCGCACGATCGGGTGTGTCGGAATTGAAGGATTAGTCAGCAACAGGGGGTCGCAGTGACCTTCGCGCGACGGCCGCACGGCGGAGGTGTCCGCTCTGGCAGTGTCACCACACTCCACGGTGGGAGGCCTCGCCGCGCTGAGGATGATGTGGCGTCAGAGAGTGCGAAGGTCACGCCGCGGTCGCAGAATGCCATCCCGCGGCGACCGCCGGCCGTTCGCCGGGCGAGCTCCTCTCGGCACACCTGCCGGTGGGTGACCGGCCAGGTGTCATCCGGGTTCCACGCCCGCCGGCTGCTGCTCGGCGGCCGCGCGCAAGTCCTGCTCGGCGACGAGCACCTCGTGCGCCACCGTCAGCATCTGCGTCAGCCGACGGCTGTCCTGCCAGCGCTCGGCCATCGTCGCGACCTCCAAGCCGTCGACGTAGGGCTCGAGGTCGAACCCCACTGGCCGAAATGGTGGTCAGACCTGCTAGCGGAGGCTCATGATGACTGTCTCCAGCTCCGCTACAACGCGCCTAAAGGATCAGGCTCATCAGGACGCCGCGGCGGCACACCATACTCAGCCGGTTCGAACAGACGCCCGTCGATCATTGCCCTGTCGAATCTGGCGTCGCCACCGAACTCCGCACCGCCGAACTTGGCGACGTTGCCGAACTCCGCCCCAAAGAACTCGGTGGCGCCGCCGAACTTCGCTCCATAGAACCAGGCGTCGCCGCCGAACTTCGCACTGGCGAACCCGGCATCGCCACCGAACTCCGCACCGTCCTCGGCGTCTCCCGTCAGTGTCCGGGCTGGGGACGAAGCGCCTGGACTTCGGCCGCCTCGTCGGCTCGGGCCACGGCCTGGTAAGCGATGGTCTCGCCGTGGCCAGCGAAGCGATAGTAGCGACGCCGTGTTCGCCCCAGGTCTTCGTGGTCGGCGGGGTCCTCCCAGAAGCTCTCGATCAGCCCGGCCCGCGCCAGACGGCAACTGCGACGAGTCGTAGCACAGCCGCTCTCGTTGGCCAGGAGCGCCTCTGAAGGGCAGTGTACTCGGCATCATGACCGCAAGACGGGCATTCCGATGCTGACCGGGCCGCCGTCGCGGGCGCGCGCGATCGCGCGGTCCAGGTCGGCGAGCTTGGCGGTGGCGGCGTGCAGGCTGACGGTCAGGCCCTCGACCTCGCGGAGCCAGCCGTTCATCCGAGCTTCGGTGATCCGGTCGGGGAGGTTGCGAACGATCTCGGCAAGCCGCTGCCGCTGGCGCGGGTCGACGCGCATGACGGGACAGCGGAGGCAGGCGTGCTCGTGCTGACGGCCAGCCAAGCCGGCGGGCGAGTGCCAGGACGGTCGGCGCTCGTCCGGCGCCGGTGGAAGCGTCGGCGTTCAGGGCGTCGAGCGCGGCACGCACCTCGGCGGTGGTCGGCAAGTCGGTGTAGCGGTCATGGGGCCTTCTCAGCGTGCCGGGTGAGCACACGTGGCGAGATCGCGGCGTCACCGTAGGTCACTGCCCGGGGGCCCGGCACCCCATCCGGTTCGGGTTAGTGAGGGTGCTTGGGTAGTCCGTGCTCAGCCGGATCGAATGCGCGTCCGTCGTATACGGCCTCGTTGAACACGGCGACGCTGCCGAACTTCGCCCCGTCGAACTCCACCCTGCCGAACTTGACGCCGCCGACGAACTGCACGCCGCCGAATACGGCGCCGCCGACGAACTCCACCCCGCCGAATACGGCGCCGCCGACGAACTCCACCCCGCTGAACACGGCGCTGCCGCTAAACTTCGCCCGGTCGAACCTGGCGTCGCCGCCAAACTCCACGCTGTCGAACACGGCGCCGCCGCCGAACTCCACGCTGTCGAACCTGGCGTCGCCGCGAAACTTCGCCGCGTCTACCTCGCCGGCGCCGCCGCCATATTCTGTCCCGGCGAACACGACAGCGTCGCCGAACTTCGCCCCGTCGAAGCTAGCGTCGCCGCCAAACTCTGCCCCGCCGAACAGGCCGCCGCCGCCGAACTTCGCCCCGTGGAACCTGGCGTAGCCGCCAAACTCCGCGCTGTCGAACTTGGCAATGCCGCCGGACTCCACGCCGCCGAACACGGTGTCGCCGCCGAACTTCGCCCCGCCGAACTTGGCGCTTCCGCCGAACTTCGCGCTGTCGAACACGGCGTTGCCGGCGAACTTGGCCCAGTCGAACCTGGCATCGCCGCCAAACTCCACCCCGCCGAACAGGCCGACGCCACCGAACTCCGCGGTGCCAAACCCGGCGTAGCCGCCAAACTTCGCCCCGTCGAACACGGCGTCGCCGCCAAACTTCGCCCCGTCGAACACGGCGTCGCCGCCAAACTCCGCACCGTCGAACAGGGCGACGCCGGCGAGGGTCGCATTGCGGAATGAGACTTGGGCGACTCTGCAAGCGGCGAGGGAGAAGTCGATGAGGGTGGTGCCGGTGAGGTCGATGGTGATGTCGCGCCAGAAGTCGGGGTCCGGGTGTTTGGGGTCCGGGCCGGGTTGCAGGTGCTGGTGCAGGATGCGTTGCGCGGTAAGGCGTACCTCGCGTTCTTGCAGCTGGGTTTCCCGGGCGACGTCGGGGGGAGCGGCCGCGCGAGTTTGGCTGCGGTCCGTGGCATCCGGCGGCAGGGTGTAAGGGTTGCGGAGGTAGGCGCAGATCACGTTGACCACGGTCTGCCGCTGGTGGGGGTTGTCCTGCGCGACGCGCTCGAGGGCATACAGACCGCCGTGCCGGACCGCGGCTTGTGGCGAGCCGAGTTGCTCGACCGCCTTGAGGTATAGTTCGCTCAACCGCCGCTCGGCGGCATCGTGCTCGGTGGCGCGGGCGACCCGGTCCTGGTGAGCCACCGTGGCGGCGTGGACCTCTTGCTGGTGGCCGAGGGTGCGTTCGCGGTTGTCGAGGTCGGCTTCGGTGGAGCGCTGGCGCCGCCACGACAGGTACAACGCGACCGCGCCGCCGCTGCCCAGCCCGATGCTCAGACCGATCTTGAGCGCGTCCAGCCGGTTCTTCACCAGGTCGCCACCGGTGAGCCCGGCGGTCGCCGGCCACCACAGCACCACCCCCGCACCCGCGGTCAGCACCACGATCACGGCCGCGGTCAGCCACATCGTCTTCGGCGACAGCTCCCGCAACCGCGCCGGCTGATGCGTCGCAGCAGCCGGTGACGGAACGGAGACACCAGGGCTCGGCGGCAGTGACGTCGCGTCGTCGGTCATGTCCAGCTAAGTCGCAGGAGCAGGCCAGGACGTTGCAGACCACCACGGCGGCCACGGGCCGGGGACGACCCTGTTACAGATTGGGGTCCGAGCGCGACATTATCGTCGAACGTGACGGGAAGTGGGTCGATGACGGGCGAACGACGAGTACTGGTCCAGGCGGAGACCCGCGCGGTGTCGGCGACCATCGACGGCGCCCATGCGGGATTCCAGTACGCCGGGGTCACCATCCAGCGCCTGGAGAACAGCGATGTCGTCGAGCAGACATGGGTGCCGGTGGGAGCCTCCCCCACCTACGCCGACGACGAAGCACTCGTCGATGCCTGGCACGCCGCCCTCGAATGGAGTTGGGCTCGCTCCCAGGCCTAAACGGTGACGATCCTTGCTGCCGCCCCGGGCGAACTACACTCGCTTCGCACCGAGCGAAGGGAAGCCCAGGGTGACTGTGCCTGATCCATCGGAGAATGCGCCCGCGGCGCGGGGTGCCGAAGTCGTGGCTGTGCGCGAAGGCGCGGACGGGTGGGTGTCGTCACGGTCTCCTCGCCCGGCGGTGCCTACCAGGTGGAGCCGTGCCTGCGGTGCCCGTGGCTGCTCGACTCGCCAGTCGGTGCGTTCCCACCGGAGGTTTTCCAGCTCTCAGCGCACACCACCTACGACCAGGCAACGCGAAGGTTCGGCTGTCACGCCAGCAAACCCGACGAGCCGAAGACCTGTGCCGGGTTCCTGCTGCACGGCGCCGCCCACAACCTGACGGTTCGCATGTACGGGCCAAACATCACCAGCGACGTGTCGAGCGATCGTCCGCTCTACGCCAACTACCGGGACATGGCCATCGCCAACGGCGTCGCCCCCGACGACCCCGTCCTCGCGCCCTGCCGCGACGCCCGTCCCTACCTCGACGAGGACGCCACAACCTCCGCCGCCGACCTCGCTCGAGACCGAGCCGCGGCGACTGTCGCTCGCGCCGTGCGGATCATCCGCGACTTCATCGTCGAGAGCGCCGGCATGGACCTCGGCGAGCCGATGACCGCCGACGCGACCCTGCTCGCCGGTCGCCTGGCCGCCGCGGGGCACCTGACCGTCCCACCACACGAGTACTACTCCGGCAGCGAATCCGCGGTCGAGCTCATCCGAGCCTTCATCGTCGAATGCGTGGGCAGCGACACCGGGGACGAGATGACCCACCAAGCCGAGCAGATGCGCCAGCGCATCGCCGCCGCAGGCCTGCTTGTCGGCGGAGTTCACGAGCCGGTTCGGATGAAGGCCGCCCCGGACCAATACAAGTAAGCGTTGTGGAACTTCACGGTATGTGCCACTCGGCGAGCGCCCCGAGCAACTCCATCGCCGCGGCCGCGCGGGCGAACACCCGCAGTACGTCCCGCTCGGCGGCCGCCGGCGGGACCGCGACATCGCGGACCGGCCAGACGGGGCGTACGGGAAGCTCCGGCCGACGCGGCCGGGTGAGTACGTGCTGATGGACTCGACACGGCTGGACGTGTTCGCGCTGGACCCAGTGACGTTGCGGTGGATCAACTGCGAGCTCACGGTGGCGATGGACTGGTACACCCGCTGCGTCACCGGGATCCGGTTCACGCCGGTGTCGACGAAGGCCATCGATGTCGCATCCGTGTTGTTCCAGGTGTTTCGGCCCCGACCCGCAGGTGCGGATTGGCCGGATCACGCGGTGTGGCCCGAGCACGGCATCCCGCGCACCGTGCTACTCGACGTCGACGCCGTTGAGCGCCCCGCGGTTCGGCGGCCGGGCGTGTCGGGGCCGGCGATGGTGCCGGAAACGATCGTGGTCGATCACGGCAAGGTGTTCGTCTCCGAGCACCTGACCAGCGTGTGCGCGCGGATGGGGATCTCGATCCAGCCCGCGCGGCTGCGCACTGGGCGGGACAAGGGCCCTGTGGAGCGGTTCTTCCGCACCCTGCGGGAGGATCTGCTGCAGGCGCTGCCCGGCTACAAGGGGCCGGACGTACACGCGCGCGGCATCAACCCGGAAAACGACGCGTTCTTCTTCCTCGACGAACTGGAAGCGATTATCCGCGAGTGGGTCGCGGCGGTGTATCACCATCGGCCGCACGACGGGCTGCTCGATCCGCACCTGCCCGCGGTGCGGATGTCCCCGGCGATGATGTTCGGACACGGCCTCGCCCGCGCCGGCTACATCGAGGCCCCACGAGATCCGGATCTGGCACTGGAGTTCCTGCGCACCGAGTGGCGCACGATCCAGCCCTACGGCGTGGAGATCGACGGACGCCGCCACAACGGGCCCGCTCTCAACGCCTACCGCGGCCGCAAGAGCTCCTACACCGGAGTCGCGCGCGGGCGGTGGCCGTTCCAGGTCGATCCGGACGACATCAGCCGCGTGTACTTCCGCGACCCTCACACCCGCACGTGGCACACGCTGATGTGGGAGCATGCCCCGGCGCTGGACATGCCGTTCAGCGAGGACGCGCTGGCATTCGCCCGCAAACTCGCGGCGTCGCGCTACACCTATCCCGACGACAAGGTCTCGGTAGCCGATCTGCTGGAGCGCTGGAACGCCGGCCTCGGCCGCAGCCTCGCGGAACGCCGGATCGCACTGCGCCTCGCGCGGGAGCAGGCCGCGCTCGATCCGCCCGCCACCGAGCCAGTGGTTTCGGCGCTGCCCTCGGTGGCCCGCGTTCTCGACGCCGCAGCGCAGGCGAACGAGCCGGAGCTGGGCGACGACGATGTCGACGAGCCGTCCGAGCTGGTCATGGACGGCGACTTCTACGCCGACGCGCTGGAGGACGTGTGAGCATGACCGGTCTTGACAACCTCACCCTCGCGCGCAAGGAGGGCTGGCGGCGGTTCGTGGAGGCACCCGCGCGCACCCAGCCGGAGACGTTGTCGCGCGAGCAGATCCGCCGGCTTGACGACCGCTCGCGAGCGGATTACGACCGGCGGCGTCGGGAATGGCACGCGAACCTCGGCCCGCTGCGCACCCCGCAGCTGGCCGAGCTGCACGAAGATCTGTGGGACATCGTGGACAGCAACGCCCACGACGGGGACAAGGCCAAGGGCGCGGTCGCGATCGACGCGTTCCCCGGCTTGGGCCAGACCACCTCGGTGCTGGCCTTCGCCAAGCAGTTCCACCTGCGCGAGGTCGCCGAGCACGGCCCCCGCACGCCGGAGGGGCATGAGCGGTGGCCGGTATGCCGGGTCGGGCTGACCGGCAATACCGGGTTGAAGGACTTTAACCGGGCGATGCTGGAGTTCTTCGCCCATCCCGGAACGGGCCGGGGCACCGCGAGCCAGTTCGCCACCCGCGCCCTGGACTGCATGATCAGCTGCCACGTCCGGTTGCTGATCGTCGACGACCTGCACTTCCTGCGCTGGCGTGCGAGTACCGGAGTGGAGATCAGCAACCACTTCAAATACATCGCCAACGAGTACCCGGTCACGCTGGTGTTTGCCGGCGTCGGACTGGCGCAGCGTGGCCTGCTCGACGAGGTCGATGCGGCCGGCAACCCGGTGCTGGCGCAGTCCGGGCGCCGGACCACGCGGCTGGGGATGCAGCCGTTCCTGATCGACACCGCCGAGCATCGGCGGCAGTGGCGCGCGGTGCTGCTGGCGATCGAGCAGCGTCTGGTGCTCGCCGAGGCCCGGCCGGGGATGCTCGCCGACGACCTGTCGGACTACCTGTTCGCACGGTCGACCGGACACATCGGATCCTTGATGACACTGATCAACCGCGGCTGCCAGCGCGCCGCGCGCACCGGCGCCGAACGTCTCGACCAGACGGTGCTCGACGGTGTGAAGAACGACGCCGCGGCGGAGAACGCGCGCCGCGAACTCGACGCCGCGCTCACCGCGCGCCGCATCACCAGCCGCAACAGCACGACGACCACCCGCGGTCATGCAGCGGCAACCGCGTCGTGAGCCGGTTGAGACAGCTGCCGGTGAGCGTGGTTCCGGTGCCGGGCGAGAGCCTCGCCTCCTGGCTAGAGGCGTTGTCGCGGCGACCGTCGACGCCCACAGTGGATCTGTTGCCTGCGCTCGGGCTCGACGTCGCCGCCCAGCGGCGCCGGGCCGCGGCGCCGGGCCGCGGCCTTCGCGGTGTTCCTACGGCCGAACGAAGCGTCTCGCATCGCTGCGGTCACGGGGATACCAGCCCCGAAGTTACAGGAGATGACGCTGGCCCACTATGACGCGGTTGTACGAGTCGACCCCGACAGGAGGCGAGTCACGGCGCACCACGCGTGGGTTCGGCGCCCGGGAACGTGGTTCTGCCCGGACTGTCTGGCCGAGTCTGGCGGCCGGTGGCAGCTGAGCTGGCAACTGGGCTGGTCCTTCGCCTGCACCCGCCACCGCTGCCTGCTCGCAGACCGCTGCCCGGACTGCGGCCACGTTCCGCGGCCCGGGACCTTGTGGTTGCACGTCCCGCAGGCCTCGCGGTGCAGCACGCGCCCGGGGACGGCCCGACGCAACTTCGCGCGCTGCGGCGCTGACCTGACCACCGCTGCGGTGCACGAGCTCGCCGCCGGGCACGCGGTACTGGCCGCCCAGCACCTGCTCGACACGGTCCTCACCACCGGCACCGCCGCGTTCGGCCTCTACACCGCGAGCCCGGCGCACCGGATGCTCACCGATCTGGCCGTGCTCGCGTCCCGGATCCTGCGCACCACCGAAGCACCCCGCGCCGGTGATCCCCACGTCGGCGACCTGAGCGGCGTGTACCGGACGGCGCTGGTAGACACCGACGGCTCCGGGCGCCGCCCCGGTACGGCGCCGGCGCACGCGATCCTTGCCGGGGTCGCCACCACCCGTGCCCTGACCGTACTGAGCGCCGCCGATGAGACGACGGCTGTCGCCCTGCTCACCTCCTTGTGCGCGTCTGGCAGTGCAGGTCGGAGAATGGTTGCACCGCACCACTCCCGGCAGCGGCCCATCACCCCGCAGCTGGCCGGTGTCCTGCAACGGGCCCGCCGCACACTGTTCCCGGCCCCAGCCCCGCCTTCGTTCGCCCGCACCTCCCGAGCGCTCACGCCGTTTGGACGTCGTCGCGACCTCCTCGGCAGCGTTCAGCGCTGCCCGATCCGCGATCGCTCCGCCGCGATCCCGACCGTGTTCTGGCCGTGGTGGACACTGCGCCTCGCTCCGCTGTGGAGCATGGGTCGGCTGGTGCGCGGCGCGTTCGCGTGCCTGACGGTATCCAGCGGCACCGCCCTGTCCATTCCCGCGACGATCGCCCGGCTCGACGCCGATGTCTCGAGAGCCTACGTCGCCCAAGCCTTGCAGCGCATGGCCACGGAGCCCGCGTGGGACGCCCAGCGCGCCGCGCTCGCCCGCATCGCCCGCCACCTCGATCAGCACGGCGCCCCGATCGACTATGCACGCCGGCGCGCACTTGGCTACACCGATCTGCTGCCCGAGCCGCGCTGGGGATCCCTCCTGGTCCGTACCGGCTTCCGCCGCCACAGGGGCACACTGCGGTCCATGCGCTGCCTGCTGTTCGAGACGATCAGCGGCAAGCCGGCCTCCGCCGCACCCCCGCACTACGCGCCGCGCACCAAGATCCAGCGCGACGCCTTCTCTGACTTCCCGACGCTGCTCACGGCTCGCCTGGTCACCGAGCTGCGCCTCGTCGCCACCGAGTTCCTTACCGGTCATGGCATCGACGAACCCGTAAGCTGGCAACCACCGCACAAGCTCGCCGACGGTCTCGACCTGCCCGGCCCCGACCCCGACACGCTGCCCCGGCAATCGCTGGTGGATCTGCTCCGCGCGGACCTTCCGCTCGGACAGGCCGCGTCGCACTCGGGCATGACGCTCGACGCCGCCCGATACCTGCTCGCTCACTACCCTCGCGACACCAGCAACGACCACGACAGCGGCGAACGGCTGCGCGTCCAGCTGCCCGCCGAGACGTTCCGGGATCTCTACCTCGACCACGGCTGGTCCATCTCCGCTCTCGCCGCCCGCTACCAGGTCAACCGGCGCCGCATCACCACCCTCGCCACCGCCTACGACATACCGCTGCGAGACCCGAGCAAACCACAAGCCGGCATCAGCCAGCGGTGGCTACATGAGCAGTACGTTCGCCGTGGCCGCAGTTCAGAAGACCTCGGCGCCGAGCTCGGCCTACACCCCGCCACGATCCTCAGCTGGTGCCGCCGCTACAACTTGCCCGTGCGTCCAGCCGGCCCCAACGTGCACCACGACGCTCTCTACCCGACCGACGCCATCCCGCCCGAGCTCCGGCCGGCGCTGACCGGCTCCCGCCCGTGGAAACGCCTGGCCGCGTTCGTCCACCTGCGCGACCACCCGACGCTGCGGGCCGCCGGGGCCGCGATCCCGATCGATCCCAAGAACCTCGCCCGCTACATCCGGCAGCTTGAACGCGAACTCGGACAACAACTCGTGCACCGCTCCGCCCCGCCGAACCCGATCACCGGACTCACTGAGCACGGCCACGCTCTCGCGAACACAATCGCCACCGCCCTCGAACAGACACCCAGCCTGGCGCGCACCGAGATCACCCGGCTGCCCAGCAGCCGCTCACACCGGTGAACCGCTCGCGTTCAATCGGCCGACGGCTGGTGTTGGGCCTCGAACCGGTCCCAGCGATCGGGGTACTGCTCCAACTGGCCACCTGCGACATCTGGTGGTGTCACATAGAAGGCCGGGATCTCGGCCTGCCCGCCGCGCGAAGGCCCGACTGTCTCAGTGCACATGTCGCGTCACTGGCCAGGGCGAATCGTCACGCCATGATCATTGGGACCTCACCTGCTTTCCGTCCGATCATGATCATCACTGAGCTGAGTGCCTATCCGTTGTGTCTCAACGGAATATCATCCAGCACATCAGGGCATGGCGGCCCGACACTATGGCCTAGAACGGACACCGCTGATCTGTCTGCTGAACGGGCTCAGTGAAGGTGGCGGCACCGTCGGGTGTCCGCCACCTCACTTCCTGCTCAGAAGCCGCAGTACTCGATGCTGCCGCGGGTGAATCCGTCGGCGTTGAGGTCGAGCAGGGTGTCGCGGACCCAGCCCCGCACACCGGTCCGCTGATTGCGCAGGTAAGTCCAGCTGTAGTCGTCGTTGCCCCAGGTGTAGCAGTAGTAGAGGGCGTCGTCGGTTGGCTGCAGAGCACCAGGCGCGGAGCAACCGGTGGAAGAGCCGCTGCGCTGGTTGGCCGCGCCCCCGGCCGGGGCATCGGCTTCGACCCGATTTTCGAGGTTGGGGCCGGCCGTGCCACAGTTCGCGTGCATTGGACCGATGGCACCCGGGTCAATCTTCGGTGCCGCGTTCGCCGGCATCGCCGTGATCAGACCGGCTACGGCGGCCGTCGCCGTCATCGTGGTAGCGATTGTCCTTCTCATATGTGATCACATCCCGATCTTCTTAGTTTCCCGATAAGTCGACTCGTGTCGGCAGTAGATGGCCTGATGCGTTCACCGGTCCGTCGCCGTGGCACATCTGGTGATCTACCGGTGTTGCGTTGTCCACGATCGGTGAGAACCCTGGCGGACAATGCGGACTTTGGTCGCTCAGGGGGGATACGAGCTCCAGGGGGGCGAATGCCTCGTGGGCAACGGCAGCTGGACCTACACCAAGCTCCTTTCCACGTTCGCGGCACACGCAGGGTCCCAAATTCGATGACACTTTCCAAAAGATCTTGCGACTGAGATGCCACCAGCGACATCGAAAACGGGATTGGACGGCAACCGATGCAAGCGCAGCCGGATCAGCGAACGTCAGTTCCTGTGCCTGTTGCCGTTCCAATCGACGTACCACGAACAGCCCGAGCCCCTCTCGCACACCATTGACATGTAGGCATTCTGCTCCTTCTGTGCTTCATGCGAAGGCATGAAGTGGCAAACGGGTACTAGGGCCTTTCATGCGGATTCAACGGGAGTTTCGATGGCTATCTCGACTTCCTGCGGAGACCGCGCGATATCGGCCAAATCGTGCGCCACCGAGCGGGGGCCTGCGACACGTGGCCGCGTCGCGGATTTCGCCCGGTTGCGACGACTTCCGCGCGTTCGGCTGCGAGCCGGTGGGCGGCTTCGATGTCCAGCAGCCCGATCATCGGGGTTCCCCCTCTCGTCGTGGTCACCGATGGTCACGTACGGGTCTGTGTGGGAGTCTGGTGAGAAACCTTGAAGTCGCAGGGTCAAGCCATCTGACGAGTGCGCGGAGGGGCGCCATGACGATGGAGTTTCGTCTGCTGACCGGTCTCGAGGTGCTCGTCGACGGGCAGCCGGTGGCTGCTGGGTTCGCCCGGCAGCGGGCGGTGCTGGTGGCGTTGCTGGTCGACCTCAACCGCCCGGTGTCCATCGACGAGCTCGCCAAACGCGTGTGGGGTGAGCGCCTGCCTCGTCATCCCCGCGAGGCGCTCTACGGGTACGTGTCACGCCTGCGCGGCGTCCTGGCGGCGGCCGGCGATGTGGCCATCGGCAGGCAGCCCAGCGGATATGTGGTGACCGCGGATCCGATGACGGTGGACCTGTTCCGGTTCGAGCACGCCGTCGCCCTGGCACGGGGCTGCGATGAGGCCGATCGGGGTTTGGACCTGTTCACCGCCGCTCTCGATGGGTGGCGCGGTGAGCCGGTGGCGGTCGTGGACACGCCCTGGATGTGTGCCCTCCGGGACCGGTTGCGGCAGCTGCGCCGAGCCGCCGAGCTGGATCGGCATGACCTCGCGCTGCGTCTCGGGCAGCACGCCGCTCTGCTCCCGGCTCTGGCCGCGCAGGCCGACCGGTACCCCCTGGACGAACGAGCGGCCGGACAGCTGATGCTCGCGCTCTACCGCAGCGGCCGTCAGGCCGAGGCCTTGGCGCATTACCGGCGGGTCCGGCTGCGGCTGGCCGACGAGCTCGGCGCCGACCCCGGTGCCGCCCTGCAGCGGCTGCAGCTGCGGATGCTGTCCGCGGCGCCCGACATCGACACCCTCGAGGAAGCAGCGCCGGTGTCCCCTCGGGTACTGCCCCGGCAGCTGCCCGCTGCCCCCGCCGCTTTTGTCGGCCGTGTCCGCGAACTCGCCGCGCTCGGTGGGATGGCCGGCCGGCCCCGGGAACCGGGATCCGCGGCGATGGTGTGGGTGTTGTCCGGTGGCGGTGGGGTTGGGAAGACTTGGCTGGCCCTGTGGTGGGCTTATGGGCACCTCGCTGAGTTCCCGGACGGGCAGCTGTTCGTGAATCTCCGCGGCTTCGACCCTGCGGCGGAATGCGTGGCGGCCGAGGCGGCCCTGCATGGGTTCCTGACCGCCCTCGGCTTGCCACCTGCCGCGATCCCCGCGGATCCAGACGCCCGGGCCGCGCTGTACCGGAGTCTCGTCGCCGACCGGCGGCTGCTGATCGTGCTGGACAATGCCCGCGACACCGCTCAGGTCACTTCGCTGTTGCCCGGTGGATCATCCTGCACGGTGCTGATCACTAGCCGGCACCGGCTGAGCGCCCTGCTGGCCACGCACGGCGTGCGACCGCTGCCGCTGGACGTCCTCGCCGCCCCGGAGGCACGCGAGATCCTTGTCCGTCACCTCGGAGCGGCCCGGATCGACGCCGACCCGGACGCCACGCAGGAGCTGCTGGACCACTGCGCGGGCCTGCCCCTGGCCTTGGGTATCGTCGCCGGCCGAGCCGCGACCCGCCCGGGCTTCCCGCTCGCCGGGTTCTCCGCCGAACTGCGCGTCCCCGCTGAACGGCTGGACGCGCTCGACACCGGTGAGCTGCCGTGGAACCTCCGGACGGTGTTGTCCGCCTCCTATCGCGTGCTCGACGCGCAGGCCGCGGCGGCATTCCGGTTGCTCGGCCTCGCACCCGGACCGGATATCGCGCTGACGGCTGCCGCAGCGCTGACCGGCCTGGCTCGCGCCGCGGCCCAGACCGCCCTGAGCGGCCTCGAAATGGCCAGTCTGGTCGAGCAGTACCGTCCAGGCCGGTACCGCATGCACGACCTCACCCGCCTCTACGCCACCGGACTCGCGCACAGCCACGACACGGAGCCCACCAGGCGGGACGTGCTGGCCCGCCTGTTCGGCCACTACTGCCATGTGGCTTCCGTCGCCGCGGACATGCTTTCCCCGGACGAGCGTCACCGGCGGCCACCGATCCCTGCTCCCGTCGGGCCAACGGTGACGTTGCCCGACGTTCACGCCGCCTTCGCCTGGCTCGACGCAGAACGCGAGAACCTCGTCGCGACCGCACTGTACGCGGTCGACCACGGCCGGGCAGACGTGGTCATCCACCTATCCCCGACCCTGTTCCGGTACCTCGACCATGGCAGCCACTACCAGGACGGCTTGACGCTGCATACCGCGGCCTGCGACGCCACGGCCACCCACCACATCGACCACGCTCACGCGCTGTGCAACCGCGGCTTCGACCTCATCCGTCTCGGCCGGCCCGACGAAGCGCTCAGCGACCTCCGCCACGCGCTCGAGCATTCCCCCGCCGACCCGCTCGTGGAGTACGCGGCCAACACCAACCTCGGATTCGTCCACGACAACCGCGGTGACCACGACACGGCATTCGAGCACTTCACCCGCGCTCTCGCCGCAAGCCGCCTCATCGACGCCCGGTCCACCCATGGCATCGCGCTCAACAACCTGGGTGAGTGCTACCGCAAACTCGGCCACTACGACGAGGCGATCGATCACCTTCGCCGCAGCATCGCCATCGCAGAGGAACTGCACTACTGGGGACTGAGCGGCTACGCATTTAACTGTCTCGGCGACCTGTACTGGGCACAAGGCAACCATGACGAAGCCCACGACAGCTATACCGGCGCACTGGAGCTGGCCCACGTCTTCAGAGACCGTGGCCTCGAAGCGGAGATTCTGAACAAGATGGCTGCGGCAGAATCTGACCCGCACCACGGTCTCGAGCGGTTCCGGCAAGCGCTCCGGATTGCCTGCGAAATCAGCTTCCCCCTCGAACAAGCGCACGCGTACTTCGGCATGGCGCGGATCCACCGCGCGCTTGGCGACCTCGCGACGAGCCAGAATCACGCGACCCAAGCATTGAGCATCTACGCCGTGCTGAAAAATCACCAGACGAGCACCGTCGAAGAATTCCTCCGCGATCTGCCCGCAACGCCGTAGGGACGCTCAGTCGACCCCTGTTCCTCGACTTCCCCGAAGCGGCAGACTGCACTCCGACTGCTGACAGACACCACATCGCCATTTACCCGCAGGTATGGAAAGTCGGTTTCGGCTTGCAGAAAGGAAATGTCAAGCGCATGAGACCGATCATGGTGACATCGCGGTGAGGCAACCGAGAACCCGCAACTCACAGAAGATCGACATGCCATCGGGGGGCGAGAACCTACAGACGTCTGTAGGGTCTCACCCTTGACTTCATTTTCAAGTCGGCTGACTTCATGTTGAATTCATTTATGAAGCGCATGTGAGATCCGGCTGTCCGCACCGTCTATCTCGATATCAGTGCTGCGACTGGTCGATCTGTCGCGCTATCCCTGGGTTGCCTCGGCAACAAGGTCTGCGATGTGCCTCTGGTCGCGGTTGTGTGGGCTACGGGGAGAATTATTTGAGTCCGACAACCTTGCTGAGGTCCACGCCGCGGACATCAGTGCTGTGAAGGTCGACACCGAACAAGCGCGTATAGTCGACGGACGCCTCACGCAGGTCCGAATGGAAAACTGTTGAATCGGAGAGTTCTGCACCGTTGAGGTCGGCATGAAATAAGACTGCGTAGCTGAGGTCCGCACCACGAAGGTTGGCATGAAAGAGTCGGGCACCAGTGAGGCAGGTGTGAGTGAGGTCAAGACGTCCTGGGCCGTCCCACTGTGGGTCGCGTTGCGCCACCACGGACAGGGCGGCTTGGATATCTTCAGGCAGCTTACTGCCCTTGTCTCGGGGACAGGATTGCTCCGCTGGCGCGTGTGTACGAATGAACGCGGTAAGAAGTTTTATCACGGTAGGCTGGTAATCGCTGGTGTTTCGAACAAGGTGTTGCAGGGCATAGATCCCACCGAGGCGGACATCGACCTTCTCCGCGCCGGGTTGTCCAAGCTGCTCAACGGCTTTACCGAACCGGTCCGTGTATTGGCCCTGCTCTGCAATGCGTACTTGGTTTTCGGTGGCACCAGACTGTCTCTGCGTGGCGACCAGCGTCTGGCTGGTGAAGTAGAGGGTTGCCAGCAGCGACAGGACCCCGACTGTGACGGGTATCTTCGCCCAACCCTTCCACCGCGCCCATTTCTTGATCTTGTACGCTGCACGTTGGCGTCGCGTCGATCTACGACCAGGCGGCTGGGACCGTTGCTTATGTCGAAGACTTACGAGCGTCGGCCGCCTAACAGGTACGGCGGCTACTGTTAGAGGGCGCCGCCGCCGCGGCGCACCGCGTGACTCCGTCATACCGCGAACCTACGGCACCGGAACACGTGGACCGCGATGAGGTCACCGGCTAGTGCGTCGCACCACGCCCCGACCAGGTGATGTGGTCATGCAAAGTCACCTGGTGAACCTAATGCAGCTCATATCGATGTGAGATCAAGTGCAGGCCGAACGCACTCTCAAGTAGCCACAAAGTCGCGCTCTTCTAGATCGGATCTAAGCCACCGAGCGCCGACCGCCAACATCTATCAATAACCGCCGATAGCAGCTGCAGAGTCGATCGCCGTGGGCACGCAGATGACCCCTCAACTACGCGGAGGGCGCTGCGTCCATCCCGAGCGCGCCGATCTTGTTGGAACAGCGTGATAAACGACCATGCCCCCGCGAGGAGGGCCGTATCCGAGGTGGAAACGGGCCGTATCGCTTGCACCTGGGACCGCAACGCGTCGACATCTTGTTCAGGCCCGCGCACTGCGGGCATGACCAGTACTGCGCTAGGGGAATCGTCTGGTCGTTGACTGCAGCACCGACGTCATGGCGGACGCTGGCGTCAGGGTCGAGGAGTGCTTGTTCGTGCAGCGGGTCGCTGGCGTCGAGCCAGGCTGAGGCCGTTCACCCAGGGTCACATCGACCACGCCCACTACACGCCTCCCAACGCACTCTTCGGCTGCGAGGAGTGCGTTCGCGGTGGCGTTGGACCGGTGTCCGCGTTGCCCGATCAACGCCGCCGTCACGCACGCTGCCGCTGAAGAAATGCCACGAAACTGAGACCGATCTTGAGTGACATCGGAGTGAGACAACTCGAAACAAGCAGGTCACAGAAGATCAACATGTCACGCGCGGTGAGGCCCTACAGGTCCTAAAGTCGATGACACTTTCCCAAGGATCTTGGCACTGAAATGGCACTAGTGCCATGAACTGGGATTGATCGTTCTTCGACGCCTGATGGGCCGTTCGAGCGGGAGTCCGCGACGCGCCGTCGATCATCGAGCGATGGCGGTACGAGCTCTGGAACGAGTCTCCGCGCGTCGAGCTGCCCTGGCCGGCTGAGAAGTGGCCGCCGCTATGCAGGGCGACACATCCGTCGCGCATGTAACGCCCTTAAGGCTCGGAACCGGGGGCAAGGCCGACTCCAGCCTGGTGACCGACCCGCCGCTGACCTCCGCGGCGGGCGTGGTGTCGTCGCGGCACAGCGTCCCCGACAGCCTGCACGGCGTGCTGTTCGTCCGGATCGTGCCGCTGACCCGCGGTCCCCGACCTGACGGGCCTGTCCCCCTTCAGTCTCGGCGACGTGATCTCAGGTGCGTTGCCCGGCACTTGTCCAGCTGTCAGCGGAGGCCCCGCAGCACCCTGGTCGACCTGGTCACCTTGCCGACGTCTCCCGCATTCACCCACACCGTGCCGCCTGGCACGGCCAGGTACCACGCGCAGCTTGCCGATCCGTGGGGAAGGAAGGGAATCCTAGTGGCCGTGGGTCCGGCCCGAAGTTCGCGACCACCCGGTCGCGCCGCGCTGGGGCCGACCGGCTGCCCGGTCGGCCCCAGCAGAGTGAAAGCAGCCGCGACAAGGCCTTCAGGCCCGGTCAGAACACACGAACCCACAACGAGTACCCGTCACGGTAGTCGTCCCACTTGCACTTGTAGTCCAGCCACTCCTTGGTGATGACGCCGATCCTGCCAGTGAACTTGCAGGTGCTGAGGAATTCGAAGGTGTGCGAGTACTCCCAGAGCTCACCGCCAAACTCCACGGACGCCGCCGATGCCGCAGACGGCGTGGCATGCCCGCCGCCAGGCGCGGCACTCGCATGAGCACCGGTGGCGGGCATCACCAGAAGCGACAGCGCGAAGGCTGCGGCGATGACAATTCTTCGCATCATGTTTCCTCCCTTGTTTCACTGCTGAAGCAATCAGTGGTAGGGCTTCACCCATAGGATCCACGGCCCGGTGAGGCCCGATTTCACGCACATCCAGCTCGACCACCAGCCCTGGTCGAGCCCAAAGTTCCCCCACCCCTTGCAGGACCACGGGTCGGGGAACGGGCCGTCGTACTCCCATTCATGCGTTTGCGCCGTCGACACGGACTGCGTCACCGTGGCCGTCGTAGCCGCTCCCGCGGGCTGTCCCAGTCCGAGCAGCAATGCAAGTGCGACGACAAACGGAATGCTGATCATCGTGATCTTCTTGCCCGTTCGAGTGGCGTTCTCTTTCACGCCGATTCCCCTTCCTTCCGAATGTGCACCTGGCACCTGGAGACAGTCTTGGTACGCGGCTCGGCACTACGCCACCAGCGCGGCCGTGTTGGGGACGGCTGGGACAGCACGCGCTCTTGAACCGCCGCGCTGATCTTTGAGCTGGACGCCATCTACGGATCAACCGGACCGCTTACGGCGAACGAACTCCGAGCCGTTCCCCAGCAGCCGACCGGTCAACGTCGAAACTATGAAACGCCTCCGGCGATCGCGTAGTCACCTGGGTCGCATCGCGCGGTGGAGGTGGAACCGTAGAAACCCCACGGTGCCATGTATTGGGTTCCGAACACGGGATACTGCCAGTTGATGCGGACATCCACGCACGTCAGCCAGGCACTGTAGAACTCTTTCGGGAGCAGCGCGCTGCGCTTGCAACTCCCGCTGATGTAGGTCCACGGGCTGATGTCCTTCACAGTGCGACAGGTCTTCGACAGCGTCGTCACGTCACTGGTATGGGCCGCGGAATCTGCGCCTGCGGCCTGTACCGGAGCGGTCAAGGCAGCCCCAACGGTGGCGAGCGCCGCACAGAACACCACCGCACATTGTGCCGTTCGAACCATGACTTCTCCTTCGCTGTTGGTCTCGTCGACTGATACGGACGTGATGAACACCGTGGACTCCCGATTCGCCGTGACCTCACCACGCTTTGGCAATCGCCTGGTCAGCGGTTGTAAGCCGGTGTCCGGGCGGAGTAGTACAGGGGCTGGGGAGGTGGGCATCGTGGCGACAGAACTGCGTGTGCTCGAACAGGTCGAGCTGCGGGTCGATGGCCGGTTGGTGGAGGTTGGTCACGCACGGCAACGGTGCGTGCTGGCGGTCCTGGTGGTGGAGGCGAACCGGATCGTCACGATGGAGCAGCTGCTGGAGCGCGTGTGGGCGGATCGGTTGCCCTACAAGGCACGTCAGGTGGCCAGCAACTACGTGTCGCGGCTACGACAGGTGCTGACGCCGACTGGCGACATCGCGGTCGTGCGGCGGCGCGGCGGGTACATGCTGGAGGTGGATCCGGAGGCGGTAGACCTGCACCGGTTCCGCCGGCTCGTGCAGCAGGCCCGCAGCGCAGACGACGCGCGGGCGCTGGCGCTACTGGAGGAGGCGACGGGGCTGTGGCGGGGTGAACCGTTCGCCGGGTTGGACACCCCGTGGCTGACTGTTCTGCGCACTGGCCTCGAGCGGGAACACCTCGCCGCCCGGCTCGACCGTGTCGACGTCGCGTTGCGTTGCGGCCGGCACACCGAGGTGCTGCCCGAACTGTTCGCGCTGGCGGAACAGGAAGACGTGGACGAACGCGTCGCTGCTCAGTTCATGCTTGCCCTGCACCGCGCCGGACGCACCTCCGACGCGCTGATCCACTACCGGCAACTGCGTGCCCGGCTGATCGAGCAACTGGGCACCGAGCCCGGCACCGCACTGCAGGACCTGCATCAGCGCATCCTTGATGCCGACCCCGCACTCGCCCCGTCCTCAGCAGCGATGACGGGGGCGGCGACGAACGCGAAGCAGCCGGTGCCCCGGCAGTTGCCCGCGCCACCGCGGTGGTTCACCGGCCGCGACACCGAACTGGCCCGCCTGGACCAGGCTCTGACCGCCGAGCTGGCTGAGGGGCCGCAGCCAGCCAGCACCGGTTCGGAAACAGGAGCCGGTACCACAGTGGTGATCTCCGCGATCGGCGGAGCGGGCGGGATCGGCAAGACCTGGCTGGCCCTGGCATGGGCGCACCGGCACACCGAGGGGTTCCCTGACGGGCAGCTGTTCGTGGACCTGCACGGGTTCAGCCCCACGCAACAGCCGATGGCCGCGGCGGTGGCGGTGCGTGGGTTCCTCGACGCCCTGGGAGTCGATCCCGACCGGATCCCGACCGACTTGGACGCGCAGGCCGCGCTGTACCGGAGCCTGGTCGCCGACCGGCGGATGCTCATCGTGCTGGACAACGCCGCGACCGCCGAGCAGGTCGTCCCCCTTCTGCCTGGCAGCCCGTCCTGCACTGTGCTGGTCACCTGCCGCACCAGGCTCGCCTCGTTGATCGACCGGCACGGTGCCCGTCACCTGCAACTCGACGTCCTGACCCATGACGAGGCCCGCGCCTTGCTCGCCGCACGCCTCGGCGCGGACCGCGTCGCCGCCGAACCCGGCGCCGTCGACGAGCTGGTCGCGCTGTGCGGGGGCTATCCGCTGGCTTTGTCGATCACCGCCCGCCACGCCGCCACCCGCCCCGACGTCCCGCTGACCGAGATCGGCGCCGAGCTGCGCGAGCTCGGCCTGGAGATGCTCGACCACGACACCGACGGACGATCGATACTTCGCGACTCTCCAGGCGTGTCTGATCCGAACGGTCAGCCGGGGCTTGCACCGCTGCTGGACGGCTACCAGTACGACGTTTTCGTCAGCTATCGCCGGTCCGGACCGGGTAACGCGGCCCGGTGGGTGCAGCAGCACTTCCACCGGATGCTCGAGGACTGCTTGGCGGATCAGATCGGCCAGACCGCGGTGTTTCTCGACACGAGCGCCGAGACAGGCGTCCATTGGCCGACCATGGTCCAGGCTCTCGCACGCAGCAAGATGCTCGTGGCCATCTGGTCGCCGCCCTACTTCGCCTCGCGGTGGTGCCTGGCCGAGCTGGAGACAATGCTCGCCCGCGAACGCGCCTTCGGCGGACTGACACAGTTGGTGTATCCGATTGTCTACTCCGACGGCGATACTTTCCCCGAATGGGCCAGGAAGCGCCAGGGCCGGTCGGTCCACAAGGTGTCCAACCCCTTCCCGTCCTTCGAGGGATCGCACCGGCAAGCGGATCTGTACGACGAGACGTGCGCGATCGCGATCGAGCTGGCCGTGCAGCTCGCCCGGGTACCGCCGTGGCGGCCGGACTGGCCGGCCTGCGACGTCCCACTCGTTCCGCCGCGGACTCCAATCGCATTCCCGGTGTATCAGCCATGATCTTCACGTTCACCACCGAAGAGCCGAACCGTCCGTTTGGCCGTCTGGCTTACAAGGTCGCGGTGCAGTTGGCCCGGTGGCGCTACCGGGTCCTGTACGTCGACTGGAACACGTCCGACAAGGCGGGCGGCGTTGCCGACCTCATTGCCGATCGGCTCGATCCGCTCGACGCCGTGCGCACCCTAAGCCTTCGAGGATCTGATTCGGTTGACGTCATCGTCGGGGGAACGGCCGATCGGCTACCCGCGAACCGGGAAGACTGGGCTCACGCCTACACCGACGGAGTCGCCGATTTCCTTGAGGAATGTGCCGAACGTTGGCAAGCAGTCTATGACGTTGTGGTCATCAAGGGCGGGCGGCCGGGCGACCCGAGCCGGGCGATCGCGGTGGCGCATCTGCCCGACGCCGTAGTGCTCGACTGCCGCGGTACGACGGCCGCGGCTATGCACGCGGCGAGCGCGAGCCGGGACCTGCTGCCCTATGGCCGAGCCCAGCTGTTGGTGCTGCCGCTGCACGGAAACGCTGAAGATTACGAGCGATGGACATTGCCCTGGGTGCACGCCACAGTCCGGCCCGAGCGCGTGGCCGACCTCGCTGCCGGGGACATCCGGGTAATTGCCGCGCTCCTGGCCAATGGGCTCGCCGGGACCGACCTGCTCGTCGCCGACCCGGCAGCGTATGTGTTCGCCACGAAACACCACGACGGTGTCACGGAAGCGGCCCGAGCCGTGCGTCCGGAGCTAGCGCAGCTGGCTCCCGAGCGTGCAGACCTCGACAGGATCCTCCGCGAGTTGCTCACCGCACACCCGACACCCGTCGCCCGCCTCCGCGACGTGCTGGTGTCCGACGCCCACCTCGACACATGGCTGGCGGAGCTGCTCGCCGACCTCAAATTGCGGCCGCCAGACGCTCGGACGTCGCTAAGCGCCGACGCCCCCGTCCGCCACCAGTGCCCGATCGACGGCAACTACGTCTGGTATCGCCACCGCAGCGAACCAGTACCAGAATGCCCCGATCACCAGGTGACTTTGGAAGCCGCGCCCCTGGCAGGTCGCGTCGCCAAAGGGTCGTTGATCGCCGACGGGGCCAGCGAATCGATCGCGACCAGTGGCCCCGGACCCCGACCGGCTTCGGGGCCTGGACATGAAGCGCCAGGCCCCATTGACGCTGCGCCATTGGTCCGCGACCTTCCATGGAAGACCGGCAACCGGCGCCGGCTGTGGGGCGTGGCCGGTGTCGCGGTGGTCGTCGTGGCCGCGCTCGTCGTCGCCGGGATCTTCGTGTTCCGCGACTCCGGCACCCAGGCCGAACCCGGCTGGACGCTCTCGCAGTACGACTTCAAGTTCGTCGCGCCGGAAGACTGGGTCCAGACCGACGACCGGGTCGCCCAGCGGCAGGTCGTCATCCACCCGCAGGAGTCCCGCGACGGCAACGACCTCCTGGTCGCGCAGGAATACGTCATGGACTACGACGCGACGGCGGACCCGCAGAAGCTCGCGGACGAGCTCCGGAAGGGCGCGGAGAACGACACGCAGCAGCAGTACAGTGCGTACAACCCGAGCGCCTCGTACGCGGGCCGGACGGTGATCTTCTATCACCAGGTCAAGCCGGACCGCCCCGATATCCAGGTCGACTGGTACGTCGTGGCGAAGGGCCGGATCCGCGTCCACGTCGGCTGCCAGTACGCGACGGCCCCGCTGCGGGACCGGGTCGCCGCCGCCTGCGCGCAGGCCGTGCGCACGGTCGACATCCTCAACTGAGAGGGGGCACGCGGTGCCGTCCGAAGAGTTCGAGAGCGCCGCGGCGTCCTGCGGTGTCCGGTGTCGACGCGTCCCGCGCTCCGGAGGAGGTGCTCACTGGTGCGGTGAAGCCGTTGGTGGACAGTGGGGCGGCGGTGCAGGTCCAGTTCAGCGACCCAAACTCGCCCCGCGGGCGGCTGGCCCGGCGCTGGGAGAACGAGGGCAACGCGCGGCGTCCGGAGCGGCTGGCGCTGTTCCGGCACCACCACGACCCCGTTGGTGAGGCCGACACCCTGGACAGCCTCGGGTTCATCGCCCACCGCACCGGCGACCACCAGCAGGCCCTCGACCATTACTGATGCGGACATCGTCTTCGGTGATCAGGATTTGGTCGGTGGTGAGCAGGCTGATCGTCGACGGGCTCTGCGCATAGAGGAGCAGCAGCAGGCAGGCGAGGCGGTCCTCGGAGTCGAGGGTGCTGTCATGCAGCAGCCGGCCGATCAGCAGGTCCGTGAGTTCGTCTGCGGGGACGCGTTCTGGCAGCAGGCGGCGTACAGGCTAATCGTGATGGCCGACCTGGTGGTCATCGACCTGTCTGGACTTACCCCAGGGTCACTCGGTCTGCGGTTCGAGCTGGAGCAGGCTTTCGCCACCAAGCGGTCCGATCAGGTCGTCGTGCTGGCCGACAACTGGAGCGACCGGGACTACTTGGCCGGGCTGGTCCGCCAGGCGTGGACCTGGTCACCGGGCAGCCTGGCAGTGGTGAACGCGTACATCGTCGACAAGCTCGTGTCGAAGTGGGTGACCGTGCCTGGACCGTCTTCAGCCTTGGGAGAGCCCCAGCTGGGCCGGGAGTTCACGTTGCGCTCCGTCCGGGAGGAGTCACGGCGCCTGCTGAGGTCGATCCTGGAGTCAGGACTCCTGAGCGAGGTAGGCCCAGCATGCCGCTCACTGCCCGCGTTGTGGCTGCCCGTGAACAACAATCCGAGGAAGTTCCACGGGAACTGAGACTGATCATGGTGACATCACAATGAGACACGAGGAGATCCTCAGGTCACACGAGATCGACATGTCATGAGCGGCGAGACCCTACATTCGGTGTAGGATCTCACGATTTGTGTCGAAATCTCAGCGGTCGTGTCGTGCAAATGTCGTCAACGACATTCTCGTGAGATTCCGTGCGGGGAAAATTGATGTTGGGATGCTGACGTGCGGCTCCTCGCCGCGATCAACGGCGAGGAGGGTCTGCCGCCCGTCAGTGCTGCTGCCTACCTCGTTGGTGCTGCGGACAACCGCCTGGTCGGTGCTTCAGTTGTCCCAGAGCCACGGTGATTTGGGTTCGACCGAGGACTGCACCCTGATCTTCGACCACGAGAAGTGGTACTTATCGAAGGCGTAGCCGGTGATCCCCCGATACCCGCCAGAGTCCCTGTCATAGATCCAGACCGTAGCGTCGTTGGCCGTCTTCGCCAGGTGGCTGTTGGCGAGCAACAAGGCATCGAAGTAGCAGTCGATGAACAGATGGTCATTGATGCTGATCGGCTGCCAGCGGTCCCACAGTCTGAAGTAAACGTCACCCGGAATCGCATAGAGGTAGTAGTCCGGGCCGACCAGGTAGACCGTGGCATCGGTTGATGTCTTGACTTGCTCCCCCCTTTCCGGGCAATACGAGGCCGCCGTGAAACCTGCCCTCGGCGCGCCGGGTGCCGGGGCGGAGGCGGCTTGTGCGGCGCTGACCGGCGCGAGGATGGCGAGGACTGCAGCGAGCACAAATGTGAGCAACCGTCGAAAAGACATCATTCTTTCCTCCATGTGGATGTGGATCAGGAGAGGCAGCTCGCCCCCCAGTACACGGTGGGCTACCGGTTCGTCGTAACCACACCGCGTTCTGGAAATCGCCTGGTCAGCGGTCATACCACGGTGTGTGAGCGGAGTAGAAAGGGGGCGGGGAGGTGGGCATCGTGGCGGTGGAGCTGCGGGTGCTCGGACAGGTCGAGCTGCGGATCGACGGCCGGTTGGTGGAGGTTGGTCACGCGCGGCAGCGGTGTGTGCTGGCGGTTCTGCTGGTGGAGGCGAACCGGGTCGTCACCGTGGAGCAGCTACTGGACCGGGTGTGGGCGGATCGATTGCCGTATAAGGCACGGCAGGTAGCGAGCAACTACGTCTCGCGGCTGCGGTGTCTGCTGGCGGACGAGGTCGAAATCGTGCGGCAGGGCGGTGGATACATCCTGGAAACGGATCCGGAGACGGTGGACGTCCATAGATTTCGCAGTCTCGTGGAGCAGGCACGCGGGCGAGACGATGCACAGGCGTTGGCGGAGCTGGAGGAGGCGGCCGGGCTGTGGCGGGGCGAGGCTTTCGAGGGACTGGACACGCCGTGGATCGCCGCTGCCCGTGAAAGCCTGGCGAGGGAACGGTTAGCCGCCGACCTGGACCGGGTGGACCTTGCGCTCGCACAGGGCAAACACGCGGCGTTGTGTGCCGAGCTGGCCGAGCGAGCGGACGCGCATCCGTTGGACGAACGGGTCGCCGGCCAGCTGATGCTCGCCTTGTACCGCAACGGCCGCCAAGCCGAGGCACTCCTGCGATTCGACAACATCCGCGCACGCCTAGCCGACGAAGTAGGTGCCGACCCAGGACCCGAGCTGCGCGACCTGCACCGGCGAATCCTCAACACCGACCCTGCCCTCGAGCGCAATACGACGCCGGACGTGCCGCGGCAACTACCTGCGCCTCCGATGCTCATCGGCCGCGCCGCCGAACTGACGCTGCTGGACGAAACGCTGGCAGGAACATCTAGCACCATGCTGATCTCGGCGATCGGCGGGGCGGGGGGGATCGGCAAGACCTGGCTCGCGCTGGCCTGGGCGCACCGCCACCTGAACCGATTCCCCGACGGACAGCTGTTCGTGGACCTGCGCGGATTCAGCCCCACCCAAGAGCCGATGACTCCCGAGGTAGCCGTGCGCAGGTTCCTCGACGCCCTGGGAATCAATCCCGGCCGCATCCCGACCGACCTGGACGCGCAGGCCGCGCTGTACCGGAGCCTGGTCGCGAGCCGACGAATGCTGATCGTGCTGGACAACGCCGCCACCGCCGAGCAGGTCGTCCCGCTGTTGCCGGGCAGCCCGGCCTGCACCGTGCTGATCACCGGCCGCACCAGGCTCGCCTCGTTGATCGACCGGCACGGCGCCCACAGCCTGCACCTGGACGTTCTGGACCGCGCCGAGGCGCGTGCAGTGCTGGCCGCGCGCCTGGGCGCCGACCGCGCCGCCGCCGAACCAGATGCCTTCGAGGAGCTGGTTGACCTGTGCGGGGGCTACCCACTGGCCTTGTCGATCACCGCCCGCGTCGTCGCGACCCGCCCCGCCGTCCAGCTGGCCGAGATCGCCGCCGAGTTGCACGAGCTGGGGCTGGAGATGCTCGACCACGACACCGATCCCGCCGCCAGCCTGCCCGCCGTCCTCTCGTGGTCCCTGTGCCGGCTCACCGACACCCAGCGCACCGTGTTCGGGCTGCTGGGCATCGCTCCCGGGCCCGACACGACCCTGCCCGCCGTAGCCGCCCTCACCGACCTGTCCCCGGCCCACGCACGCAAAGCGCTATCGGCACTTGAGGAGGCATCCCTGCTCGAGCGGCGGCCGCACGGCCGGTACGCGATGCACGACCTGGTCCGCGATTATGCCGTCACCACCGCTCACCGTGACCTTGCCGAGCCCGTACGGGAGGCGGCCCTGGTGCGGGTGACGGACTTCCACGTGCACACCGCCCACACCGCCGACCGCCTCCTGGAACCCCACCGCGAAATCATGCAACCCGACCCTCCCACGCCCGGGGTCCACCCGCTTCTGCTACCAGACGCAGCGGCCGCACTGGCCTGGTTGGACGCCGAACACGCCACTCTCGTCGCCACCCAGCGTGCCGCCGTCGCCCTCGGCCGCCACCACGCCGTCTGGCACCTCGCCTGGACACTGGATCTCTTCCACTTCCGGCGGGGGCACCTGCGCGACGCACTCGCCACGTGGCGAGCCGCGCTGGACGCCGCTGACCACCTGTCCGGCCCCCCTCTCCGGAGCCGCACTCACCGGTTCCTCGGCAGCGCCTATTCGCGGCTGGGCCTGCACGAGGAAGCCACCAGACACCTCGACCAGGCCCTCGACCTGGCCGTGCGTCACCACGACCCCACTGAAGAAGCAGCTACTCACCAGGTGCTCACGTATGCATGGGCACGACGGGGTGACGATCAACAGGCTCTGGCACACGCCCGACACGCCCTGGACCTCCACCGCGCCCTCAAACAGCCGGTGCGGGAAGCCTATGCGCTCAACTCGGTGGGCTGGCACACCGCGCGCCAAGGCGACCTCGAAACTGCGCACGACCACTGCCACGCTGCTCTCATTCTGCACCGACACCACCACAACCGCGATGGTGAGGCGGACACCCTGGACAGCCTCGGGTACATCGCCCACCGCATCCACGACCACCCACAGGCCGTCGACCACTACTACCAGGGCCTTACCCTGTACCGCACCCTCGGCAACACCTACCAAGTCGCGAACACCCTCGACAACGTCGGCCACCCTCTCGCAGCCGCGGGGAACCTCGACCAGGCACACAAGGCGTGGCAAGAGGCTCTGGAGCTGTACCGGGAACAAGGCCGCGACGAAGATGCCAGGCGGGTGCAACGACAACTCGACGACCTTGGTTCGGCACTGGAGTCGATCAGGCCGTCGGGTGCGGGCGAGACCACCTAGCACACGCGAAGCTCGGCATGCCGCGTCTCGATCTCCAACTTGAGCGTGCGCTCGCAGCGGGCCGCCAGCACAGGCCCAACAGCCCGCTCCACCGGCCACGATGAAAGCCGCAGGGTTGACCACGCCCAGCTACGCCACGGCTTCTCTCGGAAGTCTGCGCCATTGAGGAAATGTCACCGTCATGAGACCGATCATGGTGACATCACCGTGAGACAACCCAGATACCGGCAAGTCAGCCAACATCAACATATCATAGGCCATGAGACCCTACACCGCCTTGTAGGTTCTCCCGATTTGTGTCGAAATCTCACCGGTCGTGTCGTGCGAATGTCGTCGACGACATTCTCGTGAGATTCCGCGCAGCACAAGTTGATGTTGGGCCGTTCGCGTGGTGTCGCCGACGTGCGCACCGAGGTCACACCTCCCGGCGATTGTCCCGGTGTAGGGGTTGAGCCCGTCAGGTTCCGCCCTTGTCGCCGAAGAGGCTGCCATGACCAGCAGACCCGAAGGCGCACTGATCAGTTTTCGACTGCCCGGCGACCTTCGCGACGCGCAGACGCGGCCGTGGTCCGAGGTCGACGCGTCGCTGTTGAGCACAGCGGCTCCGTGGCGCACTTTCCGCTGGCACCGGGACCAGAAACTTCTGGTGCGCCGTCGGCAATCGGCTCGGTTGCGGCCTGCACCAGGTCGAGGCGCTAGGCGACGGCAAGTGGTCGTTGAACTCAGCAGCGAGCCGAAGTGCGCGCAGACGTCCCCGTCGGACCGGGCGGCTTCGACGACGACGGCCAGCACGTGGGTTCAGGAGTTCATCGTGCTATTCCGTGCTGTGGATTCATAGAGTGCCGTCCTCGATCGCGCCGGAAGATGGATGCCGGCCGGGTCGACGACGCGCTGGGGTTGGCGGCGATCGCGGGCCGGTTCGCCGAGGACGACCTCGCCTCGATCCTGGACCACCTGACCTCCTCCGGGCCGCCGAGCGACGTGGTGGTGGCCGATGAGGCCCACTCCGCGCAACCGGGCACCAGCGGCTGGGAGGTGTTCGGCCAGTGAGCAGCCCCAAAGCCCCCGCCCTGCCTGAGGAACTGGACCTGGTGCTGCGCCGGATGCGGTTGCCCTACCTGCGCAAAGCCGCACCCGACGTCCTGGCCACCGCGCGGGCGCAACGCTGGGATCCCGCCGAGGTGCTGCGCGTCCTGCTCGGTGAGGAGGTCACCGGCCGCGGCGCCGCGACCCGGCGCATGCGGCGCAAGACCGCGAACTTCCCCACCGGCAAGACGTTCTCCTCCTGGCGCGCCGAGGAATCCTCGATCTCCGAAGCCACCCAGAACTCACTATCCACATTGGAATGGATTGGGAGACATGAGAACCTGGCCGTCGCGGGGCCGTCGGGCACCGGGAAGTCGCACTTCGTGGAAGCCCTCGCGCACTCGGCGATCGAGAACGACATGCGGGTGTCCTGGTTCACCCTGGAAACCTTGACCGCCGCGGTCGGCAAAGCCACGGTCGACGGCTCAGTGGCCCGCACGATCTCCCGGATCTGCGGCTGCGACCTCATCGTCGTCGACGACATCGGGATGCTGCCCGCCGGACAGGACGCCGCCGAGGCGTTCTACCGGATCATCGACGCCGCCTGCGAACGCCGCTCGATCGCGGTGACCAGCAACATCCATCCCAGCGGGTTCGACTCGATCATGCCGAAAACCCTTGCCACGGCCACCGTCGACCGGCTACTGCACCACGCCCACCTGGTCACCACCAAAGGCGACAGCCACCGCCTCGCCGAAGCCATCGCAGGCAAGGGGGTGGTCGCCTTGACCTAACCCAGATCCGGAGAACCGCTGTCCATCAGCCCGGAGAAATACTGTCCGCCAGCCCGCAGACCAGCTGTCCGTCCGCCCGGAGTTCCCGATGACCGTTGACAGCCTGCTTGGCGCCTACCTCCGGGAGAACAGTCCCGAGGGCAGCCAAAGCATGCTCAGGTACGCGCTGACCCGCGAGGAGAACCTAGGTTTGGAAGGCGCCGCCGCCCGCGCGTACTTCCAGCTCTGGCGTGCGCTCCTCGATACCGTGCTGGGTTCACCGCCCGCAGCCAGCGCTTACTTGAGCTGAGCGAACTGCTGGACACAGGCCCACGCCTCTTGGAATGAAGTCAGTGTTTCGCAATACGATCGAGCACGATGAGGTCCCAGCCCGCCGCGATCATGAGCTCGCCGCCAGGCCCAACCGCTACGGCGCCGACAAATCGGAAGTCGAAAGTGGCGAGAACCTCACTCGTCGCGAAATCCCAGACCCGCGCGGTGCCGTCGTGGCTGGCAAGGATGGCGATGGGGCGGTTGTCGAGGGTGCCAGTGGCGATTGCTGTCACCAAGCCGGAGCCGGTGAAGGTGGTGAGTTCGTTGCCAGTGGCGATGTCCCAGGCCCGCACGGTCTCGTCGTGGCTGGCGGTGACGGCGATGGGGTGGTTGTCGAGGGTGCCAGTGGCGATTGCTGTCACCGAGCCGGCGTAGCCGGTGAAGACGGTGAGTTCGCTGCCGGTGGCGATGTCCCAGACCCGCACGGTGTCGTCGTGGGCGCCGGTGACGGCGAGGGGGCGATTGTCGAGCGTGCTGCACGCCACCCCCACCAACGAACCGCGGTGGCCGTTGAAGGTGGTGAGTTCGCTGCCGGTGGCGATGTCCCAGACCCGCACGGTGCAGTCATAGCCGGCGGTGACGGCGACGGGGCGATTGTCGAGCGTGCTGCACGCCACCGCCGCTACCCAGCCGTTGTGACCGGCGAAGGTGGTGAGCTGTTCGCCGGTGGCGATGTCCCAGACTCCCGCGGTGCCGTCGCGGCTGGCGAGGACGGCGACGGGGTGGTTGTCGACGGTGCTACATGCCACCGCCGTCGCCGAGACGGCGAAGGTGGTGACTTCGTAGCCGGTGGATAGATCCCAGACCCGCAAGGTGTCATCGCGGCTGGCGGTGATCGCGACCGGACAGCCGCTGAGCACACTGCTTGACGCAGCGACGATGAAAGAGGAGTGACCCGCGGCTGCGGGAGAATGATTGCGGCCAATGGCATATCGCCAGACCCGCGCGGTGCTGTCCATGCTGGTGCTGATGGCGACGGGGCAATTGTCGACGGTGCTGGTGGCGACCGCTGTCACCCAGTCGGTGTGCCCGGTGAAGGTGGTGAGCTGCTCGCCGGTGGCGATGTCCCAGACCCGCACGGTGCAGTCGTAGGCGCCGGTGACGGCGATGGGATGGCTGTCGAGGGTGGTGCATGCCACCGCCGCTACCTGGCCGGTGTGGCCGGTGAAGGTACTGAGCTGCTCAGCGGTAGTGATGTCCCAGACTCCCGCGGTGCCGTCGCGGCTGGCGAGGACGGCGATGGGGTGGTTGTCGAGGGTGCTGGTAGCGACCGCTGTCACCGAGCCGGAGCCGGAGCCGGTGAAGGTAGTGAGCTGCTCGCCGGTGGCGATATCCCAGACTCCCGCGGTGCCGTCGCGGCTGGCGAGGACGGCGATGGGGTCGTTGTCGAGGATGCTGCATGCCACCGCCTCTATCGGGCTGGTGTGGCCGGTGAAGCTGGTGAGCTGCTCGCCGGTGGCGATATCCCAGACTCGCACGGTGCCGCGGTAGCTGGCGGTGATGGCGATGGGGTGGTTGTCGAGGGCGCTGATAGCGACCGCTGTCACCAAGCCGCAGCCGGTGAAGGTAGTGAGCTGCTCGCCGGTGGCGATATCCCAGACTTGCACGGCGTCGTCGTCGCTGGCGGTGATGGCGATGGGGTGGTTGTCAAGGGCGCTGATAGCGACCGCTCTCAACCCGCCGGAGTGACCAGTGAAGGTGGTGTGGATTGCCGGATCGGCTTGCCTGCCGGTCGCCCAGCGTGGCCGCCAAGTCAGCGGTGCAGACAGGTCGTCTTGAAGCCGTGGAACCTGGAAGCGGGCGGCGTCGGCGGCGAGAACCTGTCGACGCCGTGTTGTTGGGAGATGGCGGTGGACGTCGATGGAGCAGCGGTACACCGCAGCCGTGAGCACACCGTCGTCTGTATTTGTTCGATGCAGGGCCAGTAGGAGAGCGTCGGGTCCCGCGTGCACGAGGTAGTCAGCGTCGGCGACCAGTGTGTCGATCTGGCCTGCGCGGGCGGCGTGGGTGGCGAGGTGCCGCAGCGTGTACGGATGGGCGCGGGTCCAGTCGCGGTGGCCCTCGAGGGTGCGCGGTACGCGGGCGATGCGGTGGGCTGGTGGTGCGGGACGCTCGAGTGGTCGAGCAGGCCCTTCTCGCCGTGGCGACGCCAGCGGTTGACCCACTTGGATGCGCATTGGCGGGAGATGCCCATCTCGGCGGCGACGTGGGCGATCGGGCGGGTCTGGCAGCGCGCGATGAGCCGGCGGCGGCCTTCGATGGACAGCGGGGCATTTACGGTGGTGCATGGACGGGTCTTTCGGTTTGGCGGATGTGTTGGTCGCACTTCTCATCCTGCCGCCGAAAGACCCGTCCCCTTGTCTCAGGCCCTGTCAGCCGCCACCAACGCCATGACCCGCAACAACTAGGACTGACTGGGCTCACCGTCCGAACGGCTCGGGCGTCGCCCTCGCTTGCATCGCACCTTGTTTTCCGTCCTCGGCGGTCAGGCGGCACGGCGCTGGTCATACAACGCCCACGCCCTCGCGATCATTCGTCGGTCGCCGGCTCGGCGACGATGCGGAAAACCGGGATGTCCGGAGCGACTTGGGCGAAGTCCTCGACCGGGGCGCGCCGGTCGACGGGGATGTGGGCCCGCGCTCCGGGTGCGCAGGCGAGATAGCGCCGAAGGATCGGCGGGCGCAGTTCGGTCGCCACCTCTTCGAGCCGGACGGCTTCGCGGCGACCGTGCCGGAGCAGCACGTGACCATCGACCGCACGAACGTTGCGCACCCATTGAGTCTGCGCGCCGAGCATCGCTACGAGGTAGCGGTCCCCATCGTGATCGGCCACGACGAGCGGAACCCGGACAAGCCGGCCGGTGCGCCTGCCGGGCACCTCCAGCGTCACGACCCGATGCCGCAGCACCCCGGCCGCGTAGATGAGCGCGGCACCGCGGTTCAGCGCCCGGGCCAAGCCTTGGGGACGCCCGCCGCGGTAAAGCCACCGGTTCACCCGCCCGCCCGGCGACGCGGTCTCGTTCGGATGGCCGTCGACGAGCGATTCGGCGTCCTGGCGGATGGTGCGCAAGGCTGCCCGCATGACGGTGCGCGCGAACGGCCGCACCAGCCACCAGTACCGCGCGAACCGGCGTGCCGACCGGGAATCGGTGGTGGCCGTGCGCGCCTCGTAGGTGACCAGCGTCCGGGACGGGCCGTAGGGGCGCAGCGACAACCCCGCCGCGATCCGGCCCCAGCCCGGCTCGGTGAATCCGGCGAAATCGTCCGGCGTCATGCCCTGCACGTCGTACCATTCGATGTCAGGCTGCCAGAACCGCCCGACGGCACCCAGGACGACCTCGCGCCCCGGGGTCTCGCCCAGCGGCAGCCATCCCGGCAGCGCGACACCCCCGCCGAACAGCTTCAGCTCCGCAGGCGGCTCGGCAGGTCCGGCTCCGTTCAGCCGCCGGGCCAGCACGGCGGGCACGCTCCGCACGAACATGGCCGCGTCCATCAACGGCGAACGGATCCGCATCACGTCCAGTTCGCGCACTGCCCGCCAAGTCTCGGCGATGCTCGCGTCGGCGACGACGTGCACGATCAGCGTCACGTCGAACCGGGGCAGGAACCGGTCGATCAGCAGGCCTTCACCGGCGAGCGCCGGCTCCCGCCGGTCATCGGCGACGAGCACGGGATCGGTCATGGCCGAACCTTTCTTCGTAGGGAACGAGACATCTGCGATGCCTGCCTTCAACGCCGCCGCACACCGGCCCGGACCAACGTCACCGCCTGGACCAGCAGCCCGATCGCGGTCCCGGCGATGCCGACGACCAGCAGGATCCGGGCCGTCAACGGCCAGTCGAAGGAGGACCCGGCGAAGTCGAAGGGGAAGACCTGCCAGATCCGGACGATGGCGACCAGACCGGCGAGCGCCGTCACCACCCCGCCGAGCGCCGTGAGCCACTCGGGGTCACACCACACGTAGACGACGCTGGTGACCAGACCCGCCACCAGGCACAGGTCGACCACGCCCACGACCAGGTGTGTTTCCGCCGTCAGGAACGGCACCACTTCCCAGCCGGGCCGGCCGTTGACGGCTACCAGCAGTGCGGCGTTGATCAGGGCACTGACGACGTAACCGGTACGGCGCGCTCGCACGGACGGGCGGCGCGTCTTCTCGCTGGTGGTCATCGTGACCTCCGTTCGCACCACGATCATCGGCCCGCGGCACCATCGGAGAGCAGAGTCTTGGGTCAACGGGCGCAGAGTCGAAAGACCGCTTCGCGCCATCCGCAGGGACCTCTGCCCCGTTCGCCGGCGCCGGGCCGGCGCCGGCCGGCACAGGACTGCTCTCCGCGTGCACGACCACCGAAACCAGCGTCCCCCTGATCCTGCCCACCGGCCCCCGGATCGGGCAGGGGGTAGCGCGGCGCCGCACCACCGGCTCGACCGCGGGCTCTCCCGCCCGTGATCGTCGGGGCCTCAGGCGACCCCGGCGGCTACGACCACGACTGGACCGTGGTGCTCGACGACTGGATCGACGGCACCAGCACCCACCCCGACGAGGTGCTCACCCTGCTACGCCACAAGACGCCGGTGACATGGGCTCGATGCACGGCATGGACAGCGGCCCAATGGCTTCGATCCCGCCCGGCCGAGCTGGACGGCGAACTCCTTCGCTACGACAGGCTCAAGCCGGCCGAGGAAGTGCGGCTACCCGCCGAGACACCCGATGTGCTGCTCCGGCCAGACCTGACCGGCGCATGATGAGCTACGACGAAACCGGCATGGCGACCATCCTCGGCTACCTGACCTGACCTCGCACCAGGTCCAGCTCGGCACGCAGGCCGTCGACGAGCACTCCGAGATCGAGACACCGGCCGTGGTCGGCGAGCACCGAGATCGTCAGGGTGCCCGCATACGACAGCACTTCGAAGACGACGGTCAGGTTGCCGGTTTCCCCCACGCTGAGCGGGATGGCCTCCCGGACCGGCGTCCCGCCGAAGGTGACCGGCTCGGCCGGACCTCGCACGTGGCTGACGAGCGTGTGCATCCGGTGCTGGTGGTTCATGTACCAGCGGTAGCCGCCGAGCGCGGCCACCGGCCGGAACAGCGGACCCAGCAGGGCGATCGGCGGTGGCCCAGTCGCGGCCGCCTTGGCGGCACGGACCTGCGCCGCGACGTGCGTCAGCCGCCCGGCCAGGTCGCCGGTGGCCGGGACGGCGACGAGCATCGGGCTGACCGCGTTGCCCAGCGCCGTGCGGTCTTCCGCGGTCCGGCCGGACACCGGCACAGTGATCACGAACGTGCCGGCGTCCTCCCCTCGGGCCAGCAGCAACCGGCGCAGGGCAGCGGCCACCGCGACCAGGACGGCGTCGTTCGCCGAAGCCCCGTACCGATGGGCGGCCGCCCGCAGCGGCTCGAGCTCGGCACGGACCACCGCGACTCGCCGGTGGGGTCCGGTCGGCGCGACGAGTGAGCACAGCGCCGCTCGCGGCGGGTGCAGACCGCCACCGGCGGAAGTGGACGCCCGCAGCGCCCGCAAGGCCAGTCCGGCCCGGCGCACCGCACGCAGCCTGCCCGCGAAGGCGTCCCGCACCAACGTGCCCGTTCCGGGTGGCGTACGCGGGAAGGGCTCCTCGGCTGCCACGGGGCCGTCGTCCACCAGGTGGGCCAGGACGGCGAGCCCGCCGACACCGTCCGCGAGCACGTGGTTCAGCACGACCACCAAGGCGGCTTCCCCGTCGGCCAAGCCGGTCACGAACACGGCCGACCACAGCGGCGCGTTCCGTGGCAGCGGGGCGGAAACCTGCGAAAGAGCCGTGTCCAGCACCGCCTGCCGGTCCCCGGGCGGCGCACACTCCGCGGTCCGGACGTGGCGGTGGATGTCGAAGGCGGCGTCGTCGACCCAGATCGGGCCCCCGCAACCCCGAGGCGGCCGGACCAACCGGCGACGCAGGCGCGGGACGGCCGGGATCCGCTCGGCGATCAGCTGCCGGACGCGGGCCGCATCGAGTCCGCGGGCTTGGCCGAGCAGCAGGAGAACGCCGAACTGCACCGGGACGTCGGCCGATTCCATCGCGAGGAAAGCGCGATCGGCGGAACTGGCGCGTTCGACGACCGGCCGCGAGGCGCGGGTCATGGTCCCGGTGGGCGAACAGCCGAGTCCGGACCTCCGGGTAGTACCTCCTGCTCCCCCCTGCGTGGCGAAGGCGGGTCGGCTTCCGCGGCGTACCCGACGCGCAGGAGCGCCTGCGGGAAGCCCGTGAGCTCCAGGTCCTCGCACAGCGCGGAGCGCACCGGCTCCAGGTGCAGCGGTTGCGTCAGCACCCCCGCCGCCAGGCCGAGGTCGACCGCGGCCAGCCACGCCCGCTCCAGCGCGTAGCCGGCCCGCACGTGGTCACCCCTGGCGTCGTCCGCGGTGACGAAGACCAGCAGCGTCTCGCCGGCGAGGTGACGCTCGAGTTCCGGCGTGGCCGGGATCTCCGTGGCGCGGCGGACCAGGCCTGCCCACGGCACCGAACCGGCCGGGACCCGGCTGGCGGGGATCCCTACTCCGTGCCGGTGGGCGTGTTCGTCCCGGATCGTCCAGAGAGACAGCTCGCGCTGGTAGCCGCTGTCGGCTTGGAAGCGTTCCGCGGCGAAGTGCAGCAGCCGGGCGACCACGGCGACCTCCCGGCCGGGCCGGACGGGCCGCGCTTCCACGCCGGGCGCTCCGCCCGCTTCGGCGAGTCTGCGCACCACAGGTGTGGGTACGGCCACCCCCTCGAAGGGCGCACGGTGGCTGGCCCGCCGGGCGATCGCTCCGAAGCGGCGCAGCTCCTCGACGGTCGGCGCGGACTCGGCGCCGGCCAGGACCCGGGCCACCAGATCCGGCTGCTTCTCGTCGGGCAGGAAAGTGACCTCCGCGGACCGGCCCAGCGCCCGGACGGCGAGTTCGAGGTTGGCCACAGCGGCGCCGCAGGACGCCACACGGTCGCGACCGTGTGGGTCGTGGTGCGGCAAAGCCGGTTCGGCTCGTTCGCGCACCCGCAGCTCCCCGGGTGCGACCTCGATCACCCACGGCTGGGTGTTGTGCACCGAGGGGGCTCGCATCATCGACCGGACGAGCACCTCGGTCTCGGCTGCCGTCCAGGCCCTGCCTTGCGCAGTGGACATCGCGGGTCACCCGATCCGGTGCAGGATCGGGACACCCGCGGCCCACAGGTTGCGCCGGTAGCGAAGCAGGCTCGCCCGCACCTCGCTCCGGTCGCCGCGCAGGTCCGGAGGTTCCGGCGCGGCTTCGGGGCCGCCGGCAGCGCGGACACCGGCGACGAACCGGCGGACACGGGGCGGCGCGGGCACGAGATCGCCGCCGAGGTACGCGAGCACCAGCAGGTCTTCACCGGAGTGGGTCTCCATGGCCAAAGACCACCCGTGGTGTTCGTCCCACAGCAGGGCGAGGTCTCGGCCCGGGCACCGCGGTAGCCGGAGGTCCAGGGCGATATAGCCCGACGTGGGACTGTCGAGGTCGACGGTGCAGGACTCCACGCCCACGCCGACCGCGGAACTCACCGCGGCCAGGTAGCCGGTCAGCCCGCTCCGCAGGCCGTGGTCACGATCGATGCCGGTCAGCAGGAGAATCACCCTCCATCACCTCGGGATGTTCGCCGGCCACATCGGACCAGCGCCCTCCTGACTCCGACATTACGATTTCGCCGCCTCCGGCGGATGGCGTCGTTGGGCCCCCATGAGAAGGACTTTCGTCATCTCGACGCCGCAGCGCGCGTAGGAGATCCGGGAGCACCGGCACGCCGGGCCGGTCGTCGATCTGCCGCACCCCGACCAGGCCGGCGAGGAGAACCGCGATCCCGGCACCGAGCAGCACCACGCGCGCCGCCGGGATGCCCGGTGGCGCCTCGCCGAGGCCGACGAGCACGCTCGCGACGGCGATCGAAACCAGCAGTGCGACCCGGCCGCCTGCCTCCACGAAACCGAACGCCCGGCCGCGCAGCTCGTCACCGACGTCGCCGCCCAGCAGCGTCCAGCCGACGAGGAAGGTCATGCCGGTCCCGGCGCCCTGGCCCACGCAGGCGGCCGCGGCCGTCCCGGGGCCCGGGGTGAGCGCCAGAGCCGCCACCGAAATCCGGCGAGCACGATCGACAACGCGAACCAGCGACGTCGTGAGAAGGCGTCGGACACCGCTCCGGGCTTCACGCTCCGCGCCACCCCGGCCTCACGGTGTGCGGCGGCGCAGGGTGGCCGCACCGAGCAACAACGCCACCACCGCGCAGCCGGCGATGATCGCGACGTTGCGGACCAACGTGCCATCGACCGTCGCCGAGTGGGTCACGTGGGTGAGCGCGTCCACCGCATACGACAGCGGCAGCACGTCCGAGACCGCGTTGAGCACCCAGCCCATCTCGTCGCGCGGGACGAACAAGCCGCACAGGAGGAACTGCGGCAGCACGAACACCGGCAGGAACTGGATCGCCTGGAACTCCGTGCGCGCGAACGCGCTGACGAACAAGCCCAGCGCCGTGCCCAGCAGCGCGTCCAGGACGACGATGAGCAACAGCGTCCAGACCGAGCCGGCGATGTCGAGGCCGAGCCAGGTCAGGCTGATTCCCGCGGCCACCAGGACCTGCAGGGTGGCCAGGAGGCCGAACGCCAGCGCGTAGCCGAAGAGCAGGTCGAGCTTGCCGATCGGCAGGGTCATCAGGCGTTCCAGTGTCCCGGTGGTGCGTTCCCGCAGGGTGGTGATCGAGGTGAGCAGGAACATGATCGTGAACGGGAAGATGCCCAGCAGCGCCGGGGCGATCCCGTTGAACCTCTGCTCGGAGTTCAAGACGTACCGCAGCAGGATCATCAGCAGGCTCGGCACGCCGATGATGAGCGCGACCGTGCGCGGGTCGTGCCGCAGCTGGGTGAGGATCCGCCGGGTGGTGGCGAAGGTGATCGCGGCACTCATCGCGTGACTCCTTCCCGGCCCTTGATCAACCGCAGGAACGCCTGCTCGAGATCGGCTGCCCCGGTCCGCGCCCGCAGCCCTTCCGGCGTGTCCTGGGCGAGCAACTTCCCTTGGTGCAGCATGAGGAGCTCGTCGCACCGGACGGCTTCGTCCATGACGTGACTGGAGATCAGGAGCGTGACCCCGGCCGTCGCCAGGCCGTGGAACAGTGTCCAGAGCTCGTCGCGCAGTTCAGGGTCCGACCCGACGGTCGGCTCGTCGAGCACCAGCAGTTCGGGGGTGCCGAGCAGCGCGACGGCCAGGTTGGCCCGGCCGCGTTGACCGCCGGACAGGCGCCCGACCAGCGTGCCGGCCGAGCTTTCCAGGCCGGTCTCGGCGATCACCCGGTCCACGTCGGACGAACGGGTCCCGAGCACAGCAGCGAAGTAACGCAGCGCCTCGGTCACGGTCAGGTCCGCGTAGATCGTCGGGTCCTGAGTCGCGTAGCCGATCCGCCGGCGCAGCTCCGGGCTGCCGGCCGGGCGGCGAAGCACGGTCACCCGGCCGGACTCGACGATCTGCACGCCGACGATCGAGCGCATCAGCGTGCTCTTGCCGCAGCCGTTGGGGCCGAGCAAGCCGGTCACCGTGCCGCGCCGGACCGCGCACCCGATGTCGCGCAGAACCTCCTGCTCTCCGCGGCGGACCCGCAGGTCCTCGACCACGATCGCCGGTTCGTCCACGGCGTGCTCCTTCCGTCCGCGTCCATGGTGTGCGTCCCCGGCCGCCGGTACAGGTGCCCGCGGTCCCGGCTTGCGGTGACTTTCGTCCCCGGTCCGGGACTTCCGGCTCCCGGCCGGTGACCTAACGCCCTTCGCGGTAGCCCCGCCGAACGGCGATCCTCGGGGGATGAACAGGACCTGGGCCGATGTGCACGAAACCCACATCGGCGCGGTCTTCCTCGTCGGAGACCTCGCCTACAAGCTGAAGAAGCCGGTCGATCTCGGCTTCCTCGACTTCTCCGCCCGCGAGACCCGGGAACGGGTGTGCCACCGGGAGGTGGAGCTGAACCGCCGGCTGGCCCCCGACGTCTACCTCGGCGTCGCCGACGTCACCGGGCCGGACGGCGCCGTGTGCGACCACCTCGTCGTCATGCGCCGCATGCCCGAGGACCGCCGCCTGTCCGCCCTGGTCCGCCGGAGCGCACCGCTGCACGCGACGATCCGGCGGCTGGCCCGGCAGCTCGCCGTCTTCCACTCGGCGGCCGAACGCGGACCCGGGATCGACGCCGACGAGACCCGGGACGCGGTCCGGGACCGGTGGCGCGCCAGCTTCGACCAGGTACGGCCGTTCCACGGCGATGTGCTCGACCCGGCCACGGCGATCGAGATCGAAGCGCTGGCCGAGGACTTCCTCGCCGGGCGTGCCGCGCTGTTCGACCGCCGGATCGCCGACGGCCACGTCGTCGACGGCCACGGTGACCTGCTGGCCGACGACGTCTTCTGCCTCGACGACGGCCCGCGTGTGCTGGACTGCCTCGAGTTCGACGACCACCTCCGGCACGTCGACGTCCTCGACGACGTCGCCTTCCTGGCCATGGATCTCGAACGGCTCGACGCCCCGGCGCTCGCGGAGCAGCTGCTCGCCGACTACCGCGAGTTCGCGGGCGACTCCGCTCCCCCGGCGCTGGTTCACCACTACCTGGCCTACCGCGCGTTCGTCCGGGTCAAGGTGGCTTGTCTCCGGCACGCCCAGGGCGATCCGGACGCGGGTGCGCTCGCGCGCGAGTACGCCGACCTCACGCTGCGGCATCTCCGGCTGGGTCAGGTGCGCCTGATCCTCGTCGGCGGAGAGCCGGGTACCGGCAAGTCGACGATCTCCGGCGGGCTGGCCGACTGGCTCGGCGCGACGCTGCTCCAGTCGGATCGGCTGCGGAAGGAGCTGGCCGCCCTCGAACCCGCCCCGCGGGCCCCGGAGGCCTACCGGCAAGGGCTCTACGACAACCGCCACACCGACGCGACCTACACGGAGCTCGTGCGCCGCGCCGGGGAACTGCTCGCGCTCGGCGAAACCGCCGTGCTGGACGCGTCGTGGAACTCCGCCCGGCACCGTGGTCTCGCCGCCGAGGCCGCCGAGCGGACGTGCACCCCGCTGGCCGCGGTGAGCTGCCAAGCGCCGGGAGAGACCGCGGCGCACCGGATCACCGGCCGAGCGGGCACCCTGTCCGACGCCAGCCCCGAAATCGCGCGCCGCATGGCCGCGGACGCCGACCCGTGGCCCGAAGCGCACCCGCTGCCGACCACGGGCACGCCGGCCGAATCGCTCGCGCGGGCGCTGGCGTACCTGGCGCCGGAGCACCCAAAGTCCCCCGCCCAGAGGCATTCCGGCCCTGCTGCCGGCGGGGTGGGCGGTGCGAAGCTCGACTCAGCAGAACACCCCGAACACGAGGAAGGCCGATGATGGAGCGAGCATTTCCGGACGAGTTCACCGTCAAGACCGCGGTGGCGATGGCCGTCCGCGCGCCGTCGGTGCACAATTCCCAGCCGTGGTACTGGCGGATCGGGCACAGCTCCCTGCACCTCTACGCCGACCCCGACCGCCTCTTGCACGAAACCGACCCCGACGGCCGCGACCTGATCCTCAGCTGCGGCGCGGCCCTGCACCACCTCCGCATCGCGTTCGCCGCGCTCGGCTGGACCGCCGAAGTGCACCGGCTGCCGAACCCGGACGAGCCCGACCACCTCGCGGCGATCACGCTGCGGCAGCACCAGCCGTCGCAGGACGAAGTCGCGATGGCGGCGGCGATCCCGCGGCGCCGGACCGACCGGCGCCGGCACAGCTCCTGGACCGTGCCCCGCGGGCACGTCGAAGCCATGGCCAAGGCCGCGGCCCTGGAAGGCACCGTCCTGCAGGTCGCCGACAACTCCGGGCGGTATCACCTGGCCACCGCGATCGAAGAGGCTTCGCAGCGGCACGCCGCGGACCCGGCCTACCGCACCGAGTTGGCGGCCTGGAGCGGCCGCCACGTCTCCCCCGACGGTGTCCCGGCCCGCAACGCCCCGGCCCCGGACGACACCCCGGGCGCGCTGCGGGCGCGCCCGTTCGCCGACCCGCTCCTGTCCCAGCCGGCCGACGCCAAGGCAGAGGACGACGAGACGGTGCTGCTGGTCTTGAGCACCGCGTCCGACGACCGGATGTCGCGGCTGCGCGCGGGCGAGGCGACCAGCGCCGTGCTGCTCACCGCGAACGCGTTCGGCCTGTCTTCGTGCCCGCTCACCGAGCCGCTGGAACTGCCCGACGTCCGCGAAACCGTGACCCAGCGGGTCACCGGCGGGTCGTACCCGCAGATGGTGCTGCGCATCGGCTGGGCCCCCGCCAACGCCGACCCGCTGCCCGCGACCCCGCGCCGTCACCTCGCCGACGTGCTGCTGCCGCTCGAAGCTCCCCCCAGGCACTTCCAGAGCCACTAGAAAGGAGCCGGTCATGCACTACTGGTATCCCGGAACGATGGGCTGGGCCGGTGGCATCGGCATGCTCGTGCTGATGGTGCTGGTGCTGGCCGCACTCGTCAGCCTTGCGTTCGTCCTGGCCCGTCGGGGGCCGCAGCCCCCAACGCCGGGCGAGACCGCGCGCCGGATCCTCGACGAGCGGTTCGCCCGCGGCGAGATCGATCAGGAAGAGTACGAACGCCGCCGTGACGCCCTGACCCGAACGAGCTGACGATGCGCCCGGCGACGATCCTCGTGGCAGCAGTATGCGGCCGCACCCTCGTCGGCTGCGGAAGCGACCAGGGCGCGGCGCCGGCCATCGAGAGGACGTCATGGACCGCCTGAGCCCCCTCGATGCGGACTTCCTGGAGATCGAGGACGAGGACCCCAGCTCGTCGCTGGCCATCGCTTCGATCGCGATCGCCGAAGGGCCCGCACCGGGCCAGGACGAGTTCGTCGCCGCGGTGCGTGCCCGGTTGGACAGGATCCCGCGCTACCACCAGAAGATCCGCACGGTGCCGTTCGACCTGGGCCCGCCGGCCTGGGTGGACGACCCGGCGTTCGACGCCGCGGCGCACTTCGGCCGGGTGGCCCTCCCCGAACCGCACGACCAGTCGGCGCTGTGCGAGCTCGTCGCCCTGCTGATGGGCGAACGGCTCGAGCGCGACCGGCCGCTGTGGGAGTTCTGGGTTATCGAGGGACTGCCGGACGGACGCTGGGCGATCCTGGCCAAGCTGCACCACGCACTGGCCGACGGCCTCGCCGCCACGCGGCTGCAGACGATCCTTTTCGGGGACGTACCGGCACCAGCCCGAAGCGAGACCGCGCCCGACCCCGGTGCGGCCAGACTGCTGCTGGACGCGGCGGGTTCGCTGCTGCGCACGCCGTGGGACCAGGCGCGCCTGGTCGGCCGGGAACTGCTGCACCCGAATCGGCTGGCCCGCCGCGTGAGCGACGCCGCCCGCGGTCTCGCCGCGATGACGTCGGCGCTGCTGCCCGCGTCGCCGACCCCGCTGACCGGACCGCTGGGGCGGGACCGCCGGTACGCCACCGCGTCGGTGGCACTGGCCGACGTGAAGGCCGTGGCGAAGGCACACGACGTGACGGTGAACGACGTCCTGCTGGCCGCCGTCACCGGCGGGTTCCGGGAACTCCTGCTGCACCGCGGCGAGACTCCGGCCGCGGACAACGTGCGGTCCCTGGTGCCGGTGTCCGTGCGGACCGGGACCGCCCTGGACAACGAAGTCTCGCTTCTGCTGCCGCTGCTGCCGGTCGACTTGGCCGACCCGGTGCAGCGCCTCATCCGCGTGCACCGCCGCTTGGACGCGCTCAAGGCGGGCAAGGAAGCCGACGCCGGCGCCCTGGTCACCGCGACCGCCGCGCACGAGCCGTTCGCGCCGGTCGCCTGGGCGATCCGGGCCGCCGCGCACTTGCCGCAGCGGAACATCGTCACGGTGACGACCAACGTGCGCGGCCCGGCCGAACCACTGTCCGCGCTCGGCCGCCGGATCGTCGAGATCTACCCGTACGTCCCGATCGCGCTGCGCGTCCGGACCGGCGTGGCAATGCTCAGCTACGCCGGTCGGGTCACCTTCGGGATCACCTCCGACGCCGACACAATCCCTGAAACGGACCTGCTGGCCAAGGCGATCGAACGGGAGGTCCAGGCCCTGCGCGCGACGGCCCCTGAGTCCGTCACGTCCCGGGGGTGGGGTCACCGGGACGACGACCCGGGAGATCGCCAGGTCGATCGTCCGGTGTGACGGCCGCCTCTCCGTCGCCGTAGCGGGGTCGTCGCCGGTTCCGAGGTTGCGCTCCCAGCGCGGATGCGCCCCGCCCGCGACGATCAGCCGGATCCGGTTACCCGGCGCGAACCGGTGCGCGGTGGCGTCGAGCTCCACCCGGACCACGCCCGGCGGCGTCGACGGAGCGAGCCGGACGAACCCGTCGGCAACGTTGCGTGAACGGCCTCGGGTGTCCACTTCGGACAGGCGGACGAACAAGTCGGCGAAAGGGTTGTCGGCCGTGTGACCCAGTTCGACAACCGGGCTGCCGAGGACCTCGAGCTCCTCGGTCAACGGGCCCGATGTGAAGGCCAGCACGTCGGCACGCGAAGCGAGCACACTGTCGTCCGTGTAGCCCGCGGTCACCCCCGGCGAAACCTGCGTGACGAACGCGCCACCGCAGGTAGGAGTCGGGTCGGCCGGGTCGTAGGTGAACTCGCTCGTTTCCCCCGGGTCGGCCGGTCGAGCGGCCAGGAGCCCGCCGGAGCGGGGATGAAGGATGTGCTCGGCCGTGGCCGGCGGCCAGGCGGGGAGGTCGCGCCACTCCTGGCCCGGACCGCTGACGAACACCTTGACCGGCATGGCGCGGCGCCGGTCGCCGGCCAGGTGCTCGTCGAACCAGGCGAGGGCGTCCGGAAGCAGGACGCGGGTACCCGCGGCACCTCCCTGCGCATGCGTCCACGGGCCCATCGTGAGCCCAACGTCGACACCCCGGCCGGCCAGCCGCGCGTACGCGGCCAGCGTCTGCCGGAGGAATCCGTCCTGCCAGCCACCCTGAAGCAGCACAGGGACGTTCACCCGGTCCAGCGCTTCGGTCAGGTCGGCGCGCCTCCACCACGGATCGCCCAGATCCCGCCGGCTGATCCACTCGCGGAACCAGGGCGCCTCCTCGCCCATCACCTCTTCCGCGGCGTCAGCCAGCGGAAGCGCGGTCAGGGCCTTCGCGATCCGGCGCCGGGCGGACAAAACCGCGGCAATGCGCGGCACGATGGGCTTTCCTGCTTCGTCGCGACGAACGACCATTCGAACATCGTGCTGAGCAGAAACGCCCCGCCGGTGTAGACGAACGCTCCGAAGTCGTGCGGCGCGCACACGATGACCGCGGTGACCAGCTCCGGCGGGGGTCCATCAGCAACGCCCACTAGGTGAAGCCGAGATAGGAGTAGCCGTGGGTGGCGAAGCGCCCGTCGAACCACGGCTGCTCGCGCATCCACGCGACGATGTCGGCCGCGTCGTCGGCTTCCCGCATGAACGGTTCGAAGGTTCCGCCCGAGCCGAACGTGCCGCGGCACCGGACGAGCAGGACGCGGTAACCGCGGCCGGCGAACATTCCGCCGGTCATGGCCGCGCCGTAGAGGTTCCAGCCGTACGGCGAGGTGACGAGAATCGTTCCGAGGCCGGTCCCTCCGGCTCGAAGAGGTCCGCGAGCAGCTCGACGCTGTCTCCCATCGGGATCCGCAGGCCGCGGGTCACGGCGTAGGCGCAGGACGAGCTCGACGAGGCGCTCGGCGAGCTGGAGGAGGTCCTGGCCCGTGGGGACGGCCCGGTCCGGCTGGACGAGGCGGGGGATCTGGGTGATCTCGCCGCTGTCGGCCGAGGACATCCCGGCTGGGGCCACGGCGTTGTAGGTGGAACTCACGGAGATGCTGCCGTTCGCGCCGACCGTGGCACTGCTGATCGAGCTGGACAAGCGCACCGGCTACCTCGACTGTTTCACCCACGTCACTCGAGGGCCTCGGCATCCTCGAACTCGTCCTCGCTATCGGTGAAGGCTTCCTGGTCCATGACGTCGCTGTCGGACAGGACGTCACTGTCGGGCAGACTGGACGCGCGCGCCGATGGCCCGTCGTCGTGGGACCGGGCGCCGGCCAGCGCTTCGGCCTTCGCGAGCTCTCTGGCTTTCGCGGCGCGGCGCTTCATCATCGTCTTCGTCTCCAGCGAGGGCTTCCTCTTGCCCTTCACTTTGGGCACGCCCTTGACCTGGCCGAGACCGTTGGCGCGCACCCAGGCCAGTGCCGCCTTCCGGTCGCCCTTGAACTTTCCCTTGATCAGCCTGGCAAAGGTGACGTACCCGTTGTACTCATCGCGGGCGGCCCTGAGTTCGGCGGTTCGTGCCTCGATGGCGCGTGCACGCTCCGCGTCGGCTTCCTTGATCCTCTTTTCGACCTCCGCGGCGTCCAAGCCGCCGGCTTTCAGGCCGGCCAGAATGGTCGGCACGTGCTGGGCTTGAACCGATGGGAACCAGGCCTCGGCGACATAGACGTACCGTTGCGATGTCGTCCATCCACCTGCCTTTCCCAGGATGTGATACCGATCCGAGGTAACGTCGATGAGGGCCTGCTTCAATGGGCTATCGCTCAGAGTGATGACGATGTCGGGAAGCGATGCCCCGCCCATTCCCTCGGCGAACTGGGGCACCCAGGTCAGGATCATGTCCGTGCCGCGCATCAGCGTGTAAACGCGTTCCTCGATCGCATTGCCCGCCCAGGCCAGAGCGACCGATTTGCCCTGTTGCAGCAGATTCACGAAGGTGTTGATCTTTTCGCCCTGCCATCCCGCGACATCGCCGGCCAGCAGCTGTCGGTGGGCTTCGTCGACGAAACCGCTGACTTTCCGGGCGAATGCCTGGCACGCCGCAAGCTCGTCCGGAGTCGGTGTGCCCCCGTGCTTGAATCCTTCATCCAGAACGCGCTGTGCGGGTCTCTTGCCGAGCAGACTGGACACGGCGGTGTTGCCTGCCAGCCGTTGGAGCCGCAGGACCTCGCCGTCACGGGCCACCACTCCCGCAGGTGCCTGGTGCCGCTTCGGTGACCCGGCTTCGCGATCCTGGTGCGCGCGCATGTCAACCAGTATTCCGGCGGCGCACCACCCGGTCACCCGCCACGCGGACTGTCCTTTCGGGCGAACGGGTTAGCGCAGCCGCTCCAGGTCCCGGGCGGTGTGCGCCAGTTCGCGGGCCGTCCGGCGAGTTCTTCGGCCTCGGCGGCGGTGACCACGTCCTCGGCGGCGCAGCGCAGTTGGAAGAGCCGGTCCAGCAACATGGCGATCTCGGTGTCGGAGAGCACGACGGCGTCTTCCGGCGGGCCCGTGCGCTGGAGCGCGCCTCGCCGTTCGTAGGCACGTTGGCGGCAGGACTGGCCGCAGTACCGGCGCCGCCGCCCCACCGTGGTCCCTGCTCCAGCCTCCGGCCACACCACCCGCAGTGTCTTGCCACCGCGTCCGGGATACCGGGGTCAGCGACGATGGCCAGGATCGCGTCCAACAGCGGCCAGCCGGTCCTTACCGGCCTTCCCGCGCTCGGCCAGCGCGTCGCGCATCTTGTGCACGGCCTTGCTCTCCCGCGCCGAGACGGCCTGGTCGAACAACTGCACGACCTCGTCCAGCACGTCGGTCGCCGACTGCGCCAGCAACGTGAGCAGGATCGGGTACCGGCGTTGCGGTTCGCGGCGTTGCAGCGCCTGCGACGTCAGGCGCCGGCCGACCGTGGCCAGGAACCGGCGCCGGTCCGCCGGCAGCACCGGCAGATCCAGCGTGTGCGCGTCCACCCCGCGCAGGAACGTCAGCTTCGCCACCTCGGCCTTCACCGCCGGCGACGCCTCGACCGGCCCCTGGCCCAACCACCGCAGCCGGGTCATCCCGATCTCCGGGTCGACCGCCGACAGGCTATCGAGCCCAGTGCACCTCTGCTCGGTGAACTCGTGCGCCAGCCGGTCGAACGTCTCCCGCCACGCCTCCTCCCGGCGCGCGACCCGCTCCACCACCGTCACCGGTGCCGGCCGGATCACCCGCGCCGAGATCAGGTACTCGCACGCCGGCCGGAACAACAGCAACGGCGATTCATGCTCCAACGCGCGGGCCAACAGGAACTCGTCCAGCTCCTTCAGCTCCAACGTCTTCGGCGCCCGCCACCCCAGATACGCGGCCGCCAGCCGAAGATGCTGAGTCCGCGTCTTGGCCCGGCGCCCGTAGGACCGGATCGCATCCGGGTCGACCCGGAGCTGCTCCGCCAGCCGCACCACCGCCACCCTGTGCGCAGCCGCGACGTCGTCTGGCACGAACCCCAGCCACGGTAACTGCAAGCCCGAGCCGGTCTGCGGGGCCTCGGCCCCGGCCGGGATCAATGAACGCCACGTCCGCCGAGGTCAACGTGAAGAACCGGAACAGCTCGTCCCGGCCGATCTCCGGGACCTCCGCAGCGCCTCCAGTTCCTGGTCCGCGAACACCTGTGTCGCCAACCAGCACCTCCCGCGAGAGCTCCGAAGATTCCCAGCTCAGGAGCCTACCGACGCATATCCGCCCGTTTTTCGGCGATTGCAACGGCTACCCCGGTCGCACCAGCATCTGTGATCGTGTCGTCCTCAAGGTTGGCGTGTTCACTCGTCGATGAGGGCGCCCAGGCTGGATCGCAAGCGGGCTGATCAGGACCGGCGTGGCTGCGACGAGCCACTTTTCGCTGTCGACGCGGCGCCGCTCTCCGGTGGGTGGCACTGCGAACACGGCAAACCGCAGACCCGCCCTGACGTCAGGCGGACGCCGTCGCGAACTCGGCGGCCAGCCCGGCGACCAGCACCTCCGGATCGGGGATGAGCTTCCGGTCCGTACCGAACCCGAACCGCACCTGGCCGGCGTAGCTGAAGATGCAGATCGTGATCGCCTGCCGTCCGCTGCACGGCGCCCAGCCCACGATGCCCTCGACCTCCGCGCCGGCCAGCGTCATCGGCGCGCGGGGGCCCGGCACGTTCGTCAGGACCCCCACGGCCTTGCCGGCGAAGAACCGGCTCATCGCCAGGCCGAGCGGGGCCGGGCTCTGCGCGATCGCGTACTGGACGCCGAAAGTCAGTACGGGCTCGTAGGAGTCGCGGATCCGGGCGACCCGCCGGTGCACCTCCGCGAGGCGCTCGGCGAACGTCCGGCGCCCGAGCGGCAGCTGGGCCAGCACGAGCGAGAAGTGGTTGCCCAGGGTGGCCGGCAGCTCGTCGTCGAACGAGGACAGGCTCACCGGGATCAGCCAGCCGAGATCGGACGGGTCGGGCCGGGTGGTGCCGTGGGCGGTGAAGTACCGGTCGAGCGCCCCCGCGACGAGCGCCGTGCAGACGTCGTTGACCGTCGTCCCGGTTTCGTGGCCGATCCGGGCGAGCTCGGCCAGCGGGATCGGCGCGCCCCAAGCCGCGGTCTTCTCGATCCCCGGCTCGCCGTCCCACAGCCCGGTCGCGGTGGACGGGCCGAGCAGGTCCGCGGCGCCGGTGGCGCTGTGCCAGATCGTCGTCGCGGCTCCGGCGAGCGCGTCGACCACGTGGCGTGGGCCGCCGTCCAACGCCGAAGCCAGGAACCCGGCGACGGCACCGGTGGCGCCCACCGCCGCGGTCGCGCCCAGCACCGGCATGGCCACGGCGGTTTCCAGCACGGGGTGCACCCGGGCCGCCTGCTGCTGCGCCTTCGCACCGGTGTCACCGAGCGTGCGCAGGACGGCCGCACCCAGCCTGACCACCGGCTGCGCCACGACCTCCCGGTGCGGTGCGGCGCCGCCGACCTTCGCGTGCGGAGCGGGACCACCACCGTCGGCCGGGTCGAGGAGGCTGAACAGCACCTGCGTCAGCCGGATCCCGTCGGCCATCGCGTGATGGGTGCGGCAGACGAACGCGCTGCCGCCGCGGTACCCCTGCAGCAGATCAACGGTCCACAATGGACGTCCGGGATCCAGTGGACTGCTGCGCCGCGCGGCGACGAACTCCTCCAGCGCGGCCTGATCCGCCGGTGCGGGGAGATCCTGCTCGACCAGGTGCCTGCCGAGGTCGAAGCCGCGATCGGTCTCCCAGGCGATCGAGGGCGCCGGGCCGCCATGGCGGACGGCTCGCTGCAGGTACACCGGATACCGCGCGAGCAGCCGATCCGACACGATCGAGCGCAGTCGCGCCACGTCCACGGGCGTCCTCGTCCACAGCACGGAGGTGACCACCATGAGGTTCTCCGGCCGGTCCAGGTGCAGCCACAAGCTGTCCTGAGCGGGTACCCGCCGATGCGGCCCGACCAGTTTCCGCGTAACCATCTCCACCACTCCCGTCGCGCCGGTGCACCATCGACTCTGCGCCCCCGCGGGACCACGGAAAAGGGCCGGAAGTCGCCCCGGGGCACGGCCGAGTGCTCTGACCCCGGCACCCGGCTCCCGGCATCGTGGGGACCCTCTGCCATCCACCGGAGCATCGGAGGAATTCATGTCCCCCCACCACGTCGTCGTGCTCGGCAGCGGGTTCGCCGGTCTGGAAACCGCGTTCGCGCTGCGCGCACCTGCCCTTCGGCGCGGCGGAGGCGCCACTGCACGTTCAGCTGGCCAAAGCGTTGAGCAGAAGGGAAATCGGCTCCCACATCGCGACCGCCGAAGGCATCGACACCGGCCGTGGGGTCGTGCACACGTCTCGCGGGCCGGTGCCCTAAGACCAGCTCGTGATCGTCACCGGCGCTGCCATGCGCCCGGAGGAGGTGCCCGGCCTCGCCGAGCACGCCCACACGGTCTGGTCCCCCGGCCGGCTGCACGCGCTGGGCGAACAGCTGCAGTGGGTGGTCCAGCACGCCGCGCACGGCCAGCTGCAGTGAGTCCTGTTCCTCGTTCCGCCGGGGAACAAGTGCGTCGGCCCCCTGTACGAGATCGCCCTGATGCTCGACAGCTGGTTGCGGCGACGTGAGGTCCGCGACAACGTCCAGCTCGCGTTCACGACGTCCGAGCAGAGTTACGTCCAGGCGTTCGGCCCCAAGCTGCATGACGTCGTCGCCTCGGAGTTCTCGAAGCGTGGCATCGAAGGCCGCACCGGCGCCACTCCCGACAAGGTCGGCGAGCTCGAGATCGCCTACACCGACGGCAGCACGCAGGAGTTCGATCTCCTGGTCGCGTTCCCGCCGTACGTCGCGGCACAGCGGTTCGAGGGGCTGCCCACCGACGACCGTGGTTTCCTCACCTGTGAGGCGAGCACACGTGAGGTGCTCGGCCATCCCGACGTCTACGCCCCTGGCGATGCCGGCGACTTCCCAGTGAAGCAGGCGTTCCTCGCGCTGTTGCAGGCGCAGGCTGTCGCAGGCCAGATCGCCGCCGACACCGGTGCGCACCTGCCGAAAGGCCGCTTCGAACCGACCAGCATGTGCGTGCTGGGAGATGTTCGACAAGGCGACCTTCGCGCAGGTTCCGCTGTCGGTCACCGGCGACGCCGCGCAGCCGGTGGTCGTCGACCCGGCGGCCGGCGACGCCTATCGCGTGGGCACCTCGGCCACCTGGCGGCTGGGCAAGAAGGCGCTGGGCGCGTACGTGCCGGGACGGTTCCGCGCCGGATTGCCGGTGCACGCCGGCACTGGCTGGGACGTCATGGCCTTCGGACTGCGCGGTGCGACCCGCTGGCTGACGCGGTGAAAGCAGTGATGGCCTCCTTGCCGGCCATCGGCTCCCCTTTCGCCGTATCCAGGGAAGCGGCTCAGGTGCGCCGTCCCCTAGAGCCGAAGGTCACCGGTTCCGCCGTTTCCGGGGGCGTTCGGCCCTCGCCTCGGGGAACTTGGGCTCTACGGACATGTCCGCGCGTGCCGAACCATCGAGGAGGAACGAACGACGACAGGGAGAAGAAGATGACAGTACGGCTCGGAATCAACGGGTTCGGCCGGATCGGGCGGGACATCCTCCGGTGCGTGCTGGAAACCCCGGACAGCCCGGTCGAAGTGGTCGCGGTCAACGACATCACATCCCCGGAGATGCTGGCGCACCTGCTCGTGCACGACTCCACCTACGGCAGGTTGCGCATCCCCGTCGAGGTGGTCGGCGGCGAGGCGCTGCGCGTCGGAGACCACTTCATCCAGGTGACCGCGAAGGCCGACCCCGCGGAACTGCCGTGGGGCGAATACGGTGTGGACGTCGTCGTCGAGTCGACCGGCAAGTTCCGCACCCGCGAAGCCGCCGGCGCGCACCTGGCCGCGGGCGCGCAGAAGGTCGTGATCTCCGCGCCCGGCAAGGACGTCGACGCGACGATCGTGCTCGGGGTCAACGAAGGCGACTACGACCCGGCGAAGCACCACATCATCTCGAACGCCTCCTGCACGACGAACTGCCTCGCGCCGATGGTCAAGGTGCTGCACTCCGCGTTCGGCATCCGCCGCGGGATGCTCACCACGATCCACAGCTACACCGGCGACCAGGCACTGCTGGACCGCCCGCACAAGGACCCGCGCCGCGCCCGCTCCGCGGCGGTCAACATGGTGCCCACCAGCACCGGCGCCGCGAAGGCGATCGGCCTGGTGCTGCCCGAGCTGGCCGGCAAACTCGACGGCGTCGCCGTTCGCGTCCCGGTCGAGGACGGCTCGCTCACCGACCTGACGGTCGAGCTCGAGCACCAGGTGACGGTCGAGCAGGTCAACCACGCGTTCGCCGAGGCCTCGGATGGCAGCCTCAAGGGCATCCTGCGCCACACCGAAGCGCCGGTCGTGTCCCGCGACATCATCGGCGACCCGGCGTCGTGCGTGTTCGACTCGCAGCTGACCAAGGCGGACTCGCACCTGGCGAAGGTGTTCGGCTGGTACGACAACGAGTGGGGCTACGCGACCCGCACGGTCGAGCTGGTGGAGCTGGTCGGGCGATCGCTGTAGCGAGCCGGCGCCACGGGTGCCCGCCGGTGATCCGACCCGGCGGGCACCCGTTCCTCATCCCGGTGTGACTATTTCCTCCGACAACGGCGCGATGGCGCCGATGATGGTTGCCGTCGTTTCCTCCGGCACCCCGGCGGCCAGGAGGGAGTCCGTGAGGTACTTCGCCACGAGGTCGAAGTGGTGCTGGGCGATGCCACGGCCGCGGTGGACGTCCTTCATGGTCCGCCCGCGGTACTCGTCAGGTCCGCCGAGGGCCGCCGCGAAAAACTCGACCTGCATCCCCTTCAGGCGAGGCATGCTCGTCCCGGCGAAGAACGGGGCCAGCTCCGCGTCGGCCAGGACCCGTTCGTAGAAGTCGTCCACCACGGCCACCAGCGCTTCCTGGCCACCGATCTGCTCGTAGATGCTTGTCACGTCGCCTCCCGGTCGGGGTGATCACCGTGGTGATCAGGGAACCGCCGGAAGGTTTCTCACGCGTAAGATCACGATCAACCGCAGGTTAGATGGTTCTCACCGCGGAGCTCCTATCGCTCGATCGGGACCAGGAACTGCTTGCCCGCGCGTGGCATCGCGCTCGACAGCCCGGGGAGATCCCGGCCGGGCAGCATGGTGTGCCAGTAGAGCCAGGGAAACATCAGCTTCGCGAGATGATTGAGCCGGGACTCCTCGAGCAACGGCAGGCCGGCGTCCGCGGGATAGCGCCCGGGCAGCGGCTCAGTGTCGTAGCTGAAGTCGATGAGCAGGGCTTTGCCGAACCCGGTCTCGACGAAGCAGTTCGAGTGCCCGTCGAAGCTCGCGTCGAGCTCGCGGCCGTCGAGGAACTGGCCGACGTTGCGGGTCAGCACCTCCCCCGCGAAGTGGGTCGCGGAGCTCACCTTGGAAGTGGGCAGCGAGGCGGCGTCCCCCAGGACGAAGATGTTGTCCCGCGCCGCGGAGCGCAAGGTGTGCTCGTCGGCGCGGAGCGCAAGGTGTGCTCGTCCCCCAGTCCCGGCGATCGATCCACATAGGACGCACCACCGTGCAGCGGGACGACCACCGCCTGGTCGAAGGCGACTTCACGGCCATCGTAGGACACGAGCCGGTTGCGGGTGCCGTCGACTTCGCCGGTGTTGAACCCGGTCACCAGCTCCACGCCTTTGGCTTCGAGCAGCCCGGCCAGCGTCCGCGCGGCGACCGGTTTGGTGAACGCGGCGTCGAGAGGCGTGACGTAGGCCAGCTCGACCCGGTCGCGGACTCCCCGCACAGTGAAGTACCAATCGGCGAGGAAGCAGAACTCCAGCGGCGCGAGCGGGCTCTTGACCGGCAGGCCGATCACGTTCACCACCAGCCGGCCGCCGTGGAAGGCTTCGAGAGCCGACGCCAGTCCGACGGCGCCGTCGAGGTCGTAGAACGTGTCGACGTGCGAACGCCAGCCCGGACCGGTCAGCCCGTCGGTCTCCTCCGGCAGCAGCCGCGCGCCGGTGGCGATCACCAGGACGTCGTAGCCGAGGGTCGTGCCGTCCACCAGGTGGACCCGGCCGGTGTCGATGTCCACACGCCCGACTTGTCCGCGGTGGTAGTGGACTCCGCCGGCCAGCTGCCTGGGACGCGACCGGACGAGGTCATCGGCGTCGGCCATGCGGAAGGGCACGAACAGTAGCCCCGGCTGGTACACGTGGGCGTCGTCCTGGTCCACGACCGTGATCTCCGCACCTTCGCCGAAGTCACGGCGAAGGCGGTTCGCCGCCAGGGTTCCGCCGGTGCCGCCGCCCAGGATCACGATGCGCTTCATCGCCGGCTCCGTTCGTCGAGGGTCCTCAGCGGGGCTGGGCGGCCGTCCCGTCGTCCTGCAGGTACTTCAAGCGGTTGCGTACCGCGATCACGCCCGGCACCGCGCCGGTGAGCAACTCCGCGCGCTCAACCTCGCTACGCCGGTCGATCACGCCGCTGAGCCGGCGCCGTTCACGACGTAGAGGCAGCGCAGGTTCGCCTCGACCAGCCGTCGGGCCGCGCCCGCCACGGGGTCGTCCTTCGCCACGGTCGGCACGCGTCGGGTCATGAGCTCGCGCGCGGTCAGGCCTTGGGCCTTGGTCCACACCCGCAGCCGCCCGAGCCCGCGTCGGGCGTCCCGGCCGTGCCGAACCAGCAAATCCGCCTCACTGACGACGCCTATCGGGCGCTGATGGTCGTCGACCACCGGAATCGCCGCGATGCCGCGCTCGGCCAGCAGGGCGGCCAGTTCCTTGAACGACGCCCCGGGACCTGCCGACACGACCGGCCGGCTCATCAGGTCGGACACCAGCGGACCACGCATTGACGCCACCTCCGTCGAAAATCCTGCTCCGGCCAAGCTAGAAGCCGGCCCGTGCTTCGCGCGGCTGGCTACGGTCCCCGGCCGAGAGGCCTTTCGCCCCTTTGCGCGCGGATCCCGATGCCGTTGCCTGGAAGCCCGAAGAGAGGAGAACCCCATGGGAAGCACAAGCGGTGGCGTGACCTGACCACTCGGCAGCGCAGAGGGATCAGCGCCGCGGCGAGCGTGCAGCTCTTGCTCGCCGCGGCGGCTTGGTGGGACCTCGCCCGGCGGCCCGCCGACCGCGTCCGCGGGCCGAAGTGGCTGTGGACCCTGGTGATCGCCGTGAACTACGTCGGGCCGGTGGTCTACTTCGCGTGCTCGCGGGTCCCGCGGGCGACGACGACCGGGCAGAGCGCGTAGGACATCAGCGACTGGCTCGTCGAGCCCAGGGCCAGGCCGCTGAACCCGCCCCGCCCGCGGCTGCCGACCACGATCAGCTGCGCCCGGTCGGCGAGGTCGAGCAGCCGCTCGGCCGGGCGTCCGGCCTGCACGACGCGGTCAACGACCACGTCCGGGTACTTCTCCTGCCAGCCGGCCAGCCGCTGGGCGAGCAGTTCGTGTTCGTGCTCCTCCATCGCCGTGCTGTCCATCGTCCACCGGCCTTCTTCGAAGACGGCGGCCAGGAACGCTTCGTGCCAGCAGTGGACCGCGACGAGCCGCGCATTCCGCCAGGACGCCTCCTCGAACGCGACCGCGATGGCCTCCTCGCCCGCCGGGGTTCCGTCGACGCCCACGACGACCGGCCCTTCGGCCGGCGGCTCGTCCTCTCCGGCGTGCGGCCGGATCAGAGCGACCGGGCACGGCGCGTGGGCGGCCAGCGCCACCGAGACCGACCCGAGCAGCACCCGGCCGAGCGGCCGCAGGCCCGGCGTCCCGAGCACGATCATCGCCGCGCCTTCCGCTTCGGAAAGCAACGCCTCGGCGGGCCGTTCCGAGCGCACCACGGTCTCGGCGCCGGTACCGGACGCGACGGCACGGGCCTCGGCGAGCATGCGCTCGCCTCGCGCACCAACCGCCTGCTGGATCTGCTCGAACGTCGGGTCGCCCCGCGGGTAGGGCGGGGGCAGTTCGGGCAGCGCGTGGACCAGGCGAAGACCGAGGTTGCGTTCCTGCGCGACGCGCGCCGCCCAACGGACCGCCGTGAGCGCGCCCGCCGAGCCGTCGACGCCGACCACCAGTGCTGAAGCCGAGCCAGTCATTCGCTTTCCTTTCACGTCAGTGCATACGCGGAAAAGTCAACCGGCCGAAGCCGCGCCTGGCGCGGGGCTTCCGCCCTTGTTCCGCAGGACTTTGGTCCATTCAGGGCGGTCCCTGCGAACGGGCACCAAGGGCCTCCCGGCTGGGGACCTTCGACCCCAGACCACGCCGCCGCGACGGCAGAAACTGATGGCAACACCAAGGAACGGAGGTTTCCCATGTCCATCCGACCGGATGAAAAGAAGACCACCTCGAGCCGCGTCCCGACCCAGCGGGCCACCGCGCCGACGACGGTCCCCGACTTCGTCGCCGAACCGACGTTCGCCGGGAAGTCCCTGGCCGTCCTCCGGTTCGCCACCGGATTCGTGTTCCTGTGGGCGTTCCTGGACAAGCTGTTCGGCTTCGGCTACGCAACCCCGGCCAAGGGCGCCTGGATCAATGGCGGCTCGCCGACCAAGGGCTTCCTCAGCAGCGTCCACGTCGGCCCGTTCGAGTCGTTGTTCCACGCCTGGGCCGGCACCTGGTGGGCCAACTGGCTGTTCATGCTCGGCCTCGCCGCCGTCGGCATCGCCGTGATCGCGGGCATCGGCCTGCGGCTGAGCGCGATCGCGGGCTCGCTGATGATGCTCATGATGTGGGCCGCCGAATGGCCGTTCGCGCTGAGCACCAGCACCGGCGAAGCGACGCACTCCACCAACCCCGTCATCGAGTACCACATCATCTACGCACTGGTCCTCATCGTGCTGGCCGCCGCCGCGGCCGGGAACACCTGGGGACTCGGCCACCGTTGGGCCGCCCTCACCGGCGACCGCAAGTGGCTGCGGTGAATCGATTGCCCGCCATGGGCGCCCGCCGACCGGCGGGCGCCCATTCCCGCTGTCCGGACAAGGAGAAGAAATGAAGGCACTCGTGTACGACGGCCCCGGCCGGCGCAGCTGGACCGACCACGCCGACCCCGAATTGACCGCACCCACCGACGCGATCGTCCGCGTCGACGCGGTCACCATCTGCGGCACCGACCTGCACATCCTCAAAGGCGACGTGCCCGAGGTCGAACGCGGCCGGATCCTCGGCCACGAAGCGGTCGGCACGATCACCGAGATCGGCTCCGCCGTGACCACGGTGAAGCCCGGCGACAAGGTCCTGGTTTCCTGCATCTCAGCCTGCGGCCGGTGCGAATACTGCCGGTCCGCGGCTTACGGCCAGTGCCTCGGCGGCGGAGGCTGGATCCTCGGCCACACCACCGACGGCGTCCAGGCCGAATACGCGCGCGTCCCGTTCGCCGACACCTCGACCTATGTGTTGCCGTCCGGGGTGAGCGACGAGTCGGCGCTGATGCTGGCCGACATCGTCCCGACCTCCTACGAAGTCGGCGTCCGCAACGGCGGCGTCAAACCCGGTGACACGCTCGTGATCGTCGGTGCCGGGCCGATCGGGCTGGCTGCCATCACCAACGCCCAGCTCTTCTCGCCCAGCACGATCATCGTGGTGGACAAGGAACCGGCCCGTCTCGATGCAGCGAAGTCCTTCGGCGCGGACCTGATGGTCCGGCCGGACGAAGCGGCGGCCGCGGTAGCCGAAGCGAGCGGCGGGCTCGGCGCGGACGTCGCCATCGAGGCGGTGGGCGTCCCCGAGACGTTCGAGCTGTGCACTCGCCTCGTCCGCCCCGGTGGACATGTGGCGAACGTCGGCGTGCACGGCGCCCCGGCGACGCTGCACCTCGAGGAGCTGTGGATCAAGAACGTCACCATCACGACGGGGCTGGTCGACACGTCCAGCACGCCGATGCTGCTGCGGATGCTCGCGGCGGGCCGGCTGGACACCAGCCGGTTCATCACCCACCGCTTCGGGCTCGACGAGATGGACGAGGCCTACGACGTCTTCGCCCACCCGCAGGACAGCAACGCCTTGAAGGTCGCCCTGTTCCGCAGCTGACCCGAACCACGAAGGGGCCACCGTCCGGTGTGGACGGTGGCCCCTTCGTGGTTCTTCAGTTGTGCGGTCTTTGCGAGCTCAGGATTCCGACCTCGCCCGGCGGAACCGGGGACACGTCCCGGTCATCGAAGTGGGCCTTCAGGCTCTGCCGCACCTCGACAACACCGTCGACCCTGCGGACCAGCGCCGTGATCACCGGGATCATGCTCGTCCGCTCGACGGTGCCGTTGAGCGTCACGATGCCGTTGTGCACCGCGACGTACAAGGAGGACGGGTCCAGGGCCATCTCACGCAGGAGCACCTCGTCGCGGACCTCGTCACGGATCTCCTGGTCGGTGCGCAGGAACACCCGCAGCAGGTCCGAGCGGGACACGACACCGACGAGCTTCCCCGTGTCGTCGACCACCGGCAAGCGGTGGAAGTGATGCTGCTCCAGTAGTTTCGCGGCAACGGCGACGTCGTCGTCCGCCTGGACCGTCACCGCGGGCGCGGTCATCAGGTCGGCGACGAACGCGGCGCCGGCCTTCCGTTTCGCCTGCCGGGAACCGGGCTCGAGCAGGCCGTGCGGGGCCTCGCGCTCGAGCAGATCGCCCTGCGAGACGACCCCGAGCACCAACCCGTCGTCGTCGACCACGGGCGCCCCGCTGATGTTCCACGAGGCCAGCAGGACGGCGACGGCCTTGAACGGCGTGTCCGGCCCGACAGTGGTGACTTCGGTCGTCATGACCGAACCCACCCTGCGGCGACTGGGCATCACGATCTCCTTCACAGCAGCGGTCCGGGGTAGTACGCGGCTGCCGGTTCCGCCACGGGCTCGGCTTCTTTCTCCGGCTCGGGGACGGTGCGCGTCGGGATGACCACCACGGGGCAGCTCGCCTCGCGCAGGCAGTGCTCGGCGACCGAGCCGACCAGCAGCTTCAGCAGCCGGCCGCGGCCGTGACTGCCGAGCACCAGCATCGCCGCGGTCTTCGACGCCTCCTCCAGCGCCACCGCGGCCGAGTGCTCGACCAGTTCGGCCCGCACGGCCACGCCCGGGTGCTCGGCCCGGATCTCGCCGACGACCTCCTCGAGCTGCTGCCGCTCCCGGTCGGCGACCGTCTGCGGTGTGCCGGCGACCGCCGCGCCGAGGTCGTAGACCGGTTCGAACGTCCACGCGCGCAGTGCGACGACCTGCCGGCCGCTCACCGCCGCTTCCGAAACCGCCCAGCGCAGCGCGGCCACGCTCACCGCCGAATGGTCCACGCCGACGACGATGTCGCCCTGGTTTGCCGTGGTCATGGGAATTTCACCTTCTCTTCGTTGTCAGGAACGGGTCTTGCGGTCCTGCTGCTGGAACCACTCCTGCTGCCATCGGGCGAGGCGGGAGCGGTCGAGGGAGAACACCGTGAGCCGGTACCAGGCGGCCAGCAGCGCCAGCGCACCCAGCCACAGGCCGAGCCCGACGGCGACGGCGCCGATGACCACGCCGGCGTTGCTCAGCGGCGGATCCACCGGGTTGCCCTTCCGGTCCACCCAGATCGTCAGCGTTTCGCCCTTGAGCGTGCCCCGGGCGGCGACCACGTGGCCGATCCGCCGAGTTCCGTCGGCGAGCACCCAGGTCGCGTCGGTGGGTTCACCGTTGCCGGCGACGCCGGCCCGCGAGTTGATGGCGATGTCCGGTCCGTCGGCGAGCAGGGTCGCGGTCACCTGGGTCCGCTCCCCCAGCTGCTGCTCGGACTGCGACTGTTGCCGGGCGTACGTTTCCGAGCCGAAGCTGGCGGCGATCGGCAGCGCGGCGAGTGCGAGCAGCACCACGGAAACCAGCAGCCCGGCCTGGAACCGGTCCGAGGTCCGCGCCACCGAATCGCGGCGGGGCAGGATGGTGCGCCACATCCGCGCGATCGGGTTCGACGACGTGCTCATGATCCTGGCCCTCCGGTCGGAAATCGTCGGTACCACCAGGATCATCGATTTCCCGGCCCGTTCGAAGAGGCCTTGGTCCCCGGTGCGCCGGGACTCGTCCGGTTCGCTGGGGAGGTCCTCCGACAGTGCTCTGAGGACTTAGGGCCCTTTGCCGGCGCGGGATGGTCGGGGATGGTCGGGAAACCCGACCCGAACGGAGCTCGAACCATGCGCGCACGCGAGATCATGACCACGCTGACGTTCGCCCTGACGCCGTCCGCGACGCTCGAGGAAGCCGCCGAGATGATGACTCGCCACGGGTTCACCACGATGCCGGTTGTCGACACGGACGGGAAGCTGCTCGGCCTGGTGTCCGAAACCGACATCCTGCGGGTCCCGGTTCCGCCCGGCGACCCCGACACCGGCGTGATGCTCGACGGCGGTCCGCGCACGGCGGGCTCGGTGATGCGCCAGTCCGGTCTCGCCGTGGCGGGCGACATCGAGGTGCGCGAGCTGGCGCGGATGATGACCGACGCCGACGTGCGCTCGGCACCGGTCGTCGAGGGCGGGCACGTGGTCGGCATGGTGACCTTCCGGGACGTGCTGCGCGCGACCGCCGGCCGTGCCTGAGTCTCATTCCGCCGGGACGTCCGGGCCGGTGCGGTGGGTCAGCACGTCCTCGACCGGCCGGCGGCTCGTGAGCCGCGTCGGGTAGCCGTAGCCGATGCGCAGCAGGGTGTGTGGCTGCCCGAGGCCGGCGAAGAGGCGGTCGAGCGACGCCCGCAGCGAGACGACGCCGTGGCCGTGCGGGGGCGGCCCGGACGCGATCTTCGGGACGCCGTCGGGGCTGTCGGCTTCGCGGTGAGTCCAGTAGGCGGCTTCGGCCCGGAACGCCGAGTCCTCCGCCTGCAGCGCCTCGGCCTGCCGGACCAGCGACGCCACCGGCGTGTAGCGGCCGGACGCGTCGAAGTATTCGACCTGGCCGCCTTACTGCAGCGCCGCGGACTTGAGCGCGGACCGCACCACGGCCGGCACCTCCTTGTCCAGCAGCGGACGGCGGTTGGTGTGCCGGCGGAAGACCGCTTCGGCGAGCTTGCGCTCGACGGCGGTGGTCTTCTGGTTGCCGTCCAGCCGGATCACCGCGGCCAGGTCAGGCTCGCCCGGATCGGGCAGTATCCGCACCTTCACCGCGAGCCCGTTGGCGCGCAGGCAGATGCCCAGGTTGAACGCGGCGGCACCGCACGCCAGCCGCGACTCCCGCCCGTTCGGGTCCGCCACGGTGAGCAGGCGCTCCCGGTCCAGCCACACCTCGATCACGTCTTTCTCGACGACGAACCGCCAGGGCTGGGTGTGGTGCGGCGACGGCGCGCGCACGGCCGAGGCGAGGGCCTGGTCGAACACGCCGGGCAGTGGTCGGCTCATCGTCGGGCTCCGGTTCCTGGGAGACGAACACCCCCAGCATCAACGGCGGCGGCGTTCACCCGCGACGGCAAGGCGTCACCGGCCGAAAGGACCAAAGACCTCCCGCGGGCACGGGGGCTGAGACGGGTTTCAGTCGATCCGTGCGATGCTCGACCGGAGCCGCGCCCCGGAGGGCTGGACCATGGATCGCCAAGCAGTGCACGAGCAGTGGGAGGACGACCGCGCCACGTTCCACGCACTCGTGACGGCAGCCACCGCCACGGGGCTTCGCCGCCGGTCGCGAGGTACCCGGTGGACCAACCGGCAGCTGCTGTTCCACCTGGTGTTCGGTTACCAGATCGTGCGTGCCCTGCTGATCCTGGTCCGCTTCTTCGGCCGCCTGCCGGATCCCGTGAGCCGCGGGTTCGCTGCCTTGCTGAACGGGGCCACGCCCGCGTTCCATGTGATCAACTACCTCGGGTCCTGCGGCGGCGGCCTGCTCGGCCCGCGGCTCGCGGCCGCCTGGCTCGACCGCATCATCGCCTCTCTCCACCGCAGCCTCGACCGGGCCACCGAAGCCGACCTCGACCGCGGCATGCACTACCCGACCCGGTGGGACCCGTTCTTCCAGCCGTACATGACGCTGGCCGACGTCTTCCGCTACCCGGCCCGGCATTTCGCCTTCCACCTCCAGCAGCTCACCCTTGATCAGTAAGTCAGCACAGCACACGCTCCCCGTCCTCGGGGACCACCGCGCACCACCCCGCTTCGGCGCGCAACGCCTTCGCGAACGCGTGCGCCGGCACCGGCTCGCCCTCGACGACGAAGGCCGTCTCCGGCGCCGGCGTCGCGCTCGCCCAGGCCAGCGCCTCCCCCGGACCGGCGAATTCGCCGGTGGCGCCCAGCGCCGTCACCTCGGCCCGGACCGGCACGTAGTGCCCGTGGATCTTGAGCTGCCGGACCCCGTCCGCGAGCTGCGCGGCGCGGGTCCCGGGCTCCGGGTGTCCCAGCACCACGACTCCGTTGCGCGGGTCCGGCAGCATCCTGGTGAGGTGTCCCAGCACCCGGCCGGAGTCCGCCGTCGCCAACCCGGCCACGATGATCGACGGCCGATCCGGAACCTGCTCGATCAGCCGGTCGGGCAGCCCCACCCGGCCGTCTTGGCGCAGCTCGGGCCACCGCTCGGCCAGCGCCCGCCGGTGGACTTCGATTCCGGCCAGGCCCGCCGGGCTGTCCAGCAGGACCGGCAGCGGCGGGATCTGCTGAGCGTCCGTCAGGTCGCGCACCATCGTCAGCAGCAACTCGGCTCCGGCCGCGGCCGCGGGGACGACGACGGAGCCGCCTCGCCGGACCGCGCGGTGCACCGCGGCGGCGAACCGGCCGGGCAGGTGACTGTCGCCGGGCGGCTGCGGAGCGGCGAGGACCAGGACGTCGGAGCGCGGCCGCGGGTCCGGTGGGCGCAGCAGCGGATGACCGGCCGCGCCCAGCGGTCCGGCGAAGACGACCGAACGGCCACCCGCGCGGATCCGTACCCAAGCCGCCCCGAGCCGCCCGCCCGAGCGGCCGAACTCCAGCGCGGCGCCGTCGAGCTGCCGGAGCGTGCCGAATTCGACCGGTCGCACCAGGGCCACGGCCCGGGCGACGTCCTCGGCCCGGAACGGCGGGACGGCCGGGCCGGACGGGCACCACCGGGCCGAGTCTTCCTCGAACTGCTTCGCGGCGTCGGCCAACACGACCGGGAGCAGCGCGGCGGTCCCCGGCGTCGCGAACACCGGCCCGTGCCAGCCTTCGGCGACCAGTTGCGGCAGGAACCCCGCGTGCCCGAGGCCGGCGCTCGGCAGGACGACCGCGTCGAGCGCGTGCAGCTCGTCCGGGCCGGGTGAGAAGTTGCGGCGCCACAAGGCGTCCGGCCCGGCGAACAGGCCACACCCGACCAGGAGCTTCGAGGCCGGTGTTTCGAGCAGGCACCGGGCACAGCCTGCCCCGCCGAGGAAGGTCAGCACCGGGTCGGGGTACAACGCCGCCTGGTGGCCGGTCACGTGCAGCCTTCCGGGCCACGGGCTGGTGCGGTAGCGCACGGACGCCCGCCGGGCGGCGCTGAGCGCGGCGGGACGGGATCCTTGCTGCGCATCGGACATCGTCTTCTCCTCACCTCAGCCGGCGACGTCACGCCGCCGGAACCCGGCCACGCCCGCCACGACCAGCACCGCACCCAGCGCAGTGAGCCAGAGCAACGGGGCAGCCTGGACGGCCGGGCCGGGCAGCTTCGGCGAGTGGGTGAACGGCGACAGGTCCAGCACGCACTGGTCCAGTTTCAGCAGCGTGCCGAACTCGCCGAGCAGCAGGAACGTCGTCAGCGCGACCCAGGCGAACGCGACCGCCCGCGCCAGCAAGCCGAACAGCGCCGCCGCGATCCCGGCGAGCACCCAGACCGCGGGCAGCTGGGCCAGCCCGGCGCCGGCCAGCCGGGCGACCTCGGTGCCGGGCGTGCCGAGGCGGACGCCATAGGCCAGTCCGGCCGTGACGCCCAAGGACGTCAACAGCACGACGGGGGCGCCCGCCGCGAGCAGCAGGTACCCCGTCAACAGGCGGCGTCGGTCGAGCGCGGTGGCCAGCAGCGGTTCTACGCGCAGCGCCCGCTCCTCGCTCCGGAAGCGGACCAGGACGGTGATCGCGTACGCCGAGGTGATGACGGCTGCCATCGAGAACTCGGCGGCGAGGAAGGCGTCCTCCATCGCCTGTTCGCCGCCCAGGGCGGCGATCAGCGCCCGGGCTCCCGCGCTGTCGAGCATCTTCCCGACGTTGCCCGCGAGACCGCCCAGGACCAGTCCCAGCAGGATGTACCCGGCGAGCCAGGCACCCAGGTTCGCCCGGTTGAGGCGCCACACCAGGCCCCACGCACCGGTCAGCGAGCGACCGGCGTGGGCCGGGCCCGCCCGGTCCGGCAGCAGCCCGGCGTCGAGGTCGCGGGCCCGGGCCGCCGCGACGGCGACCACGACCAGCGCGGCCGCGACGAGCAGCGGGAGGGCCAAAACCCACCAGACGTCGCCCGCGAAGGGCCGGACGTGCTGGGTCCACCCGATCGGCGAGCCCCAGGACAGCCAGCGCGGACCGGCGGAGTCGCCCACCGCCCGCAGGAAGTACGCGGCGAGCAGGGCGACGACGGCGAGCCCCGACGCCGCTCGCGCGCTCTTGGTCAGTTGAGCGGTCACCGCGGCGAGCCCGCCGAAGACGAGCCCGGAGCCCGCCCAGCCGAGGCCGAACGCCAGCGAGCCGGCCACCGGCAGCCCCGCCACCGCGAGCCCAGCGCCGCTGAAGAGACCGATGACCAGGCTCGACACTGTCGTCACCACAACTGCCGCCGCCAACCCGGCGAAGCGGCCGACCACGGCGGACCCGAGCAGCTCCCGCCGTCCGGCTTCCTCCTCGGCCCTGGTGTGCCGGACCGCGGTGAAGATCATCAGCAGCGCGATCAGGGCCGCGCCGAACGCGGTCAGCTTGAACACCGACGTCGCGCCGAGGGTCGGTTCGTACACGGGGCCGTAGAGCGCCACCAGGGCCGGGACCGAGTTGATGCTGTCGGCCGCGCCCCGTTGGTCGCCGGCGGCCGGGTAGATCGCCGCGGTCGCCGCCGCCGAGGACGCCGCCACGGCGGCGAACACCGCGGTCCACACCGGCAGCCGGACCCGGTCCCGGCGCAGCGCCAGCCGGACCAGGGCGCCGGTGCCGGTGAGCGTGCCGCTCATACCGGCACCACCTCCGGTTCGCTCCGGTAGTGCCGGAGGAACAGCTCTTCCAGGGTCGGCGGATTGCTGGTCAGGCTTCGGACCCCGCTGTGGCTCAGCAGGCCGAGCACCGTGGCCAGTTCGGTGTTGTCGACGGTCAGCCGCACGTGGTCACCCTCGGCGGTGAAGTCGTGCACCCCCGGCAGGTGTGCCAGACCGTCCGCGGCGCCGGAAATGCGCGCGGTGACGGTGGTCCGGCTGAGGTGCCGCAGCTCGTCGAGGCTGCCGGAATCGACCAGGCGGCCGGCGCGGATGATGCTGACCCGGTCGCACAGGGCCTCCGCCTCGGACAGGATGTGGCTGGAGAGCAGGATCGTCCGGCCTCGCTCCCGTTCCTCTCGCACGCACTCGCGGAAAATCTGCTCCATCAAGGGGTCCAGCCCGCTGGTGGGCTCGTCGAGCAGCAGCAGTTCGACGTCGGACGCGAGAGCGGCGACCACCGCCACCTTCTGCCGGTTGCCCTTCGAGTACGCCCGCCCCTTGGTGCGCGGGTCCAGCTCGAACAGGTCGAGATACCGCTTGCGGCGCTTCGGGTCCAGCCCGCCGCGCAGGCGGCCGAGCAGGTCGATGACCTCCCCGCCGGTGAGGTTCGGCCACAGCGACACCTCGCCGGGGACGTAGGCCAGCCGCCGGTGCAACGCCACGGCGTCCCGCCACGGGTCGCCACCCAGCAGCCGCATTTCGCCGGCGTCGGCCCGCAACAGGCCCAGCAGCAGGCGCAGCGTCGTCGTCTTCCCGGCGCCGTTCGGGCCGAGGAATCCGTGCACCTCACCGGTCTCCACGGTCAGGTCGAGACCGTCGAGCGCCGTTGTCCGGCCGAACCGCTTGCGCATTCCGGCGATTTCGATCGCGGCGGTCATCGAAGTCCTCCTGTCGGTCCTTCTGGGAACATTTCGTCAAGGGCCAGCCGCGGTGACGGGGCCGCGGGAACGGCCGGGTATCCGTATCGGAAGATCGCCTGCGGCACGCCGGGCAGGGCCAGCTCCGACGCCAGTCGCGCCCGGAATCCGGTCAGGTGCAGCGGCTGGGTGATCACCGAACCGACGAGGGCTTTGGCCGTCGCGGTCAGCCAGACGCGCTGCAGGGTCACGCCGGCGGCGAGGTGGTCGGCCCGGGTATCGGTGTCGGTGCAGACGACCAGGAGGTTCTCCGCGGCCAGCCGGCCGGCGAGCACAACGTCGTCCGGCACCGGCGTAGCGGTGCGCACCAGGCCTGCCACCGGCAGGGCTTCGGGGCTCAGCGCGTCCTCGGGGACGCCGTCACCGATCGCGTTCCAGCCATGGGTGTGGGCGGTCCACAGCTCCAGCTCCCGCTGGTAGCCGCGGTCGTCACGGAGCACGCGGGTGGCGAAGCCGAGGAGCTCGGCCAGCTTGTCCAGGCGGCCGGGCTCGACGACGTGCACGCCGGTGGTCTCCCCGGCCGCGGCCACCGCGGTGCGGACGCCCTCGGGCACCCGGCTGTGGAAGAACGCGCGCCGGTGGCTGCGGCGCCGGGCGATGGCGTGGTACAGCGCGAAGTCACGGGCCGAGGCGGGGTGGGGGCGGCCGATCGTCACCGTCGCCACGACGTCTTCGTCGTCGCGGTACTCGACGTGGCAGTCCCGGCCGAGCGTGCGCACCGCGAGCTCCAAGTCGGTGAGCGCGGCACCGCACGACAGCAGCCGATCGCGGCCGAACGGGTCCTGCCTTCGCAGCTCGACCCCGTGCCGCATCAGGAGGTCCACCTCGGTGCCGCGGACGCGCAGCTGCCAGGGCTGGCTGTTGTGCACCGAAGGCGCGCGGCTCACCGCTCGCGCGAGGAACCCGATCTGCTCCGTGGTCAGGGCGGCCGGTGCGGCGGCGGTCATCGCGATCACTCCCGTCGCGGAGTCGGACGCTCCGCCGTTCTCATGGTCGCCGCGGCGACATGACCGGCACCGGAGCACAAAGTCACTCGGTCCGGCGGAATTCGTCCCCTACCGACGCACACCCGCCACGCCGCACGATCGAGGTGACACCGGAGGAAAGAAGGCAGATCATGGATTCACCTACTGGCCGCGTGATCATCGTCGGCATCGACGGCACGCCCCACGGCGACGCCGCCCTGCAGTGGGCGCTGGAGATCGGCGCGCACGCCGGCGACACGGTCCGCGCGATCCTCGTCCGGCCCCGCGACACGCTGCTGCCCGGGACGTCGTTCGCGATCCAGCCCCACGGTCGCCTACCGGAGGCCGGCTACTCGCTGGACGAGCACGTCGCCAAGCTGGCCGTCAACACCGCGGCACAGCTGGAGACCCGTACGGTGCACGGCGACCCGGCGACCGAGCTGGTCACCGCGTCGGCAGACGCGGACCTGCTGGTCCTCGGCACCCATCGCGGCGGCGCACTGGCGGACCTGGTGCTCGGCAGCGTCGGCAGAGAGTGCGTGCGCTTCTCCCGGTGCCCGGTCGTGATCATCACCCCGGAAGCCGCCCACCGGCTCGCGCCGGCGTAAGAACGTGGCGTCACCACGCCACCGGGTACCGGCCGCTGACGAGCAGGCCGTTGAGCAGGATGACGCCGACGATCGCGATCGCCGGGTTGGTGGTCCCGGCGACCCAGGCGAGCCCGCCCGCGACCCACAGCAGCAGAGCCGGCGGGGGGACCAGCTGCCGCACCAGATCGAATGGCCAGCGGCGGGCCACCGTGCGACGGCAGAGCATTGGGCCCCCTCACCTGGAGCCGGCGAGCGGCTTCCCGCGCCGTCAGCCCGGACGGGCCGGTGCGCAGGTCCCGCAGCAACCGCGCGACCGGTTCGCGGGTGTCGACCGGCGGCGCCTCCGCGTTGGCCGGTTTCATCCTGTGTTCATTCGCTTCGGGGTGGCGAGGCCGACCAGCAGCAGTCCTTGGGCGGTGTCGGGCAGCAGGGATTCTTCGACGTAGCGGACCCGTTCGGCGGCCGGCTGAATGAGCAGCGGGACCTCCCGGGAGGTGAAGCTGCGGACCGCCGCGGCCAACCGGGTCGCGTGCAGCGCGGCACCGGCCAGGACGCGGTGGCGGCGGCTGTCGCCCGGGGTGGTGATCAGCAGGGACGACTGGCCGGTGAGGTCGGCCCCGAGTTCCTTGAGCGTCGGTGCCCATTCCGGGCGGACAATCCGGACGTCGGTCTCCGGCCAGAAGCCGTCACCGGCCAGTGCACCCAGCACGGCGAGGCTGACCGGCCGCAGCGGCCGGCCGTGGCCGGACTCGTCCAGCTTGCGCAGCGCCGCGTAGCGCGCCCATTCGCCGCTGGTCGAAGGGCGCGGAGCGCCGGCCCGGACGACGGCCGCGACGTCGGGGCGGTCCGGGTCGTGCGGGAAGGCCACCACCGGCTCGCGGCCCAGCACCCGCATGACCGTCCAGATCGTCGACAGGGCCGCGCCGCATTCCAGCAGGGCGGCCCTCGCGGCCCGCTCGCGGCGGATCGGCGGCTCGGTCAGCACGATCTCGTCCGGCCGGACTTCCGCGACGCACCGGTTCGGGCCGAGCCGCACCAGGGCGTCGCCGAGGACGGCCCGGGACGACCGGTCCCACCGGAAGCCGAGCGAGGTCATCCGCCCACGCCGAGGTGTCTCGACGCGGCACGACAGGTGACCAGCAGGCCGTCGACGTCGATCACGGTGACCCGGTTCTCCAGGCCCGGCGGCACTTCCGCGCGGACGTCCGGGTCCGGGGAGACGAGCGCGACCGGCACGTGGTCGCGGACCGCGCAGACAACGCCGAACTCGCGCGCGGTCAGTTCGGCGCCTTGGCCGCGGACGTCGACGACCAGGTCCGGCTGGGCGAACGGTTCGTCGAGCGGGCAGCGGCCACCCGGCGCCAACGCCCGGCAGAGCCCGGCCCGGCCGTGGCACCGGCTGACCAGGCAGCCCGCGTCACGCAGGGGCTGCAGCAGGAAGTCGGAGTCGCCGAAGGAAGATTCGGTCAGGAGGACGTGCATGGCTTCACCTCACGGACACTCGGGCGAGCGCCTCTTCGGCGCCGCGGGCCAGCTCCAGGTCTTCCCGGGGCAGGACGATCAGGGCGGGCACCGGCGAGTCCGGTGCGGTGACGACCCGGTCGGTTTCGGTGTGCGGAACATCCCCGGCACGCAGACCGAGGACTTCGAGCCCGCCGACGACCGACGTGATCAGCGCGGGCTGGTGCTCGGCGACCCCGCCGGTGAACACCACCGCGTCCAGCCGCGACAGGCTCATCGCGGCCGCACCGATCTCCCGGCGGAGCCGGTGCTGGTAGACCTCCAGAGCGACCTCGGCATCCCGCTCGCCGCGGGCCGCGGCGGCCAGCACCAGGCGCAAGTCGCCGTTGGTGCCGGTCATCCCGGCGAGCCCGGACCGGTGGAACAGCGCGTCGGCCATCTCGGCCAGGCTCATCGACGTCGTCTGCAGCACGTGCAGCAGCAGGCCCGGGTCACCGACACCCCGGCTCCGACGTGGGCGCAAACCAGCTGCAGCTCCGCCGGTGCCCGGCCCAGCAGCTCACCGGCGCGACGCAAGGCGTATTGACACGACAGGCCGTGGAAACCGTAGCGGCGCAAGCGGTTCTGCGCGGTCCACGACCGCGGCAGCGGGTACCGCGCGGCAGCTTCCGGCATCCCCGCGTGAAAAGCGGTGTCGAAACAGGCGATGACCGGGACGTCCGGCAGCAGCCGCCGGACCTCGCGGGTCACCGACAGCGACAGCGGCTGGTGGTTCGGCGCCAGCGACGTGAGCCGTTCGAGGTTCGCCAGCAGGGCGTCGTCGACCCGCGCCGGTGCTTTCTGCGAGCCGCCGTGGACGAAGCGAACCGCGACCGCGTCCACTTCGGACCAGCGGTGGACCGCCTGGGCGACCACGCCGGGAACGGCCATGTCCCACGCGGCCCAGCCGACGCCGACACCGTCGGCGACCAGCGACACCTTCATGCTCGAGGAACCCGGGTTCAGGGTCAGGACACGCACGGCTCTCCTCCGGTTTCAGTCCCGCAAGCGGCGCAGGAAGGGGTCGGCGGACGCGGATCGTTCGAGCCGGGCGCGGACGTCGAGTGCCACGCAGCCGTCCGAACGGACGCGCACGGGGTTGAGGTCCAGTTCGGCCAGCTCGGGGACGAGCTCGGCGAGCCTGCTGACCTTCAGCAGCAGCTCCCGCACGGCCGCCCGGTCGAGCTGCCCGGAAGACCAGAGCGCCTTCGACGCGCGCAGGCCGTCGAGCAGCAGGTCGACGTCCGCCGCGGTGAGCGGGGCGAGCCTGGCGGCGTGGTCGGCGATCAGGTCGGTGTCGACGCCGCCGAGGCCGAACACGACCAGCGGCCCGAACACCGGGTCCGACCGCACGCCGACCAGCACCTCCCGGCCGGGTTCGGCCATCGGCTGGACGGTGACCCCGCGCAGGGCCGAGCCGAAGCGGGACCGCAGGATGCGGAACGCCTCCAGGATCCGATCGGCCCCGTGCACGTTCAGCAGGACACCGCCGGCCGTCTTGTGCAGCAGTCCCTCGGCGTCGGCCTTCAGTACGACCGGCGAGCCCAGGTCGGCGGCCGCGGCGGCCATCGAGTCGCTGGCTTGGACGTAGTGGGTCTCCACCATCGGGATGTCGGCGAGTCGCAGCAGTTCGACGGCGTCCGCGGCCGAAAGCCAGCCTTCGCGTCCGGCGGCGAACGTCCGCAGCGCGCCGGGGTTTTCCAGCGGAGCCACGGACTCGTCGGTCTCGGGCCGGTTCAGCCACTGCTCGTAGCGGACCAGCCGGGCCAGCACCGCGGCGGCCGCGGCCGGGTCGTCGTAGCAGGCGGTCACCCCGGTGCCCGGGACCAGCGGGGCAACGCGGGCGCGTTGCCCCGGCCGGACCGCGAAAACGGTCTTGTACTCGGGCGGCAGCACGGCCGCCAGCGACGTGCCCGGGTCGCCGACCGCGGTGGGCACGGTCGCGGCGATCACCGCATCGACACCGTCATCGGCCAGCACGGCACGCAAAGCGTCGGCGAACACCTCCGCGGAGACGGCCGCGGTCGTGTCGACCGGGTTGCGGACCGCGGCTTCGGCCGGGAGCACCTTCGCGAGGCGCTCGCGGGTCTCGTCCGACAACTCCGCCATCACCAGGCCTTCCCGCTCGCACGCGTCCGCGGCCAGCACCCCGGCACCACCGGCGTTGCTCACCACGGCCACCCGCGGACCGCCCGGCAGCAGCTGCCAGGACAGCCCGGCGAGGACATCGACCAGCTCCGCGACCGTGTCGACAGCGGTCACCCCGGCCTGCTCGAACAACGCGTCCCGGGTGACCGCGGGGGTCGCCGCCGCAGCCGTGTGCGAAGCGGCCGCGCGCTGGGCGGTGTCACCGCTGCCGGACCGGACCGCGAGCACCGGCCGCGTCCGCGCGAGCCGCCGGGCCAGTCGGCCGAATTTGCGCGGATTGCCGAACGACTCGAGGTACAGGACAGCCAGTTCCGTGCGGCGGTCGGCGGTCCACCACATCAGCAGGTCGTTGCCGCTGACGTCGTACTTGTCACCCGTCGAGACCAGGGTCGACATGCCGAGGCCGAGGTCGCCGAGGGACTCGGCGAGGGCGATGCCGACTCCGCCGGACTGGGTGACGACGCCGATGTTGCCGGGGTGCACACGGCTACCCAGGAAAGTCAGGTCGAAGGGACACGCCGGATCGGTCGAGAGGACGCCCAGGCAGTTCGGGCCGACCAGCCGCATGCCGTACTCGCGCACCGCCGTGTGCACCCGGTCGCCGTACACGGTGCCGGTCAGCCCCGAGGAGATGACGACGACCGCCCGGACGCCGAGCTTTCCGCATTCTTCGACCGCTTCGGCGGCGGCCGGTGCGGGCAGGCACACGACGGCGAGTTCGGGCGGGCGGCTCAACGCGGCCACGAACGGGACGCTCGGCACGCCGAGGATCTCTTCAGCGTGCGGGTTCACCGCCTCAACCGGACCTGTGAAGCCGGACGCGACCAGATTGGCCAGGACCGCGTGGCCCACCGAACCCGGCCGTCGTCCGGCGCCGATCACCGCGATCGAGGACGGCTTGAACAGGTGCTTCAGGCTGGCCGCGTCGGCGACCAAGTCCCGCTCCAGGACGGCATCGAGATAGGCGGCATCCTCGTCGAGGCGCATCACGACATCGCGCTCGGGACCGCCGACGCTCGCCTCGAACCGCAGGCCGAGATCCTTGAAGACGTGGAGCACCTTGGCGTTCTCGGCGAGCACCTCGGCGAGGAATCGCTTCAGGCCGGTCTTCCGGGCGTGGGAAACGAGGTGCTCCATCAGCAGTGTCGCGACGCCCAGCGTGCGCACGGAGGCGTCCACGACGAGCGCGACTTCGGCGTCGGTGCCGTCCTTGAGGACTTCGTAGTTCGCGACGCCGACGAGCTCGCCACGCCGGTAGCAACCCACAGCGTGGTGACCCGGACCCGGGTCGGCCGTCATCTCCGCCGCCAGTTTGTCCAATCCGGACGGACGGGCACCGAAGAACCGGAAGTAGGTGTCTTGCTGGGTGAGCCGGGCGTGCAGGGCGAGCACCTCGGCGGTGTCGGCCGGGTGCAACGGGCGCACGAGCACCACGTCGCCGTCCGCGAGCAGGGCCCGGGAGCCCGCCTCGACGCTCATCGTTTCTCCTCGCGGCATGAGGGCGGGCGCGGGCGACCAGGGGCCGCGCCCACCGCAGGGACGGTCACCTAGTTCTTGGTGACCTGGATCTTGACGTGCTTGTCACGCGGGTGCTCCGAAACCGGCATCGAGATCTCGAGGATGCCGTCGGTGTACGTCGCCTTGACCTTCGCCGGGTCGGCCCCGGCCGGCAGGCTGACCGTGCGGCTGAAGGTGCCGTAGAAGAATTCGCTACGGCCTTCGGCCTGCTCCTTCGCCTCACGTTCGGCGGAGATGGTCAGCAGCCCGTTGTGGGTGGTCACGGAGATGTGCTTCTCCGGGTCGAAGCCGGGCAGTTCCGCACGGACGAGGAACTTGCCGTCCTCAGTGGACTCCTCGATCCGCACGGGGTTGTGCTCGGCGAACGGCCAGGGGTTCTCCAGCCACGCCGCGATGCTCGGCAACGCCAGGCGTGAACCCGGCACCAAGGCAGTCATCGTGTTTCTCCTCTCCGCGACGACGGGCTTCGCACCACAAGGAGACCTCGGGCAGCGGGTGCCGCGACGCGGCCGGACTACCCGAACCGCGAGGACCTTCGTCACCGAATGCCCGCCCGCGGACCAATCGCGCCGTTACTCAGCCCGGCCGCATCGTCACCGTCGGCGGCAAGGGGAGAACGAGACCTCTCCGGGGTGGGCCCAGCTCACCCCGGAGAGTGCGGGAGCGCATTGCGCGCCATCTCGCGCTGAGCTGCGCGGTGTCGGCCGCGAACTGAGGCGGGCCGACGCGCCGAGGGGAGGAAGGGTGCCGGGCGGAGTCTTCCCCACTCCGCCCGACACCCACACAGAATAGAACACACGTTCGACTCGGGCAATCCGGGGCCACTCAGCCGACCGGGGCCGACCACTCCAGCTTGAGGCCGCCCGCCGGGACGGAATCGATGGAGAACTGCCCGCCCACGGCCGCCGCGCGGTCACCGAGGTTGCCGAGCCCGCTCGGCGAAACGTCCGTCGGCAGTCCTTTGCCGTCGTCGACCACCACGACGCGGATCATGTCGTCCTTCACCGCGATCGATACAGCCAACGTCGCGGCTTCGGCGTGCCGGACGGCGTTGCTGACCGCCTCGCGCACCACCGCCTCCACGTGCTCGGCCAGCTGGGTGGGCACGGTGTCGAGCGGACCGGACATGCTGACCGCCGGGTGCACCGGTGCGTCGTCGGTCAGCTCGGCGATCGCGTCGTGCAGCCGGTGCCGCAACCTCAGCCCGGTCTCGCCGGCCACGCCGCCGTGCAGGTCGAAGATCGCCGTGCGGATTTCCTGGACGATCTCGTGCATCTGCTCAATGCTGTCCCCGAGCCGTTTCTGCAGCTCCGGGGACTTGGTCCGCCGCTGGGTGCTCTGCATCGACAGACCGACGGCGAACAACCGCTGGATCACGTGGTCGTGCAGGTCGCGGGCGATCCGGTCGCGGTCGCCGAGCACGTCCAGCTCGCGGGCGGCCCGCTGCTGCGCCGCCAGCTGCAGTGCCAGCGCCGCCTGATCGGCGAAGGAGGCCACCACCGGCAGCTGCGTCGACTCGAACGACCCGGCCCCGTATTCCCGGATCGCGATGAGCACGCCGGTGGTCCGGTCCCCCGCGCGCAGCGGAACCACCAGCGCGGGCCCGAAGCGGTGCTTGCCCAGGTCAAGTTCGGGGACGCTGCGGGGCGTGCGGTCCCGGAACACCGCGCCCGGCACGCTGGCCTCGAGCTCGATGTGCAGACCCGACAGTTCCGCGGCCCGTGCACCGGCGCTGACGGTCACGGTCAGGTCGTCGACCTCGTCGCCCCAGTCCTCATCGACGTCCAAGCGCCCGGAGTTCGGCAAAGCGAGCATCGTGACGTCCGAGCCGGTCAGCTCCAACGCCCGGCTCGCGATGGTGGTCAGCGCCTCGGCCGGGTCGGTACCGCCCAGCAGCTCGGTGGTCACCTCGCTGGTCGCCGCGAGCCACTGCTGCCGCACGCGGGCCTGTTCGTAGAGGTGTGCGTTCTCGATCGCGATACCGGCCGCCGCGGCCAGCGCCTGGACGACGACCTCGTCGTCGTCGGTGAACGGCTCCCCGTTCTTCTTCTCCGTCAGGTACAGCCGTCCGAAGACCTCGTCACGGACGCGGACCGGGACCCCGAGGAACGAGTGCATCGGCGGGTGGTGGACCGGGAACCCGATCGACGCCGGATGGGCCGAGATCTCTTCCATCCGCAGTGGCTTGGCCTCGTCGATGACCACCCCCAGCACCCCGTGGCCGGTCGGCAGGTCCCCGATCAGCTGGCGGGTGTCGTCGTCGATGCCCAGGTAGATGAACTCCGACATGGAACCGTCGTCGGCGAGTACCCCGAGGGCGCCGTACTTCGCCTCGCCGAGTTCCATCGCGGCCTGCACGATCCGCCGCAGCGTGGTGTCCAGCTCCAGCCCGGACGCGACGGCCAAGACCGCGTCGAGCAGGCCGTCCATCTTGTCGCGGGTGCCGATCAGCAGTTCGATCCGGTCCTGCAGGTCGCGCAGCACTTCGCGCAGCCGCAGCCCGGACAGCGTCCCCGCCATCCGCCGCGGACCGGCCCCGTCCGCCGCCCGATTTCCGATCTCGTCCACCGACACCCTGTACCCAACCTCCGCATTTCCGGCTTCGGCAACACCGCTGGTGACTTTCTGCCCTTTCCCCGGGCCCACGCCCGGAGAGATCGTGGCGCTGAGCCATCCGTACGACAGTGTGCCTGTCCTGGCACCGAGGGGAAACCATGACATTGCCCATCACCTCGATCGGCCTGCTGGACCCCGATCAGGTGAAATCCGTGATCGGTGCCGCGACGCTCGCTCCGTCGACGCACAACACGCAGCCCTGGCGGTTCCGCTGCACTCCCGCGGGCATCGAGCTGCACGCCGATCCGGACCGCTCCCTGCCGGCTGCCGATGCCGACCAGCGAGAACTGCTCCTCTCGTGCGGGGCCGCGCTGTTCAACCTGCGCACCGCCATCCACGCACTCGGCGCGCACCCCGCGACGACGCTGCTTCCGCGACGTGACGACCCCACGTTGCTGGCCGTCGTGCGGCCGTACGCGGCCCGCAAGCCCGACCCGCGGCTCGTCCGGCTGGCCGACGCGATCCCCCGCCGCCACACCAACCGCACGCCGTTCAAGACGGCCGTCATCCCCGCCTCAGTCGTCGCCGAGCTGCGGCACGCCGCCGAGGTCGAACAAGCGTGGCTGCCCCGGTTGAGCACGCAGCAGCTGGAGGACTTGCGGGAGCTCGTGCACAAGAGCCACCTCGCCCAGCTCGCCGACCCCGCGTTCCTCGCCGAGTGGCAATACTGGACTGCACGCGACCGGAGCAGCCGAGACGGCGTCCCCGAATACGCGGCCGGGGCGATGCCCTCGGACAACGGCGGCTGGGTCCTGCGGGACTTCGGCTCGCAGCGGCGCGGCCGGACCGACGACACCGAGCCCCTGGTCGTCGTGATCGGCTCCTTCGACGACACACGCGTCGACCGAATCCGCGCTGGTCAGGCCATGCAGCGGGTGCTCTTGACGGCGACCGCCGCCGGGCTGGACGCGTCGTTCATTTCGCAGCCGGTGGAGGTCCCCGCGGTGCGGACCGAGCTGCGTCAGCTGCTGGGTGGTGGGCTGTGGCCACAGATAGTCCTGCGCCTCGGCCGCGGCGCGCCGGTGCCGTGGACTCCTCGCCGGTCCCTGGACGACGTCCTGCTGGAGCCCACTCAGCTCAGCGCGTGAGCAGGCCGGACGCGAGTCAGGCTGAGCGCATCGCGTTCGCCGTCGCGGAATGCTCCGCCGGCGGCTGCGGCCGCCTCCAGGGCGGTGTTGCGCCCGGCGGGGGTGGTCCCACCCAGTCGCCGGTCACCTTGTCTCGGGGAGCCGTCCCCAGCAACGCCCGGAAGCCGCTTCGCTCGCGCATCCCCGGACGAGCTTGTCGATGTAGGCCTGGGTGTAGCCGTAATCGTTGTGTCGCTCGTCGTACAGGCAGTACTTCTCGTCCGTCCTTTCGGGATGTGGGTCACCTACCAAGGGGCGGACGCCCAGCTTCTTCCAGGCGATGGTGAAAAGCGCTGTATTGAAACTGAACGGGATGCGGTCCTGGATCTTCCTCGCCGCCTGCGTCGGTTTCTGCAACCCATGGCCGACGACAGGTCGTTTGCGCTCTCGCACTACGACGTAGCCCTTCCTGCCGATCGCCTCGACGACCTGGCGTTGTTCTTCCGTCAAGTCGTCGTAGCGGGTGAACTGGACCGCGAGCGCGTCCGGATCCTTGGGCGCGAGTTCCTGGAGGACGCGCAGCCGGAAGTCGTAACGCGGGTCCCGGGCGACCGAATCGTCGAGGCCGGCGTCGTATTCGGCGATGAAGGTGCGCAATGGCGCCGGGAGTTGCGAGCGCAGCCGTCGTAGTGTGCGTTCACCGTCGTCGGTGAAGCTCCCGACGAAGACCGGAAACCGCAAGCGGCTGGCAAGGGACGAGCCCGGGCCAAGCTGACCGGTGAGTTCCTCTTCGTAGTTGAGCAGCAGGGCCTGGCTTTGGCCTCCCACCGCGGCGGTGAGAGCTTGCTGCTCGCGGGCGTACCGGTGTTCGATCTTGTTGCGCAACGCGATGAAGAACTCGAGGTTGGCCCGAGCCGGTTGCATGGTGTCGGGCCAACGGTGCCGGACGCAGGTGGCCAGGTCCCAGCGCTTCGGCTCACCGTCGATGCGTTCGAGGCGCCGAGTACGTCCTTGGGTACGCCAGTACCGGAAATCGACGCCGTCCCGCGTGAGCTCAGCGTGCAGAAGGTAGAGCCAGGCGAGGTGCATGTGGACGACGAAGCCCTCGAACGAGCGAATCTCCGAGGGGTCGTTGTACAAACGCACGGCCAACTGCGCCTCATCGCGAGAGGCATCGACCATGTGCATGAATCGTGGTCGCGGCGGCATACGATCAAGGTCGGGATCTCATGACCGGCCGTTACCGATGTGTCTGGAATTCACTCGCCCTGGTTGCGGAGTTCGGTGGCCAGGACCGCGGCCTGGGTACGGCGTTCCATTCCGAGCTTGGTCAGCAGGCGAGAGACGTAGTTCTTGACCGTCTTCTCCGCGAGGAACATCCGCTCGGAGATCTGGCGGTTGGTCAAACCTTCCCCGATCAGCTCCAGCAGCCTGCGTTCCTGGTCCGACAGATCGGCCAGCGGACCCTTCTTGGTCTGGCTGTCCCGCAGCTTGCTCATCAGGGCGGCGGCCGCGTGCGCGTCCAGGAGGGATCTCCCGGCGCCGACCTCGTGCACGGCCGAGACCAGGTCCATGCCCTTGATGTCCTTGATCACGAACCCGCTCGCCCCGGCCATCACCGCATCCAGCATCGCCTGCTCATCGGTGAACGAGGTCAGCATCAGAACCTTCAGCTCCGGCAGCTTCGACCGCAGCTCACGCGCCAACTCGATGCCGTTGCCGTCCGGCAGCCGCACGTCCAGCACCGCCACGTCCGGATTCAACGCCGGGATCCGGGCCAGCGCCTGCGACACGCTGCCGGCCTGCCCGATCACGGTGAGGTTTTCGTCCTCGTCCAGCAGGTCGGCGACGCCACGACGGACCACCTCGTGATCGTCGACGAGAAACACGCGGAGCATTCCGACCTCCCTGGTCTCGGACTGGACGCAGATCAGCCTACGACCGCCGGACCCCTGGCGGCAGGGACCGGTGACCATCCGGAAAGTGACCAAGGACCCTCTCGCCGGAGCGCCCACGAACCGGATGCTGCCGGGGACAACAGTGACAGCGCGAGCAGGAGAACCGGATGAGCACCCTGGACCTCGCCCGATGGCAGTTCGGGATCACCACCGTCTACCACTTCATCTTCGTCCCCTTGACCATCGGGCTGTCGTTCCTGGTCGCCGGGATGCAGACGGCCTGGGTGCGGACCGGGAACGACAAGTACCGCCGGATGACGAAGTTCTGGGGGAAGCTGTTCCTCATCAACTTCGCCATGGGCGTGGCGACCGGCATCGTGCAGGAGTTCCAGTTCGGGATGAACTGGTCGGACTACAGCACGTTCGTCGGCGACATCTTCGGCGCGCCGCTGGCCATCGAGGGCTTGCTCGCGTTCTTCCTCGAGTCGACGTTCCTCGGCCTGTGGATCTTCGGCTGGGACAAGCTGCCGAAGAAGCTGCACCTCGCGACGATCTGGATCGCCTCGATCGGCACCGTGCTCTCGGCGTACTTCATCCTCGCCGCCAACTCCTGGATGCAGCACCCGGTCGGCTCGATCGTGAACCCCACGACCGGCCGTGCGGAGTTGAAGGACTTCGGCGCCGTGCTCACCAACTCGACCGCGGTCGGGGCGTTCGCCCACACGATCACCGCGTGCTTCCTGACCGCCGGCATGTTCGTCGTCGGGATCAGTGCCTGGCAGCTTCGAAAAAACCGCAACGCCGACGTCTTCCGGCCGTCGATGAAGCTCGCCCTGGTCACCGTGCTGATCGCGAGCCTCGGCGTGATCGTCACCGGTGACCTGCAGGCCCGGCTGATGACCGAGCAGCAGCCGATGAAGATGGCCGCCGCCGAAGCCCTCTACGACACCGTCGCGCCCGCGTCGTTCTCGCTGTTCACCATCGGTTCGCTCGACGGCTCGCAGGAGAAGTTCAGCATCCGCGTCCCCGGCGTCCTCTCCTTCATGGCCACCGGCACCTTCGACGGCCGCGTCGAGGGCATCAACGACCTGCAGGCCGCCGAACAACAGGCCTACGGCCCCGGCGAGTACCGCCCGAACATCCCGGTCAGCTACTGGACGTTCCGCCTGATGATCGGCTTCGGCTTCCTCTGCCTGCTGATCTCCCTGGCCGGGCTCTGGCTGTTCCGCCGCGGCCGCACCCCGCGCGCCCGCTGGTTCTTCCCGGTCGCGACCGCCGGGCTCGCGTTGCCGTTCCTCGCCAACAGCGTCGGCTGGATCTTCACCGAGATGGGCCGCCAGCCGTGGTCGGTGTTCGGCGTGCTCAAGACCGCCGACTCGGTGTCGCCGACCGTCCCCGCGGGCAGCGTGCTGACCTCGCTGATCGTGTTCACCGTGCTCTACGGCGTCCTCGCGGTCGTCGACGGCGTCCTGATGGTCCGCTACGCCAAGGCCGGTCCCCCACCACCGGAGGCGCCCCACGAACCCGAATCCGACGAGCCGCGCCCCGCGGCCTTCGCCTACTGACGGAGCACCGCCATGGCCCTCACCGACATCTGGTTCCTGCTCATCGCGGTCCTCTGGACCGGCTACTTCGTCCTCGAAGGCTTCGACTTCGGCGTCGGCACCCTGCTGCGCGTCCTCGGCCGCGACGACACCGACCGCCGCGTGCTGATCAACACGATCGGCCCGGTCTGGGACGGCAACGAAGTCTGGCTGCTCGTCGCCGGCGGCGCCACCTTCGCTGCCTTCCCGCTCTGGTACTCGAGCCTGTTCTCCGGCTTCTACCTCGCCCTGCTGCTCGTGCTGGTCGCGCTGATCCTGCGCGGCGTCGCGTTCGAGTTCCGCGGCAAGCTCGACAGCCCGCGCTGGCGGAACGCCTGGGACTGGATCATCGTCTTCGGCTCCGCCGCCCCGGCGCTGCTGTGGGGCGTGGCGTTCGGCAACATCGTCCACGGCGTCCCCCTCGACGCGCAGCACCACTTCACCGGCACGTTCTTCACCCTCCTCAACCCCTACGCGCTGCTCGGCGGCCTGGCCACGCTCAGCCTGTTTTCCTTCCACGGCGCGGTTTTCCTCACCCTGAAGACGACCGACGCCCTGCGCGACCGGGCCCGCACGCTGAGCCGGGCACTGGGCGGCACGGCGATCGTGTTCGGTGGGGTCTTCCTCGCCTACACCGCCATCGAGCACGGCGGTTGGGCGTGGCTGAGCTCCGCGATCGCCGCGGCCCTGCTCGTTGCAGCGGTGCTGTTCGCCACTGGCGAGCGGGACGGCTTCGCCTTCGCGAGCACCGCGGGCGCGATCATCGCCGTCACCGTCACGCTGTTCTGGTCGCTCTACCCGAACGTGCTGCCCTCGACCACCGACCCGGCGTTCGGCCTGACCACGACGAACGCGTCCTCGACGCCCTACACGCTGCAGATCATGACCTGGGTCGCGGTCGCGTTCACCCCGATCGTGCTGGCCTACCAGGCCTGGACGTACTGGGTCTTCCGCAGGCGGATCAGCCGCACCTCGATCCCCGCCGGCGGCGGCCTGCCCACGGTCCGCCGGTGAAGCCCCTCGACCCGCGGCTGCTCCGCCACGCGAACGCGGTCCGGCCGTTCGTCCTCGCCTGCGCCGCCCTGGGCGTGCTCACCGCGATGCTGGTGCTCGCCCAGGCGGAGCTGCTGGCGAAGACGATCACGTGGGCGTTCCTCGACGGCTTCGCGCTGAAGAGCTTGCTGGTCCCGGTCGGCATGCTCGTGCTGGTGGTCCTCGCCCGGTCCGGCGTCGCGTGGCTGTCGGAGACGACCGCGCACCGCGCCGCCGCCCGGGCGCTCTCCCAGCTGCGGGAGACCGTGATCACGGCCGCCCTGCGGATCGGGCCCCGGCAGGCCGACCGCTCCCCCGCCGAAGTCGCCTCGCTGGCCACCCACGGCGTCGACCGCCTGGAAGGCTACTTTGCGCGCTACCTGCCGCAGCTGCTGATCGCCTCGGTCGTCCCCCTGGTGGTCGGCGCGCGGATCCTGCTCGCCGATTGGGTCGCGGCGGTCATCGTGGGCTTCACGGTGCCGCTGATCCCGATCTTCATGATCCTCATCGGCCTCTACACCCAGCGCGACGTCCGGCGGCAATGGAAGACACTTTCGCTGCTGGGCCACCACTTCCTCGACCTCGTCGCCGGGCTCGCCGAGCTGACCGCGTTCGGCCGCGCCCGTGCCCAGATCCGGTCGCTGCGGGAGATCACCGAGAAGTACCGCACCCAGACCCTGCGCACCCTGCGCGTCGCGTTCCTGTCCGCGCTGGCCCTGGAGCTGCTGGCGACCCTGTCGGTCGCGGTCGTCGCCGTGTCGATCGGGTTGCGGCTGCTGGCCGGCGAGCTGGACCTGGAGACCGCGCTCGTCGTGCTGATCCTCGCGCCGGAGGTCTACCTGCCGTTGCGGGCGGTCGGCGCCCGCTTCCACGACAGCGCCGAAGGCCTCGCCGCCGCCGAAGAGATCATCGCCCTCGCCGACACCCCCGCCGGCGACACCGGCACCCGAACGGTTCCCGACCTCACCCGCGTGGCACTGCGCTGCGAAGACGTCGCGGTCGAAGGACGGTCCGGGCCGATCCTCGACCGGTTCTGCCTCCGCGTCCCGGCCGGCGAAGTCGTCGGCGTGACCGGGCCCAGCGGAGCCGGGAAGTCGACGCTGCTCGACGTCCTGCTCGGCTGGCGGCGGCCCGACCGCGGCCGGGTCCTGCTCGGGGACGTGGATCTTGCCGACATCGGCCGCGCCACCTGGCACCGGCACCTCGCCTGGGTGCCGCAGCAGCCGCACCTCGTCGCCGGGACCGTGGCGGAGAACATCCGGCTCGGCTCCCCCGACGCCACCGATGACGCCGTGCTCGCCGCCGCCGACACCGCCGCGCTCGACGTCTCGCTGTCCACTGTGGTCGGCGAGCTCGGCGCCGGGCTGTCCACCGGCCAGCGCCGCCGTGTAGCGCTGGCCCGCGCGGTGCTGCTCGACCGACCGCTGATCCTGCTCGACGAACCCACCGAGGGCGTCGACGCGGAGACCGAGGCCGCCATCCTCGACCGGCTGCCGAAGGTGCTCGCCGGGCGGACCGCCGTGATCATCAGTCACCACCCCGCGGTGCTGGCCGGGTGCGACCGGGTCGTCGCCCTGGGCGCGCCGCTCACCGCGACGGCCGCGCCGCCCGCACCCGTCGCGGCACCTGCTGTGACTCGCCCTGCCGTGGCCGCACCGTCCACCGAAGCATCCAGGGTAGAGGGTTCGGGCTCGAAGTGGCGGCCGCTGCTGGACGCCGTGCGCCCGTACCGGTGGCGCCTGGCCCTGGCGTGCCTCGCCGCGACCGCCGCCCTGGGCTGCGGGGTGGCGCTGACCGCCACGTCGTCGTGGCTGATCGCCAGTGCCGCGCTGCACCCGCCGGTGCTGAGCCTGATGGTGGCGATCGTCGCCGTGCGCGCGTTCGGCCTGGCCAAGGGCATACTCCGCTACCTGGAACGCCTTTTGTCCCACGACGTCGCGCTGCGCGCGCTCACCGAACTGCGCGTGCGGGTCTGGGACCGGCTGGTCCGGATCGGCCCGGCCCGCACGTCCCGGCTGCGCCGCGGCGATCTGCTGCACCGCCTGGTGTCCGATGTGGACAGCCAGCAGGACGTCCTGGTCCGCGGCCTGGTCCCGGGGATCTCGACGTTCACCGTGCTCGCCGCGACCGCGGTCACGCTGGGCGTGATCCTGCCCGGCGCCGGGCTCGCGGCCGCCGTGGGTCTGCTCGCGGCCGGTGTGCTCGCCCCCCTGGTGGCCGCGCTCACGGCCCGCCGAGCCCAGCGCGAGACCGCCCGGTTGCGGACCGAGCTCGCCGCGGGCACCGTCGAGCTCCTCCAGGCGTCGGCCGACCTGATCGCCCACGACGCGGCGGTGCGCCGGCACTCCGGGCTGCGGGAACTCGACGCCGGACTGACCACCCTCGCCCGCCGGTCCGCGATCCGGCGCGGGCTCGGTTCCGGGATCGCGACCCTCGGCGTCGGCCTGACGTCGGTCGCCTGCCTCGTGCTGGGCATCCTGGCCGTCCGCGCGGGCACCATCCCCGGGCCGGCGCTGGCCGTACTGGCGCTGACGCCACTGGCGACCGCCGAACTGGTGGCAGGCTTGCCGGAGGCGGCGCAACGCCTCTTGGGCGCCGGGCACGCCGCAGGCCGGCTCGCGAACCTCGACGCCCTTCCGGCCGTGCAGTCCGCACCCGCGCCGCCCGCGCCCGCCGCGATGGAACTGGCGGCTGAGCGGCTAGCCGTCCGCTGGCCCGACACCCGACACGACGCTGTCCAAGACGTCACCCTGCGGCTCGGCCCCGGCCGGCGGCTCACGCTGACCGGCCGGTCCGGCGCGGGCAAGAGCACGGTGATCGCGGCGCTGATGCGCTACCTCGACCCGTCGACCGGCCACGTCCTGCTCGACGACGTCGACACCCGCACCTACGACGGCGACTCGGTGCGGAAGCAGATCGCCTGGTGCGGACCGGAGACACACCTGTTCGACAGCACGCTGCGAGAGAACCTCCGGCTGGCCCGGCCGTCCGCCACCGACGCCGAGCTGACGGCCGCCCTGGACCTGGCCCAGTTGGGCCTGTGGCTGAGCGCCCTGCCCGACGGCCTCGACACGGCGCTGGGCACCCACGGAACCACCGTTTCGGGTGGCGAACGTCAGCGCATCGGCGTGGCCCGCGCACTGCTGTCGGACCGCCCGATCCTGCTCCTCGACGAACCGACAGCCCACCTGGACGCCCCCACGGCGGCGGCCTTGGCGGCCGACGTGCTGACGGCGACCGAGGGCCGCCCGACCCTGGTCGTCACCCACCGCCCGGCGGAGTTCGCGACGCTGCCCGCGATCCACCTCGCCGATCGCGCTGCACTTCGTCCTGCGTCCCGGTCCACACCTTCGACGCATCGATCAACTCGGATTTGAACGCGTTGTGGTCTGGCCTCCGTCGTCTCGAAGCCTCCGAGCGGCGCCCGACGGGCGACACATGGCCACCGCGCTTGTCGCCAGTCTCAAGTCGACCCCGGTGTGGGGCGGCTGGTTGACCTTCACCTTCGGGGAAGCCGCAGAGTGGTCGTGACCGGGCACCCGCCCGGGACGAGGAGTCCACCATGAGCATGGTCGGTATCGGCGAGTTCTCGCGGCTGTCGCGGCTGTCGCCCAAGGCACTGCGGCTGTACGACGAACTCGGCTTGCTGGCGCCGGCCCACGTCGACGCGGGCAACAGCTATCGCTGGTACGCGGTCACGCAGCTGGACCAGGCACGTCTGGTGGCCTCGCTGCGCCGGGCCGGTGTCCCGCTGGCCCGGATCAGGGCCATCCTGGCGCTGGAGCCGGCCGCGGCCGCCGAGGAGATCCGCGGCTACTGGGCCGAGACCGAAGCCGAGCACGCCGCCCAGCGCGTGCTGGTGGGCCGCCTCGTCGATCACCTTCACGGGAGGAAGTCCGCCATGTACGAGGTCACTGTCCGCGATGTCCCGGAGCGACGGGTGCTCAGCGTGATCAGCAGGGTGAACCAGGACGAGCTGGAGCCCATGACCCGGGAGTTGTTCATCCACCGGTTGCGCCGGGGCGGTGTTCCGCAGGTCGAGGGGACGGCGGGTGCGCCGTTCATGATCTACCACGGGGAGGTGAGCGGGGACAGCGATGGCCCGGTCGAGTGGTGCTGGCCGGTGCCCGAGGACGGGGCCGCCGAGATCGCGGCCGGGTTCCCCGACCTGACCCTGCGCACGGAGCCCGCGCACCAGGAAGCGTTCGTCCGGCAGGAGACTCCCGGTCCGTGGAGCGCCGGAAGCCAGGTCGAGGTCGCGGTCGGGGCACTCTTCACGTGGGCCTCGGAACACCATCGCCCTGCGTCCGGCGGCGTGCGCGGCGTGCTGGTTCCGGACCCGGAGCACCGGGGTACCGGGCCGTACGTCGAGTTCGCGCTGCCGCTGCGCTGAACGACGCCCGAAGCGCCGATGACCACGGTGGTCCTCGGTGCCGGCGCGATGCTCGAGTGGCGAGGCGGGCACCGAGGAGCCGGCCTGCCGCGACCTCTCTCGGACGCGCCCGGCTAGCATGGCCGCCGCGGTGGGACCGCGGCGGCCACCTTTCAGCCCTCCCAGGCCCAGTTCTGGATCTCCGGCAGGTCCTCGCCGTGCTCGCGAATCCACCGGCCGTGCCGGCCCTGGGCCTCGGTCATCCGCTGCCGCAGGACACCCGCCGTCGCGACCAAGCCGGGTACCCGGTCGATCACGTCGATCACCAGCTGGAACCGGTCCATGTGGTTGAGCACCAGCATGTCGAACGGCGTGGTCGTCGTGCCGTGCTCGGTGTAGCCGCGCACGTGCATGTCATGGTGATTGGTCCGGCGGTAGGCCAGGCGGTGGATCAGCCACGGGTAACCGTGGTAGGCGAAGATCACCGGTCGGTCCGGGGTGAACAACGCGTCGAACTCCCGATCCGAAAGCCCGTGCGGGTGCTCGATCTCCGGTTGCAGACGCATCAGATCGACCACGTTCACCACGCGCACCGCCAGGTCCGGCAGCTCCGCGCGCAGGATCTTCGCGGCGGCCAGGATCTCCAGCGTCGGGGCGTCGCCGGCGCAGCCGAGGACGACGTCCGGCTCCCGGTCGGTGTGCGTGCTCGCCCACTCCCAGATACTCACGCCACGCGCGCAGTGCAACGCGGCCTGCTCCGCGTCGAGCCAATTCGGGCTGTCGTTCTTGCCCGCCACGACCACGTTCACGTAGTCCCGGCTGCGCAGGCAATGCGCCGCCACTTCGAGCAGCGTGTTGGTGTCCGGCGGGAAGTAGATCCGCACGACCTCGCTGCTCTTGTTGGCAACGTGGTCGACGAACCCCGGGTCCTGGTGGGAGAAGCCGTTGTGGTCCTGGCGCCACACGTGCGAGGTCAGCAGGTAGTTCAGCGACGCGACCGGGCGCCGCCACGGGATCTGCCGGTGCACTCGCAGCCACTTGATGTGCTGGTTCACCATCGAGTCGACGATGTGCACGAAGGCCTCGTAGCAGTTGAACAGCCCGTGCCGGCCGGTCAGCAGGTAGCCCTCGAGCCAGCCCTGGCACAGGTGCTCCGAAAGCGCCTCCAGCACGCGGCCGTCATGGGTCAGATGCTCGTCGACCGGCTCGACCGCCGCCTGCCACTGCTTGCCGGTGACGTCGTAGACCGCGTCGAGCCGGTTGGACGCCGTCTCGTCGGGGCCGAACAGCCGGAAGTTCGCCTTTCCGGCGTTGAGCGTGAACACGTCCCGCAGGAACCGGCCCAGCACGCGAGTCGGCTCGGCCACCGTCGTACCCGGCGCCGGGACGGCGACCGCGTGAGCCGCGACGTCCGGCAAAGTGAGCGGGCGCAGGAGCACGCCCCCGTTGGCGTTCGGGTTCGCGCCCATCCGGCGCTCCCCCGACGGAATCATCGCCGTGACGTCCGCGACCGGGCGGCCGCTCGAGTCGAACAGCTCCTCCGGCCGGTACGAACGCAGCCACTCTTCCAGCTGGCGCAGGTGTTCGGGATTGCGCCGGACCTCGGCCAGCGGCACCTGGTGGGAACGCCAGGTGCCCTCGACCGGCAAGCCGTCCACAACGGACGGACCGGTCCAGCCCTTGGGGCTGCGCAGCACGATCATCGGCCACGCCGGCCGTCCGTGGTGGCGGCGGATCACCGCGAGGTCGGCGACCGCCGAGTCGAGCGCGGCGGCCATCGCCTGGTGCATCGTCTCCGGGTCACTGCCTTCGACGTAGATCGGCTCGTAGCCGTACCCGCGCAGCAGCGCGTCCAGCTCGGCCGGGGCGATACGGGACAACACCGTCGGATTGGCGATCTTGTAGCCGTTGAGGTGCAGAATCGGCAGCACCGCGCCGTCACGGACCGGATCGAGGAACTTGTTCGCGTGCCACGACGTCGCCAGCGGACCGGTCTCGGCCTCACCGTCACCGACCACACACGCCACCACGAGACCGGGATTGTCGAACGCCGCCCCGAAGGCGTGCGCCAGCGAATAGCCCAGCTCCCCACCTTCGTGGATCGACCCGGGCACCTGCGGGGCGACGTGGCTCGGCACGCCCCCGGGGAAGGAGAACTGCTTGAACAGCTCCCGCATGCCTTCGGCATCCCGCGTGACCGCGGGCCACGCCTCGGTGTAGCTGCCCTCCAGCCACGTGTTGGCCAGCAGCGCCGGCCCACCGTGACCGGGTCCGGTGACCATCATCGCGTTCAGGTCGTGGGTGAGAATCGCCCGGTTGAGGTGGGCGTAGACGAAGTTCAGGCCCGGTGAGGTCCCCCAGTGCCCGAGCAGCCTCGGCTTGACCTGCTCGGGACGCAGCGGTTCGCGCAGCAGCGGGTTCGCCATCAGGTAGATCTGGCCCGCCGCAAGGTAGTTCGCGGCCCGCCAGAGCGCATCCACCTGGGCCAGTTCGGTGCTGCCGAGCACCGACGGCCGCGTTTCGACGGCGGTCATGCCTTCTTCTCCGGGCGGACGACGAGCACCGGGCAGGAGGCGTGGTTGATCAGCGCCTGGCTGGTCGAACCCAGCACCATCCCGGTGAAACCACCACGCCCGCGGCAACCGACGACCACCAGCTGCGCGGTCTCGCTCGCCTCCAGCAGGACGGTCCGCGGCCGGTCGCGGACCAGCTGCCGGCGGATCTCCACGTCGGGGTACTTCTCCTGCCAGCCCGCCAGCCGCTCGGTCAACAGCCGCTGCTCACCCTCCTCGAGGCTTTCCGGCTGGGTGAGGATGCGGGCAGTGCCGCGGGTGTCCTCGTAGGTGACGTCGTTCCAAGCGTGCACCGCGACCAACGGCACGCCGCGCAACGAGGCTTCCTCGAACGCGACGGCGACGGCCTGCTCGCTGTTCGGACTGCCGTCGACACCGACCACCACCGGCCCGGCTTCGGGGACGGTACCGTCGGCGCGGCCCCGGACGACCGCGACCGGGCCGTGCGCGTGGCTCGCGACCGAAGCCGCGGTTCCGCCAAGCAACATGCCGGCGAACCCACCGGTGCCGGTCCGGCCGACGACGAGCAGCCGCGCGTGCCGCGACTCGTCGATCAGCATCGGCACCGGCGGATCGTTGGGCAGCTCGGTGACGATGACCAGGTCCTTGTCGACCGACGCGGCCAGGGCGCGGGCGTCGGCGACGGCGCGTTCGCCGTCCGCCTGGACCGCCTCGAACAGCGTCGCGGCGCCGATTCCGGTCATGCCGCCGCCGTAGTAGAGGCCGGCGACCTGCAGCCCGTGCACGATCTTCAGCTGGAGGTGGCGCCGGGAAGCGATCTTCGCCGCCCAGGCGACAGCGGCGGTGCTGCCCGCCGAGCCGTCGACGCCGACGGTGATCCTCGGTTCGGTGGTGATCATCGGTTCTGCTCCTCACCCGCATAGGCGGTGTCGGCGGCGACGACGCCGGGCACGGCCAGCGCCAGCAGCCGGGCGACGTGCCGGTCGGTGTCGTCGTCGAACTGGTCGGTGATGTGGACGCAGCCGTCGCGGACGTCGATCTTCCAGCGGCCACCACCGCCGTAGATTTCCAAGCGGTGCTTGACGTCCCGGGCGATGTCGAGGTCCTCCCGCGCGAGCATGCGGACGACGTCGCCGCGGGTGACGATGCCGACGACGGCCGAGCCGTCGACGATTGGCATCGCCCGGATCCGGGCGTCCACCAGGGCCTGGCACAGGTCCGCGATGTCCGTGCCGGTGTCCATCGCGGTGGCGGGACTGGTCATCAGGTCCCCGACCGTCTTGCCCGCGGACGTGGCTTCGTGGTGCTCGTGGGCGTGCCGGGGATCCACGGGAATCCGGCCGCGGATCAGATCGGCTTCCGTGACGATGCCGATCAGCCCATCGTCGTCGTCGACGACGGGAAGGGCGGTGAAGCCGTGCATCGACAACAGCTCGGCCGCCTCCTTGGCGGACGTCCACGGGTGCACGGAGATCACTGGCGCGGTCATCAGGTCGCGTGCGCGCATCGGAGGCTCCTTTCGTGTCACTTCCCAACCTAGGAAAGCGGGACCCGGGTCACCGCTGGCGTCGGTCACCGGTAGGGAGGACTTACGTCCCTTCGCGAGCTACGCCCTTCCGGGTGGGCGCAGGGAATCACGGCCCTGTCCAGCCGGCGCTGGGCCAGAAGCGCCAGCCCGAGCAGCACGACCACCAATCCGGCGGTCACCCACTGGACGGGCGCGCGCACGCCGATCACGCCGAACTGGATCACGAGCCAGCCGGTGAGCACCCCACAGGCCGCCAAGGCCGCGAGCGGCGCGCGGAAATCGATCCGCCAGGCGAATACCGAAGCCCACGCCAGCGTGCCGCCGATGCCGAGCGCCAGCGCGATGCCGGGCAGCACCCAGCTGGTCAGCCCGAGCGGCGCCAGCCATTCGACGGGCATCGTGAACCCCGGTGCTCCGACCGCCAGGGAGATCCCGCCGTACACCGCGCTCGCGGCGAACACCGTCTCGAACGTGGCCAGCAAGCGCATCGTGGCCCGGGTTCGCAGGGCGCTCACGGTGTGTTCTCGGCCCGCGGGGGCCGCGCGACCGCGACCGGGCACGGCGAGTACGCGATCAGGGCCTGGCTGGTCGAGCCGAGCAGCATGCCGGTGAAGCCGCCGCGGCCCCGGCAGCCGACCACGATCAGCTGCGCGTGCTCGCCGCGTTCCAGCAGCGTCCGCACCGGGCGCCCGCGGATGACCTCGAGCTCGATCGTCAGGTCCGGGTACTTGCGCTGCCAGCCGATGACCTGTTCCGCGAGCTTGACGCGCTCCGCCGCCGCGATCTCGTCCGGGTTCTCCTCCATCGGGTGCGGCCGGAGCGTGCCGCCGGCGAGGACGTCGCTCCAGGTGTGCACCGCGACGAGCCCGGTGTCCCGGAGCCGCGCTTCCTCGCAGGCGAACGCGATCGCGGCTTCGCTGTCGGGCGAACCGTCGGTGCCGACGACGACCGATCCCGTAACCGGTGGCGGATCGTGTGGCTTCCGGCCGCGGACGACGACGATCGGGCAGTGCGTGTGGGCGGCCACCGCGACCGCGGTCGAGCCGACCAGCAGGCCGGTGAAGCCGCCCAGTCCCCGCGAGCCCAGCACCAGCAGTTCGGCGTGCTGCGACTCCTGGACCAAGGCGGTGACCGGGCTCCATTCCCGGGCGGCCGTGACGACGTCGAGGCCGGGGTGCTCGGCGAGCACCGCGGCCCGGGCGTCGGCGAGCCAACCTTCGGCGCGCTCGGCCAGGCCCGCCCGGACCTGCTCGTGAGTGCCGAACGCGACCGGCGCTTTGACTTGCGGCAGGGCGTAGACCTGGACCAGCCGCAGCGGACGGCCGCGGCGGCGGGCCTCGGCCCCGGCCCAGACCGCGGCCTGCACCGCGGAGCTCGAGCCGTCGATCCCGGCGACGACCGCGCCGTCAGTGAAGCCGGGCATGGCTGTCCCCCTCTTGGATCAGGTGCTGGACCCGGTCGTACCGGGTGCGGGCCTGTTCTTCGGCAGCCCGCTCCTCCGCGGCGGTGAGCACCATGGCGTCGGGCCCGGGGAATACCGTCGACACGTGGTCGTCGGCCGTCCAGCGAACGACGTACGGCGGGGTGCCGTCGGCGGAGTGGACCTCGAGGATCCGTCCGCGCTGGTCCGGCGCGTCGACCCGCGGGCCCTTGATGACGAGCCAATCGCCCGGCTTCGCGTGCATGGTCCCTCCCTTCTCAAACGTCCACAGTGGACGGCTCGGACGTGGTGGGCGTGCCCGGGTGCCGCGAGGCGCGGTGCGCCGCGGTCCCGATCAGGGCGGCACCACCGGCGAGCACCACGACTCCGGCGATCAGCAGGCCGAGCGCGATCCAGCCGATGGCGGGCGCGGTCGCGCCTGCTTCCGCGCGCACGGAGATTCCGCGCGAGCCATCGGCGTTCATCACGACGGCGGTCCACTGCCCGTCGAGCGCCGGCCAAGCGAGGCCCTGGGTGCCGGGGCCGGACGTGCTCGCCACCCACACCCCGGCGTCGCCGGGCAGGACGCCCGGAGCGCCACCGGGGTGGGTCCGGTCGCCGGTGCGGCGGTCGGCGAGGGTGCTGTACTCGGTGGTGGCCAAGTAGCCGGCGACGGCGTCCGAACGGCCGATGCCGACGAAGACCGGACGGCCGTCCGCGCTCGTGGCCCGGACCCGGACGTCACCGGCGAAGGCGGTGAATCCGGAGATGCCGTGCACCTGCACGGGGTCGGTCGTGACCGCGTAGCCGCTCGCGACCGCTGTGGTCGACGCGGACAGGTAGCCGTCGGCGTCGCGCTGGGTGCGGTCGGCCCACAACAGGGCTCCGCCGCCGGTGAGGAAACCCATCGAACCCAGCACCAGCACCGCGCCGGTCACCGCGGCGGCGATCCGCCCGCCGGTCCAGCCGGACGGCCCGGCCGGGTGCGCCTGCGGGTGCGGCGGCTCGTGGCCGGCTTCGGCGCCGCCCATGTCGAGCCGGAACGGCGGGTACTCGTCGGTCATCAGCGACACGTAGGCCGCGACCCGCAGCACCCAGCGGTCCATGCCGAGCACGAAGTCGAAGATCGGCCGCGGGTAGCGGCCGGTGAACAACAGCACCACCCCGGCGACGAGGACCAGGACGCCGACGAGCCCGCCGGCGGCCCAGGTGAAGTCATCGCTCCCGCCGCGGGCCGCGAACCAGCTGCCGCCGCCGACGAACACGCCGACGATGACGAGGTGCGGGATGGCCAGCAGCCACCACTTCACCAGCACCAGGCCTCGGGAAAGCCTTTCGGGGTAAGCGATTTCGAGGCGCGCCGGATAGTCCGGGACGTCGGCGAAGGTAAACGGCGGATACCGATCGGTTCCCAGCGCGGCGTAGGAGTAGTACTGCACCCGCCAGCTCCACCGCAGCACTCCGGAAGTGAACTCGAACAGCGGCCGCGGATAGCGTCCGGTGACGAGGATCGCGAAGAACGCGGCGATGGTGACGAACGGGTAGGCGAACCACAGGAACGCCAGTACGACATAGTGCGGGACGGCCAGCAGCCACTTCACCAGCCACAGCCCGCGGGACAGGGGTTCGTCCAGGGTCGCTTCGACCCGGACCGGATAGGTCTTCGGGGTGGTCATGACGTGCTCCTCGAAGCCTGGACCTGGGCCAGGCTCGAACCGATGTCCCGGCCCCAGGCCCGGATCGACGGCCAGTCCCGGTTGTCGCCGTCCGCAACGCGCAGGGCCGTCACGACGGCGCGTTCCGGGAAGTGCGGTGCGTGGCGGTCGATCTTCCCGCCGAACAGCCGGTGGCCACGGGCCCCGAGCCGCTCCACGAGATCCTCGACCACGACCACGACCGGCTCTTCGGCCGGCTTGTTCCGGTCGCCGACGGGACCGCTGGGGAAGAGCCAGACCGGCACGCGGCGAAGTTCGTCCGGATCTTCATCTCCTCACCGAGGCTTCTTCCCACAGCTCCACGCCGACGACGCCTTGGACCGTCTTCGCGAGTGCGGTCACGACGCGGCGCTCGGCCTCGTCGGTGAAGGCGCCCCGGATCGTCACCATGCCGCCGGTGACGGAGACCGCCCACCGGTCGCGATGACCGCAGTAGTCGGTCAGCAGGGCATTGAGGTGCGAGGCGACCGAGTCGTCCTGGCGCACCAGTGGGCTGAGCATGTCGCGGCGGCTGACGATGCCGACGAGCACGCCGTCGTCCACCACGGGGATGCTGCGCCGCCGGTCACCCAGCATGTGGCGGGCGATTTCGGTGACATCGGTGTCGAGCCCCACCGTCTCGGCAGGCGCGGTCATCACCGTGGCCACCAGCACCTCCGGCGACGGTCCTATTCCGGCGACGCCGCTGCGGAGCGCGTCCGCCTCGGTGAACACGCCGAGTACCGCGTCGTCCTCCCCCACCACCGGCAGCGCCGCGACGCATTGCTCGGTGAGCAGCACGATGGCCTCGCGCACCGGTGTTCCCGGGCCGACCCGCACGACCGGCCTCGTCATGATGTCGCGTGCCTTCATGGCGGTTCCTCTCCTGGAGTTCAGTGCACGACCACGACCGGGCAGGCCGCGTGCGCGAGCAGGGCGTTACCGGTCGACCCCAGGACCCCGCCGGCGACCGGCCCCCGGCCACGGGTGCCGACGACGATCAGCCGCGCGTCGGGTTCGGCGTTCAGCAGAGCGTGCGAGGCGATGCGGTCCCGGACGGCCCGTGCGGTGATGTCCAGCGCCGGGTACTTGCGGACCCAGCTCGCGAGATGGGCGTCCAGCTCGCGCTGTTCAGCGGCCCCGAGGTCCGCCAGCTCCAGCTCAGGGGCCAGCAGGCCGTCGTGCCAGGCGTGCACGACGTGCACCGGCGCCCGCACCGCGGCGGCTTCCTCGAGAGCGAACCGCAGAGCGTGCTCGCTGGAGCCCGACGGGTCGACGCCGACGACGATCGGGCCGACGAGCTCGGGCCGGTGCGCGGGCACGATCACGACCGGGCAGGCCGCCCCGGCCGCGACCCGCAGGGCCACCGAACCGATCAGGGCGCCGCGCAGGCCACCGAGACCGTGCGAACCGAGGACGACGAGCGCCGCGCCGCCGGACTCGGCGAGCAGCAGATCAACGGCCAGCCCGAGCCGGACCGAGGTCTCGACCCGCACCCCCGGCGCCTCCTCACGGGCGATCTCCGCGGCGCGGCGAAGGAAGCGGTGAGCGTGCTCGAGCAGCAACTCGGAGTTGTCGTGCGCTCGCGACGGGCCGCCTTCGAAGAGGCAGGCGTGTAGGAGCTGCAGCGTCGTCTCCCGCCGTCGAGCTTCCTTCGCGGCCCAGCGGACGGCGTCGAAGGACGCCGCCGAAGCATCCAACCCGGCGAGTACCGGACGGCTGGCGGTTGCGGTCATCAGTTCCTCCTGCGGGTTCTGGGGTCAGCATGGCCGCTCGCGTACTCACGGGTCAGAGCACGAAGTCCCTTTCACCGGGGACCAAATCCGCCTGTCCTGCGCGGTGTCCTCGCCGACCCTGGGGCGATGACCGGACCAGACCTGCTGATCGACCACTTCCTCCCGCACCCCCACTTCGAGCTGGTGCGCCACCTGATCGTGGACGCGCCGGTGAAGGACACGTACGCGGCGGCGCGTGAACTGGACTTCACCGAAGTCCGCGGTGGTGTCGTCACCGCGGCCGGCTGGCTGCGGATGCTGCCGGAGCGCTGGCACAACCGGCGGCACGGCCCGCCCCGGCGGCCGACCCGGCTCACGGCCGACGACCTGCACGCCGGATCGGATTGGACCCTCCTCGGCGACCGGCCGGGCAGTGAGTTCGCACTCGGCGTTGCCGGCAAGTTCTGGAAACCGGTGATCACCTGGCGCCGGGTGGAGGCCGGCGACTTCACCGCGTTCGAGGAACCCGGCTTCGGGAAGCTCGTCCTGGCCGTGTCGGTGGTCCCCTACGGGCCACACCGCACCCTGCTGACCGTGCACACGCGGGTCCGGCTGAGCGACCCGGAGAGCTGGCTGAAGTTCCGCCGGTGCTGGCGGATCTCCGGGCCGGCCATCGGGTCGGTGCACACCGCGCTGATCCGCACGGTGGCCGCGAAAGCCCGGGAGCGGGCCCTCGCGGCCTACGCACGCACCGATCAAGGCTGACGATCCCCCACCGGCCGCCGCGGGTCATCCACGGCGGCCGGGACGACGTCTTCCTCGTTCTCCTTGACCGCGTGGTGTTCGACCGCGTGCAGGTAGCGGCCCAGCTTCGGGCTCCGACGGCCCCGTTCCGCGACCTCACGGCGAGCCTCGGCTTCGATGGCAGCCTTTTCCTTGTCATCCATGGCTTCTCCTCCTTCGGTTCACCGCGGCAGCAGAGTGGCCGCGTGGTCGGGAACGTAGGTCTGCAACCGCCGGTCGGGCCGGAAGTAGCCGGTCGGCTCAGGCCGCGCCGGCAGCGAAACCGCCTGCCGGGACACCTCGTGGTACGGGACGGTGGAGAGCAGGTGCGCGATCATGTTCAGCCGCCCGCGCCGCTTCTCCTCGCTTTCCACCACGTGCCACGGTGACTCGGCAGTGTCGGTGTGCACGAACATGTCGTCCTTCGCCCGCGAGTAGTCTTCCCAGTGCGTCACGGACTGCAGGTCGATGGGCGAGAGCTTCCAGCGGCGCATCGGATCGTCGATCCGCGCGGCGAACCGGCGTTCCTGCTCGTCGAGGCTGACCGAGAACCAGTACTTGCGCAGGAGGATGCCGTCGTCGATGAGCAGGCGCTCGAAGATCGGGCACTGCTGCAGGAACCGCCGGTGCTCCTCCGGGGTGCAGAACCCCAACACCCGCTCGACCCCGGCCCGGTTGTACCAGCTCCGGTCGAACAGCACGATCTCCCCGGCCGCGGGCAGGTGCTCGATGTAGCGCTGGAAGTACCACTGCGTCCGCTCGCGCTCGGTCGGGCTGGGCAGCGCGGCGATCCGCACCACGCGCGGGTTGAGGTGCTCGGTGACGCGTTTGATCGTGCTGCCCTTCCCCGCGGCGTCGCGGCCCTCGAAGACCACGACCAGGCGCACGCCCTCGTGGCGCACCCACTCCTGGAGCTTCACGAGTTCGGCCTGCAGGCGCATCAGCTCTCGTTCGTACACCGCGCGCGGGATCCGCGAGTTCTTCCGTCCGGCCATACCCCGACGCTACGAATCCGGCCCGCACCGGGTCTGCGGCCGGACGTCGGCGACGCAGAGGTCTTTGGTCCCTCGCTCCGGGGCGGTGCGGCCCTCGCCCGCGCCCGCCCGCGGGGAGGATGGTCCGGGGATGCATGCCACGTTCCCGCTCGGGCGCCCCGCCGGAATCCGTGTCGGCGCGCACTGGTCCGTGCTCCTGATCATGGCGCTTCTGGCCGAGCTCCTGGCGCAGTCACTGTTGCCGGAAGCCGTTCCGGGGCAGCCCGCGCTCGTGTACTGGGCGACCGGGATCACCGGTGCCGTGGTGTTCCTCGCCTCGCTGCTGGTGCACGAGCTGAGCCACGCGCTCGTGGCGCGGCACCGCGGGCTCACCGTCGATCGCATCACGCTGTGGCTGCTCGGCGGCAGCACGGAAATGCCCGACGACCCGCCGACCCCGCGTGCCGCGTTTTCGGTCGCCCTTGCGGGCCCGCTCGCGAGCCTGCTGGCCGGCGCCGGCTTCCTCGGCCTCAGCCGGCTCCTCCCCGGCGCCGTGCCCGCCGTCGTGGTCGTCACGGTGGCCTGGCTGGGCTGGACGAACCTCGTCCTGGCGGTGTTCAACCTGCTGCCCGGCACCCCGCTGGACGGCGGCCGGATTCTCCAAGCCGTCGTCTGGGAGCTCACCGGCGACAAACGGCGAGCCCAGGCCGCGGCCGCCCGCTCGGGCCGGGTCCTCGGCCTGGCGCTCTCGGCCGCCGGCCTCGCGCAGCTGCTGTGGTTCGGCAGCTTCGCCGGGCTGTGGCTGGTGGGGATCGGCTGCTTCCTCGGCTTCAGTGCCCGCGCCGAGCTCACGGCCGGTCCGGCACGCGAGGTCCTCGGCCGGATCGCGGTCCGCGAGATCATGACGCCGGACCCGGTCACCGCGCCTGGCTGGTTCACCGTGCAGGGGTTCGTCGAGCAGGCCGCGTCCGGGCGTTTCCGCACCTATCCGGTGGTGGCGTTCGACGGCCGTCCGATCGGCGTGGTCAGCCTGTCCGCGCTGGCGCGAGTACCCGACGCGGCTCGCACTTCGACCCGCGTCGAGAACATCTGCGCGCGTCCGCCGGTGTGCCTCGTCGCCGCTCCCGACGTCCCGCTGACGACGGTCCTCGGCCGGACCGGGAACCGGCCCGGGCATGACCTCGCGCTGGTGGTCGAGGACGGCGTCCTGGTCGGCGTCGTCAGCCCGGGCGACATCGCGCGCACGCTCGAGCTGGCCGTGCTCGGCGCCGAAGCCCACCGTCCGGCCCACTGAGGACAACCGACGGCGAGGAGGAACCGATGGACCACACGATGCCCGATGCGTACACGGTGCGGGCGGCCATCGCCCTCGCGGCGCGTGCCCCGTCGGTGCACAACTCGCAGCCGTGGGACTGGCGATTCGCCGGCCGCACGGTCGAGCTGCGCACGGACCCACGCCGTCACCTGCGGAACACCGACCCCGACGGCCGCGACCTGCTCGTCAGCTGCGGCTGCGCGCTGCACCACTTCACTGTCGCCGCGGCGGCCACGGGCTGGGCCGCGCAGGTCCACCGGCTGCCCGACCCGGCCGAACCCGGACTCCTGGCCCGGATCGACCTGGTACCGCACGACACCCGTGACAGCGACATCGCCATGGCTGCGGCCATCCCCAGCCGCCGCTCGGACCGCCGCCGCTTCGCCAACCGTCCGTTGCTCGTGTGGGACGAGGTGTTCCTCCAGAAGAGTGCCGCCGACCAGGGCGCCGCGCTGCGCGTGGTCGCCGGAGCACCCCAGCTGTCGGCGCCCACGAGCGCCGCCGTGGAGGCCGGCGGGCTGCACCGGGCCGACCCGGACTACGCGATCGAACTGGCCGCCTGGAGCGGACGGCACTATTCCCCGGACGGCGTGCCCGCACAGAACACGATCCAGTCGCCTCCGGCTGTCCGCGAGCTGCGTGTCCGCGAATTCGCCGGCGCGCGGCCGGACGACACCGAGGGTCGCGACGGTGCTGTGCTGACTGTGCTGGCCACCGCGGGCGACAGCGCGCTCGATCGCCTTCGGGCGGGCGAAGCCGCCAGCGCGGTCCTGCTGACCGCTACCCGGCTGAACCTCGCGACGTGCGTGTACACCGAACCGATCGAGCTGACCTGCACCCGCGGCCTGATCCGCGACTGCGTCCTCGACGGCCACAGCGAGCCGCAGCTCGTCATGCGCATCGGCTACCTCCCCGAGGGGGCAGCGCCGCTCCCGGCGACACCGCGGCGTCCGCTCGGCGAGGTCGTGCGGCCGTTGGCCCACCCGTACGGCGTCGGTCTCCCGGTACCGGCACAGCTGCGCGGCCGGTGAAGGGCTCGTTACGTTTGCTTCGCGAAGCTTCCCCCACGAATAAGGCCTCCACCCGGATCCGGGTGGAGGCCTTATTCGTGGGCCGTTCAGGCGACGTCGTTCCAGACGTAGTCCAGGCGGTTGCGGACCTCCACCACTCCGGACAGCTCGTGGATCAGCCGCGTCACCGGGGCGATGTCGCTGCGCCGTTCCACGCGCCCCACGACCATCACGACTCCGGCCCGGACCTGCACGCGCACCCGGTCGGGCCCGAGGTTGAGCCGGTCACGCAGCACGCGGTCGGTGATCTCGCGCTCGAGGTCGGCGTCGCCGCGGGTGAAGACCGCCACCAGGTCGCGGCGGGCCAGCACGCCCGCCACCTTCCCGTTGCGCAGCACGAACAACCGGCGGACGCCGGTGCGCGCGAACTCCGCCGCGGCGGCGGCGAGCGTGGCCTCGGCGTCGATCGTGACGGCCGGGCTGGTCATCAGGTCCTTCGCCACGCACGCCGTCGCCTTCCGCGCCAGCCTGCGGTCACGCCACCGGGGCTTGCGGTCCTCCCACAGGTGCGGCAGCAGGTCGGCTTCCGAAACGACACCGACCAGCGCACCCGTCTTGTCGAGGACGCCGACCGCGCTGATCTCATTGCCGGTGAGCAGCTGGGCGATGTCCTTGAACGGCGTGTTCGTGGACACGGTGATCGGGCCGGCGGTCATCACCGCGGATACCATTCCGGTGTTCATGTTCACTTCTCCTTCTCGGTACGGACCACCATGACCGGGCACGACGCGTGGTGCAGCAGGGCCTGGCTCGTCGAGCCCAGCACCAGCCCGGTGAAACCACCGCGGCCGCGGCTGCCGACCACGACCAGCTGCGCGCCGTGGCTCGCCGACAGCAACCGGGAGCGCGGCTTGTCGTGTTCGACCCGGCGCTCGACGTGGACGTCCGGGTACTTTTCCTGCCAGCCGGCGAGCCGCTGGGCCAGCAGCCGCCGACCGGAGTCCTGCAGATCTTCGCCCTGGAAGGCGACGTTGCCGTCGCTGAACAGGCCGGCGGTGTCCCCGTCGTGCCAGGTGTACAGGGCGACGAGCGGGGCACTGCGGAGCGAGGCTTCCTCGTAGGCCCAGGCGATCGCGGCTTCGCTCAGCGGGCTTCCATCGGTGCCGACGACCACCGGGCCGTCGACGGATTCGTTCCCGCGCACCACGACGACCGGGCAATGCGCCTTCGCGGCGAGATCGACATCGGGCGAGCCACTGAACAGGCCCGCCAGCACGCCGACAGGCTCACCGGTGATGAGGATCCGCGCACGCGCCGAAACCTCCAGCAGGCCGGGTATCGGTCCGCGGCCACTGGCCTCAGTGGACACGTTCAGCCCGGGGACGGCGGCTTCGAGGGTCGCCCGCGTCGTGCGCAGCAGCTCGTCGGCGTCGGCCTCCTTGATCCTGAGCCAGTCGGACGGCAGGTACATCTTCCCGCCGAACGCGGCGTCCTCGTAGCCGTAGGCGGTGAAGACGAGCAGCGGCGCGTGCCGGCGGGCGGCTTCCCCAGCGGCCCACAACGCGGCCGCCGCCGCGGTCTCCGAACCGTCCACGGCGACGACGACCGGCGGGTTTCCGGTTGCGCTCATGACCTGTTTCCTCCGGGTTCCGGTGCGTGGATCACGCATCCGACTCGAAGGTAGGCCTCGCCGGCACGCGCACGATGCGGCCGTTCGTCCTCGCCCGCGAGGACCTTTGGCCGCTTCGGCCCGACCGGCCGGAAGCGCACCGTGAACCTGGCGACCGATGGCCTTACGGTCGCGACCCGACAACTACGTCAGGAGCCGCCGATGACCGCACCAACCGGACAGCCGATCGTCGTCGGAATCGACGGGTCGGCCGAGTCCCTCGACGCCGTCCGCTGGGCAGCCCGCACCGCTAGCCGGCGCGGCGCGCCATTGGAGATCGTGCACGCCCTCGACTTCTCGGCCTTGCTCGCCGGCGGGGTGGTGCCGCCGCCCGAGGAGATGAAGGACGTCCTGCGCGACCGCGGCGGCCGGTCCCTGCGCACCGCGGCGGAGCTCGCGTCCGCCCAGGGCGTTCCGGGCGCGACGACCCGGCTCGACCCCGGCCGCGCCGCCCACGCTCTCGTCGACGCGTCCAAGACGGCCGCCCTGCTCGTGGTCGGCTCGTCCGGCAAGGGCCGGCTCACCGGTCTCCTCGCCGGGTCGGTCGCCTCGGCCGTCAGCGCACACGCCTCGTGCGACACGGTCATCGTGCGCGGCGACGCCTGGGACGAGGCCGAAACCGCCGGGCGTCCGGTTCTCGCCGGCATCGACGGCGGCAAGGCAAGCAGCCGCATCCTCGCCGTCGCCCTCGACGAAGCCAAGTCCCGTCACGTCCCGCTGGTCGTCGTGCACGCGTGGGCCGACGACCCGCCACCGCACGAACCCGATCACCCGGAGAACCACGAATCGGTGGCCGGCGCCGGCCACCGGCTGCTGGCCGACCGGCTCGGTGACCACGGCACCGGCGACGTGGAAGTCGACCGGGTCGTCGTCCGGTCGCACCCGCGGCGCGAGCTGATCGAGCGCAGCGACGCCGCCCAGATCGTCGTGCTCGGCGACCGCGGCCGCGGCGGGTTCCCCGACCTGCTGCTCGGCTCCACCGGCCAGGCTCTGCTGCACAACGCGGCCTGCCCGGTGTACCTCGTGCGAACCGCCTGAGGGAGGCGAAAGTCCTCGCGCCCGTGGGCCTTCGGCCCACCGCAACCGGTGTCCGTGGGCCCCCGGAGCGAGGACGATACGGCCCTCGTCGTCCGGCCCGGACCGGCGGAGTCTGGGACCAGACGAAAGTGAGGCACATCATGGACACACACCGCGGATTCGCCCCGGCGGCCACAGCCGAGCCGACGTCCGCCCGCCGCAACCGCCGTGACCGGCTCGCCCTGCGGCCCGCCGGCTGCATCGATCCCCGCTACGCCGATGTCGCCGACCGGCACCTGGCACGCACACTGACCGCGGAAGACCAGTCCGAAGAGGACGGCCTGGACCCGCTGGAGCGCGTCACCTGCCGCACCCACCGCCGCTGGCTGCACGACTGCGTCGCCTCGCCGCTGCACGTCGTCATCATCACCGGCACCCGCTGGTGCCGCGCCTGCGAATGCGCGCTGAACGTCGCGATCGACCAGCTGGCCGGCGACGTCACGGTCCGCTGCCCGTCCTGCGGCGACACGCCCGCCACCCGTGCCACCCGCCAGCTGGTCCGCGCCTGCCGCACCAGCCTCGCCGCGGCGTACGACCGCTGAGCCCGCGATGACGCGCAACCGGTTATACCGCAGCGGTGTCCTGGAGCGGGAGGACTTCCCCGCCGCCGAGGCCGCCCAGCACCTCGCCGACCCCTCGGTGACCCTGTGGCTCGACCTCGACGCGCCCACCGCGGCGGACCTGACGACGCTCGCCGACGAACTCGGTCTGCACCCGCTCGCCGTCGCCTCCGTACTCGACGACGACCACCAGCGACCCAAGCTCGTCCGCTACGACCGGCACTCGTTCCTCGCCGCGTACTCCGTGCGCGTGACCGACGGCGTCCTCACGGCCTCGGAGCTCGACGCGTTCATCACCGACCGCGTGCTGATCACCGTGCACCGGAACGGCACCACCGATATCGACGCGCTCACCGCACGCTGGGACACCACGCCGGACCTGGCCAAGAACGGCACCGCATTCCTGCTCCACGGCCTGCTCGACCACCTCGTCGACGGCCACCTCGACGCCGTCCAGGAACTCGACGAGCAGGTCGAGGAACTCGAAGACCTCGTGTTCGCCGACCGCGTCGACCACATCGACCTGCAGCGCCAGTCCCTGCTGCTGCGCCGGAGCCTCGGCCGCCTGCGGCACCTGGCCGTGCCGATGCGGGAGATCGTCGCCTCCCTGATGCGCCGCGACGACACGCTCCTGCCCTACTTCCAGGACGTCTACGACCACGTCCTGCGGGTGACGGAGTGGACGGAGTCCCTGCGCGAGATGGTCGCCACGATCCGCGAGACGCAGCTGAGCATCCAGGGCAACCGGCTCAACACGATCATGAAGAAGGTCACCAGCTGGGCGGCGATCATCGCGGTCCCGACCGCGATCACCGGGTTCTACGGCCAGAACATCCCGTACCCCGGGTTCGGGCAGGCGTCCGGGGTCTGGGTCTCCACGCTCGCCATCCTGGTCATCTCCGCGACGCTGTACGCATCGTTCAAACGCCGCGACTGGCTCTGAACCCGCCGGGGTGGCCAAAGTCCCCCGGCCGGGGTTCGATCGGCCCTGTCGCCGCCCTCCGCCGCCGCCTGTACTGACGGGATGACGACTGGCACTGCGAAACCGATCCGCCCCGGCCTAGCGAACCGGCTGCTCCTGCGGCTACTCGGCTCCTGGCCGGCGCCGCTGCTGAACGGAACGCTCACCGCCCTGCGGTACCGGCCCGTCACCGCGCCGACGCCGGTCGTGCTCCCGGTGCAGTACGCCCGCGCCGGTGAGGAGATCCTGGTCGCCGCCGGATACCCCGATCACAAGCGCTGGTGGCGGCACTTCCGCCACGGCGCCGGAGCCGATGTCCTGCTCGACGGCCGCTGGGTGGCGGCCGAAGGGCGGCTGCTCGGCGGGGCGGAGCGCGACGCCGGAGCCGAGGCCTATCGCCGCTGCTTTCCCCGCGTCCCGCTGACCGCGGACACGTCGATAGTGGCTTTCACCGCCCCGCCGGTGCCCCTTTTGCGGGGCAGACGCCTGGCTTGGACGTGGTTCCTGGTCGTCATGGCCGCCGAGTTCCTCGGCTTCGCGATCCCGGCCGTCATCGGAGCCGTGACCGCGGGCAGTCCCGCCGCCGTTGCCCTACCCGCCCTCCTGCTGGCCGGCGCGGCCGAAGGAGCCGCACTCGGCACCGGGCAGGCGCTCGTCCTCCGGCGCGCGCTGCCGGCCCTGAACACCCGGCGGTGGGTGGCGGCCACGGCCGGGGCGGCGTCCTTCGCCTACCTCGCGGGTCTCGCCCCGAGCACGTGGGCGGCCGACCTCGTATCCTGGCCGCCGCTGGTGCTCTGGCCGGTGGCCGCCGTTCTCGGCACCGCCCTGCTGCTGTCCATCGGGTTCGCCCAGTGGCTGGTCCTGCGTCGCCACCTCGCCCGGTCGGCCCGCTGGATCTTCACCACCGCCGGTGCCTGGCTACTCGGCCTGGCCGTCTTCCTGGGCGTCACGATGCCGTTGTGGCAGCCCGGCCAGCACCTGGCGTTGATCATGCTGATCGGCATCCTCGGCGGCTGGGTGATGGCGGCGACCACGTCGGCGGTCACCGGCATTGCCCTTCGCCGCCTGCTGGACTGAAGTGAACCGGTGCTCCCGAACGGCCGGCCGCGAGACCGGCCGTTCAGACCATGGTCCGGCGCACGGCCGCACCGAGCGCCGCACCCCACGCCTCGGCCCGGGCCAGCTCGCCGGGCTCCGGGCCGACGTCGATCGGATCCGTGCCGACGAAGAAGCTCTCCGCGGGCGCCACCTCCCGGCACCCGAGCCGGCGCAGCCGCTTGGCCGCCCCCAGCGAAGCCGCTCCGGTGAACACGCGCGGCTTGTCGATCCGGGTGTCGAACGTCGCCACCGAGAGCCCGTCCGGCACCGAGTCGAGCGAGTCCAGCCACTCGCGCACCCCGGTGCGCGAGTGCATCTCGTAGTCCACCTGGTCGGCGGCCGACTTCCGGGTGGCGGCCTGGCTCATGCCGTGCACGTGGGTGGGCGCGCCGACGACGAGCAGTTCGACCCCGGTGAGGTCCGCCGGCGCATCGTCGACGTTCACCACCTCGGCCCCGGCCGACGGGGACAGACCGTCGGCGATGGCCCTGGCCACCTTCTCGGTGGCGCCGAACATCGACTCGAACACGATCACGGTGCGCATCTCCGCCTCCTCAGCGTTCCAGCCGGACCGGCTGGTGGGTCAGTTCTTCGATGTCCCCCGCCGCGCATTCGAACAAGTTGTGCGCCAAGTCGCTCAGCGCGCGGGACGCGGCGAGTTCGTCGCCGACCTCGGGCACGTTCCGGTCGGCCGGGTTGAGCCGGGCGGTCCCGGTTCCGGACACGCGAGTGTCGTCGGCGGTGTGCAGCCGGGCTGTGGCCCGGGTCCGTCCCTCGTCCTCGTCGATGATGATCTCCACTTGCCAGCGCTTCTCGCGCACGAGTCCTCCTCAGGTTTCTTCGGGCACCATTTCGATGGCGCCGCTGGGGCATTCGGCCACGCAGATCCCGCAGCCCTTGCAGTAGTCGAGGTCGATCGCGTACTTCTCTCTCCCCCGGTTCGAGCTTGATCACCGCGTTGTCCGGGCACCGGGTGCCCGGTCGTCAGGTCCGCGCCGACCCGCACGACCCCGTCCGCGCGCTCGACGTCCGGGAGCTTGTCCACAAGAAACAGATCGCTGTCCTGGCCGAAGGCCAGCACGACGCTGTCGGCGGCCAGGCGTTCGAACTCCCCGGTCGGCTGCGGGAACCCGGACTCGTCGAGCCGCATCTTCTCGACCGTGATGCCTTCGGCGTCGGTCGGGATCTCGGTCTTGCCGTTGAGCTTGAGCACCAGCGGCAGCTCGCCCGCGTAGTCCCAGTAGAACTTCTCGGCCAAGCCGATCTGGATGGCGATCCCGTTGAAGCCCCCTTCGAGCGCCAGCTTGAGGATGTGCTTGCGGTGCAGCCGCGTCTTCTTACCGGTGTTCAGCCCGAGCTCGGCCAGTGCGGGTCGGTGAGCCATGACGGCCTCCGGAGTCGCGGATTCGTGGTGTACTCAGCAAATCGGGCCGAGTTCACCACCGCCGCTGGCGAACGCCATCGGTGCCGGGGACGTCGGTCACCGGAGGAAGGGACCATCGGCTCTGCCACTCTCGCACCGACGCGCCGAGACTTCGCGGCATGAAGGTCGACGAACTGCTCACGAAGGCGAAGGACGGGCTGGAGACCAAGATGGTCTACGGCGCGCCGTACGAGGTCGACGGCGTCACGGTGATCGTGGCCTCGGCCGTCGGCACCGGCGGAGGTGGCGGCGACAGCCGCGACGAGAAAGGCCGTTCCGGCGAAGGCGGCGGCTTCGGGCTGTCGGCCAAACCGGTCGAGGCCTACGTCATCAAGGACGGCAAGCTCCGCTGGGAACCGGCCGTCGACGTGAACCGCCTCGTGGCGACGCTGGGCGCGATCGCCGTCGCAGCGCTCTTCGCCGCGACGCGGCTGGCCAAGCTCAAGTACCGCGCCGAGACCGATGAGCGTCCCTGAGCTGGTCCAGCTGGGCCCGGCCCGCTGCCACGCGCTGCTCGCCTCCGTCCCGCTCGGCCGGTTGGCTTTCGTCCGCGACGGGCGGCCGGCGATCCGGCCGGTCAACTTCACCGTGGCGGGCGAAGCGATTTGGCTGCGGTCGGGCCGGAATTCCTGGGCCGACCGGCTCGACGGGCAGCCGGTCACCTTCGAGGCCGACGCCTACGACCCGGCCGGCCACACCGGCTGGAGCGTGATCGTCAGCGGGATCGCCACCCTCACCACCGACGTCGAAACCGTGGCCGCCCAGCTCGGCGCCGACCTGCGCTCGTGGGCTCCCCCACCGCGCGACCGACTGCTGCGAATCAGCGTCGACCGGATCGAGGGCCGCCGGCTCGCCCTCCGGCCGGATGCGGACGACGCGACCGAATCGGCGCCGTCATGACCACCCGGAAGCCGCGCTTTACCGACCGCTAACTCTCCGCTGGCACCCCGGAAACCCGGCAGGACGCGAAGCCCACGCGCGGGCATCATGGCGGCCATGCCGCACCGCGTCCTGCTCGCCGACGACGACCGCGCCATCCGCGAGTCCCTCGTCCGGGCCCTCGACCTCGAGGGCTACCACGTCACCGAGGTCACCGACGGCGTCAGCGCCCTGGCCGCCGCCCGGCGCGACGACTTCGACGTGCTGATCCTCGACGTGATGATGCCCGGCGTCGACGGCCTCGGTGTCTGCCGAGTGCTGCGCGCCGAAGACGACCGGACTCCGATCCTCATGCTCACCGCCCGCGTCGAAACCCCCGACCGGGTGGCCGGGCTGGACGCCGGAGCCGACGACTACCTGCCCAAGCCGTTCGACCTCGACGAACTGCTGGCCCGGCTGCGCGCCCTGTTGCGCCGCACCTCACCCGAGCCGGACGCGCGCCGCACGCTGCGGCTCGGCGAGCTCACGGTCGACCCGGCCGCCCGGCGAGTGTGGTGGCAGGGCACCGAGATCACGTGTTCGAAAACGGAATTCGACCTGCTGGAACTGCTGGTGCGCAACGCCGGGATCGTGCTCGATCGCGCCACGATCTACCAGCGGATCTGGGGTTACGAGTTCGGTTCGGAGTCGAAGAACCTCGCCGTCTACATCGGCTACCTGCGGCGCAAGCTGGAGCAGGCCGGCGCGGCGGAGCTGATCCACACCGTACGTGGTGTGGGCTATTCGGTGCGGCCGGCGTGAACCTGCGCAGCAAGCTCGCGATCGCCTTCGCCGGCGTCGGCGCGTCGGCGGCGATCCTGGTCGGCGTCTTCAGCTACCAGGCCGCTTCCCAACGGATCGACGCCGAACTCGACCGGTCGCTGCTGACGACGTCGGCGGAGGTCGCGGCCGGCGCGACGCAGGTGCTCGCGCCGAGCCCGGTCACCCGCGGCCCCGATGACGACGACCACGACGAGGCCCAGCCGATGGTGGCCCAGGCGATCGCCCCGGACGGCACCACCCGCCCGCTCGGCGGCCGCCCGGTGCGCCTCGACGTCGGCGACGAAGACCGGACACTGGCCGCGACCGGCTCCCTCGGTGACCACCGCTACCGCGACTTCACCGCCGGCCGCGACGACTACCGGGTGACTACCGTCGCCCTGGGACCGGGCCGCGGCGCCGTCCAGCTCGGCATCGACGTCGACGAGTCCCGGCACGTCCTCAAGGGTCTCGCCGCTCGGATCACCGGCGTCAGCGCGCTCGTGCTGGCCGGGGCGGCGCTGGCCGGGTGGTTGCTGGCCCGGCAGATCACCCGGCGGCTGGTCCGGCTGACCGACGTGACCGAGCAGGTCAGCGACGGCCGCCTCGACGACGTCGCCGTGCCCACCGGCGGCCGCGACGAGGTCGGCCGGCTCGCGACCTCGTTCGACCGGATGCTCGGCCGGCTCGCCGACGCCCGCGCCGACCAGGAACGCCTGGTCCAGGACGCCGCCCACGAACTACGCACGCCCCTGACCAGCCTCCGCACCAACGCCAGCGTCCTGCGCCGGTTCGCCGAACTCAGCCCGAAATCCCGCGCACGCCTGCTCGACGACGTCGACGGCGAGACCCGCGAACTGACTCACCTGGTCGACGAACTCGTCGAACTGGCCACCCGCCGCTACGAAGCCGAAGAGCCGGCGCCGGTCGAGCTGCACGAGGTGGCCGAGCGCGCCGCCGAGCGCGTCCGGCGCCGGTCCGGACGGGCCATCACCGTCGAGACCGACGCGTCCGCACTGACCGGCCAGGCGAAGGCCCTGGAACGCGCGATCGCGAACCTGCTGGAAAACGCCGTGAAGTTCGCTCCCGAAGGCCCGATCGAAGTCGACGTCCACAACGGCCGGGTCCGGGTGCTCGACCGCGGCCCCGGCATCGGCGAAGACGACGCGGCCCGCGTGTTCGACCGCTTCCACCGCACCGACGGCGCCCGCGGCCTGCCGGGCTCCGGCCTCGGGCTGGCCATTGTGCGCGAGATCGCGCTGGCCCACGGCGGCAGCGTGTTCGCCGAGCCGCGCCCCGGCGGCGGTGCCGTGGTCGGGTTCACCGTCGGAGCGGATCTTCTCTTACCGAACTCTCACCCCGATCACGTCGACGGCTAACCGGGCTCGGGAAGGGTGGATCTCACCGAGATCATCCCGAGGAGCCCGATGTCCGCCACTCTCGCCGCCCGCATCGCGCGGCCCGCGGTCCACGCGTGGTGGCGGGATGTCGCCGGGCTGACGGCCTGGCTGAGCGTGCTGTTCGTGGCGGCGCTCTGGGTGTCCGGGCGCGGCCTGCAGGACCTCGGCGCCGACTTCTTCACCTCGACCGGACGGCTCACCGGGCTGCTGTCGGCGGACCTCCTGCTGCTGCAACTGCTGCTGATGGCCCGCATCCCGTGGGTGGAGCGCAGCTACGGCCAGGATGAACTGGCCCGCCGGCACCGGCTCGTGGGATTCACCTCGATCACGCTGCTGGCCGCGCACCTAATGCTCATCACCCTGGGCTACGCGGCGACCGACCGTTCCGGCGTCCTGGCCGAGGCGTGGGCGCTGGTGACGACCTACCCGGGCATGCTCCTGGCCGCCGCTGGGACGGTCGCGCTGGGCCTGGTCGCTGTGACGTCGGTGCGCGCGGCCCGGCGGCGGCTGCGCTACGAATCCTGGCACCTGCTGCACCTCTACGCCTACCTCGGCGCCGCCCTCGCCCTGCCGCACCAGCTGTGGACCGGCGCCGACTTCACCGCTTCCCCGGTCGCCACCGCGTTCTGGTGGACCGCCTACGCGGCCGCAGCCGGCGCCGTGCTCGTGTTCCGCGTCGGCCGGCCGGTGTGGCTCAACGCCCGGCACCGGCTGGTCGTCGAGCAGGTCGTGCCCGAAGGCCCCGGCGTCGTCTCGGTGTACCTGACCGGCCGGTGGCTTGAGAAGCTTCCCGTGGCGGCGGGCCAGTTCTTCGTCTGGCGGTTCGCCGGGCCCGGCTGGTCGCGGGGCAAGCCGTTCTCGCTCTCGGCCGCCCCGGACGGGCAGCGGCTGCGGATCACGGCGAAGGACCTCGGCGAGGGCAGCCGCCGGCTTGCCACCCTGCGGCCCGGCACCCCCGCGTGGTTCGAAGGCCCGTACGGCCGGTTGACCGCGAACGTCCGGAAAGGACGGAAGCTCGCGCTGTTCGCGTCCGGCATCGGGATCACCCCGCTGCGCGCCCTGCTGGAGGAGCTGCCCTACCGGTCCGGCGATGCCGTGCTGTTCCTCCGCACCGGCCGGCAGGCGGACCTGCTGTTCCGGCGCGAGATCGAGGACCTCGCCGCCCGCCGCGGGGTGCGCATCCACTACCTGCTGGGCCGGCGCTCGCGCGACCGCGCGTCGTGGCTGCCCGCCGGATACGCCCCCGTGCCCGACGAGCAGGTGCTGCGCCACCTCGTGCTCGACATCGCCGACCACGACGTCTACGTCTGCGGCCCCGATGCGTGGACCGCCGCCGTTCTCGACAGCGCGCGCCACGCCGGCGTCCCCGGCGACCGCATCCACGCCGAACGGTTCGCCTGGTAGGAAAGGACTCTCCCGATGCGCAGGATCGCCATTGCCGTCGCAGCGAAGGTGTCCGTCGTCGTGCTGCTGTTCAGCTACCGCACCAGCACCGACCAGACGCCGGTCGCCACCGGGCGCCCGCTCGGCGGCGGCTCGCAGCCGACCCGCACCACGAGCCCGGCCACACCGGCTTCAGGCGACGGGAACGGCACGTTCACCGGCGACGCCGCCGATACCCGCTACGGGCCGGTCCAGGTGCGGATCACCGTCGCCGGCGGCCGGATCACCGATGCGCAGGCGGTCGAGTACCCCCGGGAAAGCGGCCGGGACGTCCGGATCAACTCCGCCGCGGTGCCCGCGCTGAACGAAGAGGCACTGCAGGCGCAGAGCGCACAGATCGATACCGTCAGCGGTGCCACCTATACCTCCGAGGGCTACCAGCAGTCCTTGCAGTCCGCGATCGACGCGGCCCACCGGTGAGGGCCGCCCACCGGGCACGCCGCTCCTGGACCCGGCCGGTCATGGGCACCCAGGTCAGCCTGCACCTACGAGGCCCCCGCGTGGACACCGATCCCGCGGTCGAACCGGCCTCGGCCGCGGTGTTCGGCCACCTGCGTGCCGCCGACGAGCTGTTCAGCACCTACCGGCCCGACAGCCAGGTCAGCGCACTCCGGCGGAGAGATCTCCCCCGCGATCTCTGGCATCCGTGGGTCACGGAAGTCGTGGCGCTCTGCGAAGAAGCCCGGCAACGCACCGACGGCTACTTCGACCCGTGGCGGCTGCCCGGCGGCTTCGACCCGTCCGGGCTGGTGAAGGGCTGGGCGGCCGAGAACGCCGCGGCCCACGTCACCCGGCTGCCCGGGTTCGACCACTACCTCAACGCCGGCGGCGACATCACCGCCGGCGTCCGCGGTTCCCAAGCTCCGGCGTGGCGGGTCGGTGTCGAAGACCCGGCCGACCCCAGCACCTTCCTCGCCGTGCTGGAGCTGCGTACCGGGGCCCTGGCGACGTCCGGCTCGGCCGCCCGCGGCCCGCACATCGTCGACCCGCACACCGGCCTGCACACCGCCGAGCTGCTTTCGGTGACGGTCACGGGGCCGGCCCTGCTGTGGGCCGACGTCTTCGCCACCGCCGCTTTCGCCCGTGGGGGCGACGACATCGAGCAGTGGGTTTCGGCGCGGGCACCGGGATACGAGGTCGCCGCGCTCGCTCGTGCGCCCTGAACCGGCACCCGCACCGACCATTCCGACACCATCCACAAAGGACATCATGACCACCGTCAACGGCCTGCCCGCCCACATCCTGCTCGTGCACGCCATCGTCGTCTTGCTCCCCCTCGCCGCGCTGCTGCTGGTGCTCAGCGCGCTCTGGCCCGCCGTCCGCCGCAAGGTCGCCGGTCCGAACGCGATCCTGTCCGTCCTCGTCGTGGTGCTCGTTCCGATCACCACCGAAGCAGGCGAATGGCTGGAACGCCGGATCGCTTCGACACCGCTCGTGCGCACCCACACGGAACTGGGCGACACCGCCGTCTACGTCGCGATCCCGGTAGCCGTGCTCGCCCTCGTCGTCTGGTGGCGCCACCGCGAAAGCCTGCAGGGCCCGACGTCCGGCACGCCGAGCGCCGGCTCGACCGCGGTCGCCACCCGCCGGCGCACGTTCCTCGCCCCGGCCTCGACCGCGGTGACGGTGGTGATCGCGGTCCTGTCCATCGCGGCCGCGGGCGCCGCGTGGTACGACGTCTACCGCATCGGGGACTCTGGCGCCCAGGCCACCTGGCAAGGCCAATTCAGCTCGGCCCCGGCACCTCACGGCTTCGAGCGCTGACAGCGCACAACCCCGGCGCCGTTCACCTCTCGAGATCGCGCGCCCCTTGTAGAACCGTCCGCAGCGCCAGCGAGTCGTCGAGGACGACGACGTCCGCGCAGTCTCCCGGCCGCAGCAACCCCAGGCCGCTGCGCGGGAAGAGCTCGGCCGGCGTGCGAGTCGCCGCGTTGACCGCGGCTTCCAGCGGTATCCCTGCCGCGCACGCGTCGCGGATGGCGTCGAGCAGGGTGATCGTGGTTCCGACGAGGGTGCCGTCGGCGCGCCGGGCGGTACCGCCGGACACGGTGAACTCGACGTCGCCGAGCCGGTAGTGGCCATCCGGGCAGCCGCCGGCGGCCAGCGCGTCGGTGACCAGCACGACCCGGTCACGAGCGGCGTGGAAGGCCAGCTGGATCGTCTCGGGCGCCAGGTGGCTCGGATCAGCGATCAACCCGACGATGACGTCGTCGCGGGTCAGCGCGGCACCGGCGATGCCGGGATCACGATGAGTGAAGGGGCGCATTGCGTCGAACAGGTGCGTGACCGACCGCGCGCCGCGGTCGAAGGCTGCGTGTGCCTCGGCTGCCGTCGCGTCGCTGTGACCGCAGGCCACGAGCACACCCGCTTGGACACAGGCACCGACGACCTCCAGCGCGCCGGGAAGTTCCGGTGCCAATGTCACCTGCGTGACCGGCCCCGCCGTGAGCAGCCGCTTCAGCAGCTCGACATCCGGTGCTCTCAGCAGATCGACCGGGTGGGTCCCCGGCCGCGCGAGCGACAGGAACGGTCCCTCCAGGTGTACGCCGAGGATTCGCGCCCCACCCGGAGCCGCCTGCGCCTTGGCCGCCGTCTCGATGGCCTCCACGGTCTGTTCGGGACGGCTGGTGATCAGCGTGGGCTGGTACGCGAGCACACCGGTGCGCGCCAGCTCCCCGCCAGCGCGGGCGTAGCCGTCGACATCGGCGTTCAGGAAGTCGACCCCGGCGAACCCGTTGACCTGCAGATCGACCAGGCCGGGCACGGCAAGCCCGGTCCCGGCCCCGGGAAGGCCGACCGCACTCACCCGCCCGTTCTCGCGATCCACATCGACGTCACCACGCCGGTACACGCCACCGACCAGGGCACCCGCCACACCCAATCGCACGACACGCCTCCCGCCCGGGCACCGTGGGGGGTGCCCCGCTTCGAGCACACTCTCGCCGTCCACCACGGATGCTCGACAGTGCCGGGAGACCTCGTGTGGGAGGACCTACGACATCGGACGTCCACGCTGCCTTCGGCGACGCCATGCGATCCCTCTACGGTGTATCTCGGTAGTCCCTGCTAGGTAGCCGAATTGCACGTAGGCACGAATCCCGAAGACGCCATCGGCTCATTTTCCTTCAGCGGACGGCATCGTGCTCCGCCAGGACGGCGACGCCCTCCAGGCCGCGGGCACCCATCCCCGTCGCGTTCTCCGACTGGGCGATTCCCAGTTCCACCGGCTACGGTCCCTTCGGCTCACTGGCCGACCACGGCACCGTCGAGTTCCTCCTGTCCTTCACCGCCATTGAGTCACAAGCAATGCAGGGCCATGAGGGTGCGGCCGTGGCTGCGCTCGGCGTTGCGGGCCAGCTCGCGTCCGATCCTGGTCGCCATCGCCGCGGTCACGCCGGTGATCCGCTCCTGCCAGGCCGGCGTGTGCGGCGCGTCGGCGTCGTCGCACCCGGTCGGCTGCTCGCCCGGGGTCAATGTCGCCGAGGTCGGCGGCGGTGAGGAACCGGTCCGTGGTGTAGACGCCCGGCTCGCGCTCCCGCAGCGTCACCAGGAACGGCAGATCGGTGTAAGACCGCAGTCGCCGGAGTCGATCTGGTGCGGGGGGCGGCCGTGATCGCCGACCGTCTCCTTCGTCAGGAAGCGGCGGACGCCGAGCAGGGGGCCGTGCCCGGGAACGTGGTCGTTCGCCGGTGCCGCGGGATCTGGATGGCTGAACACGATGACGCGGTCCCCTCAGGCGGGACGGCGACACCACCTGGTGCCCGTCGGACACTGCTCAGCTTCGAGGACGGCGCCGGATCGATCACCAGGCGAATGTCACGCCTCGAATGGACTCTCGTCCTTGGCTCGCCCCGCGCACGACGGCCCGGATCCACCGCGGATTGATGGATTGATAGAATCATCAATCCAGGAGGTGCTCATGCCCGCGAGGTCCCGCACGACGGAGCCGCTGTACCGGATCAAAGCCGACCTGTTCAAGTGCCTCGCGCACCCGACGCGGATCCAGGTCCTCGAGGTGCTGGCCGCCGCCGGTGACGAGGGTGCGCCGGTGACGCGGCTGCTCGAAGTGACCGGCTGCGAAGCTTCCCAGCTGTCCCAGCACCTCGCGGTGCTGCGTCGCACCCGGGTCGTCACCTCGTCGCGGACCGGTAACGCCGTCGAGTACTGGCTCGCCGAACCGCTCGTCGCCGAGCTCCTCGTGGTCGCCCGCGCTTTCCTGATGGCCGGGCTGCGCCCCGGCTCGGAGCAGGTGCGCGCCGCGCGCGAGCTGCCGCCGCTGCCCGGCGCGAGCCCCCAAGCGGTCCTGGACGCGATCGCGGCACGGGTGTGAGCGCCCTCGCGACGGCCCGGGACCTGCTCCCGGGCCGCGGCGACTACGACCTGCAGCCGCGCGTGGTGCGCGCGGACCTGCTCGCCGGGGTCACCGTCGGCGTCGTGGCCCTCCCGCTGGCCCTGGCCTTCGGGGTCAGCTCGGGCGCGGGACCGGCAGCGGGGCTCGTCACGGCCGTCGTGGCGGGGATCGTGGCCGCGGTGTTCGGCGGATCCCCGGTGCAGGTGTCCGGGCCGACCGGCGCGATGGCCGTCGTCCTGGCCCCGATCGTCGCCGCCCACGGGCCGTCCTCGATCGCCCTGGTCTCCGTCCTCGGCGGCCTGGTCGTGCTGGTCGCCGGAGCCGCGCGGCTGGGCCGGCTGGTCGGGTACCTCCCCTGGCCGGTCGTCGAGGGCTTCACGCTCGGGATCGCCTGCATCATCTTCCTGCAGCAGGTCCCCGCGGCCGTCGGCACGAAAGCGCCGGCGGGACAGAACCCGTTCCTGGCCGCGGCGAACGCCGTCGCCCACGCCGTGACCGGTGGAGGCACGGCCGTCTGGACGATCGCCACCGTGGCGCTGGTCGCGGTCATCATGCTGGTGCTGCCCAAGCTGCACCGCGGGATACCGGCGTCCCTGCTCGCGGTCGCCGCGGCGACCGTCGCCGCCGAACTCGTCCACGCGCCCCTGCCGCGGATCGGCGGCCTGCCGAGCACCCTGACCCCCGCGCTGCCGTCTTTCACTCTCGGCGCGGTCGGCGACCTCACCGGGGCCGTCGTCGCGGTCGCCGCGCTGGCGGCCATCGAATCCCTGCTCTCCGCACGCGTCGCCGTGACGATGACCCGCGGCGGGCCGTCGGTCGGGCCGACCCGCCCGGACCGCGAACTCGTCGGCCAGGGACTGGCCTCGATCGCCAGTGGCCTCTTCGGCGGCATGCCTGCCACCGGCGCGATCGCCCGCACCGCGGTCAACGTCCGCTCCGGCGCCCGGACCCGGCTGGCGGCCATCACGCACGCGCTGGTGATCCTCGCGGTGATCTACGCCGCCACCGGGCTCGTGTCGCGGATCCCGCTGGCCGCGCTGGCCGGGGTCCTCATGGTCACCAGCCTGCGCATGGTGCCGTTCGGCACGATCCGCGAAGTCCTCCACGCGAGCCGCTCCAGCGCGGCCACCTTCGCCGTGACCGCACTCGTGACCGTCGCGGCGGACCTCATCCTCGCCGTCGAGATCGGCCTGCTCGTCGCCGCGTTCTTCGCCCTGCGCCACCTCGCCGGCGCCGCCCACACCCGCCGCGACCCGCTGCCCGGCCCCACCACCCCCGGCGACGAGCACATCGCGGTGTTCGGCTTCGAAGGCGCGATGTTCTGGGGCGCCTCGGAACGCATCATCGCCGACATCGCCGACACCGCCGACGACGTCCTCGTCGTCATCCTGCGCCTGTCCCGCCTGCACCTCCTCGATGCCACCGGCGCCAAAGCACTGGGCGAAGCGATCGAAGAACTCGAAGCCCGCGGGATCACGGTGCTGGTCAAGGGCATCCGCCCGCACCACCGGCAGGTGCTGACCGCGACCGGCGCCCTCGGCAAACTCCGGCACGAGAACCACCTGTTCACCGACTTCGCCGAAGCGGCCGCCCACGCCCGGTCACACGTACGACGCGCCCGCACGCCCGATGTCACAGCCGGTACGCCGGGGAAATCCAGGCTGCGCTGACCATCGGCTTCGCCGGGTCCTGGGCTCCACCCCGCGCCGAACCCGTGGCGCTCTCCGGCAGGCGGCGGCCCTGCTCCCGCCGACGGCCGCGGAACGCGTCGCGGCCATCACCCGCTGACCGGGCCCAGCAGGTAGATTTGTCCGGCCGATAAGTAGTTGGCTGCGCGCCAGAAGCTGTCAATCCGGCGGAATTCGTCTTGCTGCAACGTTGTCGAATCTCGGTCGTTCGAGGCGGAGTGCCCGACATTGACAGCCATACACAGTGGTGCGCACCTCTGACGTCCGTGGGTCGTCACCGTTATGGGTGGTCTTCACCGGGAGGCGGTTTTCGTTCGCCCTGGTAGAGAGCCCGGCGTTCACTGCCGATGGTGACCATGGTCCGCTGACCACTGCAGTGTGAACGAGGTCGTCGTACTCTCGCGAGGCAGCGGTTCAGCCTCGTAGCCGGCGCACTCTGCCCCAACGGCCACCGGCCGACGTGGGGCTGGAAGGGTGCACGACCGGTTCGACCTGACGGCCGCGAAGGAGATGTCGAAAATGGCGCTGCCCCGCCCCAGGGAGCCTGACGCGCTCAGGCCCAGGGCCACCGTCGAGGTGTCCCGAGCCGACGCGGTCACCGTCCTGACCGCGCGCGGTGAACTCGACTCCGCGATCACCGGCCCGCTGGCCGATCTCCTCACCGGCGAATTCGAACGTCGGCCACAAGGGTTGATACTGGACGCGTCGGCGGTGACGTTCTGTTCGGCGCGAGCGCTGGCCATCCTGGTCAACGCGGGAGCCGAAGCCCACGCAGCCGGGGTGCCCTTAGCGATCGTCACTCGCCAGCGAGCGATCTTGCGTCCTGCGACGGCGTTGGGGCTGGAGCGCGTCCTGCCGGTACACGGCGATCTGGCCGACGCGTTGGAGCATCTGGCCCGCGTCTCTCCCTAGCACCCGACCGCTGGATCAGTGCGCGGCCGCGGCCGACCGCTCGGCGGCAAAAGGAGCGAACAGCTCGAGCAGCTCGGCGGCCGATAGGGCACCGTGGGACCGCGGTGTCGGCATGGGGGTCTCGCCCCGGTCCAAGCCGAGCATTTCCAGCAACGCGGCCTGGTCCTGGTCGTCAAGAGCGTGCCGCTGCACCACCCGGATCGCACGGTCACGCTCGTGAGCCGTCGGCTGGGTGGTGACAACAAGGTCGAGCATGTCGGTCCTGACGTGGCGATGGGCGCCGGTTCGCGGTATCCGCAGAAGGCTTAGACAGTGGTCAGCGCGGCGTGCCGGTCGAGTTGCCCGCCGAGCCGTGCGAGTGCCTGATCCAGTGCAGCGTCGAAAGTGAGAGCGACGGCGCGGGTGTCGACGTGCCGGCCCCGTACCGAGGCGTGGACATCGGCGAGCACAGCGTCGGGCATTGCCGGGTGCCCGGTCTTCCGGGCCACGATGGTGAGGGCACCGAGCGGGTGCGTTGCACAGAATGCCCGCGCCTGCAGAAGCGCGTCGTCAAGGAGAGTGGGATCGACAACCGGGGCCGATCTCGGCGGAGACCTTCGCGGATGAACTGTTCACCCCTTCACCATGCCTGTCCTCCCCATCGTTACCGCAGGGCCCTTGGTCACCAACCGGCACCGCGGAAGACCCCGTCCGGAATTCCCGCCCCGCCGGCGTGTACTGCACCGGGCGCGGGAACAACGACTCCATCCGAACGGGCAGAACGGCCCGCCGGGTCTTGGCCTTCTCCCCTGCCCCCACCTGCCTGCCGAACGGCACCATCGAGACGCGGGCAGAAGACCAAGGCCCTTTCACCGAACAGGAGGCCGACATGCGGCTCGCCCACCGCACCGAACACCTCGGGCCGGCCCGGGCGGGCGGATTCCCCACCGGGCTGCGTGTGCGTGCACACAGCGGTCAGTTCGACGGCCAGACCGGAGTCGTGGTCGACCACGCACCCGACCTCCGCCCCGGCTCGGTGTGGATCGAATTCACCCCGGGCCACGCACGGCTGGTGCCCGGCTACCGGCTCGACGTCGCCGACAACCCGGAGAACTGACCGGAGAACCTCTGCGTGAGGTCCCGGAGCCGTTCCACCGCCTCGGCCACCTGGTCACCACTGACGTTCACGCCGGACAACGTACTGGCGCGCCCCCAGCACTCGAACTGCTCCGGCCTCCACCATGTCGATGTTCTCGCGCCGGCTCTGCCCACGGAACCCAGACCACGCGTCGGTCCTGGTCATCGAACCGACCACGGGGGCCGCCATTACAGAGCCACCTTCCGTTTTTCCTGGTCTCCCAACACGATGCTCCGTCCGAGCACGACGGCACCGGGAAGACCGGTTGAAATCCCGGGCCTGGTCCTCCACGGCCGGCCCGACGGCCCTTTGCGCACCGCCGCCCACCGCCCGTTCGGGCGGTGGGCGGCAAACGTGCTCTCAGCGGTTGTCGACCGCGCTGTCGGCCTGACCGACGGCAGTGCGGCCGGCTTCGAGCCGGGCGACCGGCACGCGGAAGGGCGAGCAGGACACGTAGTCGAGGCCCACCTCGTGGAAGAACTCGATCGACGCGGGATCTCCCCCGTGTTCCCCGCACACACCCATGACCAGACCCGGGCGTGCGGCCCGGCCCGCTTCCACGGCAGCGGAGATGAGCTTGCCGACGCCGTCCCGGTCGATCGTCTCGAACGGGGACACCGCGAAGATGCCCTCGGCGAGATACGTGGGGAAGAACGACGCCTCGACGTCGTCGCGGGAGAAGCCCCACACGGTCTGGGTCAGGTCGTTGGTGCCGAAGGAGAAGAACTCGGCCGACCCGGCGATGCGGCCCGCGGTCAGGGCGGCCCGGGGCAGCTCGATCATGGTGCCGATCTCGTACGGGAACCTCTCCCCGGCGGTGACCTCGTCCAGGATCCGCCGGGCGCGTCCGGCCATGATGTCCAGCTCCCGCACATCGGCCACCAGCGGAATCATGATCTCCACGAGTGGTTTCCCACCCGCACGGACCCGAGCCGCGGCGGCTTCGGCGATGGCGCGCACCTGCATCTCGTAGAGACCGGGCACGACCAGGCCGAGCCGGACCCCGCGGGTACCCAGCATCGGGTTCTCCTCGTGCAACCGGTCGACCGCGCGCAGCAGGGCTTTCGGCGCGCCCAGCCGGTCGAGTGCCTTGGCCACGGCCACTTCGGCGGTCAACGCGGTGCGGTCGGGCAGGAACTCGTGCAGCGGTGGGTCCAGCAGCCGGATGGTCACCGGCAGCCCGTCCATCTCCTCGAGGATCTGCACGAAGTCTTCGCGTTGCAGCGGAAGCAGTGCCGCCAGCGCGGCTTCACGCTCGGCGTCGGTCTCGGCGACGATCAGCCGTTCGACGAGCACCCGCCGTTCGCCGAGGAACATGTGCTCGGTGCGACACAGCCCGACACCGGTCGCCCCGAGGCGCCGGGCCCGCCGCGCGTCTGCCGCGGTGTCGGCGTTCGCCCGCACCTCCAGCCGCCGCCGGGCGTCGGCTTGCGCGATGATCCGGTCGACCGCCTGCAGCAACGTGTCGCTACCCGGTTCGCGTCGGCCTTCGAAGTAGTCGACGACCGGGGACGGCATTACGGCCAGCTCGCCGAGATAGACCTCACCCGCGGTGCCGTCGATCGAGATCACGTCGCCCTCGGCGACGACCGTGCCGTCCGCGGTCGTGAACCGGCGGTTCGCGACGTCGACGTCCAGGGACTCGGCCCCGCACACGCAGGTGCGCCCCAGCCCGCGTGCCACGACGGCGGCGTGCGACGTCTTGCCGCCGCGGCTGGTGAGCACGCCCCGGGCGTGGATGAGCCCATCGAGATCGTCCGGATTGGTTTCCTTCCGTACCAGGATCACGGCCGCGCCTTCCTCGGCCCGGCGGACCGCATTGGCCGAGTCGAACACGACCTCACCGACCGCCGCCCCCGGTGACGCCGCGACGCCGGTGGCGACGGGCGCGGTCTCGGTGCCGGCGAAGCGCGGGAACATCAGCTGGGCCAGCTGCGCGCCGGTGACCCGCCGCAGCGCCTCATCGGCGTCGATCACACCCTCCTCTCGCAAGGCCTCGGCGATGCGGAACGCGGCGGCCGCGGTGCGCTTGCCGACCCGGGTCTGCAGCATCCACAGCCTGCCCCGCTCGATCGTGAACTCGATGTCGCACAGGTCGCGGTAGTGCTCCTCCAGCGTCCGCATGATCCCCAGAAGCTGCTCGTACGGCCCGGGGTGCAGGTCGGCGAGCCGGTGCAGGGGCAGGGTGTTGCGAATGCCGGCCACGACATCCTCACCCTGGGCGTCGGCCAGGTAGTCGCCGTACACGCCGGGCGTCCCGGTGGCCGGGTCGCGGGTGAACGCGACGCCCGTGCCGGAGTCCTCGCCGAGGTTGCCGAACACCATCGCGCACACGTTCACCGCGGTCCCCAGGTCCTCGGGGATGTGCTCGGCCCGGCGGTACACGTGGGCACGGTCGGTGTTCCACGACTCGAACACCGAGTTGATCGCAAGGTCCAGCTGCTCGCTCGGGTCCTGCGGAAACTCCCGACCCGCCTGTTCGCGCACGATGTCCTTGAACCTGGCGGTCAGCGCCCGCAGATCGGCCGCGTCCAGGCCGAGATCACCGGCGACGCCCTTGGCCTGCTTCGCCGCCCGCAGGGCATCGGTGAAGCAAGCGATGTCGACGCCGAGCACGGTCGTGCCGAACATCTGCACCAGCCGCCGGTAGGAGTCCCACGCCAGCCGCTCGTCCCCCGACCACGCGGCGAGCCCGCCCACCGATTCGTCGGTCAGCCCGATGTCGAGGACGGTGTCCATCATCCCCGGCATCGAGAACCGTGCCCCGGAGCGGACCGAGACCAGCAACGGCTCGTCCACCTGCCCGAGCTTGCGGCCCATCGCCCGTTCCAGGGCGTGCAGGTGCTCCCCCACCTCCTCGGCCAGTCCCTCGGGTGCCGCTCCGGTGGCCAAGTACGCCCGGCACGCCTCGGTGGTGATCGTGAACCCCGGCGGCACCGGCAATCCCATCACGGTCATCTCGGCGAGGTTGGCGCCCTTGCCGCCGAGCAGGTCCGCCATGGACCGGTTGCCCTCGGCGAAGTCGTACACGTACTTGCGCATCGTCATCTCCTGGTCGATGTCCGAAGTAGACCGCTCCCGGCGGCCAGACGGTGAAGTCCGTGCTCCGCCTTTCTCTCCATCGCACCAGGCCAAGGCCGTGCCCGAACACCGCACAACGGTCCACCGCCGGGTGCCGTAGGTCACCGCTCGGAAGGGCTTTGGTCCTCGCCGGTGTGCTCGTCAGCGTGCGCCGGCGGCGGGGGTACCGGCCTGGCTCGGGTCGGCCGGTACTCCCGGGTGACGGATGGACTCCCCGCCCTTGTGCTGGTACAGCCGACCGAACTTGCTCTCCAGCACGCTCTCGAGCTTGCGGATCGCGCCGTGGCACGCGTCGATCACCGAGCCGGCATGATGAGTCACCGAAACAGCGCCATGCCCGGCGAGACGAGCTTCGAGCACGCAACGCCGATCCACCCCGGCGCCGCGAGCAGAGATTTCGTCGCCGAGGTGAACTTCCAAGCGCGTGATCCGGTCGGAGGACCGGGAAAATGCGGACTCGAATTCCTGCTCGACGCGTCGCATCAGGGCATCACTGCCGTGCACGTTCTTGTCGGTGCTGATGTGAATCTGCATGCCCTGATCGTCTTCGCCCCGCGCGAGCCCACCCAGAACCACAGGTCCCCTGCCCGAAGGACCAAAGGCTCCCGATGACCAGCCACCACCACAGGCATTCGGTCCGCTGGACGTGGAATCGTCCACATCACCTGGCCAACCGGCGCGTCGTGCTCACGGCGGTTCGCGCCGGTCATCGCATCGCGAAAAGCGTGCTCACCACTGGTGACCTTGTGCCCTTTCCAGTCCTGGCAACCCGAGGGGATCCTCACAATGAACCTTCTGCTGCACAGTGCGCTCGGGGCGCACCAGTGGCGTGGACGGCCGTGTGGCTTTCCGGCTGACGAATATTCGAACACGACCTTCAAAAGGACTGACGATGGTGGAAGCAGACGTCCGGCCGATCGTGGTGGGGGTGGACGGTTCGACCGCCGCGACCCACGCCGTGAGCTGGGCAGCGCAGGAGGCGGTCCGGCGAGATCTGCCGCTGGTGATCGTCCACGCCTGCGCGCTGGTGCCGGTGGCCGTGCCCTATGCGGAAGCGCTGGTGCCCGCCTACCACCGCGCGCAGCTCGAGTACGGCCGCGAGTGGCTCGATGCGGCGGAGTCGGCGGCGCGGGAGGCCGCGCCGGACGTGCATGCGAGCACGGATCTGGCCCGCGGCTGGGCGGCCGAGCAGCTGATCGCCCGCTCGGCGTCGGCGGAGCTCGTCGTACTGGGGTCACGGGGCCTGGGCGGGTTCACCGGCTTGGTGGTGGGGTCGATCGCCGTGGCGGTGGCCACCTACGGCCATTGCCCGATCGTGGTGGTCCGCGGCGCCGACGCCCGGACCGAGCCGCGGCACGAGGGGCCGGTGGTCGTCGGCGTGGACGGGTCACCCACCAGCGCGGCGGCGATCCCGTTCGCGTTCCGCGCCGCCGCCTCGCGTGGCGTGCCGCTGGTCGCGGTGCACACCTGCCTGGACCTGCCACTGGGCGGCTTCGGGGAGATCGGCGTGGACGTGGACTGGGACGTCATCGAACGCGAGCAACGGGCGCTGGTCGGCGAGTGGCTCGCCCCTGCCCAAGCCGAGTACCCGGACGTGCCGGTGGAGCTGGTCGTCGCCCGGTACCGGCCCGCTCACACACTGCTCGAACAAGCCGAGAACGCCCAGCTGGTCGTGGTCGGCTCCCGCGGCCGGGGTGGCTTCCGCGGTCTGCTGTTGGGTTCCACCAGCCACGCCCTCATCTACCACGCCGCCTGCCCGGTGGCCGTCGTCCCACCCCGACCGTGACCGGCCGGGAACGCGGTGCCGGAGAAGGCCCTTTGCTGACCGGTGACCGCACTGCGCCGCCGGCGGTTTCGCAGCCGTGGCGGCTGGAAACGACCGAAATCTCGGCGCGGCTCGGCGTGGACCCCGCCCAAGGCCTGGACGCAGCGGAGGCGGCACGCCGGCTCGCGGCCGCCGGACCGAACCGGCTGGCCGAGCCGGCGGCCCGGCCGTGGTGGCAGGCGCTGGTCGCACAGGTCGCCAATCCGCTGAGCGTGGTACTGGTGCTCGCCGCCGTGCTGGCCGGCGTGGTCGAACGTTCGTTCCGGGAAGCCCTGGTCATCGGGCTGGTCCTGGGTCTCAACGGCGTGCTGGGGTTCTTCCAGGAACGCCGCGCCGACCAGTCCGTGGCCGCCCTGCGGGAGATGTTGAGCCCCTCAGCGCGGGTTCGTCGCGACGGACGTGTCGTGGAGGTACCCGCCACCGACCTCGTTCCCGGCGACGTCGTGCTGGTCGAAGCGGGTGACCGGATCCCCGCCGACGGACGGGTGCTCGCCCAGGTCACCCTCGAGACCGACGAGTCCGGCCTGACCGGCGAGTCCGTCCCGGTCGCCAAGACCGGCAAGGCTCTGCCCGGCGACGTCGGTCTGCCCGACCGTGCCTGCATGGCCCACATGACGAGCATCGTCACCCGAGGCCGCGGCGAAGTGCTGGTCACGGCCACCGGCATGACCACCGAGATCGGCAAGGTCGCCGGTCTGCTGCAGCGCACCGAAGCCGTCCGCACCCCGCTGCAGCGGCAGCTGGACAAGCTCGGGGTACGGCTGGCCTACCTCGCCGGGATCGCGGTCATCCTGGTCGCGGTGATGCAGTTCGTCACCGGCAGCGGCTTGGGCGAAGTGATCACCCTCGCCGTCGCACTGGGGGTGGCGGCCATCCCGGAGGGCCTGCCCGCGGTCGTCACGGTCACCCTCGCCCTGGGAATGCGTCGGATGGCCCGGCGGCAGGCCATCGTCAAACGCCTCACCGCCGTGGAAACCCTCGGCTCGACCACGGTGATCTGCACCGACAAGACCGGCACGCTCACCCTCAACCAGATGACCGCCCGCTCGTTGTGGCACGCCGGCCGCCGGTACCGGATCGGCGGCGAGGGCTACCGCCCCGACGGCACGATCACCGCTGAAGACGACGGGCCGGTGCCCGATCTGCGCGATGTGCTGGTGCCTGCCGCCTTGTGCAACGACTCCGTCGTCCACGACGGCACGCTCGTCGGCGACCCCACCGAGGGTGCCCTGGTCACCCTCGCCGGCAAAGCCGGGCTGGACGTCACCGCACTGCGCCAGGCCGCCCCTCGCGTCGCCGAGATCCCGTTCGACTCCGGCCGCAAGTACATGGCCACCTTCCACCGCCACGGATCCGGCGTGCGGGTGTGCGTCAAGGGCGCCCCGGACGTCCTGCTCCGCCGCGCCACCCACGTCCGCTGCGCCGACGGCGACCGCCCGCTGGACGAGCAGCGGTACCGCGAAATCTCCGCGGTGCTCGAGGAACTCGCCGGCCGCGGCGAGCGCGTGCTGGCCATCGCCGTCGCGGACATCGACCACGCCGACACCGACGCCACCGCGACTCCGGAGCTCCCTGAAGAGCTCGTTCTCGTGGGCCTGATCGGCATCCTCGACCCGCCCCGCCCAGAGGCCGCCGACGCGGTCGCCGAGTGCCACACCGCCGGCATCGACGTCAAGATGATCACCGGCGACCACCTCGCCACCGCGACCTCGATCGCCCGCGCCCTCGGCATCACCGGCCGCGGCATCACCGGCGAGGACATCGACCGGCTCGACGACGACGCCCTCGAACAGGAGGCACCCGGCGTCGGCGTGTTCGCCCGCGTCGCCCCCGAACACAAGATCCGCATCGTGCAGACGCTGCGACGCCACCACGAGACCGTCGCCATGACCGGAGACGGCGTCAACGACGCTCCCGCCCTCAAAGGCGCCGACATCGGCGTGGCGATGGGCATCACCGGCTCCGACGTGTCCAAAGAGGCCGCCTCGATGGTCCTCACCGACGACAACTTCGCCACCATCGTCGGCGCGGTCCGCCAAGGCCGCACCATCTACGACAACATCGTCAAGTTCGTCCGCTTCCAGATCAGCACCAACCTCGCCGCGATCCTCACCATGGTCGCCGGATCCGTGGTCTTCCTGTCCGAACCCGCGGTGCTCACCCCGCTGATGTTGTTGTGGGTCAACGTCATCGCCGACGGACCACCGGCACTGGCCCTCGGCCTCGAACCCGCCCGCCGGGCCGTCATGCACGAACCACCCCGGCCGCCGGGCGCGCACATCCTCACCGGAAGCCGTCTCGCCCGTATCGCCGGCACCGGCGTGCTCATGACCGCCGGCACCCTCTACGCCTACTGGCTCGGCCTCGACCGCGGCACCGGCACCGCGCAAACCTTGGCCTTCACGACCTTCGTGCTCTATCAGGTCTTCAATCTCTTCAACGTCCGCGACGAAAACGCCACGGTGTTCGGCCCGCTGCTGCTGCGGAACTGGCGCCTCTGGGCCGCCCTCGCCGCTGTGCTGGTCCTGCAGATCTGCGCGGTCTACGTTCCGGCCGCGCAGGAACTGGTCGGCACGACCGCCCTCACCGCCACCGATTGGGTCATCGCCACCACGCTGGCGGCCACCGTGCTCGGCTTCGAAGAACTCCGCAAAGCGCTACGTCGCCGCCGTACCCCGATTACTCCCAACGATCGTGGTCCCGGCGAAAGCGCGCCGCCGGTACGAGTTTGACGAGCTGGACCACCACCGCAATGGACACCACTGCTACAACGGAGATCAGTTGCACGGCGATGCTGCCGCCGGTGGAGACGCCGACGATGTCGACGGGGCAGCTGACGCGGACTGCCCCTCGCCGGCACCGAAGTGCCGGTAATCGAAGACCAGGACCGCCACGCCTCGGGCGGCGAACCGTCGCGCGGAGTCCGGCGGCCCAGCCGGCGGCCGGCCGCACATCGCGAACCGGCGACCAGGAACGGCACCTCCTCCGTCCGCACCACCACAGCTTCCCGCTCGAGGGTCATGACCGCTTCCCCAGTTCCTCGGGCTCCGCCGCCAACGCGAAGTAGCTCTCTTCCTCCTGGACGAAGTGCAGACTCAGCACGGCGGACAGGCCATACAGGCCCGACAGCAGGTCGTCGACCTGGCCGGGGCCGATCCGGCCGGCGGATCCGGCCAGTTGCAGGTGGTGGCCGAGGCGGTGGGTGAGCCGCTCGATCTCCGCGTGCGCCCGGCTCATCGTCGCGGTCGCTTCCGGCCCGCCCAGCGGACCCGCGAGAGCTGGGTAGAGCTGGGTTTCTTCGGCCCGTTCGTGCGGCAACACCCGCTCGCACAGCAGCGTGTGCACGCGCTGCAGCTCACGCAACGCTTCCGGAGTCGGGCCGGCGGCCAGCAGGTCGGCGGCGTCGCGTACCGCCGGGATGATGCCGCGCAACTCGTCGTGCTCGGCGGCGAACCGGTGCAGCAGCTGCTCGGTGGCCGGGGCGAGCGCAAGCCCACCGGCAGGCTTGCCACGCAAGGCCCGCAGCGCGTTGAGGATCACCGCGACGTCGATGCCTTCCTGCAGCAACGCGCCGGCGGCGGGTGGCAGCCATCCCACGGCGGCGACGGCCATCGCCGCGAGCGACAGTGCCATGCCGGTCATGGCGCTCTGCACGGCGATGCGGCGGGCGCGGCGGGCGATGTCCATCGCGTCGGCCAGCCGGTCCAGCCGGTCGGTGGTCAGGACGATGTCGGCGGCCTCCGACGACGCCGTGGAGCCGCGCGCGCCCATGGCCACGCCCACGTCGGCCGCGGCGAGCGCGGGCGCGTCGTTGACGCCGTCACCCACCATCACCGTCACCTCACGCGCGCGTTCCTCGCGGACGGCGCCGACCTTGTCGGCGGGCGTCTGGTCCGCACGCACTTCGTCCAGGCCCAGCACGGTGCCGATCTCCTGTGCCGGTTCGCGGCGGTCCCCGGTCAGCATGACCAGCCTGCGCAACCCCGCGCCGCGCAGCCGCCGCAGGGTGCGAGGAGCGTCGCGCCGCAACGGGTCACGCAGCAGTACCGCCCCGACCACCGCGCCGTCGATCGTCAGCCATGCGACCGCGGCCCCGTCCAGCCTTGCCCGGCTCTGCACCGCCACCGTCCACGGCTCCTCGCCGAGCGGTCGTCCCGGCTTGCCGACCTCGATCCTGCGGCCATCGACCGTCGCGCGTGCACCCCGACCGGGCTCTTCGACCACGTCCTGGGGCAGCGACAGCGCCAGGGTGCGGGCGCGGGCTTCGGCCGTGATCGCTTCCGCCAGCACGTGCGGGGACAGCTGGTCCACCGACGCGGCCAGCCGCAGTACCTCGTCCGGCTGCCAGTCCGGTGCGGCCGCGATCTCCACGACGGCGGGCCGCCCGGTGGTGAGCGTGCCGGTCTTGTCCATCACCAGCGTCCGTGCGCGTCCGAGCGTCTCCAGGGCTCCGCCACCGCGGATGATCACCCCGAGCCGGGAGGAGCGGGACAGCCCCGACACGATCGCGACCGGCGCGGCCAGCAACAGCGGACACGGCGTGGCGACCACCAGCACGGCCACCGCGCGCTCCGCGGAGCCACTGACCAGCCACGCCAGCCCCGCCACCACGAGCGACAACGGCAGGAACCAGGCGGCGTACCGGTCGGCCCACCGCACCACCGGGGCGCTCTCCGCGCCCGCCTGCCGCGCCAGCCGCACGATGCCCGCGTACGTGCTCTCCTCCGCAGTGGCAGTGGCCCGTAGCTCGAACGCCGCTCCGGCGTTGACCACCCCACTGCGCACCGGATCGCCTGCGGACCGCTCCACCTGCAGCGGCTCGCCGGTCAACACCGACTCGTCCAGAACCGCGAACCCACTGTCGACGACGCCGTCGGCCGGAACGACCTCGCCCGGGCCGACGACCAGCAGATCCCCGGCCGCCACTTCCGACAACGCCACCAGGGTGACCGTGTCGCCACGCCGCCGACGCGCCGACCGGGGCGCGTGCTCCAGCAACGCCCGCAAATCGTGCGACGCCCGTCGCTCCGCCGCGGCGTCCAGCGCCCGGCCGGTCGCCAGCATCACCGCGATCAGCGCCCCGGCCACGTACTCACCGACCGCCAGGGTGCCTACCAACGCCAGCACCGCGATCAGGTCCACCCCGGCCTGCTTCCGCCGCAGCGCCGCAACCACCCACCACACCGCAGGCAGCACCGCCATCAGCGTCCCGGCCGCCCAGCACACGTCGGCGACCACGTCCGCGCCCACCAACCAGGCCACCCCGCCGGCAAGCAGCGCGCCCACCGTGGCAACCAGCAGCGCTGGCTCCGCCCACCTGCGCACCCATCGCGCTGACTCGCCGACTTCGATCACCGAAGGCCTCCCGTGCTCTTGACCGACCGCGGTCTCCATCCGACCGCGCGAGGCCACGAGCAGCTAGGGCAACAAACCACCGATCCGAAGGTCCTTCGCCCGACCCGGGCGGCGCGCGTCAGGGCCGTGATGAGGGTTTCGGGCGGCCGATCGAATATCTGACGTTCACCACGGAAGACTCCCGCCGAGGCCTGACGGGCGTCAGCTGACCGGGCTGCGGCGCTCTCTCCCGCAGCGCGGAGTTTTGCCCTCCGGACCGTGAAACACCGGAGATCCCCGCTGCAGGCCAGCCTGGTCACGCACATATGGGCGGCACATCCACACCATCGCACCCGGCAGCCGAAAGGAACACCGTGAGCAGACGCAGGTTCGACATCCGCCCAATTTTCCTCAGCACCGGCGCGCTCCTGGCCGTCACCGCATGCGACCCAGGAGCCGGCACCACCAGCCCTTGCACCACCACGGGGTCCCGTGTCAACACCACTGGCAACGTCATCGGCTCCGACAACCGCATCGCCACCGACGCCGACCCACACCTCAGGCCCCGCGACCGCGGCCCCGGTCAAGCAGTGCACGACCGCCACGCTGAACTGGGGCAAGGCGACATGGGCGCCGGGAACTACGTCGCCCCCGTCCTCCTCACCAATACCGGCGAGCCCTGCCGGATCACCGGCTTCCCCGGGGTTGTCCTACGACGCCGAACCCTGCGAGCCGACCCCCGTGACCGGCCCGCGGGTGTACCTGCCGGGCAACACCGTGCTGCTGCCCGAACCCGACGCTCACGCCTGCGCCAAGCACATGCCGGACCAGCGGCCACTTTGGTGTCCGCCCGGTGGAGCGCGCTACCGGCGCGAATTGAGAACGAAGGGTGATCGCCGATCAGCCGGCTGCGACGCCACCACTCCCGCTACGGCCGCAACCGTTGCCCAGCGCCACCGCCACACCGACGGCGAGGGGTCGGTCCTCGCCCTCGCGCCGCGGTACGGGAACGGTCCAGGTCAGGTGGGTGCTGCCATCCGCGCCGGTGCTGCGCCCGAGCGTGCCCGCACCGCTGCGGCACCCGTTCGACGCCGGCGTAGCCGGGCAGCCCGCAGCAGCCATTGTGACGCCGTTGTCGACGACATCGAGGGTGAGCAGTTCCGACAGGATGCTGATCTGGATCTCGACAGCGGTGGCGTCGGCCTGCCGCGTGATCGCCGACAGCGCGTCCTCGACGATCGCCACCGCGTCGTCGGTGACACCGAGCGGAACAGCTGCCAGGCTCCCGGTGAAACTGGTCTCCACCTCGAACCCGAGCACCGACGACGCGGTGTCGATCACGGTCATCAGCCGCTCGCCCAAGTTCTCCGTCTTCTGCGAGCGGGGATCGAAGTCGTAGACGGTGGACTGGATGCGCCCGATCGTGTCGTCGAGGACGGCGATGTAGGACTTGAGCCGGTCCCGCACCGCCGGGCGGGTACTCGCGCTGGCCAGGCCCTGCAAGCCGGTCGCGACAGCGTGAAGTTTCCCGCTCACGTGCTCGTTGAGCGAGGACCCGATCCGATCGTGCTCGTCGACGATGCGCACCGCCTGCTTCTCGACGCGGGCGCGCTGGAGCTCGATCGCGACCCCGGCGTGGCTGGCGAACCCGGCGAGATGCGCCATGTCCGCTTCGGTGAGCCCGCGCCGCCCGGCCAGCCGGGCCACGCTCAGCGCGCCGATAGCGTGTTCGCCGGCGGACAGCGGAACCACGACGACCGAGCCGATCGGTACCGGAAGGTCGGCGAAGCCGGCGGCGGCGTAGTCGTCGGTCAGGCTGGGGACCCCGGACCGCACGACCTGCCCGGCGAGGCTGCCGTCCAGCTCCACCCCGGTGCCGAGCACGCACCCGGCCAGCACCCCGATCGCCGCGGTCACCTCCAACCGCCCGGACTCCGAGAGCAGGGCGAGCGTCGCGAAATCGGCGGACGCGCCGTCCTGGGCATGACGCAGAACCATGTCGAGCGGATGCTCGTCGTTCCCGGCGAACAGGCGCTGCGTGATCTCCGTCGAAGCGGCCAGCCACCTGCGGCGTTGCTCGGATTCGTCGAACCGGCGCGCGTTGTCGATCGCCACCCCGGCCGTCGCCGCCAGCGCCACGGCCAGTTGCTCGTCCTCGTCGCTGAATTCACCGTTCGCGCTGCCGGTGAGGTAGAGGTTGCCGAAGATCCGGTCACGGATCCGGATCGGCACCCCGAGGAAACTGTCCATCGGGGGATGGCCCGGCGGGAACCCTGCCGCGTCGGGATGGCTGTTGAGATCGGTCAACCGGATCGGCTCCGGCCGTCGGGTCAGCAGCCCCAGGATCCCCCGGCCCTGCGGCAGTTCACCGATGCGGTCGATCACCTCGGCGTCCATCCCGGTGTGGACGAACTCGTCCAGCAGCCCGTGCTCACCGATCACACCCAACGCCGCGTAACGGGACTCCACCAGCTCACTCGCCGCGGTCACGATGTGCTGCAGCACGACCTGCAGGCTCAGATCACTGGCGACCATGGCATGGGCGCGCAACAACGCCCGCAGCCGCCCCTGTGTCGCCAGCACGTCCTGCGCACGGGCCGCGACCTCGCCGAGGAGCTTCTCCAGCTCCATCCGCGGCAAATCCGGGAACGGCAACGCCAGCGGACCGAAATCGTCCAGCCGCTGACCATCCTGAAATCCAGCGCCGGGAATTCTGCTCATGTCCTGCTCGCATCCCGTTGACCGATCTTGCGTCAGCGGGGTCTGGACCGACGTCACCAGCACTGATGAGGCCGGAGGACCGGCCACCCTTTCAACCTACGCCCCTTCACCAGGCAAGGGAACTCCACTGTGACGACAGGGCCGGCTGGGTGTGAGTAGGCAGTGGTTCCCAGCCGACGAGCGCGGCGACAACCGGACCATGGCCGGAAGCCGAGGGACACGACCTCTTCGGTGAGCGGCCGACCTTCCGCACAGAATCGACGATGGCGTTTCGCCCGCAGACGGGCGAGGCTCTGCTCATGCATCCAGACACCGCACGACGAGCCCCGCCCAGCCGTCTAGCCCGACTCCGGACAGGTGAGGCCTATGACCGCTTCATCCGGTGGGGCGAACTGCCGATGCTCGCCCTCTCACTCGTCTTCCTCGCCGTGCTCGTCATCCCGGTACTCGACGAGACACTGCCGACCGGCTGGCTGACCGCGCTTGCCCTGACCGACACCGTCATCTGGGTAACCTTCGCAGTCGAGTACCTGGTTCGACTCTTCCTCGCGCCCCGGCCGGGACGGTTCTTGGTACGCCACATCCCGGACCTGATCGTCATCGTCGTACCGGTCTTGCGGACGCTGCGGATAGCCCGACTCGCGCGACTGGTTCGGTTCACTCGCTCGGGCGCCATCGCCCTGCACGCCACCCAGCGCGCCCGATCCCACCTCCACGTCAGAACAGCGATTCAGATCACCGCGACCGCGATCATCGTCATGTTCGTCGGCGCGGTCGGCATGCTGGATGTCGAACGGCACGCCACCGGCGCCAACATTCACACCTTCGGCGACGCCGCGTGGTGGGCTTTGACCACCCTCACGACGGTCGGCTACGGCGACCGCTACCCGGTCACCACCGACGGCCGATCGATCGCCGCTGTCGTCATGCTGACCGGGATCGCCGTATTGGGAGTGGTCACCGCGTCGATTGCCGCCTGGTTCGTGGACAGACTGCAAACCGTCGAGCAAACAGAAGCAGACCAGTCCAAGCACGACCAACGTGTCGAGGCAACCCTCGCCGAGGTGCTGGAAAAGCTTGCCGTTCTGGAGAACCGTTTGAACGCCGGCCACCTGCCATCCGACGCCCAGCCAAGCAGGCGATCAAGTCTTTCAGAGCACCTCCATGACTAGGTCGAACGTCGGGAGGGGTACGTCGATGCCATCGCACCGCAATTGCTCGAACGTACAGCAAGATCGCTTTGTTAGATTCCTTCGCGCGACGATGGGTCGACGTGGACGCCCTCCTGGGGCTATTGCGCCAAGCGTGCGAAACTACGCCCACCGCGGCGAGGTCCGAGAAGTCCCCCAAACCGCTGGCCGGAGGCGGCTCCTCAAGGACCTCTTCCACGAGCTCATCCATCGTCGGCCGCCTGTAGGGACCTTGCCCGGCGGCGGCTTCATCTTCTACCAAACGAACCTCGTCTCAAGCGAACGACGTCAGCTGGTGACGGTGGGACAACGGTGGCTGTCGCCGCCAGCGCTGCGATACGCTCGTTCGCCATTGCCAGCCGGGCTACGCCTCCGCCCGGTGAGTCCGACGCCGGTCATGCAGCCCAGTGCCCTGGTCCGATCGCGCCGTACTCGTCGCGCACTTCGATCGGCCGGCTCGCATCACCAACCTCAGCACGCAAGACAATGACGTCCTCATGGGCGATCAGGTGCAACGGCATACCGGCCTCGCGCTGTTTGCGGATGAAGTCGCGCTGGAAAAAGCTGCCTCGTGCGACCAGCTCGGCGTCGGCCAAGCGGGCGAGCAGGGCGACGCACCGCTCGACCGGCACGAGTCCAGCCGCGACGCCGCAGGCGATGACCTGGGAAGGTAGATCGATCAGCTCAGCGTGCTCGCGCCACGGCCGGACCGTGATCGCCACATGGCCGCCCGGGCGCAGGACGCGGGCGCAGCCGGTGAGGATGCGGGTGAAACCGGCGAGCAGGCGGTGGTGGCCGATGTTGGCGAGGTTGCCGCGGTCGAGTGCGCTGCCGTATCGGTAGTGGCGCTTGCTGACCTTGTCGACGCCGGCATCCCGGTTCGTGCTGACCAGGCCGTGCACCGACGGGCCGTACGGCGGCGAGGTCACGACCAGAGCGACCTGACCGGCGTACTCGCCGGGCAGGAGGGCTTCGAGCTGGCGGGCGTCGCCGCGGACGACCCGGCCGTCGTGGTCGTGGCCGCGCTTGCGGGCGAAGCGGAGGTTCGCGCGGGCGATGTCGGCCCAGTGCGGCTCGTACTCGACGCCGACGGCGCGCCGGCCGAGATCGATCGCCTCGACCAGCGTGGTGCCGATCCCGCACATCGGGTCCAGCACCACCTCGCCAGGTTTGGTGTAGTGCTCGATGGCGTGCGCGGCGACGGCGGGCAGCATCTTGGCCGGGTGCGCGGTCGACTCCGGCACGTACCGGTCCTTGCGCTGCGCGGCCGGCGAGGCCTGCGCGGTCGCCCACACCGACACCGGCAACCTCCCGAAGTCCGTCGGAGCGTCGGTGGGCGGCGTGGTGTCGAGGGCGTCGATGAACGCGCGGGACAACGGCATGGTCGGCTCGTCGGCCGAGGACGTCGGGGTGGTCGGCGGTGTGGTGGTCACGGCGGTGCACCTGCCTTTCGGTCGGCTGGTCATCGGAGGTCTTCCGGCTGTGCGGCATCGGCGTGAGCTTGGGCGAAGACGAGGACGTCGCCGTGCGCCCGCGAGTGCGTCATCAGCCCGCCGAGTTCTCGGCCGCCGGGTGCGAGGTCGGTTCGGTCCGTCGCGGTGGGCAGCTGCAGGCGGCCGTTCCGGATTGGGGTGTGGAGGGTGACGATGTGCTGGAGGTAGAGCATGTCGGCGTTTTGCGCGGCCGCGATCATCGGGCCTGACGGGTCGGTCAACCTGCCGCTCGACCAGTCGCTGTGGGTGTAAACGGCGAGGATGCCGCCGAAGGCGAGGACCTGGGCGGCCGCGATCGCCAGCGTGTCGACCGAGCCGTCGGCGCCGTGTTCCGGCGGCAGCGACGTGATGACCAAGTCGACTCGCTCGACGGCCACCGAGGCTGACGTGGTGTCGCCGCTCGTGGACGCGTCGTCCGTGGTCTGCGATTCGAGCTTGGTGATCGCGGGGTGGCGACCGAGCGCGTGCACGGCATCGAGCGCGGCGTCCAGTTCGCCGACGTGCTCTGCGCGGCTCGCGACCCCTTCAGTGGCCGGCCATGGCGCGAGCAGGACCCGGGCGCCGGGTGCCGAGAAGCTGGTCGTGATGGTCTCGATGATCGGCACCGGCCAGGTGGCTGCCGGGTCGATCGGGTCGGGCCCGGCCGTCCACACCGTCGGCGGAATCGGTGCCAGCTCGCGGGTGGTGGCCGGTCGTTTCGGGGAGCGGCGAGTGCGACTGCCCGAGTCGGCGGGGTCGGGTGCGCCCGGGTATGGGATGCCGTTGGCGGGCCGAGTGCGCTGCGGGTGGGTCGAGTCGTCTCGATTGGACGGCCGGTTGGCCGAGGACGGTGGGCGTCGAGTCACGAGCGGAACCTCCGGAGGCGGGCCACCGACCGATCGAGTCGGGTGGCTTCTGCGCGGTCGCCGGCTAACTCCGGGAACGAGGCCGGCAAGAGACACCGTCACGCGGAATCCGTGTTTCCGTCCGGCGTCCGATCTCCGTGGCGAAGTCCGGGCAGGTCCGCCGCCGGATCGGAGCCGCGATTTCGAGGCGGGCATGCAGGCGTGAAACGGCTTTGAAGCGGCTTTGGCACGCCTCTGAACTGGGCTTGAAGCGGTTTTGAGGCGCCCCGGCGGGCTTCCTGGCGACGTCACCTTCCGCTCGCTCAGGAGTGCCGCCATGGACCACCCCTCGTCACCGAAACACCCCGCCCCCGAGCCTCCAGCGCGTCCGCGTGGCGAGCCCGGTGTGTTCGATACCGCCCGCGCCGCGTTTGCCTGGTTGGTCACCGGACCGCACCCGGTCGCCCTCGACGGCCGCCAGGTCCGCGGGCTGCCACCGCGGCTCGTGCCGTTGGACGAAGTCGGCAAGCTGACCGTCGCGAAAGGATGTCCACAGCAGACGCGGGACGCGGTGTGGAGCGCTCTCGTGACGCGGTCGCGTGCCGAGGGCGGCACGTGGACGGTCGCGTGCGTCGGGCTGGCGCTGCCGGTGCTGCTGCCGGTCGCGGCCAAGCTGACCAGCCGGTTCCGCGGCGAGGTCCACGACATCCACGCCGCGGTGCTGACCGGCTTCCTCGAAGCCCTCGCCAACGTCGACCTCACCCGGCCGGCCATCCTCGTCCGGCTGCGCTGGGCCGCCTACCGCGCCGGCCACCGCGCCTTGCGTGAGGCGCTCGACGCCGCGGCCCCGGTCGCCGACCTCGGCGCTCGCGCGCCCGGTCCGGAGCACGCCGGCGGACACCCCGATTTTGTGCTGCTCGCCGCCGTCGAGGCCGGGGCCCTGACCGCCGCCGACGCCGCGCTGATTGGCGACACGAGGTTCGGCGAGCTGTCGCTGGCCGAGGCGGCGCAGGCCCGCGGCCAGACGTACAAGGCGACCCAGCAGGCCCGGCACCGCGCCGAACGCAAGCTCGCCGATTACCTCGACACCCTCAGCGAGCGCGACCTCGAAGCGCGCCCGAAGAGGCGGCGCAACGTCGCCAGCGAGCCGGAGAAGACGCGGCGTCCGGTGTCTCCCCGGCCGCCGAATTTCGGAGTTGGTGACCGCGGGACGCGAGTGCCCGCCTGCCCTCGCCCATCCCGGTCCACGTCGGAACCGGGTGCCGTTCAGGAGGCGTCCTCATGCGACTGATCTCGCACCGCCCCGGTCACCGCACACCCGTCCGCCTGCCGCCGAACCGGCACGATACCTATGCGACGGCCCGAGTGCTCGCTCGCGCGACGAGTTGCCGCCAGCGCGGTCCTGTGCCGAAAGCTCCTATCTCTCCAGCGCTATCTCGTCGGCGCCCGGTCATCTTGCTCGGCTGCACGCTGGCCATCGCCACGTTCCTGCTCGGTGGTTCCGCGGCGCACGCGGAGACCGTGCAGTACGTCGCGCTCGCGCAGTCCGTCGATCAGGTCCTGTCGAATATCCGCTCGTGGATCATGGGCATCCTCGCCGGCGTCGCGCTCGTCTTCCTGACCATCGGCGGCCTGCGCTACCTGATGGCGTCCAACGACCCCGGCGAGATCGAGAAGGCCAAGGGCGCGTTCAAGGCCGCCGGGATCGGGTTCGGTCTCGCCGCGCTCGCGCCGCTCGTCGTCGAAATCCTCAAGACGATCGTCGGCGGGGTGTAGACGATGTCCGTCCACGCATCACGCCGCATGGTCGCACCCGGAAATTCCATCCGGCCGTCGCGACGCTGCCGCTCGTTCTGGCTTGTCGCCGTGGCGGGGTTGCTCGTGGCGGTGCTCGGCGGTGTCACGTCCAGCGCAGCCGCCGCCAGCCCGGGACCGACAGCTGCAGTCCAGCTCGCTCCAGCACAGCCGCCGCTGCCGCTACCACCCAACCCGGGATGCGAGCCGGGTTCCGCGGAACCGGCCTGCCACCTTCCAAGCACGAGCTCGGTCCCGTCGATTCCGGCGACTCCCCTGCCGCCGATCACCGAGCTGCCTGCTCCGCCGTCGTGCTTCCCCGGGGCGTTGGATCCCGGCTGCGCGCCGGCCACCAGCTCGCCGTGTCAGGGGCCGAATTGCATTCCGCAGCCGTCCACGCTGGTGCCGAGTACCCCGCCGCCGGCTCAGGTCCCGGACGGCGCCGGTGGCGATGCTGCGGAGTGCGGCCTGACCGACCTCACCAGCTGCATGGTCGTCGCCGCGAGCGCGTTGCTCGCCGCGGTCGTCGCCGCCGGGATGAACCCGCTGCTCGATCTGCTCGGCAAGACGCTGCTGACCACTCCGGAGCCGGATCAGCTGCCCGGCCTGGGCGCGGTGTGGGTCGGCTCGTGGCACATTCTGCTCACCGCCTACGTGATCCTGGTGTTGCTGGCCGGGCTGATCATCATGGGCTACCAGACGCTGCAGGCCCGCTACACCGTCAAAGAACTCGCGCCCCGGCTCGTTGTGGGATTCCTTGCCGGGACGCTCTCGCTGTTTCTGATGACCAAGGGCATCCAGGTCGCCAACGCGCTCTCGGCCGCCGTGCTCGGCGAAGGCGTCGACCCGGCTCAGATGACCCACAGCTTGATCACGATGGTGCAGGGCTCCCTGCACGGCGGCAGCATCTTCCTCGGGATTCTCGGGCTCGTCTTGGTGGCAATGCTGCTGGTCCTGCTGGTCGTGTTCGTCGTGCGGGTGATTGTGACGATCCTGCTGGTCGCCGCTGCGCCGATCGCGCTGATGTTCCACGCCCTCCCCCACACCGAAGGCATCGCCTACCTCTGGTGGAAAGGCACCAGCGGGGTGCTGGCCATCCAGGTCGGTCAGTCGTTGACGCTCGTGGTCACCGTGCGGGTGTTCTTCGCGCCGGGCGGGTTCACCATCTTCGGGCCGTCGCTGTCGTCGCTGATGAACCTGCTGCTGTGCATAGCGCTGATGTACGTGCTGATCAAGATCCCGTTTTGGTTTCTCGCCCCGCTGCGCTCCGGGCGCCCCTCGCTGCTCGAGCGGGTCGCGCGCGGCGTGATCGCCTACAAGACGATGGGCCTGCTCGCCGGCGCCGCTGGTGCTCGCGCAGCGGGACGCCCGCGCGTCGGCAGGTCGAGCGCGCCACCGGATCCGCCGGCGACGCGGTCGGGGCAGTTCATGCTGCCGATGCGGCTGCGCCGCACCACCAGCCCGATCCGCAGCCCACGACGCGGATGGGAAGAACTGCCGCGGGCCGGTGCGCTCGACGGGACGCCGGTTCCCGGCCAGCTGTCGTTGTTCGCCTCGCATACTCGCGAGGGGAAACCGGCTATGCGTGCCAACCGGCACGCGCTGCCGCTGAAGGATTTGCCGAACGCGTTGCCGGCCGATCAGCTCGGGTTGCCAATGACGGTGCGGCGCGATCCCGACCGCGTTCCGCGGCGCACCCTCGCCGACGACCTCGCCCACCCAGTACCGGTTCGGCCGCCGCGCCAGCCGGGTCTGCTGATGCCCGACGGGCGGATCAACCGCAACGCCCGCCCACCCGCGACACTGCCGAACGCCCTGATCCCGCCGAGCGCGGGAATGCTGCCGATTCACCTGCCGCCGCAAGCCGCGCGGCCCGCCCGGCGCAGCCTTGCCGACGACCTCGACGACCACGGCCGAACCAACCGGGCACCGCAGACCGGGCCGGGTCTGATCACGCCGTCCGGGCAGATCAACCGCGGGGCCCGCGCTCACCGACGCCCCGCGCCCGACGCATTCAGCGGCAACCGGCCGCTCGCGTCCGGGCAGTACCCGCTCCCGCTCGGCCTCCGCCGCCAACCGAAATCCACACCGCCCACGCCGTCCGCGCCCACGCGGAAACCCGCCGGCAACCAGCTGCCACTGCCGGTGAGCCTGCCGCTGCGGCGCGGCCCGAAGTCGAAGTGAGGTCGCCAGGTCATGTCCCATCCCGTGCGCATTCCCGCCGACGTCGACCGACCCGACCGCGTGCTCGGTCCGCTGACCGCGCGGCAGCTGGCGATCCTCGGCGTCACCGGCCTGCTGCTCTACGCCCTCTACAACGCCACCCGCAACCTCATCCCGCTACCGCTGTTCCTGGTCTTCGCGGTGCCGATCGCGCTCACGGTCACCGTGGTCGCGCTCGGACGCCGCGACGGAATCGCCCTCGACCGTCTACTCGTGGCGGCGGTCCGCCAGCGGTTCACCCCGCGCCACCAGGTCTCGGCCCCGGAGGGTGTCCAGGAAGTTCCGGCCTGGCTGGCCGCTGAGCGGGGACGGGATGACGTGGCGCCGACGCCGTTGGAGTTGCCCGCGCGCGGTGTCGACAGCGGAACGACCGCCGGCGTCATCGACCTGGGCGACGACGGGCTCGCGGTGATCGCCGCCTGCTCGACGGTCAACTTCTCGCTGCGTACCCCCGCCGAGCAGGAAGCCCTCGTCAGCGCGTTCGCCCGCTACCTGCACTCGCTGACCGCCCCCGTCCAGTTCCTCGTCCGGGCCGAGCGGCTCGACCTCGCCCCGCAGATCAACGAGCTGCGCGACCGCGCCGGCGGGCTCCCCCACCCCGCGCTCGAAGCCGCCGCGCACGACCACGCGGACTACCTCGCTCACCTCGCCGAGCACGCCGACCTGCTGCGCCGCCAGGTCCTGCTCGTCCTGCGTGAGCCCACCCGGCCGGCTGTTGGCAGCAGCGTCGGTTCGGCGCTGGGACGGCTCCGCCGCGACCCGACACCCCGAGCGATCGATCCGGCTGCGCGCCAGGCCGCCGAGCAGCGACTCCTCCGGCGCCTCACCGAGGCGGTCGAGCTACTCACCGCGGCCGGGATCGCCGTCACCGCGCTGGACGCCGCGACCGCCACCGGAGTGCTGGCCGCCGCCTGCAACCCCGACACCTTCCTCCCACCCTCCGCGACGCTCGCCGGCGCCAGCGACATCGTCACCGCCGCGGCGAGAGCCGACCTCTACGACGACGAGACCGAAGACCGGTGACCGCAATGTCCAGGACCCAACACCGCAGCTCGACGGCCGAGGCGTTCACCCCGGACGCGCTGTCGATCAGCAGCCGCCACCTCGAAGTCGGCAACGAATGCGTCGCCTCCTTCGGAGTCACCGGCTACCCGCAAGAGGTCTACCCAGGCTGGCTCGCGCCACTGCTGACCTACCCCGCCCGGCTCGACGTCTCCGTGCACGTCCAGCCGGTCGACCCGATCACCGCAGCCAGCGGGCTGAAGAAACAGCGCGCCCGGCTGGAGTCCTCCCGCCGCCACCACGCCCGCCACGACCAGCTCGACGACCCCGATCTCGACGCGGCCGCCGAAGACGCCGCCGACCTGTCGCGGCGCATCGCCCGCGGCGAAGGCCGACTGTTCAAGTTCGGCCTCTACCTGACCATCCACGCGCCCGACGAGGAATCGCTCGCCGAGGAGGTGTCGGCGCTGCGATCGCTGTGCGCGTCGCTGCTGCTCGACGCCAAACCCGCCACCTACCGCTCGCTGCAAGGCTGGGTCACCACGCTGCCGCTCGGACTGGACTCGCTCGGTCTGAAAAGGACGTTCGACACCGCCGCCGCGTCCGCCGCATTTCCTTTCACATCACCCGACCTGCCCGCGGTCGATCCGACGTCGACCTCGCCGAGCGGTGTCCTTTACGGCTACAACGTCGGCTCGCAAGGATTGGTGCACTGGGACCGGTTCGCCTGCGACAACCACAACGCCGTGGTGCTCGGCCGGTCCGGCTCGGGCAAGTCCTACCTGGTCAAGCTCGAAACCCTGCGCAGCCTGTACCGGGACATCCAGGCGTTCGTCATCGACCCCGAAGACGAATACGCCCGCCTCGCCGCGCAGGTCGGCGGCGCCTACGTCCACCTCGGCGGCGGAGGGGTCCGACTCAACCCCTTCGACCTGCCCATCCACACGACCGCGGCCGGACGCCGGACCGCGCCGCAGGACGCGCTGACCCGACGGGCTCTGTTTCTGCAGACCGTGCTCGCGGTGTGCCTTGGCGCCGAGCTGACCGCCGGCGAACGTGCCGTCCTCGACGCCGCGCTCACGACGACCTACGCGAACGCCGGCATCACCACCGACTCCCGTACTTGGACTCGACCAACACCGTTGATGCGAAACCTGCGCGACGTTCTCGCCGCCGCAGGCGATGCCGTAGCCGCGGAACTCGCTGCGCGGCTGCACCCGTTCGTCGACGGCGCCTTCGCCGACCTCTTCTCTGGCCCCACGACCACCACACCGGACGGTCACCTCGTCGTGTTCTCCCTGCGGGACCTACCCGACGAACTCAAAGCGATCGGCACGCTGCTGACCCTCGACGCGATCTGGCGACGGGTGTCCAACCCGGCCGACCGGCGCCGGCGGCTGGTGGTCGTCGACGAGGCATGGCTGCTGATGCAGTCGACAGAGGGGGCGAAGTACCTGTTCCGGATGTCGAAGACCTTCCGCAAGCACTGGGCCGGCCTCACCGTCGCCACCCAAGACATCGACGACGTCCTCGGCAGCGACCTCGGCCGCGCCATCGTGGCCAACGCCGCCACCAGCGTGCTGCTACGCCAGTCCCCGCAAGCGATCGACCAGATCGCCGCGACCTTCAACCTTTCGGAAGGCCAGCGACAGTTCCTGCTCACCGCCGACCGCGGCCAAGGCCTCCTCGGATCCGGCACCGAATGGGTCGCCTTCCAAGCACTCGCCTCACCGACGGAGAACGTCCTCGTCACCACCGACCCGGCCGAGCTCGCCGAGATCGCCCAGGACTTCGGCGACACAACCGCGCTAGATGACGTTGTCGACCTGGGCCCAGCCGATTCGGAGGTCGGATCATGATCCGGCGGGGATGGGTCGGCGGCTACCTGACCGATCCGCGGAGCGCGGTGCATCAGCTGCTCGCGGAAGTCCTCGACGTGGCGTTGAGCTGGGGCCCGATCGTCCTTCCGACGTTGGCCATCGTCATCGCGGGACAGGCCGTCGGCCGGCGCTGGTGGCGAGGCCGGTGCCACACCGCGCTGCTCACCGACGCGCGGTGCGTCACCGTGCTCGCGCCACCGACCGTCGATCCCGCCGGCGGTGTCCTGCTGTGGTCCAACCTCGTCGGACTGCTGCGACCGAGCTGGCGACGCTGGTTCACCGGCCAGCCACACCTCGCCTGGGAGTACCGGTTCTCCGAACACGACGTCACCCTGCGGCTGTGGGTCCCGGGCGTGATCCCGCCAGGTCTCGTCGAGCGCGCAATCGAGTCCGCGTGGCCCGGCGCCCACACCCGCACCGTCACCGCCGATACGCCGTTGCCTGAGCCCAAGACCGGCCAGCGCGCCATCACCGTCGGCGGCCAGCTGCGGCTCGCGCGGCCCGAGGCGTTGCCGATCCGCACGGGGTTCGACGCCGATCCGATCCGCGGTCTGCTCGGCGCGCCGGTCGGCCTCGGCCGCGACGAGTACGCCAGCGTGCAGATCCTCGCCCGGCCGGTGACCGGCCGGCGGGTCAGTCGAGCTCGGCGCGCGGCTCGGCGAGTGCATGCCGGCGCGTCCGGTCGGCTCCGCGGCCGCGTCCTGGACTTGATCACGCCCGGTGGCGCGGCGACTCGGCCCGGGCGAACGCGCGATGCCCGTCGGATCAGCCAGGATCCGCAGCTGTCGCTGGAGTACTCCGCGCAGAACCGGGCCATCGTCAGCAAGCAACGCGGCTCCCAGTACGAAACTGTCGTCCGCTACGCCGTCACCACCCACCTCCCAGTCGACGCCACCGACACCGACGTCCGACGGGCCCGGGACACCGCCCGAGGCCGCGCGCACGCCTTGGCCGCCAGCTTCGCCGCCTACACCGAGCACAACCACTACACCCGGACCCGCCTTCACCACCCCGCGCGGGCACTGGAGTCTCGGCGCCTCGACCGCGGTGATCTGCTCTCCGTTCCCGAGCTGGCGGCGATCGCGCACCTGCCGGTCGACGCCGAGATCCCCGGCATCGAGCGCGCCGGCGCGAAGGCCGTCGCGCCACCGCCAGGTGTCGCCGTTCCCGGGCCCGAGGTCAAGCCGCTCGGGGTCGCCGATTCCGGCCATGCCCGCCCGGTCGGGCTGCGCGTGCCGGACGCCCGCCACCACCTGCACGTCCTCGGCGCCACTGGGTCCGGCAAGTCGACGCTGCTGGGCAACCTCATCCTCGCCGACGCCGACGCTCGCCGCGGCATCGTGCTCATCGACCCCAAGGGCGACCTCGTCACCGACGTCCTCTCCCGCCTACCAGCTCAGGCCGCGGACCGGGTCGTGCTTTTCGACGCCGACTCCCGCCAACGCCCGCCCTGCCTCAACCCCCTCGAAGGCGGCGAAACCGACCGCGAAGTCGACAACCTCGTCTCCGTGTTTCGCCGCGTCTACTCCGCGTTCTGGGGCCCGCGCACCGACGACCTCATGCGCGCCGCCTGCCTCACCCTCCGTGCCCAAGACGGCGTGCCCACCCTCGCCGATCTCCCCAAGCTGCTGACCAGCGAAGCCTTCCGGGCACGGATCGTCGCCGGCCTGACCGACCCGGTCCTGGCCGGGTTCTGGGAGTGGTACGACGAACTCACCGAGTCCAGCCGCAGCCAGGTCATCTCCCCATTGATGAACAAGCTCCGCGCCTTCCTGCTGCGGCCGTTCGTCAAGGACGCCATCGCCGGCGGCCGCTCCACCGTCGACATGAACCAGGTCCTCGACGAGGGCGGGATCTGCCTGGTCCGGATTCCTAAGGGCTCGCTCGGCGACGAGACGACCCGGCTCGTCGGGTCTCTGGTCGTCGCCCGGACCTGGCAGACCACCACCGGCCGGGCCCGCGTCCCGCAGCGCGAACGCCCGGACGCCTCGCTGGTCATCGACGAGTGCCACAACTTCCTCAACCTGCCCTACCCGATCGAGGACATGCTCGCCGAAGCCCGCGGCTTCCGGCTGGCCATGACGCTCGCCCACCAGCACCTCGGCCAGCTCCCCCGCGAACTCAAGGAAGGCATCTCCACCAACGCCCGGTCGAAGATCTTCTTCAACGCCTCCCCCGAGGACGCCCGCGAACTCGCCCGCCACACCGCACCGCGGCTGTCCGAACACGACCTCGCGCACCTCGGCGTCTACCACGTCGGCGCCCGGCTTGTCGTCAACGGCGCCGAGACCGAGCCGTTCACGATGACCACCTCGCCGATGCGTCCCGCCGTTCCCGGCCGTGCCAAGGACATCCGCGCTGCGCTCCGCAAGAGCCGGCCGTCGCCGTCGAGGCCCGCGGGTACCACGGCTCCACCGGCGCAGGACCGCAAGACCGACCCCCGCCGTGCCCAGCTCTGACGTCCAGTTAGGAGGTCCCCTTTGATCACCACGACGACACGCCAGCATCAGCTCCGGCAGCATCTCCCCGGGCGGACAGCAGCACGTGCGGCGGGCTCCGTCGAGCACCAGGCGGCGCTCGCGACCCGCCTCACCGCCCGGGACAAATGGCTGCTGGCCCTGCTTTACGAACACCGCGTCCTGACCTCCGCCCAGATCCAGAACGCCGCCTTCCCGTCCAGCCGCTCGACCCGCCAGCGTCTGCGCGAGCTGTACCTCTGGTGCGCCGTCAGCCGGTTCCAGCCCTTCCGCCAGCTCGGCTCCGCACCGATGCACTACGTCCTCGGGCCCGCCGGCGCCGCCGTGCTCGCCGCCGAGCACGGCCTGGAGGTCAAGGACCTCGGCTACCGGCACGACCGCGCGATGGCCATCGCCCACAGCCAGCGCCTCGCCCACACCATCGGCGTCGGCGACTTCTTCACCTCCCTCATCGCCCGCAGCCGTGACCCCATTCGAAGCGGTGAGGGGGTCACGGCCTGGTGGTCGGAGACCCGCTGCGCCCGCCACTTCGGCGACCTCGTCATCCCCGACGCCTACGGCCGCTGGCACAGCACCACCGGCGAGCTCGAGTTCTTCCTCGAACACGACACCGGCAGCGAGTCGCTGACCAAACTCGCCCGCAAGCTGCTCGCCTACGCCCGGCTCGCCGACTCCACCGGCATCGCCACCCCGGTGCTCTTCTGGCTGCCGACCAGCCGCCGCGAGGCCGGCGCACGCTCAGCGCTCGCCCGCATCCACGCCGAGCTCGACCGAACCGGCGACGTCCCCGTCGCCACCGCGGCCGCCGACCTCCTCAACTCGGATACAGCCTGCCCGAGCCCCGCCGTCGAGGTCTGGCTCCCCCTCAACGCGACGTCCGCGAAGCAAGCTTCCCCGCGGTACGAGCTCGGCGAGCTGACGCGCGCCTGGCCAGCCCTCGCTCCGGCGGCGGCCTCTGACCTTGACGACGCGATCGCCCCGACGTCCGGGCAGGCCATGGCCTATCGGGTGCCGCCGCCCGTTCCCAGCCCGCCGGATGCCACGCCCAGTCGAACTCGCCGTCCTGGGTCTTGATCACGCGAGGAGTGCTTCATGGGGTCGAAGATCGCGGTCGGTGTCGCCGTTGTGCTCGCGATGCTTCCGGTGCTGCTGGGAGCCGTGCCGCAGGCCATCGTCACCTCGTTCACCGCCGACGGCAGCATGACCTGCACGCCCAGTGGAACGACTACCGGCACGGTGCCTGGCTATGGAGCTGACCAGCTCGCCAACGCGGCGATCATCACCTCGGTCGGAAAGCAGCTCCAGGTCCCCGAGCCCGGCTGGATCATCGCGGTCGCGGTCGCCATCCAGGAGTCGACCCTGCGCAACCTCGACCACGGCGACCTGGACAGCCTCGGCCTCTTCCAGCAGCGCCCCTCCCAGGGCTGGGGCACTCCCCAACAGGTCATGGACCCGACCTACGCGGCCACGCAGTTCTACCGGCACCTGCAGGCCATATCCGGGTGGCAGGAGGTGAGCCTCAACGACGCCGCCCAGGCCGTCCAGCGGTCCGGGACGCCGAACGCGTACGGCCAGCACCAGTCGGCCGCCCAGGCCATCGTGGCCGCGGTCGCCGGGGTGTCGTGCAAGAATGCCGGCGCCGGGGACTGCGCGAACATCGTCGCGCCGACGCCCGCTGCGCTCACCGCTATCAACCACGCCTGCGGGCAACGCGGGCTGCCGTACATGTGGGGCGGCAACGGCCCCGAGTACGGGGACGCCGGATTCGATTGCAGCGGCTTGACCCGGGCCGCGTACGGTGCCGCCGACATCCCGTTGCCACGGACCTCGCGCGAGCAGTACGCGGCCGGACCGCACGTGCCCACCGGCGCTCCGCTGCTTCCGGGCGACCTTGTCTTCTACGCGACCGCCGGGCGCGTGCACCACGTCGGCCTGTACATCGGCGGCGGCAACATGATCGACGCGCCCGACTTCGGACAGACCGTCAAGGTGGAGCCGTATCGCCATCCCAGGGACGACTATGTCGGCGCGACCAGGCCAACCGGGCTTCGTTGAGGCTTGGCACAAGCACTTCTGGGCGAAAGATGTGTCTTGTTTGGACGAACGCTTGACATGAATCGACTGACGGAGCGTCCATAGATGTGTAGCCCGAACTACCGGATGCGCACCGGCGGGCCAACGCCCCGGCCGGGGCATGACCATCCACCGCTTCCTCCGAAACGGAGCTGTCATGCCCGAAACCCAGAACACCCAGCCGAACGACACCAAACCCGAAGCCGCGGAAACGAAGGTTCGCCGCGCCCTGAAAGCCCATCCCGGCGAGACAACCGCGAACCTGGCCACCGCAGCTGGAGTCGGGCGCTCCACCGCTTCGAAACTCCTGTCCCGCTGGGCTGCCGAAGGACTGGCGACCCGGACCACCGGCAAGGACCAGTCGGTGCCCGTCACGTGGACGTGGTGCGACGAACAGAACGGCGACGCTGTCGATGTCGCCGAGACTGGTGACGACGCGGCTACCACGACAGCGCAGGAGACGACGGCCGCGGCCGGAGACGCTGATGAACCAGAGGCCGTCTCCTCGCCCTTGCCTGCGCCCGCATCCACCGCTGCTGCCGGTCCGGCAGCCTCAGAAGTTCCGACAGCGGATACGTCGAAGAAGGAGCGACTGCCGAAGGGCGCGCTTTACGAACTGGTGAAGGAGTTCCTGTACGAGCATCCCGGCGAAGAGTTCGGGCCCGCCAAGATCGGCACCGAGCTGAGCCGATCCAGCGGTGCTGTGAACAACGCCCTGGAGAAGCTCGTCACCCAGGGCCTGGCCACGAAGACGTGCGAGGCGCCGAAGCGCTTCACATCCAGCTGATCCTGCAGGCACAACGTCGGATGTGCGGTCCGGTCGCCACCTCGGCGACCGGACCGCATCGTTGACGGCAGGGCCACGACGAACAACCGGAAGGCACGGTGACGGCCCGAAATCCTGGTCAACCTCGCGACCAGTCAGTTGACCCCCTGCTCGCGGGTCCAGCTCGTACCGGCAGGATGGCGCTGCGGCACCAACGCGCAGAGATCGAACGTTATCGCCCCTAGACAGCCGTAACGTTGGGCCGCGCGAGATCGTCGTCTACTTCGACAGCGGCATCGAAACCTGCGGTCAACTCCGGATGGAGAACACGTGAAACGCCGTTCCGAACATCGTCGCTTGTTGGCCCTGCCGACTACCTGGCTCTTCGAACGTCGCGGCAATCTGGTGGCACAGCCCGCTACGTGGCTCTTCCTGGTGTCCTCGATCGTCATCGTCGCCGGCTTTCGCCTGGTGCTCGGCACCGACGATTGGGCTGGACTCGGTCAGTGGGTTGGCGGGCTCGGCGCCCTCTACGCTGCCGGCGTTGCGCTCTACATCGCAAACGGCGATAGGAGACGTGAGCGCGTGCGCGAAGACGAGCGGTTTCGAACGCACGCTCACTACATCCGGGCTGAGTTCGCGACAAAGACGATGCTCGCCGAACGCACCCGTATCCAGATCGTGAACAGCGGTAGCGATCCGGTTATCGACGCCCGGCCCGTCGCGTTGCACCCTCGCGACCATCCATCTCGCCCACTGCTGGCGATCAAGTCGGACGACGGCCCCTGCGTGGTGCTGCCGGGTGAGCCGGTGATCCTTTCCTGGGGACCCGAGACGGCAGTCGAAGTCCCCGAAGATGCCGCGCCGCACTACTTCGCCGGGCTGATCGAAATCGAGTACCGCGACCTTGGCGACAACGTGTGGCGCAGGATCGGTAGCCGCCCCCCGACGCGACGGCCCTACAGGTAGAGCCCTGGCTAAAGGGCAACTTGGTCCCAAGGGTCCCGCGGTCGTCGAGGCTGCTGTCGCGGCGGTGGTGAGCCATCGATAAGCCTTGCGGGGCCAAGCGATTCTCGCCCAATTGACCGCAAGCGGCAGCATCCGACGCGGTCCGGTTGTCGTATCGACAACCGGACCGTGTCGTACTCAGTCACCTTGTGGAGGCTACTTCCGGCGGCGGATGGAGCGCGTGCGTCCGGCCGTACCGTGGCCGCCCTTGGGCGTCCACAAAGAACAGCTGACCGGCGTATCGGTCGAACTTGCCGAGCGGAAGATGCGCACGGCCATGTCGTTCCAAGGTGGCGAGGGCTTCGGCAGCAACCTCGTCGCGGCCGGTTGCGTCGTGTGGCCCGGCGAGTGCGGTGAACCGGATGTGCAGCAACCACACCGGAGGCTCGTCGCCCCACAAGGGCCTGATGGTCGAGGCGCTGACCGTGATCTCGACATACTCAGGAACGCGCCCGGCGACACGTGCGGCGAGCAGGTCTTCGTGGACGCGATGGGCGAACGTGCCGAATGCGTCGCTGCTGGCGGAGTCGCTGGACGGACTTCCGTCGATCCATACACCAGGCTTCCAGCCGTCTTCGATGAGCACGGGTGCCTCCTTCATGAGGATTCCGTCGATTCGTCTTATTGACAGGGCTTCCACCCGGCGGCATGCCGGGCCGTGTCCATTCCGTACTACAGGAAGAAGTCCTCTTCGCTCGCGAGGTCTTCACGACTGAAGCGGGCGAGTCCGGCCGCTTCGGCCATCGCGTTCAGAGTGGACAAGGCGGAACCGTCGAAATAGCCGCCAGCGCCGACTTCTTCGGCGGCTTCGTCGTCCAGCATCGAAAGGGCAGCGATGACTGCGGCCTTCAACTGGTCGAAGGTGAGCTCTCCGACACGTTCGGCGATCCGATGAGCGGCGACGGTGGTCATCAACAAGGCAACGGGGCCTGTAGCCGCTGTTTCGGTCATTGTTTTCTCCTCGGGTGGTATAGGTGACTTTCGGGTAGATCTAGCGGCGGGCGGCACGGAGTGCGGCGGTGGCCGCGTGGCCAATGGCGCGAGCGGCGGTCGTGGGGTCGGTCAGCACGTGGACGGTGGCCCCGTCGAGCGGGGTGTCGGCCGGGCTGGTGATCAGCCACAGCACCGCGCACCCGGACGCGCGCAACCGGTCGAGCTTCTTCTGCCCGTCGTGGCGCGGTGTCGCGCGGTACTCGCCGTCGGACACGATGACCACGAGCCGGGCCGCGCCGGGGCGGGACAGGCCGAGGGAGCCGTCGAGGGCGTCGAGCGCTCGGGGAATGTCCTCGTAGTTGTCGTTGGCGCGAAACTCGGTGACCTCGGCGGGCGGCTTGCCCGGGTGGGTCAGCGGGCGCACGTGGTGGCCAAAGATCACGCTCGCGGCCTCGGCGGCCACCCGGGTGTGCCGGGCGGCGTTGGCCAAGATCCAGGCCGCCGAGGCCACGTGAGCGCGCGCCCACCCCATCGAGCCCGACACGTCGCACGCGATTCCGACCCGCAGCGGCGGCACGGTGACCGGTTTGCGAATGGTGCGGGTGAACGGCTCGGCGGTCACCACGGCCCCGGCAGCATGCTGGGCTTCGGCGGCACGTACGCCGCGCATCCGCAGTCGTCCCGGCGGCACCTCCGACGTGGAGCGCACGGCGACGCGTTCCCGGGTTCCGGCGGTGTCCAGGGCCCGCGCGAGTACCCGCGCAGCCGTGCACTCCTCCGGCGTGGGCGGCCGGGTGCCCGCCGTCAGGGTGTCGCCGTCAGGGGGACCGCCAGTGCTGAACACCCGCCGCGCAACCCTTCCCGCTTTCCTCTCGGCGGCCTCTTCGCATTCCTTCGCGGCAGCGGCGACGGCGGCCGGGTCCTCGGGTGCCTTCTCCCTCGCGACCTTCGCCGCCACGCCACCTAGCACGGCCGCGATCGCATCCGCTAACGGTGACGGGGTGGCGGGTGCGCCGGGTCCCGGCGACCCGCCCGATGGGTCTGAGGTCCCGGACGAGGCCGGCGGCGAGGCCGAGTCCGACCTGTCGGGGTCGGTGCCGAGAATCTCGCACCACTGCCGCCCCAGGTCGAGCATGTCCTCGCCCGCGTCGTCGGCGGTCCGTAGCGCCTGCCGCCACACTGCCCGCAGCTTGCCGAGGACTTCCGCGCCGAGCACGTCCTCGACGACCCGGGCCACGGGGTAGACCTCGGCGTGGGTGAGCACCCCGCCGTCGGCCCGTCCCAGCAGGAGCGCGGCGGACCGCGCGGCGTCGGCGGGAGTCATCTTCGGGGCGGTGGCGGGGTCGGCGTAGAGGTGCAGGTCGGTGGCGACGATGCCTTTCACGCACGCCCGGAGCCAGTGCCGGTCGTCCGGGCGGCGGCGGATGTGCGCCGCTTCCATCCGGGGCTCTTCCAGCAGCATGGCGGCGGCGACCACGGCGGGCGGAGCGTCGTCCGGGGGTTCCCACGCGGTGTGTTTGGCGTGTCCGCACTCGTGGGTGAGGGCACCCCATGCCGGGGCGTAGCGGGGGCGGTCGGACAGGTTGGCGGGGTCCACGGTCGCGGGGTCCACGCCGAGGTGGTCGCCGTCGACTTCGATCAGCGCGCGGTGCGGGTAGAAGCAGGCGGGGGCACCGCCGCCCGCGCCGGGGGCGACGCTGACGACGAGGTCGTCGCGGTCGGCGATTACGGGGACCTCGTCGGCGAACGCGGCGGACAGGGTCAGCCATTCCGGGCGGGCGGGGAACACGGCGGCACCGGTGGCGGCCGGGTCGGCGGTGAAGTGGATGCTCATGGCGCGGGTCCTTTCGCGACAGTTCGCGGGTCGTGGTGTGGGTTCAGGGTTTGGCGGTAATGCGGGCTCCGAGGGCGAGCGGGGTGACGGTCTTGCCGAAGACGTCGCGCACCACGGCAGCGACGGTGACGCGGTCCTCTTCCGGCGCGATGCCGACCAGGTTCCCGGCGGCGGCGTCGAGGTCCCACGCGTCGGCGAGCTTCTTGAACGCCAGCAACTCGCGCAACTGCGGGGCCCACCCGATCTCGCCCTTCTCCTGCCGGGTCGCGAGATTGCGCGCCACCCGCACGGCCTTCTTGTCGACCCCGAACTGTTCGGCGAGGGCGTAGTCGCTGGAAACCTGGATGTGCACCGAGAACCGGGAGGACAGCGCGTCGGTGAGGATCGCGCCGTGCACGCCGGGGTTATGCCCGGCCACGACGTAGAACCCGGGAGCGGCCTTGACGACTTCGCCGCCGTTGGCCTTGACGACGATCTCGCGACGTCCGTCCATCGCGGGATAGACCACGGCGAGCACGGTCGGCGGGATCAGGGTCGCGTCGTCGATGAACAGCGGCACCCCGGCGCGCATCGCGCGGACCAGCGGCCCGTGGACGAACACAAAGTCGCCGTCGGGAGTTTTGGTGTAGTCACCCACCAGATCGGCGACCACGGTGTCACCGTCGCCCTGGACGGTGAGGCAGTCGTTGAACGCCGCCTCCACCACCGAGGTCTTTCCGGTGCCGGGTGGGCCGTACAGCAGGGCGGCGACCCCGGCGTCGCGTAGCCGCTGCAGCGCGGTCACGTCGGGCATGCCGGACAGGAGTCGGGGGTGGTAGTCCATGCCGTTCGGACGTTTCACCGGGCCGGTGACCTTGCGCGCCGGTCGCGTAGTGGTGCCACCGGTTGCGGACGGGGTGGGCGTGGCGGGTGCAGTGCTGGCGGTTTTCGGGCGTCGTGTGCGGGGTGTAGGTGACGGGGCCGGGGTGACCGCGGGCGCGGCGGCGGATGCCGTGGTCGCGGTGGCCCGATAGCTCACCGGAGCCATGGTGACGACTTCGGCTTGCCCCCGCTCTGTCAACGCTTGGCACGCGTTCCCGACCGCACCCGATGACCGGTTCAGGGTGCGCGCGATACTGCCCGGGGTGTGGGCGGTCGCGGGGTCGTCGGTGAGAACTTTGGCGACCATCGCACGAAGTTCGCCGTTACGGAGCCGGGTCGCGGTCACACCCGCCGGGGTGGTCGGGCCCGGAGCGGGCGGGGTGGGCGTGGTCATCGCGGGTCTCCCTTTCAGACGTGACGGGTGGCCGGTAGTTGTCACGGCCAGCGCAGCAGCAGTTTTGATTTCCGGATTTTCCGGTGACACAACAAAAGTAGCTCGACAATCCGGCTCCGCGCAATACTTTTCCGCACCCCATTCGGGTGGCGCATTTCGCACCAATAAAATGGATTTCGGATCGCCTCGTCAAACCGTTTGCGCAGGTCAGCGGACGACAAGGCCGCCGGCGACCGCTTCGAGACACGGAAGTGAATGTAAATTTCTTTTGCAATGAAATGAGCAGGGATAGCGACTGCGGACACGAGGTGAGACAACCATGAGAGCGGAGTTGCGGGAACATGAACGCAGAAGCCTGGCCGACGAGGCGGGCCTGATGTGCTTACCTGCTTGTCGCCAAGCGAGTCTGGGATATCGGCGGATCCCCTCATAGAGCGACTGACCAGCACGTATGCAGTCCAAGGGAGGATCCGCCTTAGCCGGCCCGCGGAGCACCAGGGCGATCGGCGGGCGCACGGGAACCCCCGGCGGCCGCCGGGCAGCCGAGGGTCGGCTTCCCAGCTCGATGGGCACCCGCGAAGGAGCCACCCGGGGTGTCGGCGCGGCGCCGTGTCCGTCCACGTCAAGCGTCGCAGGTGTTCGACGGCTACGTGAGTAATGACGGCGACTTTGAACGGAAACACCAGGAGGCTTTTCTGCGCGATGATGATCAGTAGGTCGACACTAACATCCGTCACCGTTGATCAGCTATTTCGGCGTCGAGGTATTTAAACCGTACCGGCACGACGGTTCAGTCTTTGATGCCCGCGATACCGAAATGAAGTCCTCGAAGGCGCTCCGCGAGCTCGATCGTCGCGGATGTCGGCGTTTCGTCTATCTCGGCAAGACGTGCTTCCAGTAGGCGCAGCGTTCTGGTTATCGCGTCGTGTCGGCCGAGGTTGTGTTCGAGTCGCATGATGTCGCGGTAGAGCAGCTCGTTGTGCGGGTCGAAGTCTCGCGCTGATTCGAGCAGCTCCAGCGTGGATTCGGGGTCGCTGTGAACCCGGTCGCGAGCGAGGGCTGCGACGGCGTCGAGGGCGTCGCGGCGTATTCCTTCCCGAAGTGCGGTGATCCATTCGGCTTCGACGCCGGCCGCCAGCTCGCCGCCGTAGCTGGCGACGATCGCGGCGTTGGCGATAGCGCGCTGCTGCTCGTCGGTCGTGGTGCGGCGGCGAGCGATTGCATCGGCGAAGGACCAGTAGTCGACCTCGACGACGGCCGGCTCGAGCCGATACCTGCCGTGCTGGGCGACCACGAGGTCGCCGATGTCCGGGGACGTGGCTTTGTGGAGGGTGCTGCGGAGGCGCGACAAGACGGTGCGCAGCACCGCGGCCGGGTCCTGCGCTGGGCGGCTGGCCCACACGCTGTCGATGATCGCGGCCCGCGGAACTCCGTGCGGATGCAGGGCGAGGTAGAGCAGCAGCTCCCACAGCCGCCGTGACAGCCTGCCGGTGATTTCGACGGTATGGCTGGGGCGCGTGACGTCCGGTCGCCACGACAACATCGGCTGCCCGAACACCGCCAGCACCAGCGGCGTGGCCGCGTCGTGCCGGGTGTCGACGGTCAGTGCCGTGACTGGCTCGGCCTTCGCGTCTGCTTGAGCGGGGTCGGGCGGGTCTGCGATCTCCAGCCCGTGGGTGGGCTCGAGGGCAGGTTCGGGGTGCTCATCTTGAGCGCCGTGTGCAGCGTCGAAGAGGGCGAATAGCTCGCGGGTCGCGGATTCGGGGAGGGAGAAGGCTCGCCGGCCGCGCAGCGCCTCACCCGTACCGGGTGAAGTTGCGGTGATAGTGCCAGCGGCATCCACGTAGACCGTGACACCTGGAAGCCACTGGCCGAGCAGCAGCGCGCTCATGGTCGAGGAGTCTTCGGCGAGGGCGTGCTGTAGTCGAGTGCGATTGGGTTCGCCTGCCGGCGCGTCGGCCAGGAGGATTCGCCGCAAGTTCTCGGGCGGCTCCTGGTTGTCGAGGCGTGCGAGCGCGGCGGCGAGGTCGTCGACAGCGTGGACGCAGGCCGGTAGTTCGGCGCCTGGCTCCGGGACGCCGAGCAGGCCACGCAGGTCCGCGGCGGGCGCGACGACCTCGAAGTGGCGGGTGGAGGTCATGGCCGTGAGCAGGAGTGCGCGGGCCGCGGCGTGGCTGCCGGGGCCGATGAGACCGAGGCCGTGCGTGGCTGCGAGGTCCAATGCCAGTTCCGCGGCTGCCTCGTCTGCGGGCTCAGCCAGCTTGAGCCGCGTGTCCGGCTCGGGAAGGTCGCCGTCCGCTTCGTCGTCGGTGACATCGAACTCGTCGAGTCCGGTTTGGGCGTGCTGGTGTGCCAGGTGTAGCTGGTAGACGACCGGGGCGACGGGCAGGTCGTCGCCGCGTCGGCCGCTGCCGGGCCGGTAGCCGGCACGGTGACGTCGTCGGGCGACCAGCAGCGTTGCGCTGATCGCGCCCGCCAGGCCGAGGCCGACGTAGACGCCGGGCTCCCATGACGAGCCGGGGTCCGAAGCAGCGGCGGGAGGTGCCGCCGGGCTCGGCGGGGAGGCAGCTGCGGGCTTCGTTGGGGGCAGCTGGCGCTGCGGTGGTGCGGGGGCAGCGGGTTTGGGCGTCGGCGGTAGGTGGATCCGATCCCCGGGGTGAATCAGGCTTGGTGAGGTCAGGGGGCGACCGCCGGGCTGGGTGCTCTCGGCGTTCAGGCGCCAGATCTCCGGCCAGCGGTTGCCGTCAACGAGGCGGCGTTGCGCGATCCGGTACAGCGAATCGTGGACACCGTCCTGGGGCGGACGCACCAGCTCGATGTCCTCAGGGCGGCCGTCGACATCCGATGGCGCGGTGACCGACGAGCTCGTACCGGCATGGACCGCGCTGCTTCCGCCGGAGGCAGCGAGCGCGGTGCGGCTGACGAACGACACGACAACGGTGGTGATGAGCACCGCCGCGACCCGGCGGAGCGGGCTGCCACGCCAGGCTGGGTCCGGCCGGCCGGTGGTGCGGACGAGGTCGCGCGCGCACCGGGCGAGCTCGACGAGGAATGCAGCCCACAGTAGCCACGCTCCGCACGCGAGCGCGTCGAGCAGCAGACTTGTCGACAGTGGAGCCGTCAGCACCTCGCCGAATTCCGCCATGGTGGGCAGGTGATGTGGAAGGGGCCAGCCGATGAACCGCACCAGCGCCCACGGCAGCCCGGCACACAGCCCGGACAGCAGCGCGAGCGCCACTCCAGCCTGCAGCAGCCGCCCTGCGCCAAGCACGAGAGCACGACGAGGTCGCCGCCGTCCGGTCTGCCGTTCTGCAGGCACAGCTCAGCGTCGCTCGCCCTGGACAACCGAGGGCCGCACACCGGCCGGCGTCGGCCCCGGTCGAGGTTCCGCCGGTGCAGGTGTCGACGAGGTCCCGGGCTGAGTCTCCGGTTTCGGGCGGCGGCTACCGGGCGGTCGACCGCGCCGGGCGCGAGGCTTGCCGGCTGTCATCCAGCTGGTGAGGTCGGCAGCCGGAACGTCGGTGAACTCGGCCAGCTCGTCGGTCCCGATGACGTCCGCGGCGGCCGCGATAATCGTGCCGAGCCGGCGTTCGATGTCCGCCAGCTGCTCGACGAGTGTGCTGCGACGATGCGCGAGTTCGCCGACCTCGCGCGCTGCCGCGGTCCTCCTCGCGCTCTTCTCTGCGTCGACCTTCTCGACGCGCCTCTCGATCTCGTCGGTCGTGATCATCGTGCTCCTCCTTCGTTGGTCAGGGCTCCGGTGCATGAAATGTCGTGAGTTTGCTCGGCGATCGCAGACCGAGGTCAGGACCTTGACCTGGTAGAGGCGGGCTCGCTCGATCACGTGGAGAATCCGACCGAAGGTCGAGATTCCTGACGGGATGCCGATGTTGTTGGCAGATTTGTCTCCCAATGAACAGGCGTGCCCGTGGCGCTGGCTGAGGTGCGGTCGTTGGGTCCGCGCGGCGGTTGCGCACCGCCGAGACCCGCTGCGGGTCTATCTCGACTACCGCGCCGCCCGCTGGCCGGCCACGGCGAACCCACACCTGTTCATCCAGTACCGCCGTGCCAACCACCTCGGCCCGGTCCAGATCGAGTGGCTGGCACACCGACTCGGGCTGTCTACCCAGGCACTGCGGGAAGACCGCATCGTGCACGAAGTGCACGCCAACGGCGGCGAGGTCCGCCGCCTGTGCGGCCTGTTCGGCTTGTCCATCAGCGGCGCTGAACTCTACGCAACCGTGCTCGACGTCAGCGATCCCGGCGAGCCGAAGACCCACCCGTAGCCCTCCGCGACCGGTGCAGGTCTGATGAGAGCCGACTCCGCCGACCGCGAAATACAGTGGGCCACGCCACCGGCGGCGTGATCGAATGCATCGGTGAACGAGGACTGGGCTCAGCAGCGCGAGCAGAGAGATGCGGCACGGCGTGCGGCGATGATGGCGCTGCCCACGGTCCGGGCCCGTCACCACGCCCAACTCATGGCGCCGCAGCAGGGTGACGTGCGGGTATCCGCGTCGGTCGGCCCATCGGGCGAGGTTGTGGCGCTGTGGTCGGCAGCCGAGGACCTCTCGGCGTTGACATCGACCACAACACAGCCGGGATGGGCCACGTTTCCCGATCCCCAAGCGCCGCGACCCGCCACGGCACGAGTGACCGTGCACGCACCGGACATGGCTGTCGCCGCTCGCATTCCCAGTCTTCCGCTGGCGCACCCCTCGGTGCAGCCGCTGCCCGGCGGCCACGTCCTGGTCGTGGGCGCCCGGTGCCAGTGGCGGCCAGACGGCCCGGACCGCAACGCGATCGTGTACGACTCCACCGGAGCGGTGCTGAGCGAACACACCCTCGGCGACGGCATCGAACACGTCCAGACCACCCGCCGAGGCGAGATCTGGGTGGGCTACTTCGATGAAGGAGTCTACGGCAACTACGGCTGGGGCGATGCGGACAATGAGCCGCCCCTGGGATCGTGTGGGCTGACCCGCTTCTCCGCCACTTTCGCCCAGGAATGGCGATACCCGTCGCACGAGGACAACACGTGGGGCGCGATCAGCGACTGCTACGCACTCAACGTCGACGGCGACACAGCATGGACCTGCTACTACACTGATTTTCCCATCGTACGGATCCACAATGGCACAGTGACTGGATGGCACAACGACATCCATGGCGCCAAGGCCCTCGCCGTAGGTGGGTCTCACATCGCGCTGTATGGCGGTTATGGGCCCTGCCATGACAGGCTGGTCGTAGGTGTCCTGAGCGACGATCGACTGAACGTGACCGGCGAGTATCGGCTCGTCCAACCCGACGGGCAGCCACTGCCCGCGACAGCGCAGGTCGTCGGCAGAGGTTCTGACCTCCACCTTCTCGTTGACGACAACTGGTTGCGGCTCAACATCGACGAAATCCCCGTCGAACCGTCGCACTGAGCCAGATGGGAACGCCGTGGCCAGCCGATTCTGGTGAGAGCACGAGCCAGTTCGGGAACTCTGGGCATGTCCTACAGCTTCACAAATGCCGTGCACGTCAGTTCCCGCCAATCCCTGCTTCAGAATTCGCGAACCCACGGTCTTCCTCGGTGACGCCGCGCTGGGGGTGGGCTGCTCCGCTGCCGTGGGCGCTGATCGACAGGATGCCGATGAGCGACAGCAGCTGGGTGCGCTGGCTGGTTGTGACGGTGACGGTCACGGTGTCGACCGTGGCCGTCACCGTGCCTGTGGCCCCGATTCCGGCGAGGTACTGGCGGGCGAGGCCGTCGGCTTCTGCGGGGACCAGCCGGACCTCGCCAGTGGCCCGGTAGGCGGCGAGGTCGATCGCTTGCGCGCCGGCACGTGCGGCGGACTCGGCCTGGCCGGTGGCTTGGACCTTCGCGGCGAGCGCGAGGCCGCCGTCGAGCCCGAGGCCAGCCAAGACCACGAGTCCGAGCACCAGCACCACGAGGAACGCCGAGACCTGGCCGTCCTCTGCTCGCCACCACGCCACACGGCGGATGCCCATCACGCGCCTCCGGTTGGCTGGGAGCGGTAGGTGTCGACGACTTCGCTGGCCGTGGCGCTGAGCGTCCGGCTGCCGGGGACTCCGAGGACGAGCGCCTGGCCGAAGTCGACGGTGCAGCGGACGCTGACGACGACGGTGCGTCCCGGGCTCGCCGAGGTCGTCGTGCTGACCGCGGCGTCGCGGCAGACCAGCCCGGCGCGCGCCAGCGCCGAGATGGCGGTCGCTTCCGCCGCGGTGACAGCTGCCGTCGGCGTGCGCTGCAGGCTCGCGGCGCGCGCGGCCTGGTGCGCGGCGTCGTCGAGCCGCAGCCGCGCGTCGACGCCGCGATGAACGACCACGGCGACGAAGACCAGCAGCATGACCAGGACCGGCGCGATCAGGACCGCCTCGGCGGTCACCGAGCCGCGCTCGCCGCGCCACCAGCCGGCCGCGCGACGGGGCTGTGCCGCGGTCATGGAACCGGCTCCGCGAATGGCAGTTCCCACGGGAACCGTCCCGCGCCTGTCAGGTCGCGAGCTGCGGTGACGTACGCGAAGACGGACTTCGGCAGCTCCTCGGCGACCTCGACCATCGGGCGGATCGACGCGGCGTGCAGCTCGGTCTGGACGGCGCTGGTGTGCTCGACGAGCTCGGCGTGGCGAAGCTTGGCTTCCCATTCTCGGGTAAGCGTGACGCACCCTTGGAGGTGGAAGACCAGCTCGTCGAGCAGAGTGTCGAACTCGGCGATCACTGTGGCGGTCGTGGCCGCGAGGTCCGCCTCGCCCGGTATTGCGGCGAGCCGTGCGGCGTGCCGGCGAGCAGCGGCTGTCCGGGTCAGGCGGGTCAGCGCGTCCCAGACCGCGTGGTGAGCTCGGTCGGGCAGCTCGGGGTCGATCCAGTTGCGTGCCGGGGTGGCATGGAGTTCGCCGGTGAGGTCGATCAGGAGTCCGGCCGTGTGGTGCGCCGCTGCGCCGAGGTCGGCGAAGTCGTCACTGCGGAGGAAGAACTCACCGGGAGACCGCTCCAGCGGACAGCACCGTCCGTGCTGATGCTGGTGATCGGTTGGGAGACAGGCCGCGGTGATGCCCGCGTCGCAGAGGCCGCTGAGCACGAGCGCGATGGCACCGCCGACCGTTAACGCGCCGCCGAGGGTCTCCGCGGCTCCCGTACCCAGAACCAGCGTAAGGACCAGCAGCCCTGCTACGCAGCGAGTCGAGAGAAGTCGCGCGAGGAGGGCGCGAAGGACCTGCCAGCGCCACCGGTTCGTTGTGACAGTGGGGTTCCACAGCATGATGTCCGGGCCGTCGGCGAAGTCGCCGACAGTCACCGCATCCGGCTTGTGCAGCAGTGACATGGTTTCTTCCACTTTCGATCAGGCGTCCGGCACGAACCTTTCGACCTCGCCTGCAGTTTCTGCGTGCACGTGCAGGTGCACACCGGGCAGAACAGCAACGGCCTCGCCCTGCACGCTCACCGACACCGAGGTCGCGGTCCGCGCCACCTCGACGCGCGACGACCGCAAGGGACCGCGTACGAGGTCGTCGAGCAGCCGTTGGGCGGCGGTCTGGCCGGCCGCGGCTGTGCCGTCCTGGGTACGCGCGGCGGCGATTCCCTCGGCGGCGGCCGCTTGCGCGACGTGAGTCGCGTGTGACCAAAGGGCGAACTGCACGATCGCCAACAACGCCAGCAACAGCAGCGGGGTCGCGATCACCATCTCGGCGGTGACCGCTCCTCGATCCCCTGCCAGCGCGCGCCCGACGCGCCGCCGACCGCGGCCGGCCAGTGTCGATTTCACGTCAGCCGCCGAGGTCGATGCTGTTGGCCTTGGCGGTCAGCTTGGCGGCGATGATCGCGATCAGCGCAATGGCGAGCACGGCCATGAGCGCGGTGACGATGACCGTGGTGGTGATCTCGCCACGGCTGTTGTCTTTTCGCAACAGGAGCACTCGGGCGGAGATCAAGCTACAGAGGGTTCGGCAGTAGGTCAGCATAATGTCTCCTGTGGATGGTCAGAGTCCGTTGAGGACCTGGGTGACAGCCGGGTAGGCGATGAATCCGAGGAAGCCGAGGAACAGCAGCGTGACCGGCAGGGCCATCCGTTCGGTCGCGGCTTGAGCGTCGGCCTCGGCGTCGGCGACCAGGTGGGTGCGCAGCGCCGCAGCTTTCGCGGCCAGGGAGGTTCTGACCTTGGCGCCTTCGGTGCCGGCGAGTGAAATCGACGCGGCGAGCTCGGCGAGCTCGGCGACGTCCAGTTCTTCCCCGAGCCGCCGCAACGTCGTCCACGGCGCGGTGCGGGTCAGCTGAGCGGCGTCGAGGGCGCGGCGCAACTGGCCGAAGGCGCCGCCGCGACCGACGTCCGCAGCAGCTAGGAGCGCCGCTTCGACACCGGAGCCGCCAGCGAGGGTGATCCAGACGAGGTCCAGGAACGCTGACAGCGCGGCGCGGAACTGTGCACGTGCTCGCGTGGCCTTGCCGCGGACCTCGATTTCGGGAGCGATGAACCCGGCTGCCGCGCCCACGAGTGCGAGCACCAGCGGCACTTCGAAACCGAGGGGCACGCCGAGGACCGCGAGCAGGCCTTGCAACAGCAGCGGCGTCAGCAGACCGGCGCAGGCCAGCAGCGCCTTCATAGCCAGGTGGGTGTCAGCGCCGCGGCCCACGACACGGAGATCGCGAGCCAGCTGACCTCCGGGTAAGCCGAGCGCGCGCAGGCTGGGTAGGAGAGGCCGGGCCAGGGCGGTGGCCCATGGTGTCTCGGTGACCGCCGCGACCGAGCCGATGTCGTCCGTCGGGTCGGCGAACCTGCCCCGAAGCGTGGCTTGCGGCGGGATAGCCCAGATCACGACCAGCCAGAGGCCGAGGCCGGCTCCGAGTCCGAAGAGGATCGCGGCGGTCATGCGCGATCACCGCCCCACGACGCCGCGGTGGCAGTGGTCGGTTCGGGCTCGGGCGGGTCGGCCAGCGAGAGCACCCGGGCGGTGGGGCGGCCGGCGGCGATCCGGGTCAGCCAGGCGAACCCGCTGCTGAACAGCGCGCCGATGATGAGCAGGACGGCCTGGCCGAGCGGGCTGTCGTAGGCGGTGAGGTAGGCGCGGTTGAGCACCACGACGCCGATGGCGAACGCGATCGTGGTGGCGACGACGACCCGCACCGAGGTGCGGGTGCGGGTGCGGCCGGTTTCCACGCGCATCCGCATCGCCGCCTGCGCTCGCGCGGTTTCCGCCAGCGAGCCGAGCAGGTCGCCGAGCTGGCGAGCGTGGTGTTCGGCCGCCAGGACCAGCGAGGCGATGACCAGGTCCGCGGTCGGGTCGGCCAGCTCCTCGGCCAGACGTCGCAACGCCGGCGCGAGCCGATGCCCGCTCCGCAGCCGCGCCGCGAGGCGGCCGACGTCCTCGCGGATCGCTGTGGGTGCGAGCGGGGCGGTCGCGAGGATCGCCTGCTCGAGGCCGGCCGCGGCCGAGAGTGTGTCGCGCAGCATCTCCGTCCACGACGCCACGGCTTCGATCCGCGCGACCCGACGAACGTGCGCACGGTCGGGCCCGACCAACGCGGGCAAGAACCACGCCGCGGCCGCGGCAAGGACTCCCCCGACGACCCAGCCGGTCATCGCGCCGGCCAGCAGGCCGACGCCGAGCGCCACGCCCGATCGGAGCACGAAGGTTCGATCGGCTCGCCGCCATGCGCTCCGGGCGGTCAGCGCGCCGGACGGTAGCTGCGGCTGGCGGAAGCCGACGATGACGAGGAGCAGGCCCACGGCACTGCCGAGTCCGGTGAGGCAGCCGATGAGGGTGCCGGTCATTTCGCCCACCACCCCTCCGGCGCGGCAAGGAGGTCCGGGTCGAATCCGGCGTCGACGAGGTCGTCGAGCGTGTCCGCACGCAGCGCGCCCGCGACCGGACGCGCTCGGAGGCCCGAGCCGGGGCGGTAGACCTCGTTGGAGACGATGGTTCCGCCGTCGGCGTCGACGACCTCGCGGATCGAGGAGACGACCCGGGTCGTGCGATCGGCTGCCTTGGCCAGGTGCACGACGAAGTGCACGCTGGAGGCCACCAGCAGCGCGGTCGCTTCCAGCGAGAGCCGTTCGGCGCCTTGGGCGGCATACGACGCCAGCCTGGTGAAGGCGATCTTCGAGCTGCTCGCGTGCAACGTCGCCATCGAGCCGTCGTTGCCCTGGGACATCGCGTTGCACATCGGAATGACCTCGGGCCCGCGGATCTCGCCGACGATCACGCGGTCCGGGGACATCCGCAGGCCCCAGCGCACGAGCTCGGCCTGGCTGATCGCGCCCGCGCCTTCGACGTTGGGCTGGCGGGCCTGCAGCGCCGTGACGTCGGCGTGCAGGCGCGGATCGAGTCCGAGGCCGAGCTCGAAGGCGTCCTCGATGGTGACGATGCGCTCCAGCGGATCCATCTCGGCCGCCATCGCCCGCAGCAACGTCGTCTTGCCATACCCGGCACCGCCGGTGATCAGGACGTTCTTGCGGGCCCGCACGAGCGCGCGCAAGAACCGCTCGAGGCCGACGTCGAGGGTGCCGTGGCGCCGCAGCTGGGCAAGGCTGGTGGTGAGGTAACCGTGACGGCGGATCGAGCACGCCGTGACCCCGCCGGCGGTGAGCCCAAGCACCGCGAAGAGGCGCTCGCCGCCTGGCAGCTGGAGGTTCAGCGCGGGCGAGCCGCGGTCGAAGCGGCGTTCCTCCGAGGACGCCCGCGCAGCGAGGGTGCGGACGAGGTCGGTCAGCTCGTCGTTCGAGGCGGCGACCGGGGCGACTTGGGCGCGGGTGCCGTCGGCGTACTGGACGAAGACGCGGTCGAAGCTGTTCACGTTGATGGTCTCCACAGCGGGGTCGTCCAGCAGTGGCTGCAGCCCGCCCAGCCCGAAGACCTCGTCCAGCACCGCTTCGACGAGCAGCGCCTCGGCTTCCGGTGCCAGCAGTACCCGTCCCGCTTGCAGCTCGGCCTCGCTGTGCGCGGCCACCGCGGCGCGGAGAACGTCGCGGGCCCAGTCGCGGCGCCGCACTGCGGTCATCGGCTCCGTTGCCGCGCCGGCCCGGCTCGGCAGCTCGTCGGCGAGCGTGCGCCGCAGAAACTCCCGCAAGCGTGCTTCCGGGCCGGAGTCGGTCGCCGGCTCGGGCCGGCGGTGTTCGTCGAGAACCGTCATGACCGGATGTCCTTCCCGGAAGATCTGGGTTGGGGGTGGCCGTTGTGCACGGCTGGCGGAAGTACGCGGACGCCGGACGCCGCCGTGGGCTGGGCAGGCACTCCCGGCACCTGCTGCACGAAGTCCGGGACGGGCTGGGACGGCCCGCGAGGGGACCCTTTGGACAGGGCCTGAGCGACGACGCTCGCGACTCGGATGAGCCCACCTGTTCGCCGTCGGCCGGTGGCTGCTCGGCCGGTGTACCGCGCGGCTGCGCTCGGGTCGTCGGGAATTCGCGCCATGACCGGGATACCCAGCTCGCGCTCGACGGCGTGGGTTGAGTGTCCGTGCCCGGCGAGCACCAGACATGCCCGGGCAGCTGTGTGGCCCAGCTCGTGAACGCGGGTGGCGAGGTGGGCAAGCTCGTCGCTGTAGGTGCCGGAGATCAGCAGCAGGACATCCGCGTGACGGATCACCGCTTCGGCGGGCGAACCCGGGTCCAGGCGGCCGCAGTCGGCGAACATCGTCACCGCCGGCCGGTGGGCCGTGCCGTAGAGCGGCGAGTTCGGCAAGGTCAGGGTGCTCAGCGCGGCGCGCGCCTGCTGGCCTCCCGACGGGCCCGGCATGACCTGGATGCTGCCGGGAAGCGGTTGGGTGTGGTTCCAGATGACGTCGGGATCCACTGGCTGTCGAGCAGCCGCGGCGAGACTGAGCAGGCCAGGCGATGTGGTCAGGCCGAATCGCTCCGCGAGGTCACCGCCGGCGGGATCGCACTCGACGACCACGCGACGGACGTCGGCCGGCCAGCTCGCGGCCAGGGCGAGGGCGAAGGTGGTGACGCCCGGCGAGCCCTTCACGCTGGCGAGAGCGATCAACATCAGCGCTCACCGCCCGCGAGCATGACCAGCGACACCTGGCCGACCGGCACCCGGGCGACCGCAAGCGCGGCATCGCCCAGGAGTTGCAGCGAAATCACGGTGGTCTGGTCGGACTCCGCTTTGGCCAGCCCGATCACGGTGGCAGGCCACATCTGCCCGCTCTCTGGTGCCGACGGCGACGAGACAGCTTGCGACGATGGCGCGGTGACCACGACGAGGGCCGGCGCTCCGGCTGCGACCTCGAGCGGGAACTGCCCCGGCTTCAGCGCGACCGCCACGATGGCGTGGCCTGCGGCAGGGACCGCGGCCGGGCCGACGCTGCCCGGGGTGAGCAACGCTCCCGGGCTGAGACTCGTCGCCATCGGCCGGCCGAGCACGGCGGTCACTTGCTCCGCCGGCACGGTCGCGATCGTGTCGGCGGCCGCGATATCGACCTCGCGGACGTCGCTCCGCTCCAGAACGTGTCCGACGCTCAGCGCCCGGGCGACAGCCAGCACTGGGACCCGGCCCTGCGCGCTGGTGGTCCACCACAACGCGCCGCCGACGGACGCGAGTACGAGCAGGACACCGACGAGCAGGTGCGGCAGACGACGTCGCGCCCGTCGACCGGTCGACACCGCGGCCAGTCGGCCTTTCTTCCCCAGCCACGACACGGAACCGGTCTCGGTTCCCGCACCATGGTCATCGGTACGGATGCTGGTCACGAGGTGCCTCCCAGGCATGGTTGAGCCACGCCGTGCACCTCATGGCAGCTGGTGCACAGCTCAAAGCGGGGATGTGGATGCGAACCCGCTGTCGACAGCCGGTTCGGTTGGTCAGCGGCGCCCGGTACCGAGCGCCTGGATCTCGGCAACTCGGAAAGCTGCCGCCGCCGACGTGGTCAAGTCGGGGAACGTGCCGCTCGCTCCGGCTCCGGACCAGGTCACAGTCCAATGGATCGTCGCTCTGACCGGAAACTGCTGGGCGGGTGCTGTCGCCGACGACCGGCGATAGGTGTGACCGCAATCAGGGGACGCAGCCGAGGCGTCTCCCCCGGCCTCGAACGGGGTTCCCGGGCCGGAGCAGGTCACGGTGTCCCCATCGCCCGTCGACCAGGAGACGGACTTCGGTGTCGCCACCGCTGTCACCGATACACCAGGAACGGCCGCCGTCGCCTGTCGCGTTCCCCAGCTGTCGCGGTCCAGCCACAGCCAGGTCGGCAGGCTCACCAGTTTGTCGCCGGGCGGGTTGGCTTCGATATGCGGAGACGGGAAGCGCAGCCGAGTTCGAGCTTGCTCGGCCAGTTCCTGCGGAGAGGGCAGGGCCGTTCCAGCAGGAGCCGCCCCGTCGGGGAGCCAAATCGGCGCTCGGTACAGACCATCGTGAAAACCCGGACCGGTACACCGGTAGACGTACCACGCTCCACCCTGCTGTGCGGCGAGCTTGCTTGCGCGTGGAAGCGGCGCGGACGCGAGAACGACTGGCGGAACAGCTCGCGCAGCACCGCGGAACGCAACGGTCTGGATGCCGTCGGCCGGAGGCTGGAAATTGCTCCGGACGTACGAGCAGTCCGCCACGGGCGAGTTGCCGCCGACGATCCGGTCACCGGGAAGCGGGGTGGACTTTCCACCGCCGCCTTTCCGGCTCGGCTCGTCCGGCACCCGGCCGTCGCCTCCCGGTGCCTTTCCGGTTTTCCCGGCTCCGAGTTGGCAGTAGGGCGATGGCTCTTGGGCACAGTCGACAGAACCCCAGCCACCCGCCGACGCGCTGGCCGCCGGACTCAGCAGCAGGGTGACGATCACTCCGCCGACAGCCGGAGCTCGCGTCAGCATGTCCCCACGTCCTGAATCGCGAAGTCGACGACCTTCCAGGAGCCGTCTACGGCCTTCTTGACCTTCGCGTCGATGTGGCGACGTCCGCTCGGCCCGTCGTCGGCCTGCCGGCCGGTGTCGGCACGGTACTTGAGCCACTGGCTGTCGTCCCCGCAGTCGACGATGTCGACCGTGGTCGGAGCAGCCGGGGGCTCGACGGACTCAACCATCGGATGGTTGACCGGTTTCCCCTTGGTGACGAGACCGTTGTAGTGGTCGGCATAGAGACCGCGCGAAATCCTCGACAGGGCGTCGCCCGTGGCGTTCAACGCGAGCTTCGGCGATTGCCAGTCCGAGGTCAGGGCGGCATCGGCCATGTCACCCCACATGCCGAGGTACGCCGCCACCGCGCGCTCTTTCGCTTCGTCTACCGGCTGGGGTAGCACGCTCCTCGTCGCCGCGGTACTCGAAGGCATCGGTGGTCCACTCGGCGCGGTGGAGCTGCAGGCTTCGAGCAGCAACACCAAAGAGACACCGATGGCGCCGTGACGCAGATTCATGAGGTCCCCTCCCTTGGGAATGATCAGCTGGCCGCCATGTCGCCGACACCACCTCCCTAGAAGTTCACTCGTTGGTGGGACGAGCAGTGCGGTCGGCCAAAGAGCTGGCCAGCATTGCTTCGTGGGGAGAGGCATCAGCGACAACTCGGCGGCGCCACTGTGAACGGTTGGCCTGCCATCATCAGCGCGGTAGCGGGCTTCGGTCTCGGGGCCGGGGGGAAGCCTGATCACCAAGCGGTTCTCCAGTCGACCGACGCAGATCGCGTCGTCGTGGTGGTTTGGCGCGTTCGTCACCGCACTGGTACTCGCGATCCTCGCCTGGCGGGCCGGCTCCCGGGGCGAACTGCCGGTCTACGCCTTCGTACTGGTACTCGGAGTTCCGTTGTCGATCATCGACTGGTTCGAACATCGTTTACCTCGAATCGTCGTCGTGCCGCAGCTGGCGGGCGCCGCACTCGGTCTCACATTCCTGTGCGCGGCGCGTTCGGACCCTGGCACCGGGCTTCGTGCGCTGTGGGCGATGCTCGCGGGAGCAGGCTTCTACCTGCTGCTCGCAGTTCTGGTCGAAGGCGGTGTCGGCTCTGGAGACGTTGGCCTCGCGGCCGTGGTCGGTCTGGTTACCGGTTGGTCCGGCTGGGCCGAGCTGGCCGACGCGGTTGTGCTCGCGTCGCTCATCGCGTTGGCCTTTCTGCTCGTACCGCGCAACCGAGCGAGCCGGGCTGTGCCGTTTGGTCCGTGCCTTCTCGCGGGGATGACGGCGATGCTCACGGTCGCCGCCTGATTTCGCCGACAACAGCGCGTCGTTCTTCGGGGACGAACGGCAACGACCGCCCTGCACTCCTCTCGCACGAGAGCGTCGCGCCCTGTGGCATCACGCGGGGCCGTAGTACCCCGGGCCGCACCCCACTCCACCGTTCCACCAAGCGCCGATCACCCGCCAGCGGATCACGGGCTGGATGTTCGTGGTTCCCGGCCCGACGCAGTAGTGATACAGGTTGAAGAAAATGTCCTGAACGTCGAGCATTACCGTCGACCCGGAACCGTTATCACAATGGACATACTCGCCTCCACCGATGTAGCCGCAACCAGCGGATTCCAACCTCTCCGACACTGGCAGAGCTGACGCTTCCATCGCCACGGAACAACCGATTGACACAACGACCGCCCCGATAACGGAAGCGCGCCGAAGATACGTCGAAATGGACATCTGCTTCTCCAAAGGTCTCGAGTTCACCAGAAGGCCACGCAGGTGTCAGCGCGACCGGACAGGTGGAACATCCGAAGAGTGCGGCGGAGCGGTCACAGACCGCTAACCGCGCACCGTTCCCGATGTCACCCGTCTGGTGTCACAGACTGAGCGATGATCACTTTCAGTACTCGACCGTCCACCTCGCGGACGATCTTGCTCGCGGCGTCCCGCGACTTGCCTGTCTCGAAGCTCCCGCGGCGCTACCCTCGTTGCCGAGGGGTACGTATCCGTCGCTCGGTGCTTCCATCCCAGGATCTGCTGGAGCGACCGCGATTACCAGGGGGTTTCTGTTTTCATGTACAAGAAACATGAAACATGGGGACCGGAAGTCGAGAGCCGAAAGACTTTCGGATCCGAACTTCGAGATGCGCGAATCGCTCGCGGGCTTTCACTGACTGAACTGGCCGCTCGCACTCACTACAGCCGGGCTCACCTCGCCAACGTCGAGCATGGCCGTCGCGCCGCGACCACGGAGCTGGCTGAGGCTTGCGACAACGCACTCGAAGCCGATGGCGAACTGCTGGCCCTGATTCCGCATCCACGCCAGAGCGATTCGCAAGCCGCGGTAAGTCACCCCGCACAACTGCCGGCGGCGCCAGGCCGGTTTGTCGGGCGAGGCGCTCAGCTGTCGGCCCTCGACGCGGTCTCGGGTAAAGCAGACCGGCTGTCGATCGCGATCGTCCACGGGCCACCCGGAGTCGGCAAGACGACCCTGGCCCTCTACTGGGCCCATCGGCAGATCGACCGCTTCCCAGACGGCCAGTTGTTCGCGGATCTGCGCGGCCACTCGGGACACCAATCACCGGCGAGCCCCGCCGAAATCCTGGAAGACTTCTTGATTTCCCTGGGACTGACTCCCGCGGACGTACCTTCCACAGAGGAGAAGCGAGCCGCGCTGTTTCGCACGATGACACACGACCGCCGCATCCTCGTCGTGCTCGACAACGCGGTTTCTTCGGACCAAGTACGTCCTCTACTCCCCGGCGCGGCCGGCAGCACGGTCCTGGTGACGAGCCGGGTCATGCTCACCGCGCTGGTCGTACGCGCGGGTGCGACGCAGCTGGCCCTAACCCCCTTCACCTCCGACGATTCGCTCCGTTTGCTACAGGAAGTCGTGGGCTCGCGGGTCGACGATGAGCCGGCGGCGGCGCAAGCCGTCCTCGACCGATGCGGCCACCTCCCGCTCGCTGTGGCGGTCGCCGCGGAACGGATCGCCGCGCACCCCATCCGGCTGTCCGAGCTCGCCGAAGACCTCGCCGAAGAGCGCCAGCGGCTCGCCGCTCTCGCATCGGATGAGGACGCCGATGTCCGGGCCGTCTTCTCCTGGTCCTACCGGGCGCTGCCGACTTCGGCAGCGCGGATGTTCCGGCTGCTCGGCCTGCACCCTGGTAAAGAGATCAGCATTCCTGCAGCCGCGGCGCTCGCCGACATGCCGCCAGACCAGGCAGCGCACCTTCTTCGCACACTCGCCACGTGCCACCTCGTCGAAGAGGCCGGCCGGGATCACTTCTGGCTGCACGATCTGCTCCGGGTCTACGCATCCGAGCAAGCCCTCGCCGTCGACGCCGCCCAAGAGATCGAGCGAGCTCAAGCACGTGAGCTGTCGTGGTACCTCGACACCGCCGCCGCGGCCGGGCGCGCTCTCGAGCCGTTCCGGCCGCCGACCTCCGATACCGCGCTACCTGGCTACGCCGAGGCGTTCTCCTGGTGCGAGCAGGAACTGGCCAGCTTTCCATCGGTGGTCGGACTTGCTCTCAGGATCGGGCGCCCTGATCTTGCATGCCACCTTTCGCAAGCGCTCTTTTCCTACTTCCACCTCCGCAAGCCGTGGACGATCTGGGAACGCACCTACCACCTGGGCTTGGAGGCCGCGGTCAAGCTCGGCGACCCCTGCCTGCAGGCGGACATGCTGACCGGCCTCGGCCTCGTCGCACTCGGCTTGGGAAACCCGGAAAACGGCCGCGATGCGTTTCGCCGAGGACTGGACCTGTTGGAAAACGAAGGGGAACCGACCAGGTCGGCGTGGTGCCACATCGGCATCGGGCTCGCGCACGCGGACATGGAGGACGTCAGCATGGCCAGGAACGCGCTGGAGCGCGGCATGGTGATCCACCGCGAACAGAACGACCGGCACGCAGAGTCGGTGGCTTTGGTGCATCTTGCCGACCTTTGCCGGGGAGAGAAGCACACCGAAGACGCGCTCCGGTACGCCGATCGCGCGCTGTCCCTCTGCAGGTCCATCGACGACAAGTACGGCGAAGGGCTCTCGCTCTACCAACTGGGAACAACCTACCTCGCCGCCGGCATGCTCGACGACGCGCTGCACCGGCTCGAAGAAGCCCTTTTCGTCCAACGAGCCGCGCATGACGACAAGGGGCAAGCCGACACCCTCTGGGCTCTCGCGCGAACGTGGATTGCACGCGGCGACAGCACCATGGCGCGCTGTCGGCTCGAAGAGGCCGCGACCATCTTCGAACAGCGGGGCGATCCCGCCGAAGCCGTCGTGCGCGCCAGCATCGCCAACCTGGAAGACGGGACAACCCATTGACTTCGAGCGTCTTTTCCCACCTAAGTCTCGACGGCACGATGGTCACCGATCCCGCCGCGACGGCCTTCGCGGCGGCCGACTTCGGCGGCATCGTCAACCACCCACCTCGCGCGGTTCTCCGCGCCGGGTCCATAGCCGACATTGAAGCCGTCCTGCCCGTCGCTGCGGCCAACAACATCGCCGTCGTGCCCCGCGGGTGCGGCCACACCAGCCTGGGACAGGCGCAGGTGCTCGACGGCCTGGTCATCGACCTGACCGCCCTGAACGAGGTTCACGATCTCACCGAAGGCCAGGTGACCGTCGACGCAGGCGCGACTTGGAACTCACTTCTCGCCCGCACGCTCAAGCACGGGCTGACCCCGCGCGTCCTCACCGACTACCTGGGAACCTCTGTCGGAGGCACGCTGTCAGTGGGCGGAATCGGCGGTACCAGCCATCGGTACGGGGTCCAGACGGACAACGTGCTCGCGCTCGATGTCGTCACGGCCGACGGGGTACTCCGCCACTGCTCACCAACAGAGCTACCCGACCTCTTCCACGCCGTGCTGGGAGGCTTCGGTCAGTGCGGCGTCATCGTGCGCGCCACCCTGCCGTTGATCCCGGCACCCGCGCGCGTGCGGCGCGTCAAGGTCTACTACCCCACCATCGACGAGCTGCTCGCCGCTCAACGCCGCCTGCTCGCAGCCGGCCGATTCGACTTCCTGCAGGGCGAGATCCTGCCGACCCCGGACGGCTGGGTGTACATGCTGGACGTCGCCTCGTATTACACGCCGCCCCAAGGGCCCGACGACGACCTGCTCGTTACGGGGATCGGCTTCGTAGCTGCCCGCGACAAGATCGAGGACTTGAGCTACTGGGAGTTCGCCACCCGCCTCGACGAGACCGTGACGTACCTCGAGAGCACCGGCGAATGGCAAGCCCCGCACCCGTGGCCCAACTTGCTGCTGCCCGATGCGGAGCTCGACGCGTTCACGAGCGAAATCATGGCCGACCTCGAACAGGCCGACCTGGGCGCGTCCGGCCTGATCCTCATCTACCCGATGACCACCGCGGCGTTCGGCACCCCGCTCTTCCGGATACCCGAAGGCAGCACGGTCTACCTGGTCGCCGGGCTTCGCTTCGCGACAGACGCAACGAAAGCCCAGGAAATGATGGCCGGAAACCGGCGGTGGTACGACTCCGCGGTCAGCGTGGGCGGCGCCAGTTACCCCACTGGAGCCATCCCGTTCACCAGTGCCGACTGGACACGCCACCTCGGTGCGGCGCAGGCAGCGCTCGCCGAGGCGAAATCTCGATATGACCCGTCGAACCTGTTCCCGCGCCGTTTCGCTTGATCCGACCGGGCTCACCACCGAGCCAAGGTTCACACGCCAGCACGACCGCGACCATCGGCGGGCCCCATCGGCACCTGACTGGTCCGAAAAAGGATCGCCGCAGGACCACACCGATGTCCCTAGCCAAGGCCGTCAGGAGGGTATGCATGCCGAGCACTCAGCTTCACCCGATCCAGCCAACAGCACGCCGACGCTGGCACGAGCTTCACGTCCCCCGGCCCGGCTGGCCGCTGAGCAAGCAGGAGCAAACCCCAAACGGCGCCACCGGCGAGGGCACGGGGCGCCGCTCGCGACGACTTGTCCGGCGCTGGCGGTGCGCGAGGTCGCTTCCGTGTTCACCCGATCATGGTCGGCCAACCTGGACACACCTTGGGATGCCGCTCAGAGCCACACACACAACACGGCGATCAGCGCGCAAGAGGTCTCGATCCTCGCGCGCTGATCGAGTGCTGGTCCTCCGCACCTGACAGCCAATAAGGCGTTCAGCCGAGGCCCTACCGTCCGATCTCTCGGAGTAGCGCTCGCCAAGACCGTCCCGAAAAGGCCAACTGCCCCTCCTCCGGCGCCTTGCTGTCCCGGACGTCGACCACCGAACCGGGTTCGACGTCGAGCCGCACCTCGACACAGTCACCTTTGTCCGGGCTGTAGCTCGACTTGAACCACTTGCCTGGTTCGCGCCGTACCGTCATCCCTGCTCCAATTCCTGTCGAACCTCCGCGATGAGCTCCACGGTGGACGCGGGACTCATCGCCTTTTCTCGCACCGCATCGGCGGCGCGCCGGTGCCGTGCGATGTCTTCTGGCGAGCGCAGTGTCAGGCCACTACCGTGCAATTCCAAGCTCACGATCGGCGGGGCCTGATCAGACTCGATGAGCGTGAAGCTGCCCACGAGCAGTGGCGACCAGCCGGCCGAGTACGGCACGAGCCTGAGTTCGACGTTGGGCAGCTCACCCATCTCCATGAGGTACTGGAGCTGATCAGCCCACACGGCCGGCCCGCCGATGCGATACCGGATCGCGGCCTCCCCGAGCACGACCTCAAGTCGCGCCGGGTTCCGGCGCGTGATCAGGTCACGCCGGCCGATCCGGGTCAGCACACGCTCCTCGATCTCTGACTCTGGCACACCGGCCTCGTGCATCTGCGTGCGAATCGCGTCAGCGGTCTGCAACACGCCGGGGATTACGAGCGGCGCGAGGTGCGTGACTTCGGTGGCGGTTCGCTCCGCGGCGAGCAGCTCTGCCAGTTCGGCGCGCCGCTCCGGCAGCGTCACCGAGAAACGGCGCGGCTGGCCAACACCCGCAGCAAGCGCAAGCAACCGGTCAGCCTCCTCACCCTCGATCTCCAATGCGTCGATGATCGCCTGCACGTCGTCCACCGACGGCGTCCGCTCGCCGCTTTCCCAGCGCGAGACGAGCCCCGCACTGGTCTGGCCGATGAGCGCACCGAGCCTGCGCTGCGAGACGCCGCGAAGATCGCGCGCAGCGCTGATCGCTTCGCCGAGCGGAGAGGCCGCGTATTTGCGGGTGATGCCAGCCATGCATCAGATGCTACGACAGCCAACAAGCAGGTTGAGCGGTAGGCATCGACAGCAGCAGTTCACCCCATCGGGTCCTTGCGCCCACCGAACACTAGCGATGACACTGATGCGCATCAGTCGTCATCACCTGTCATCACTTGACAGCGGCGAAAGCAGCCTACCGGGGAGCGGATCGTGTCCGAACTCAGCTGGATCAGACGCGTCGTCATCCCGGCGCGAAGTCTCGACGGCTCAGCGAGCCAAGCCGTCGTCGGCGTGTTGGCGACGAATGACGGCCCGAAGCGTGCGGTCATGGTCGGCCACGACGGTGACCCAGTCGTCTTACCGCGGCAAGCCATGGCCGAACTCGTCAGTCACGCCCGCGCAGTGCTGACCGAGAACATCCCCGAGGACCGAGCATGACAGCCACGTCTTCGGCTGGTCGGGCTGCTCCAAGACGCTGCAGATGTCGCCGTTTGCCCGGGAATCACCTCTGATCAGCCCGGCCGGTGCGCTTGCCCCCGACCCAGCGCACCGGCCGGGTGTTCCACGTTCCTTCCGATCCAGCTTGACCGCGGAGATTTCACGATGGCTACAGCACCTACGAGACGCCGGACTCCCCCACGCCTGTTGTGGGTTACCGAGGCGTCGACCGGCACCAACCACCTCGTCACGGACACTGCTTTCGTGGACGGAATGCGAGCCGCCGGCTCGTACCGCGGGATCTGCGGTGCCCAGTTCTCGGCTGCGCCGATGATTTCTCCTTCGCGCTCGACGTGCCCGGGATGCCGTGGGTGCCTTGCTGTCGATCGGACCTCCTGCCGAAGCAAACCACATGGCACCTCATGGTGGCGACGCCTGCGACGGCACAGCTCCCGGCACTTTCGACGGAGGAACGCCGCCACTTCACCGTGTGCGGAGGCACCATGACCGCCCCTGATCGGTGGGACGAAGCTGTCATCGCTCGGGAGATCGGCAGCGCGGCCATCAGCGAGTCGCGCAACGACGGCTGGGAATGGCGCGCCACGCCGGCTGGTTCGGACGAACCCAAGTTGTTGGTCGGCCGCCGGACGACCCATGCTGACCACGACGTCGTGCGCATCGAGATGTTGAAGACCTCATCGCACGCGATCGGGACCCGTTTCGCCATGGACAACTGGGCTGATCCGACGATGTGGCGCACTGAACTATCCCGGGATGGTGGAGCACGGTGGCGTCAACCTCAATCACCTGGCCGTCCGAAACCGACCTGGCCTTCGCAGAACACCCGGACTATGTCCGCCTCTGCAGGGTTCTCGTCGGGCTGCACCGACTCTCCGATCGGGACAGACCTGTCGTCATCTCTGGAGCTGGGATGACCCGCGACACCCAGAAGCTCGTCGACGTTCTCGAAGCGACACAATTGCGAATTTCCCTGCTTGTCGTCCAGCTTCGAGACGGCACCGCAACACCGGACGAACACCACAAGCTCGCTGACGAGGTCGGCGAACTACCCGATCTGCTCCGCTCCCACGGCGATGACATCGCTGCCGGGATCATCCGCGCAGACCACGACATGGAACGAGAATGCGCATGACTAAAGCAAGTCCTTGCCTTCCGGCTCTGCTCGCCCTGAGTGCCTGCTTGCGTGAAGCCCGAACCTCAGAAGGACTTGGGCTGCGCAGGTTGGCAACCAAGCTGGGTGTCTCGGCCCAAGCTTTGTCCCTCTGGGAGACAGGAAAGCGCGCTCCGGCGATCGAGGACGTGGCTCATATCCTCGGGTTTCTCCGAGTCAGCCCGGCGGAGTACAACCGGGTCATGCGGCTCCGGCGCCAGCTCGACGACCCGGTTTCCATCGGATCCCTCGACGCGGGCTCGGCCAGCCAGCGGCGAGCCTTGGAGGAGCTCGCGGTCCGCACCTTCGAATGGGCACCGCACGTAGTCCCGGAACCGCTCCAAACACCGGAGTACATCCAGGCGATCGCCCAGGATGCGGCGGGGCAGGTTGACCTCGACCAGGCGATCTTCGAACACCAAGTCCGGCAGCTCGACCAGGGCTGGACCGGCCACCGCACCGTTCTGGTGGGTGCTGCGGCCTTGGTCCCGGCGATCGAACCGCAGCTACAAGCTCTTCGGGCAGCCGCCGACCTTCCTGGCCTGGCGATCAGGATCGTCCCTCCGAGCGCGGCGAAACAGACCGATCCCTTCACCATCTACGAAGGCCGGGGGAAAGTCTTCACCGTCGCGTTGCGACACCAGGACAACATCATCTTCGTCAGCGAACCCGACGCAGTCCAGAGCTACCGCTCGACGTTCAAAGCTCTCGAACGCCGGTCAGTCACCTGCGCCGACTTCCGGTCTCCCTGATCGGGGCATCGCGATGGCCGCACTGATCTACCTCGACGCAGAGACCGTTCACCCAGTCATCAACGGCGAGTGGCACCGGCTTGCGGGAGCACTCGAAGCGGTAGAAGCGATCACCACGCTGTGCGGTATCTCCGACACTCCGATGTTCATGCCGTTGAGCGAACGACGAAGCCACGGCATTCCCCGGCAGTGCGACGTATGCGACACGATTTACCGGCGGGGCCACGGCATCCCGCTACGACGGGACCGGCTCAACGGCCGTCGGGCCGCTCAACAGTGAACCGACGCATCGAGCTGACCGACCTGCCAAGACGGCAGCAGGCGTTTCAGTCCGGGCTGATCTCTTGACGGTAGAGCAGCTCGTAGTGGTGCGCGCCCTTGATCAGCACTGAGGCTTCGACGGGTCGCTGCCGGTCGCTGTAGATCGTGCGCAACTGCCGGATCACGGGTGTTCCTTCGGGTAGTTCGAGCGTCTCGGCTTCGTCCACCGTGGGTGGGCGGGCCGAGATGCGGTCGACGAAGCTGCGTTGCGGAAACCCGAGATCAGCCAGGACGCGCGGGGCGCCGCCGGGAATCTTGGCGCGCTTGGCCAAGCTCGTGCCGGCGGCGATCTCGACCGGGTAGCAGGAGACCGACAGCTCCACCGGCTGCTCGTCGTGAACGAGAATCCGGCTCCGGATGATCGCGGTAGCTCCAGCAGTCAGTTCCAGGGCTTCGAGCACGTCGGCATGAGGGACGACTTCCTCGACCGTGACCAGGCGATAGCGGAATCGGCCGGGTTCGGGGGCGATGTAGGCGGTGGCGTCGATGACGAACGGCTGACGATCGCGGACGTAGACGCCTTTGCCGACGCGGCTGTCGAGGAAGCCTTCGGCCTTCAACGTCGACAAGGCTCGTTGGATCGTGGCGTTCGCGGCGGCGTAGTGGGCGACGAGTTCCGCGGTCGAGGGGAGCTGAGCGCCGGCAGCGAGGTCGCCGCGCATGATCCGGTCGCGCAGCTCGGCGGCGATCTGCTGGTGCCGCGGCCGGACGTCACGCGTGCGGGGCAAGTCCAGCTCCTCGGTGCTTGGTGATCACGGGGTCAGCTCGTAGCGTAGGCGCCGCCCCTCGGCGACCATCGTCATGACGCTCGCCTCGACCGCGACGCCGTCTTGGTCGAACAACACCCGCGACAGCTGCAGCACACACGCCGGATCATCCAGGTGCAGCTCGGACTGCTCCTCGGCGGTCGCCAGGCGAGCGACCACGTCCTCCCGAACCCGCTGCGGCTGATGTCCGAGCTCGGCCAGCAGCGCGACAGCGCCACCCCGGATCTTCCGGGGCTCCGCCAGCCGAGTGCCCCTGGCGAGCGCCGGCGGGTAGTAGGACTCGACGAGTTCGACCGGGTGGTCGTCGAGCAGCATGACGCGGCGGCGGAGGATCACCGGCTCGCCGGCGTCGAGTCCGAGGGCGTCCGCGACCGCTGCGGAGGCCGGAACCTCGCCGGCTTCCACAAGCCGCTGCGTACCGGTACCGCCGTGTTGTGCTGCTTCGGCGCCCCAGGCGTCACCCGGCTGCCCACTCACGTACGGCATCGACACGCTTGTCCAAGCGCTGTCGCCGACCATCTTCCGCGCCCTTTCATCCCGCTGCATCACCACCGTGACGATAACCCGACCTGCTGCGTGCCGTTGACCGCCACGCCGCCGATCTTGTCACCTTTCGGATATCGAAGTAAGGTCGCAAACAATCGTCGGCTGCTACGAAGGAGACGCCCGTGGACATCGCCTTCGATCTCACACCGGATGCCAACCCGCTCGCTCCGGCCGGCACCCAGTTCGCACTGGCCGGAGCGACTTTCACCGAGCGCCGCGACGACGTCGCCTCTCCCGTCGGCGTACGGCCGTTCGGCCTTCGACGCGCCACGCCGGCCGGGCCGGGCGTGACCTTGCCCGCGTGGCGGTACGACCCGGAGACCCAGAAGGCGGTCGACGCGACCGGACAGCCGCTGATCGACCTGCCGTGGATGGGGCCGCCGACGGCGAACACCACGTCGAGCGTCGACGGCGAAGACGGCCCCAGCGCCGAGGACTGGAACAACGACTGATGACCGTGCTGATCCTCGCCGCGGAACACGACTTCAGCGCCGACCGCATGATCGCGGCACTGGAGCACCGTGCCGTCCCGGTGGCGCGCGTGGACACCGCCTGGTTCCCCCAGCACACGACCATCGACGCGCGCCTGGACAACGGACGCTGGGTGGGCACCCTCGTCACCAGCGGGCGGACCATCGACCTGCAGGATGTCCGCTCAGTCTGGTACCGCAACCCCTCGGCCTTCGACTTCCCGGCGGCACTATCGGCGACCGAACGGCACTGGGCGATGAGCGAAAGCAAGCTCGGCGTCGGCGGCGTCCTCACCGCCCTGCCCGTGCTGTGGATCAACCACCCGGCCCGCAACGCCGACGCCGCCTACAAGCCCGTTCAACTGGCTGTCGCGGCCCGGTGCGGACTGACGGTCGCCGACACGCTCGTCACCAACACCGCGGCCGCGGTCCACCGGTTCGCCGCCAGCGGCGCGACAGTGACCAAAGCGTTCGGCGCGGCGGCGATCATCGAGAGCGGCGGCCGCAAGACGACCTTGACCCACCTGCTCGACGCCGCCGACCTCGCGGACCTTCGCGGTGTCGAGGTGAGCGCGCACCAATTCCAGCGCTGGATCCCCAAGGCCTCCGAGGCACGCCTCATCGTCGTCGGCGACCAGATCTTCACCGCCGCGATTCACGCCGGCAGTGCCGCCGGCTACCTCGACTGGCGCAGTGACTACGGCGCCTTGCACTATGAACGCATCGACCCGCCGTGCGACGTTGTCGCCGGCGCGCTGGAGTACTGCATCGAGTTCGGCCTGCTCTACGGCGCCTTCGACTTCGTCATCCGGCCCGACGGCGCATGGGTGTTCCTCGAATGCAACGCCACCGGCCAATACGGCTGGATCGAAGACGCCATCAACGCCCCCATCACCGACACCATCGCCGACCTCCTCGCCAAGGGAGCCGCATGACAGCCGGTTGGCCGGAACTGGCCCACGGCCTGGCCGACCAGCTCGCCGACGGCGGCGTCCTGCGCTCCCCGGCCTGGCGCGCCGCCCTCGAACAAACTCCGCGGCACGTGTTCGTCCCGGCGTTCCACACCCAACGCGCCGACGGCACCTGGGCGACCACCACCGACGGCGATGACCGGTGGCTCGAACAGGTCTACCGCAACCAGCCCCTCGTCACTGCGCTCGCCACCACCACTGCCGGCCACCAGGTCACCATCTCCTCTTCCACCAAGCCCGGCTTGATGATCCGCATGCTCGAGGCCCTGGACATCCACGATGGACACCACGTCCTCGAGATCGGCACCGGAACCGGCTACAACGCCGCCCTGCTCTGCCACCGCCTCGGCGACCAGCTCGTGTACTCCGCCGACATCGGCGCCGACCTCGTCACCGCCGCCCGCCAACGTCTCGCCGGCCTTGGCCACGCCCCCGTCCTCGCCGTCACCGACGGCACCGCCGGCCTGCCCCAGCACGGCCCCTACGACCGGATCATCGCCACCTGCTCCGTCCCGGAAATCCCCTGGGCCTGGGCCGAACAACTGCGCCCCGGCGGCCTTCTGCTGGCCGACCTCAAACGCACCATCCACGCCGGCAATCTCGTCCTGCTGAAACGGCACGACGATCGCCTGGAAGGCCGGTTCCTCCCCCACTGGGCCGGCTTCATGGCCATCCGCCACACCGACACCGCACCCGAAACCCACCAGCCCCCGATCGACCCCGACACCGGCACGCCGACCACAACACAGATCGACCCGCTGCCATGGACCTCCCCCGTCCCCTGGTTCCTCGCCCACACCGACCTCCCAGCGGAAATCGGCTTCGGCTACCGCGGCGCAGGCCCCGAATGGGCCGTCTTCACCGCACCCGACGGCTCGTGGTGCACCGTCCGAACACAACCCGACAACCACGGGCAGCGAGACGTACTCCAGAACGGACCGACCGCAATCTGGGACCGCGTCGAAACCGCCACCCACGCCTGGACCCGGCTCGGCCGGCCAGACTGGGAGCGACTCGGCCTCACCGTGTACCCCGACCGGCCGCACCGCGTCTGGCTCAACCAGCCCGACAGCCAAAACCATTGGGACATGCACAGCTGACGACCGCGATCACCCCGAAGCCCAGCCGCATCCAGCAGTGAACACACAACCGAACGCAAGGCACACCGGATGACCTTCACCAGCAACCCGCCCCTGCGGGTCGGCGCCCGCATCCTGCTCCTCAACCCCGCCGACGAAGTCCTGCTCGTCCACGCCCGCGACCCCGACGCCCCAGACCACCACTGGTGGGAACTGCCCGGTGCCGGCCAGGTTCCCGGCGAGAAGCTCGAGGACACCGCCCGCCGCGAGACCGCCGAGGAAACCGGACTCGTGTTGGACGTGATCGGCCGCAAGCTCTGGACGCGCGAAAGCAGCTTCATCTACCACGGCCGAAAACACCACCGCCTCGACCACGTCTACCTCGCGCGCATCGAGGACACCGCGCCGCAGGTCGCCCTCCGGCACACCGCCAACGAGCGCGCCAGCCTCATCGAGCGCCGCTGGTGGTCGAGCGCTGAACTCTCGGAGTGCGCAGACAAGCTCCTGCCAGCTGAGCTGCCGGGCCTTCTGCAGACACGCTTCCCGACCGCTCCTCCGGCACTCACCGCTTGAAATACGGCTGGCTTGCGCGATAAGCAAGAGGCGGTCGGTCGGGTTGTCAGACGGCACCCGCAGATACCACCTTCCGGCGCCTGCCGCGCAAGAGGGCCCTGGCGCCGACCCGACAGATCGAAACACTGGCAGGCGCGGCAGCTGAGCGCCGCGCCGCAGCGTTCGCAGCGGCCATGGCCCGCTACCTCGCCGTCGCTGAGCTGCGGAACCGGTCGAACCAGGTGGCGACCGAGCGCTTGTATCCCTCCGGCATCGCAGCGCAGGCGCTTGGTGCTCGGCGAACTCGGCGATCCGGCTGTGCTCGTAGCTCAGGACCGGTGCCGCCGTGGACATGGTCGTGCAGCCGTAGGTCACGATGAACACGTCCTTGTTCGCCACCGCTATGTGGTAGACCAAGGCATCGAGGATCCCGACGACCTCGACGGAGAGCCCGGTTTCCTCGGTGATCTCCCGAGCAACGGTCTGCTCAGGCGTCTCGCCGGGCTCGATCCGGCCGCCCGGCAGCTCCCCACTCGTCGCGCTCGTTGTGCACCAGCAACACCCGGTCATCCCGGACCAGCACTCCCTTGATCGAAACCGGGTAGCCCCACTCCGCCACCAGCACCAGCTCCCCTGCCGACTGACACCGTGCGTTACCGACCGTAGCATCGGATGCACTGCTACCCTCTGTCACCAGCAGTGCTGCGATACCGGTCACCTCGGCCCCGCCCACCACCTAGTCCTTGTAGGGGCACCGGGGGGTGTGTCCCTAATGACTACTGAACGAGCTGATGAGGATGCCTTCTGGCGGCCGCGTAGGTCTTGATCCGCATGAGGCCTTCTTGCTGCTCGTTCGGGCGGGTGGGCCGGGTGTGCTTGGTGGACGTCTTGGGTGTCCCTGGGCTTGTGGGCCCTCCTGATAGAGCGGCGCGACCGGCGTGTCCGCGTCCCACCCGTTCCCCTGATCGGGCAGTTTGTTCGTCGTCCGAGCCCGTTCGCGCGGAGGACACCCCAGTGACCGGGAACCGTCGAGTTCTCCGTCGAGACCGGTGCCCGCGCGGATCGCTGGGATCGCGAACGGCTCAATCGGAGGTCAGGCCACAGAGCCTCGTCATTAGGGTGCCGCGCGTTCTCGCCAGGGCATCTGAGCAGCACAAACAGCTAGCCGAGAGGAAAGCTTGAGAGTGAAGGTGTTCTGCGGGATCGACTGGGCCGAGGACCACCACGACGTCGCCCTCGTCGACACCGACGGTGCCCTGGTGGCCAAGCGCCGCATCGACGACTCGGCCGAGGGCTTCGCCGAGCTACTGGCCATGCTCACCGACGCCGGCGACACAACGACCGACCCGATCCCGGTGGCGATCGAGACCCCGCGCGGCCTGCTGGTCGCCGGCCTGCGACAGACCGCGCGGCGGGTCTACTCGATCAACCCGATGGCGGTGGCTCGTTATCGCGAGCGACACAGCGTCTCGCGGAAGAAATCCGACCACGTCGACGCGATGGCCTTGGCGAACATCCTGCGCACCGACGCCCACGCGCACCGGCCGCTGCCTGCCGACAGTGAACTGGTCCAGGCCGTCGCAGTGCTGTCCCGCGCAACCCAGGACGCCATCTGGCGGCGATCCCGCGCCACGCAGGAACTCCGCGCCGTGCTGCGCGAGTACTACCCCGGGTTCCTCGCTGCGTTCGCCAGGGGCGGGGCCACCAACCTCGCGAGTGCAGAAGCGCGCGTGGTCCTGGCGCTGGCGCCGACACCCGCCGCCGCGGCGAAGATCACCAAGGCACGCATCGCCGCGGCTCTGCGTCGGGCGGGCCGCCAGCGCGGCATCGACGCCCTGGCCGCACAGCTGCTCAACGACCTTCGCAAGCCGCAGTTGCGGCAGCCACGGGTGGTCGAGGAGGCGTTCGGCCGCCAGTCCCTCGCGCTGCTGGCCACCCTCAACGCGGAGTGCGCAAGCGCGGACCAGCTCACCGAGTCCACCACCGCAGCGTTTCAGCAGCACCCGGACTACGCGATCATCACCAGTTTCCCGGGTCTCGCCGATCTGTCCGGCGCGCGCGTCCTGGGCGAGATCGGCGACGATCGCGCACGCTTCACCGATGCCCGCTCACTCAAGGTCACATTGTTGTGTCTAATGCAACGCTATGGCGTCTGATGGTGGGCTCGACGGCTCCGCGCGGCCGGCGCCGGCCAGCGGCCCACGACCGCGCGGATACTGTGTCAGCTGGTCGCCGACGGCGTCCCGGTTGCCCACCATCAGCTGGACGCGCCCTTGTCTAGTGTCTACCTAGCTGTGGCGTTGCTGGTTCCAAACGCCAAGCGCGGATGAACTCTTCCTTCATCTTAGCGATAGCATTTGGCTTGAGGTGAAGTAATTCGACTGTAATGTACTGCCAGTGCTCAAGCTTTAAGGCTTCTACAATTGCGTGAATATTGCTTCGGCAAGAACTCCGGCGAGTAACTGACACCAAGGTTCGCGCTCGCCAGTACTGATCGGAAATGGAGGACGCAATCTTCTCTGCGTATTCATGGTCGCCAGCGTCGGCTATTGCCGTTGCCACCCTATTTAATGCCGCTGTTGAAGAGTCACCTGAAGCCCCTATGGAGTGGGCGATCAATTCTGCGCGCTTGCAGTTTCCCGATTTAGCCACCGCCTCGGCTATCCATGTCAATGCGCTCGCCCGCTCGAGACCTACGAAAGAAATGGAGCGAGCGATCGCCTCGGCTTGACCGAAAAGGGCCTCGGCGCGTTCGCGGTCGCCGGCGTCGGCTAGCGCCCGGGCTACGGAAGCCAGCGCCTTTGCCCGGGAGCTGGGGTCGGTGATGGAGCGGGCGACCGTTTCGGCGCGTTCGCGGTCGCCGGCGTCGGCTAGCGCCCGGACTACGGAAGCCAGCGCCTTCGCCCGAAAGCTGGGGTCGGTGATGGAGCGGGCGACCGTTTCGGCGCGTTCGCGGTCGCCAGCGTCAGCTTGTGCTCGGACTACGGAAGCCAGCGCCTTCGCTGGAAGGTCGCGCCAAGAGGAAGTGATGGAGCGGGCGATCGCCTCCGCGCGTTCGAAATCTTTGGTTTCGGCCATCGTCTCGACTATGGACGCCAGCGCCTCAGTTCGGTCATTGTCAGATGTGAAGGAGCGGGCGATCGCCTCAGCTTGTTCGTGCTGTCCCGTCTCGGCTAACGCCTGGGCTACATGTGACCGAACCCTTGTCCGGTGGTCGCGGTCGGGAATGGAGCGCATGGTTGCCTCGGCTTGCTCAAGGAGGTCGTGAGCGTGGCGGCCCACCCGGCACGCCGCCTTGGCCAGCGATGCCAGGGCTTCGATCCGGTAATCGATGGAGATGATGGAGCGCGCGATCGCTTCGGCGTGTTCGTAATCATCGACATAGGTCAAGGCCCCGGCAACCCTCGCTAGGTTGACCGACTGACCGTGAGGGTCGGTGATGGAGTAGGCGATCGCCTCCGCTTGGTCAATGAAACCGCGAGCAAGTCCGAGAGCGCCACCTTCGGCCAGCAACCTCGCTACCCACATCAGCGTACGAACCTCGCCGCCCTGATCAATGGACGAGCGGGCGATCGCCTCGGCTTCGTCGATGAGGTCGTGGGCCCGTCGGAGGTCACCTGTTTCAGCTACTGTCCTGGCCAGACATGCGAGCATCCACCTCCGCAAAAGTGGAGATGAGCGGGCGATCGCCTCAGCCTGGTCAAGCAGGAAATGGGCACGGCGGAGGTCATCTGCTTTCACATGAGCCTCTGCCACCGATATTAATGCAAATACTCGCTGATCAGATTCAGTGATAGAGTTAGCAATAGTTTCGGCGCGATCGCGATCTCCGACTCTAGCTGCAGCCTCGGCCACCGAAGCCAATGCCTGCGATTGTTCCTCCTCTAATCTGAGGCCGGTAATCGAGCGGGCTGCAGTCTCGGCTTCGTCAAGGAGGTTGCGGGCGCACTGAAGATCACCGAGTGCGGCTTCCACCTCAGCCTGGGACGCCAAGACCAGAGCTCGATATTGGAAGTCGGCGACAGAGCGAGCGATCACCCTTGCGCGCTCATGTTCGCCACCCCTGGTCATCTCCTTAACTACTGAGGCCAATGCCAATGCCTTATTGCGATCCATTCCAATAGAACGGGCAATTTCCTCCGCCTTCTGGTGATTGCCGAGGCTGGCTGCCACTCTTGCAACCAGGGCTAGAATTGGATCCCGATCCCGATACTCCTTTATAGAGCGAGCTGCGGCCTCAGATTGATTGAAGAACTCGCTTGCTCGGTGACTACCTGTCGTCGATAGCGAATGAGCAATCAAAGCGAATGATTCAGCGCGAATGCTCAGTTCCGGTATGGAGTTGGCAAGCGATTTTGCCCTGTCGACTTTGCCGACTGCAGCCCAGGCTGCTGGTAGCCCTGGCGGGATATCATCATTGCGTTCAATGAGAAAGTCGCGGTGGATGGCCAGACGAATCATTGCGACGATGTCTGGATTCTTGCGCGTGGCGATAACGACTTGGGCTTTGTTAATCTCAGTTAGCGCGATAGCATCGCCTCCTGAAATTTGGAGCAGCCTGTCTTGGCGGAGAGGATCGGCGGCAAGTTCCGTCATCCGTCCCCAATCGTCGGATTCGTGAAGCATATGGAAGTAGCCGCGTAAAAGGTACTCAGGGGTCCCGATTGGCCAGCCTCGACTTCGGCACTGCTCGGCCCAGACGTGTACGCGGTCGCGATAGCTCGCGACGCGATCGGCGCCCAGCCACGTTAGAGCCGTGACCTGCAGGTCTTCGTGACCGAGAAGGAAGACATCTGGTCCGTCGGGCCGGAAGTGGCTGCCGAGAGCGGTGAAACTGCGTCCAGTAACAGTGTGCAAGTGTTCGTAGATCCTCCGCTCCGGCCATCCGGTCAGCTCTGCGATATCTGGCGCAGACAATCCACCGCCGGCGGCGACCACGAGCCCGAGCAGGTCCTGCTCGGCAACCGAACCGCGTAGCAACCGCTTCAGCTCACGATCCATCTCCACCTGAATCGCTCGAGCCTCTGCTGAAGGCCTCAGGTGTCGGATCATCTTGTCGTCCCGCAGTGGGTGATGGTCAGCCACATCGGCAGGGATGGGTGGATTCAGGCGGCCGGTGACAACAACCCGCATCCCTGCGGGGAGGTCGGCGGGCAACAGAGCCGCGACGCTGTGCGAGTCCGGCCCATCGTGTACGCCACGGTCTTCGTCCAGGCCATCCACCAGGAGTACGAAGTGTTCGCCGCGCTGATCGCAGGCTTCGGCTGCTTCGGCGAGTAGCCCCAGCAAGTGCGCTTCCCTGTTCGACTCAGTCAAGAAGGGCGGCAGAGTCTCACCTAGCACTGTCAGTAGCTGCTCCATCACGTTGTCGATGAAGGCATTGCGATCGTTCTGCGCGGCAAGCCGTGCGGTGATGAAGAACGAGACGACTCGGACGCCCTCGGGCGGATGCATCACGAACCAAGACATCAGTGCCGACTTGCCCGACCATGCCCTCGCGCGTAGGTACAGATAGCTGCCCGCGGTTTCTGGCGATGTGCAGAACTCGGCCAGCTCTCTCAGCTCGGTCTCCCGGCTTAGTAGCTGGTGCGGCGCGATCCGCTGGACCTGCTGCCGGTAGCGGGTCTTGACTGGAACGCCAGTCAGGAGGTTGACGTCTCCGACATGGACACCGGAATTCGCGTACCCATTCGTCGCGGTGGCCGCGCCGCTCCCGGTCACAGTGGCCCGCGTCTTGCGATCCGTCGTTCCTCCTCGTTCAGTACGGCTGTGGGGCTGACCCGGTTTGACGGACAGGGTCGTTGAGGTGGTCAGGCTACCTGGCGGGTGGCTTCGTAGGTGTTGGGACTGAGGTAGCCGAGGCTG
>NZ_JBEZYY010000022.1:0-37202 GCF_040638975.1 Amycolatopsis sp. NPDC024027
AATTAATGCTCTCAAAGGAACCTCATACGAGGTTCAATACATAAGCTCTACTGGCTTAGTTCACTAGCACACTGTTGAGTTCTCAAGCAACACACTTCGGACCGCCGCGCCGCAAAAGCGCCTTGGTCTTCGGCTATTGTTTCAAGCTTTGTTCCAGGGATACCACCCTGGTTCGGGACCACCCACTCTACCACGATCGTAGGAGCTTGGTTCGTGTTCCCGGCGGCCACCCGGTTTCCCTGGCGACTTGGAGAACTTTACATGCCCCCGAAACCCCCTTGCACAGGGGGGTCCCTTTTCCCGCGCCCAGCCGCTGACCTGCACCGATACCGCGGTCAGGCCGGGTGACGCTCTCCGTGCGTCGCGACCACCGTCAGCACGACGAGCGCGGCCGCGAGCCCGGCGGCGACGTGGATCGGCGCCGGCGTGAACGACGCCGCGACGACGAGCACCGCGGTCACCGGAAACCCGATGGCGATCGGGCGGCATTCGTTCGTCGGGCCGATGTGCAGGAGCCACACGCTCAGCAGGAAGACCGCGGCCGGGACCGTGGTCGCCAGAGCCGCGGCGGCCCCGCCGATACCGGGCAGCGTTCCCGTGTCGTAGGCGACCGCCACCTCGAGCCCGGCACCGACGGCCGCCGCGGAAGCGAAGATGAAGTAGTGGCCGTAGCCCCAGCTCATCGACGTGAACATCGTCGGGTGGCGGACGAGACGCGCGTGCCCCGGCCGGTCGAAGTAGAGCCACCACATCGAGAACACGAGGACGAGCGCCGCCGCGGCCAGGGAGATCAGCGTGCCGAGGTGGCCGGGTTCGGCGGTGGCCTCCTTGAGCGCGTTCGTCGCGCTGAGGATCACTTCGCCGAGCACGATCAGGGTGAACAGGCCGTACCGCTCGGCGATGTGGTGCGGGTGCCACGCCGTGCCCCGGCGACTCTCCCCCCACACCGGCACCGCCATCTCCAGGATCGCGAAGGCGAAGAACGCGTACGGCTGCAGGCCGTGGGGAAGCCACAGGTAGCCGACCCACAGCAGCTGGCAGAAGGCGATCCCCGCGGCGTAGCGCAGAGCCGCCGGACGGCACTCCGCGTCCGTCCGGGCGGCCCGCAGCCATTGCGCGACCATCGCGAGCCGCATCAGGACGTAGCCGGCGACCATCACCCGGAAGTCACCGTCGAACGCGCGTTCCACCCCGGCCGCGACGGTCAGGCCGCCGGCGATCTGCAGCAGCGTGACCAGCCGGTACGGGACGTCGTCGGTGTCGAACGCCGAGGCGAACCAGCTGAAGTTCAGCCAGCCCCACCAGATCCCGAAGAAGACCAGCGCGAACGAGAACACGCCGTGCGCGACGTGGCCTTCGGCGAGCGCGTGGTGCAGCTGCGCGGCCGCCTGGCCGACGGCGACCACGAAACACAGGTCGAACAGCAGCTCCAGCGGGGTCGCGACGCGGTGGTCCTCGCCGCTGTCGCGGGCGCGCATCGGCCGGTACCAGACCCGGCGCAGCAGTTGCTCGGTCATCGGGGCTCCCCGGGCTCGTGCCTGTCGGACGCGGTCATCCCAACATGATCACGAGCCGCGTGGAAGCACGACACGGGTGAAGAAGACGGGCGGGCCCGGTTCCCCCTCCCCCGGGCCCGCCCGCCACCGTCACGCGCCGGCGGGCACCGATGGGCAGCCCTTCCGCGAGTGCCGGACGGTCCCCCGCGGACGCCGACACCCACTGGACGGAAGGTGACCGAGTGTGTCCATTCCCTCGAACTCCGGACGCCTCGATCGCTCAAGCCGGTCACCCCATCCCCGGGTGGCCGACTGATTGCCACTGTCGGTAGCCGAAGCCGCGCAGTGAAGGCTCCATAAGATCTACCCGGTTGCTCTCCGTAGCACCAGTGTCTTTCCGCGCTCGTCACTCGGATGGAGCATCGCGAATCTGCGGAAAGTAGTCTCTCAAGCCCGGTGGACGTCCGCGGTCTGGCTTGCTTCCCGCTCTTGTTCGGAAGCCCGGCGCCGTCGGGCGCGGAGCTCGGCGAGCGCCAGGGCGAGCGCGCCGCACGTCAAGAAGGCCGCGCAGCTGAGCGCGACGGTGAGCGCCGCGGGATAGCCGCGGCCGAGGACCATGCCGAAGACCGACGCGAGCACGGCGGTGCCGATCGCCGTGCCGATCCGCTGCCCGGTCTGCAGTGCGCCGCCGGCGACCCCGGCCATCCGGACCGGCACGCACTCCAGCGTCAACGTCGTGTTCGGGGAAATCACCATCCCGCCGCCCACGCCCGCGAACACCAGCGGCACCGCGAAGGCCCAGCCGGACGCCGACGGCGGGACCAGCTCGGCCAGCAGCGCGACGGCCAGCAGCCCGACGGCGACCATGCCCAGCCCGGTGACGGTCAGCCGCCGCCCGAACCGGGGCACGAGCCGGCCGGCGACGGCGGCCGACACCGCCGAACCGAGCGCGAACGGCGTCACCGACAGGCCCGACTGCAGTGGCGAGTAGCCGAGGCCCTGCTGGAAGTAGATCGCGAAGACCAGCCAGATCCCGGCGAACCCGCAGAAGTAGAGGGCGCCGACCGCCGCGCCGGCGGCGTAGCCCGGGGTGCCGGTGAACAGGCGGGTGTCGAGCAGCGGGGACCGGCCGCGCCGGACCACCGAGTGCTCCCAGCGCACGAACGCGACCCCGAAGACGACGGCGACGATGAACAGCCACCACATTCGCGTGAGGCCGCCCTGATCGGCGTCGACGACCGGGAGCAGCACGCCGAGGACGGCGACCGCGAGCAGCACGATGCCGACGAAGTCGATCTCCGAGGAGATCTTGAGCTGTTTCTTTTCGCTGCGGGGCAGCAGCCGCAGTGCGAGGGCGAACGCGAGCGCGCCGATCGGGACGTTGACGTAGAACACCCAGCGCCAGCCGTCCTGGCTGCCGAAGAGGGCGATGATGAAGCCGCCGAGGATCGGGCCGACCGCCGTCGAGATCCCGACGACCGCGCCGAACATCCCGAACGCGCGGCCGCGCTCGGCGCCGCGGAAGAGGTCCTGGATCAGGCCGGTGTTCTGCGGGGTGAGCATGCCGGCGGCCACGCCTTGGGCGAGGCGGGCGAGCACCAGCGTGGTCTCGTTCGGGGCCGCGCCGGCCAGTGCGCTGGTGAGGACGAAGGCGGCGAGGGCGCCGAGGAACATGTTCCGGCGGCCGAACGCGTCCCCGAGGCGGCCGCCGGTGACCAGGACCAGGCCGAACGCCAGGGCGTAGCCGGAGACGACCCAGCGGATCCCGCCGCTGCTCGCGTGCAGGCCGGCCTGCATCGAGGGGAGGGCGACGTTGACGATGCTGACGTCGAGCAGGCCCATGAACCCGGCCGTGAGCGAAACGGCAAGCGCTTTCCAGCGGCGGGGATCGGGTTCGTACGTCATCGAGGGCAGACCTCACGCATGTTCACGGGCCGGGGATACCCCACTCAGCAAACACGAAAGGCGGGATCCGCGCGCGTTGTGCGCACGGATCCCGAAGCCTCACGTCGAGGCGGTGATGCCCCGGATACCCTTGAGCTCGCCGATCAGCATGGAGCTCACCTTGACCGGGTAGTCGTACAGCGCGAAGACCGTCTGGTTCTTGCCCACCAGCTTGAGGTGCACCGGGGTCTCGCCCTTGTGCGCCAGCAGCGTGGACCGCAGCTCGCTCACCACCGACTGGTCGATCTTCTCCGCCGCCGCGAGCAGCACCAGCGGCGGCTCGTCGTCGCCGTTGCCGGTTCCGACCTCGGACAGGTCGAGCGTCGCCAGGCCGCCGCCGAAGATCGACATCTTGTCTTCGCGCCAGTTGACCCGGCCCTTGACCAGGACCGCGTTGTCCTCGATCAGCTCACCGGCGAAGAGCGCGTACGACTTCGGGAAGAACAGCACCTCGAGCGAGGCGTCCATGTCCTCGACCGTGCAGATCGCCCAGGGCTCGCCCTTCTTGTTGACCCGCCGCTCGAGCGAGGTGATCAGCCCGGAGATCACCAGCTCGCCTTCCTTCGGCGGATCGTTGAGGATGCTCGCGATCGGTTTGGGGGCGTGCTTGCGCAGGATCCGCTCGGCGCCGTCCAGCGGGTGCGCCGAGACGTACAGGCCGAGCATCTCGCGCTCGTAGGCGAGCAGCTGCTTGCGCGGGTACTCCTCCTCGCCGAACTTCAGGTGCGCCAGCGGGGACGACGACGGCGCTGCCTCCCCCTCCTCGCCGCCGAAGCCGAACAGGTCGAACTGGCCCATCGCCTCCTGGCGCTTGAGCGGGACGACGGCTTCGACCGCGTCCTCGTGAACCTGGATCATCGACAGCCGCGTGTGGCCGAGGGAGTCGAACCCGCCCGCCTTGATCAGCGACTCGATGACCCGCTTGTTGCAGGCCACGAGCTCGGACTTGTCGAGGAAGTCGGTGAAGGAGGCGTACTTGCCCTTCTCCTCGCGGGTCTTGATGATCGACTCGACGACGTTCGCGCCGACGTTGCGGACCGCGCCGAGGCCGAAGCGGATGTCCTCGCCGACGGCCGCGAAGCGCAGGGCCGATTCGTTGACGTCCGGCGGCAGCACCTTGATGCCGAGCCGGCGGCACTCGGACAGGTAGACCGCCGACTTGTCCTTGTTGTCGCCGACCGACGTGAGCAGGGCGGCCATGTACTCGGCCCGGAAGTTCGCCTTGAGGTAGGCGGTCCAGTACGAGATCAGGCCGTACGCGGCCGCGTGGCTCTTGTTGAACGCGTACCCGGCGAACGGGAGGATCGTGTCCCAGAGCGCCTTGATCGCCTCGGGCGAGAAGCCGCCGGGCCGCAGGTCACTGGCCCGCATGCCGGCCTCGAAGCCCTCGTACTCCTTGTCGAGGACTTCCTTCTTCTTCTTGCCCATCGCGCGGCGGAGCACGTCCGCGCGACCCATCGTGTACCCGGCCACCTTCTGGCCGATGTGCATGATCTGCTCTTGGTACACGATCAGGCCGTACGTGTCGGCCAGGATCTCCCGCAGCGGCTCGTCGAGCTCCGGGTGGATCGGCTTGACCTTCTGCCGGTTGTTCTTGCGGTCGGCGTAGTCGTTGTGCGCGTTCATGCCCATCGGGCCGGGGCGGTACAGCGCGCCGACCGCGACGATGTCGTCGAACACCGTGGGCTCCATGCGCCGCAGCAGGTCGCGCATGGGGCCGCCGTCCAGCTGGAACACGCCGAGCGTGTCACCGCGGGCCAGCAGCTTGTACGTCTCGGGGTCGTCGATCGCCAGGGTGTCGAGGTCGACGTCGACCCCGCGGTTGGCCTTGATGTTGTCGATCGCGTCACCGATGACGGTGAGGTTCCGCAGGCCGAGGAAGTCCATCTTCAGCAGGCCGATGGCCTCGCACGACGGGTAGTCCCAGCCGGTGATGATCGAGCCGTCGTCACGCTGCCACAGCGGGATCGCGTCGGTCAGCGGGTCGCAGGACATGATGACCGCGCAGGCGTGGACGCCGGCGTTGCGGATCAGGCCCTCGAGGCCGCGGGCGGTCTCGAAGATCGTCTTGCACTCGTCGTCGGTCTCGACGAGCGCGCGGACCTCGGCGGCCTCGCCGTAGCGCTCGTGCTTGTTGTCGACGATGCCCGAGAGCGGGATGTCCTTCGCCATGATCGGCGGCGGCAGCGCCTTGGAGATCTTGTCCGCGATCGCGTAGCCGGGCTGGCCGAAGTGGACGCGCGCGCTGTCCTTGATCGCGGCCTTCGTCTTGATGGTGCCGAAGGTGATGACCTGGGCGACCTTGTCCGCGCCGTACTTGTCGGTCGCGTACCGGATCATCTCGCCGCGCCGGCGGTCGTCGAAGTCGATGTCGATGTCGGGCATCGAGACGCGCTCGGGGTTGAGGAACCGTTCGAACAGCAGCTTCTGCGGGATCGGGTCCAGGTTGGTGATACCGAGGACGTACGCGACCAGCGAACCGGCGGCCGAACCACGGCCGGGGCCGACCCGGATGCCGACCTTGCGGGCGTAGCTGATGAGGTCGGCGACGATCAGGAAGTAGGCCGGGAAGCCCTTGCCGATGATGACGTCGAGCTCGATCTCGATGCGCTCGTTGTAGTACTCGTCCGGCACGCCGTCCGGGAAGCGCCACTTGAGCCCGCGCTGGACCTCTTCGCGCAGCCAGCCGCCCTGGTCGTACCCCTCCGGCACCTCGAAGAACGGCAGCCGGTCCTTGTGCGAGTAGACGTCTTCGTAGGACTCGACGCGCTCGGCGATCATCAGCGTCGTGTCGGCCGCGCCGGGGACCTCCTTGTCCCAGTACTCGCGCATCTCGGCGGCGGACTTGAGGTAGTAGCCGTCGCCGTCGAACTTGAACCGGGTCGGGTCGTTGAGGGTCTTGCCGGCCTGGACGCACAGCAGCGCCGAGTGCGTGTCGGCCTGGTCCTTGGTGACGTAGTGCGAGTCGTTGGTGGCGATCGGCTTGAGGTCGAGCAGCCGGCCGACCTCCAGGAGGCCCTCGCGGACCGACCGCTCGATCGGCAGGCCGTGGTCCATCAGCTCGAGGAAGAAGTTGTCGGCCCCGAAGATGTCCTTGTAGTCGGACGCGGCCTGGATCGCCGCCTCCTTCTGGCCCAGCCGCAGCCGGGTCTGCACCTCGCCCGAGGGGCAGCCGGTGGTCGCGATGATCCCGGAGTGGTTCTCGGCGATCAGCTCGCGGTCCATCCGGGGCTTGCGGTAATAGCCCTGCATGCTGGCCAGCGAGGACAGCTTGAAGAGGTTCCGCAGGCCGGTGGCGTTCTGCGCGAGCATGGTCATGTGGGTGTACGCGCCGGCGCCCGAGACGTCGCCGCCCTCACCCAGCTCGTCGGAGCCGCGCTGGTTCGACTGGCCCCAGAAGACCGGCTTCTTGTGGAACCGCGACTCCGGCGCGACGTACGCCTCGATCCCGATGATCGGCTTGAGGCCGTGCTTCTTCGACTGCTGGTAGAACTCGTCGCCGCCGTACATGTTGCCGTGGTCGGTCATGCCGACCGCCGGCATGCCGAGGCGCGCCGCCTCCGCGAAGAGGGGAGCGATCTTCGCCGCACCGTCGAGCATCGAGTACTCGGTGTGGACGTGCAGGTGGACGAAAGAATCGTTCGACACCAGCGAAAACCTCCCCTAGGTGGATCGGACCGGCGCGCCCGGGTCTCCCACCTTATCCCGCGCTCACCGGGCTCGATTGTGCGCCTCGGCGGGGCCGGACCGGAGCACCGACGCGCGGCCCCTTCGGGCGGAAACGATCACGACACGCGCCGCGCCCGGACGGTCACGCGGGGCGCACCGGCGAGTGCCGCGAATGACTCATTCGGGACCTCGTAGGTCCCGAATGAGTCATTCGCGACCTTCGGGCGACCCCCCGGGCGGCGGTGAGCTGGGCCACAGAGCCGGGTACTCGCGTTGACAGCGGCGGCGCCGGGACCGAGCATTCCCGCCATGAACCTGTCTGACAGCCAGACAGCCGGACAAGGTGGTCCTCGCCGGGTGAGTGCCATGGAAGCCGTGCTGGCCCACCTGCGCTCCACGATCGAACGCGGCGAGTACGCCGTCGGCGGCAAACTCCCCTCCGAAGCCGCCCTGAGCAGGGAGTTCGAGGTGAGCCGGTCGGTGATCCGGGAAGCCCTGCGCGGCCTCCAAGCGCTCGGCATGACCGAGTCGAAGACCGGCAAGGGCACCTTCGTCACCGCCACCGGCCCGGCCGACAACCCCACCTTCGGGCCCTACTCGGCCCGCGACCTCATCGAGGTGCGCCGGCACGTCGAGATCCCCGTCGCCGGGTACGCGGCCGTGCGGCGCAGCCAGGACGACCTCGACCTGCTCGCCCACCTGCTCGACCGGATGGACGCCGAGACCGACAACACCGCCTGGGTCGCCCTCGACTCGCTCTTCCACATCACCATCGCCCAGGCCTCGGGCAACCCGGTGTTCGGGAAGGTGATCGAGGAGATCCGGGACGCCCTCGCCCGCCAGTCCGCCTTCCTCAACCAGCTCGGCGACCGGCGGAGCCAGTCGAACATCGAGCACCGGGAGATCGTCACCGCCATCGCCGACGGCTCGGAGACCGGCGCCGTCGAAGCCATGACGGCGCACCTGCAGCACGTCGAAGCCACTCTGACCAGCATCGTGAACGGGGACCAGTGACCGAACAGACCCTCACGGCCGCCACCACCGCCGATGCGGGCGACGCCGGGTACAGCAAGGCCCTGAAATCCCGGCACGTCAACATGATCGCCATCGGCGGGGCGATCGGCACCGGCCTCTTCCTCGGCGCGGGCGGCCGGCTCGCCCAGGCCGGACCGGCGCTGGCGATCGTCTACGGCGTCTGCGGGCTCTTCGCCTTCTTCGTCGTCCGCGCGCTCGGCGAGCTGATCCTGTACCGACCCTCCAGCGGCGCCTTCGTCTCCTACGCCCGCGAGTTCATGGGCGAGAAGGGCGCGTACGTCGCCGGCTGGATGCACTTCCTGAACTGGTCGACCACCGGCATCGCCGACATCACGGCGATCGCGCTGTACGCGCACTTCTGGTCGTTCTTCTCGCCGATCCCGCAGTGGGTGCTCGCGCTGATCGCCCTCGCCGTCGTCCTGACGCTGAACATGGTGTCGGTGAAGCTGTTCGGCGAGATGGAGTTCTGGTTCGCCATCATCAAGGTCGCCGCGCTCGTGCTGTTCATGGTGATCGGCATCTTCCTGCTGGTGACGCAGACGCCGATCGACGGTGTCGCGGGCGGTCCGCAGCTGATCGCCGACCACGGCGGGATCTTCCCGGCCGGGCTGCTGCCGATGGTGCTGATCGTGCAGGGCGTGGTGTTCGCCTACGCGTCGGTCGAGCTGGTCGGCGTCGCCGCGGGCGAGACCCAGAACCCGGAGAAGATCATGCCGAAGGCGATCAACTCCATCATGTGGCGCATCCTGGTCTTCTACGTCGGCTCGGTCGTGCTGCTGGCGATGCTGCTGCCGTGGAGCTCCTACACCAAGGACCAGAGCCCGTTCGTCACCGTGCTCTCGCACCTGGGCGTGCCCGCGGCGGACAGCGTGATGAACCTGGTCGTGCTCACCGCGGCGCTGTCCAGCCTGAACTCCGGGCTGTACTCGACCGGCCGCATCCTGCGGTCGATGGCCGTGGCGGGCTCGGCGCCGAAGTTCACCGGCGTGATGAACCGCAACCACGTGCCCTACGGCGGGATCCTGCTCACCGCGGCCGTCTGCGTGCTCGGCGTCGGGCTCAACTACCTGGTGCCGAAGGAGGCCTTCGACATCGTGCTGAACTTCGCCGCGATCGGCATTCTCGCCACCTGGGCCATCATCGTGCTCTGCCACCTGCTGTTCGTGCGCAAGGCGAAGCGCGACGGCCTCGAGCGGCCGTCGTTCCGGCTGCCGTTCTCGCCCTACACCGAGATCGCGACGCTGGTGTTCCTCGCCGCCGTCGTCGTCCTGATGGGCTTCGACGAGACCGGCCGGATCACCCTGCTGGCGCTGCCGGCGATCGCCGTCGCCCTGGTCGTGGGCTGGTTCGGCGTCCGCAAGCGGATCGACATGCGCGCGTTCGACGAGGAGGGCCTGTGAGCCACGAACCCCTCGTCGAGCTGATCCGCGACGGGCTGGTCGAGGGCGTCCACCACGGCTCGGCCGTGGTGCTCGCCCCGGACGGCTCGACGCGGTTCGCCGCCGGGGACGTCGGCACGCCGATGTACCCGCGGTCGACGGCGAAGCCGCTGCAGGCCACCGCGATGGCGCGGCTCGGCCTGCGCCTGTCCCCGGCCGGGTTCGCCATCGCCGCGGCCAGCCACTCCGGCGAGCCGATGCACCTCGACGCCGTGCTCGAGGTGCTCGGCGGACGCTCCCCGGACCTGCTGGGCAACCCCGCGGACTTCCCGTTCGACCCGGTCGAGCGGGACCGCTGGATCGCCGCCGGCCAGGCTCCGGCGCGGCTCGCGCACAACTGCTCCGGCAAGCACGCGGCCATGCTCGCGACCTGCGACCTCAACGGCTGGGCCACCGACGGCTACCTCGACCCGGCCCACCCGCTGCAGCGCGCGATCGCCGCCACCGTCGAGGATCTGACCGGCCGCGGCATCGCGCGGGTCGCGGTCGACGGCTGCGGCGCGCCGCTCTTCGCGACGACGCTGCGCGGGCTCGCGACGGCCGTGTCGAAGATCGCCACGGCCGCGCCCGGCACGCCGGAGGGCCTGGTCGCCGACGGCATCCGGCGGCACCCGGAGCTGGTCGGCGGCAGCCGCCGGGACGTCACCGCCGTCATGCGCGCGGTGCCCGGGCTGATCGCGAAGGACGGTTTCGAGGCCGTCCAGGTCGCCGCGCTGCCGGACGGCACGGCGATCGCGGTCAAGATCGCCGACGGCGGGGACCGGGCGCGGTACCCCGTGCTGGCCGCGCTGCTCGGGCTGTGCGGCGTGGCCGTCCCGCCCGGTCCGGACAACCTGCGTTTCACCCTTTCCGTGGGGAGCTCCGTATGACCACGCGCCGCGAACACGACCTGCTGGGCGACAAGGACGTCCCCGCCGACGCGTACTGGGGTGTGCACACCGCCCGCGCCCGCGAGAACTTCCCCATCACCGGCACGACGATCGCCGCGTACCCGCACCTGGTCGAGGCGCTGGCCTCGGTCAAGGAGGCCGCCGCGCGCGCCAACGCCGAGCTGGGCCTGCTCTCCCCCGGCATCGCCGACGCGATCTGCGCGGCCTGCCGGGAGATCCGCGAAGGCGCGCTGCACGGCGAGTTCGTCGTCGACGTCATCCAGGGCGGCGCCGGGACGTCGACCAACATGAACGCCAACGAGGTGATCGCGAACCGCGCGCTCGAGCTGCTCGGGCACGCCAAGGGCGACTACCACGTCCTGCACCCCAACGAGCACGTCAACCTCTCGCAGTCGACGAACGACGCCTACCCGACCGCGGTCAACGTCGCGACGATCATCGCCGTGCGCGAGCTGGCCGAGTCGATGGTCGTGCTGGAGAAGGCGTTCGCCGCCAAGGCCGTGGAGTTCCACGACGTGCTGAAGATGGGCCGCACGCAGCTGCAGGACGCCGTGCCGATGACGCTCGGCCAGGAGTTCGGCACCTACGCGGTGATGCTCGGCGAGGACCGGCTGCGGCTGGGCGAAGCCGTCGCGCTGCTGCACGAGATCAACCTCGGCGCGACCGCGATCGGCACCGGCCTCAACGCCGCGCCGGGCTACGCCGAAGCCGCCTGCCGCCACCTGCGCGAGATCACCGGGCTGCCGGTCGTCACCGCGGCGGATCTGGTGGAGGCCACCCAGGACTGCGGCGCGTTCGTGCACCTTTCGGGTGTCCTCAAGCGGATCGCGGTCAAGTTGTCGAAGAGCTGCAACGACCTGCGGCTGCTGTCCTCGGGGCCGCGCGCCGGGCTCAACGAGATCAACCTGCCGCCGGTGCAGGCCGGCTCGTCGATCATGCCGGGCAAGATCAACCCGGTGATCCCGGAGGTGGTCAACCAGGTCGCGTTCGAGGTGATCGGCAACGACGTCACCGTGACGATGGCCGCCGAAGCGGGGCAGCTGCAGCTCAACGCGTTCGAGCCGATCATCCTGCACTCGCTTTCGGAGAGCATCACGCACCTGGGCGCGGCCTGCCGGACGCTGGCCACGAAGTGCGTTTCCGGGATCACCGCGAACGTGGACGTCCTGCGCGCCTACGTCGAGAACTCGATCGGCCTGGTGACGGCGCTCAACCCGAGCATCGGCTACGCGGCCGCGACGGAGATCGCGAAGGAGGCCCTGGAAACCGGGCGCGGGGTCGCCGAGCTCGTCGTCGAAAAGGGCCTGATCCCCGCCGAAGAGCTGGCGAGGCTGCTGCGGCCGGAAACCCTCGCGCGCGCGAACTGAGGTACGGTCGGATCCGGATGGATCTACTCCACTTCGGAAGGCGGCCGCCCGTGCTGGACCGACTTGTCGACAAGCTGCTCGGACTCCCCCGCACCGAAGGCCCCAAGCCGGTCGTGACGCGCGACCTCGCCGTGCCGATGCCCGACGGCGTCACGCTGCTCGCCGACCGGTACGCCCCGGACGGGACGACGTCGGCGCCGGTCGTGCTGATCCGCACGCCGTACGGGCGCAAGGGCCTGGCCTCGAAGCTCTTCGGCGAAACCTTCGCCCGGCACGGGCTGCAGACGGTCGTCCAGAGCACCCGCGGCTCGTTCGGCTCCGGCGGCGAGTTCCGGCCCTTCCACCTCGAACGCGAGGACGGGCTCGCCACCGCCGAGTGGCTGCGGGCCCAGCCGTGGTGCGACGGGAACCTCGGCATGGCCGGCGCCAGCTACCTCGGGCACACGCAGTGGGCGGTGGGGCCGTACCTCGACCCGCCGCTGGCGGCGATGTGCCTCGGGGTGACGGCGTCGGAGTTCGTCTCGACGTTCTACCCGGGCGGCGTGCTCGCGGCGGACAACATGGTCTCGTGGTCGGCGATGATCGGCCGCCAGGAGGAGCGCTTCGCCGCGCTGCCGAACCCGCTGCGGACGCGCAAGACCCGCCGGGCGATGGCACACCTGCCGATCAGCGGCGCCGACGTCGCCGCGATCGGGAAGCCGGTGCGGTTCCTCCAGGACGTCGCCGAGCACTTCGTGCCCGGCGACGAGTACTGGGCGATGTCCGACCACAGCGCCGAAGTGGCGCGGCTCGACGTCCCGGTGTCGATGGTCACCGGCTGGTACGACCTGTTCATCGGCTCGCAGCTGCGCGACTTCCGGCTCCTCGCCGACGCGGGCAAGGCCCCGCGGATCACGATCGGGCCGTGGGCGCACGGCGAGCCCGCGAGCATGGGTCCGATGATCCGCGACCAGCTCGGCTTCCTGCGCGCGCACCTGCTCGGCGACCGGACCCAGCTGCAGCGGGCCCCGGTCCGGCTGTTCCTCCAGGGCGCCGGGACGTGGCTGGACTTCGAATCCTGGCCGCCGCCGTCGAAGGCGACCGAGGCGCACCTGCGGCCGATCGGCGGCCTCGGCGAGGTCGCGACCGACCCGGCGCTGCCGACGCCGTTCACCTACGACCCGGCCGACCCGACGCCGGCGGTCGGCGGCCCGCTGCTGACGGGCGAGTGGAAGCAGCGCGACAACCAGGAGGTCGAGGCCCGGCCGGACGTGCTGGTGTTCACCGGCGAGCCGCTGCCGGCGGACCTCGACGTCATCGGCGAGGTGTCGGCGACCGTGCACGTGCGCACCGAACTGGGTCACGCCGACGTCTACGTCCGGCTCTGCGACGTCGATGCCGGCGGCGTCTCCCGCAACGTGACCGACGGAATCCTGCGGCTGCGCCCGGGCGTCCCGGCGGCCGGCCCCGACGGGGTGGTGACCGCGGAAGTGACGCTCGACCCGACGGCGTACCGCTTCGGCCGCGGCCACCGCCTGCGCGTCCAGGTGGCGGGCGGCGCGTTCCCGCGCTTCGCCCGCAACCACGGCACGGGCGAGCCGGTCACCTCGGCGGTGGCCGGGAAGCCGAACCGCTTCGAGGTGTTCCACGACGCGGCGCGGCCGTCCCGGATCACGCTGCCGGTGTTCAGCGGCTGACCACGCGGTGGTGGCTGGTCACCCGGCCGTCGTCGTGGAGGACGTGCAGCAGCAGGGCCGGCGGGCGGTCGTAGTCCAGCGGGCCGCCTTCGGCCCAGCCGCGGTCCGCGCCCGGCTCGATCGGGAGCAGCGAGCCCGACACCACCCCGGGGGCGATGCGCAGCGGCACGCCGGCGAACGTCGTCGAGGCGCCGGTGTGCACGTGCCCGGCCAGCAGCGCCACCACTCGCGGGTGCCGTGCCAGTACCGGAGCCAGCCGCTCCGAGCCGGTCTGCCGGATCGCGTCCACCAGCGGGACGCCGACCTCCACCGGCGGGTGGTGGAACGCGACGAACGCCGGGCCGTCGCCGCCGGAGAGGACGCCGTCGAGCCACGCCAGGGTCTCGTCGGACAGGAAACCCGCGCCGCGGCCCGGGATCGTCGAGTCGCACAACGCGAACAGCACCCCGCCGATCTCCTGCGCCAGGTCGATCGGGCCGTCGGAAGCCGGCAGGTCGAGCAGTCCCGTGCGGAACGCCGCGCGGACGTCGTGGTTGCCCGGGCACACCAGCACCGGCGCCGGGTGCTTCAGCAGCTCGGCGGCGCGCGCGTACTCCTCCGCCGTGCCGTGGTCGGCGACGTCGCCGGTGACGACGATGGCGTCGACCGGCCGCGCCAGCCCGCCGAGGTAGCCCATCACCGCCGCGACGCGGTCTTCCGCCCGCGGGTCGCCGTCGAGGTGCAGGTCGCTCAGGTGCGCGATGATCATCTTTCGTCCTTCCCCAGGTACGCCAGTGCCTTGACCCAGTTGGCGACGAGCACCGCGGACGCGGCCGTCAGATCGCCGTCACGCAGGGCCGCGGCGATGCGGCGGTGTTCCTCGATGCTCTCCCCGGCGTGGTCGTGCCGGGCGAAGTACGCCGATTCGTAGCGCTTGAGCAGCGGCTTGGTCTGCTCGATCAGCCGCAGCAGATGCGGGTTCGGGCAGCGCGACAGCAGCAGCGCGTGCCATCGTTCGTCCAATGCGGACAGATCACCGCCGTCCGCGAGCGCCATCTCGTCGGCGACGGCGTCGAGCGCGTCCGGCAGGCCGGCCAGCTCGACCGGCGACGTCCAGCGCAGCGCCAGGGCTTCCAGCTCGGCCACCAGCGGGTAGAGCCGGCGCGCCTCGTCCGGGTCGAACGGCGGCACCAGGAACCCCCGGCCGGGCGCGGAGACCAGCAGGCCGCGGTCGGCGAGCCCGATCAGCGCCTCCCGCAGCGGCGTCCGGCTGACGCCGAGCTCGCGCGCCAGGTGCACCTCGTTGACGCGGGACCCGGCCGCGAGCCGCCGGTCCAGCACGCGGGCGGTGATCTGCTCGATGAGGTCGCTGCGCAACGGAGTGCGGGCCATGCCGGGCAGTATTGCATACAATAACTATCTACTGTATTCAGTTCGTATGAGCTTCGACGTCGAACGTGCGCGCCGCGAGACCCCGGGCTGCGCCGAAGTGGTCCACTTCAACAACGCGGGCGCCGCGCTGCCCCCGGCCGTCGTGACCGACACCGTCGTCGAGTACCTGCGCCACGAAGCGCTGGTCGGCGGGTACGAAGCCGCCGCCGGAGCCGCGGAGCGCCTCGACGCGGTGTACGCGTCGGTGGCCCGGCTGCTCGGCGCCGGCACCGACGACATCGCGCTCACCGACAACGCGACCCGCTCCTGGCAGGCGATTTTCTACGCGCTGCCGTTCGGCCCCGGCGACCGGATCCTGACCTCGCGGGCGGAGTACGCCAGCAACGCGATCGCGTTCCTGCAGGTCGCCCGGCGCACCGGCGCGGTCGTCGAGGTGATCGGCGACGACGAATCCGGGCAGCTGGACGTCGAGGAGCTGCGCCGGCGCGTCGACGGCCGCGTCAAGCTGATCGCCGTCAGCCACGTGCCCACCCAGGGCGGCCTGGTCAACCCGGCCGAGGAGATCGGCGCGGTCGCTTCGGCCGCGGGGATTCCGTTCCTGCTCGACGCCTGCCAGTCGGCGGGCCAGCTCGACCTCGACGTCACGCGCTTGAAGTGCGACGCGCTGTCGGGAACCGGCCGCAAGTACCTGCGCGGCCCGCGCGGCACCGGGTTCCTCTACGTGCACCCGCGGCTGCGCGAGCGGCTGGAGCCGGCGATGCTCGACCTGCATTCGGCGAGCTGGACGTCGCCGACGGAGTACGTCGTCGACCCGACGGCCAAGCGCTTCGAGGTGTGGGAACGCGACTTCGCCGCGGTGTGCGGCCTCGGCACGGCCATCGACTACGCGCTCGAATGGGGTTTGCCTGCCATCGAAGAGCGGGTCGCTTCGCTGGCCGCGACGCTGCGGGAGCGGCTGACCGAAGCCGGTGCCCACGTCCACGACTCCGGGGCGAAGAAGTGCGGCCTGGTCACGTTCAGCGTCGAGGGAACCCCGGCCGCGGACATCAAGGCGCGGCTGGCGGAGGCGAACATCAACACGTCCCTGTCGACGCGGACCTCGGCGCAGTTCGACTTCACCGCGCGGGCGCTGCCGGACCTGGTCCGGGCTTCGGTGCACTACTACAACACCGAGGACGAGATCGACCTGCTGGTGCGGGAGATCGAGAAGCTCTAGAAAGCGTTCACGCCGGTCAGCTCGGCCGAGAGGGTCCACAGCCGCTCGGCCTGCACCGGGTCCATCGCGTAGTCCTTCACTCCCGTTCGGGTGCCGTCGGCGGGCGCGGGCTCGGCGATGTCGCAGTCCTCGAGGTAGCCGCCGCCGAGCCCGTCGAGCTGCGGCGAAGTCGCCGCCCACACCTGAGTTGCGGCGCCCTGTTCCGGCGTCTTCGCCCCGCCCGTGACCCGGCCGGACTCGTCGACCATGCCCGCGTCGACGAGCTCCTGCCGGTCCAGGTGGCGCACGAGGTCGGTGAGGATCCGGCCCGGGTGCAGGGCGAACGCACGGACGCCCTGCTCGCGCGCCAGCTTGTCGAGGTGCACCGCGAAGAGCACGTTCGCGGTCTTGGCCTGGCCGTAGGCGAGCCACTTGTCGTAGCCGCGCTCGAAGTTCAGGTCGTCGAAGCGCACCGGGCCGTAGTGGTGGCCGCGTGAGGACACCGAAACCACGCGCGCGCCCGGCGTGAACGCCGGCCAGAGCCGGTTCACCAGCGCGAAGTGCCCGAGGTGGTTGGTGGCGAACTGCGCCTCCCAGCCCGGCCCGACGCGGGTCTCGGGCGACGCCATGATGCCGGCGCTGCCGATGAAGGTGTCGATTCCGCGTCCCGACGCGAGGAACCGCGAAGCGAACGCGCGGACGCTTTCGACGTCGGCGAGGTCGAGTTCGTCGATCTCGACGTTTTCGAAGCCCCGCCAGGCTTCTTCGGCCGTGACGCGGCGCCGGGCCGGGACGACGACGTGCGCGCCCGCGCCCGCCAGCGCCCGCGTGGTCTCCAGGCCGATGCCGGAGTAGCCGCCGGTGACGATCGCGAGCTTGCCGGTCAGGTCGAGGCCGGCCACGACCTCGGCCGCCGTGGTGGTGGCGCCGGACCCCGAGCCGAGCTTGTGCTGTGCGGTGGTCATGTTCCCGAAGCTAGGCCCTGGAGCGCACTCCAGCGCAAGTTCAGCCCTTGAGCAGCTGCCGCGCGATCACCAGCTTCTGGATTTCGCTGGTGCCTTCGTAGATCCGGAACAGCCGCGCGTCGCGGTAGATGCGCTCGACCGTCACGCCACGGACGTACCCCATCCCGCCGTGGACCTGCACCGCGCGGTCCGCGACCCGGCCGGCCATCTCGGTGCAGAACAGCTTCGCCGACGACGGCCCGAGCTTGCGGTCCTCGCCCGAGTCGTACTTCGCCGCGGCTTCGTGGACCATCGCGCGGCCCGCCGCGAGTTCGGCGTGGGACTCCGCGAGCAGCGCCTGCACCAGCTGGTACTCGCCGATCACCCGGCCGCCCTGGCGGGCCGTCCGCGCGTACTCGACGGCTTCGGCGAGCGCCCGCTCGGCCAGGCCGACACACAGCGCGGCGATGTGCAGGCGGCCGCGGGCCAGCGAGGCCATCGCGATGCCGAACCCCTTGCCTTCTTCGCCGATCAGCGCGTCGGCGGCCAGCTCGACGTCGTCGAAGACCACTTCCGACGTCCACGCGCCGGCCTGGCCCATCTTGGCGTCGTGCGGGCCGACGGTGACGCCGGGCGCGCCGGCGGGCACGAGGAACGCGGAAATGCCGTGGCTGCCGGTGCTTTCCGGATCCGTGCGCGCGAACGCGACGAACACTTCGGCGAGCGGCGCGTTGGTGATGAACCGCTTGGTGCCCGACAGCCGGTACCGGTCGCCGTCGCGGACGGCGCGGCTGGTCAGGCCACCCGGGTCCGAGCCCGCCTCGGCTTCGGTGAGCGCGAACGACGCGATCGCCTGCCCCGCGGCCAGCCGCGGCAGCCAGTGGGTGCGCTGGGCCGGCGTCCCGTGGTGCACGATCGCCTGGCCGGCGATGCCGTTGTTGGTGCCGAAAAGCGACCGGAAAGCCGGCGTCGTCCAGCCGAGCTCGATCGCCAGCCGGACGTCTTCGGCCATGCCGAGGCCGAGCCCGCCGTACTCTTCCGGCAGCGCCCAGCCGAACAGGCCCAGTTCCGCGGCCTTTTCCCGGATTTCCGCGGGGATTTCGTCACGTTCGTCGATCTCGGCCTCGCGCGGCACGACCTCCTTGCGCACGAACTCCCGCACCGCGCCGAGGACCTGCCCGAAAACGTCCGCGTCCATGCGTCGGCACGCTACCCGGATCACTGCCCCCACGGGCACGCCCGGACGCGGTAGCTTGGGCCGATGCGCAAGCCGATCACCGTCCTCGCCGCCGCCGCGCTCGCCGCCGTCCTGCTTCCGTCCACCGCTTCCGCGACGCCCGGCAGCGGCGTCAGCGGCACGATCCTGGCCCAGAAGACCATCGGTCACACGGATTACACGCTGCGGGAGATCACCGTCCAGCCCGGCGGGTACACCGGCTGGCACTTCCACGACGGCACGCTCTACGCGTACGTGAAGGCCGGGACGCTGACGCACAACCTGGCCGACTGCAGCATCGACGGCATCTTCCCCACCGGGCGCGCGTTCACCGAGCAGCCCGACCAGGTGCACATCGGCCGCAACCTCGGGTCGACGCCGCTGGTGCTGGAAGTCCTGTACGTGCTCCCGGCGGGCAGCCCGCTGTCGGAGGACGCCCCGAACCCCGGCTGCGGCTTCTAAGCCCGCCAGCCACCAGCGGTTGCGGCGCCACTCGTCGCGGAGCGCGCGCAGGGCCTGGACGACGGGGATCAGCGCCCGCAGGAACAGCGCCACGGCGGCCGGCAGCCGGGTGGCCGCCTGAAGCACCAGGACGATCGCGCCCAGGGCCGCCAAGATTCCGGTAACCATCTTCGTCTCCCGCTCGATCCATCCGGATGACCGGGGTGTCCCGGCCAACCCGCAAATCGAATCGACCATCCGGAAACCGGTCACCTCGAAAGGGCGGGTGAGGACGGCTTTACGCTGGTCGACGCCGGCGAACCGAAGTACCGGTCCGGTACCGACCGACGTACAGCCCGACCGGAGGCGATGGATGGCGAAGCACAGCAAGCTGGTGGAGCAACTCCTCGCGCTCAGGGAGCTTTCCGGCCTCACCAACGTGAAGATCGCCGAACGGTCGAAGACCTATGTCGCTGCCGGGACCTCGAAGTGCCACCCGCTCAACGACCGGAGCATCGGCGACTGGCTGCGCGGCGACCACGTGCCTTCCGAAGACCGCCTGAAAGTGCTGGTCGGCATCATGCAGAAGGCGGCGGCAGACCGGCGGCCGCTGATCGAGCCGCCGGATCCGGCGCTGATGAAGAGCGTCGCCGAAGGCAGCTGGCTGGCTTGGCTGGCTGAGGTGCGCGGGCGCCAGCCGGTCCCCACCGAGGACGGCTCGCGGTGGGACGAGGTTGTTCGCGCAGCGAAGATCTGGCCGGACGCCGAGGACGCGGCGGAGCTGCGGAGCCAAGCGCTGGCTGCCCTGCGGCACCTGGAGGGCGAGCGTCGCAAAGCCGTGGAAGCGGTGCTGGCCGACGACCCGTGGCTCGACGAAGAGCTGCCGGAGCGGACAGTGCAGCGGGTCGGTGAGCTCGTCAGGTACCTCTCCGGTGAGCTGCTCGAGTTCTCCGCGGTGGAGGCGTTCCTGCTCACGGTCGCCCCGCTGCTCTACCACACCCGGTGGGCGCAGATCGGCGCCGAAGCGCACTCGACGGTCGACCCGATGCGCCTCGAACCCCATCTCGACTGCGACTTCGAGTTCTTTCGCAGCGGCGACCAGCAGCAGCGCCTGGTCGAGCGGGCCCGGCGCATCCCGGCCGCCGAGGACCCCGACCGCCGGGCGATCTGCTGGTGGCTGTTCCACCGGTGGCTCGACCAGAGCGCGTCCGGACAGCCCGCGACCGTCTCGCTGGAGCTGGCATCACCGCAGGCCACGGCCCTGGAACAGCAGCTGAAGCAGCTTTTGCCGGTGTTCCGCCTGTCCCCCGGCGAACTCAAGGACTGGCGGCTGCGCGACCAGCCGGAAGAGTGGCCCGGTGGCCAGCGGCTGCGGATCCGGCTCGTCGCCCTCGTCCTGGGCCTCGCCCACACGATGGCCATCGAGCCGGGCTCGCTGTCGAGCACACTGGTCGAGCACCTGGGCATCGACCACCAGGTGGAGTTGGCGGACCTCCGTCGCACCCTGCGGGCGAGCAGCTGGGTGCGCACCCCGACGGCGTTGCGGTTGGACGCCGAGTGCCGGCACGAAGCGGTGTACGAAGTGCTCACTGAGCACGTGACCCGGATGTCCGAGGTGCTGCGCACCGCCCGCGAGGCCGCCGCCCGCGAGACGGCGGTGGCGCCCCTGCTGGCACTGCCGGAACGGGCGTCGGACGAAGACGTCACCCCGGCAACGAGGCCGGACGGCCGGCCGGAGTTCGTGGTGCCGACGACGAAGTTCCGGCTCGACGAGACCCGAGTACGCGAGCTGCTGATGGGCGAGCAACTCTACCGCGACCGGTCACTGGCGATCCGCGAGCTGTACCAGAACGCGCTCGATGCTTGCCGGTACAGCCAGGCGTGGCGCCGCTACCTCGTCGTGAAGCAGGGCGGGCCCCGCGAGTGGTCCTGGCCCGGGAAGATCGAGTTCCGGCAGTGGGAGGAGGCCGGCCACCACTTCCTGAGCTGCCGGGACAACGGGGTCGGGATGGGCGAGGCCGAGCTGCGCGAGGTGTTTTCCCAGGCGGGAATCCGGTTCGCGGACCGGCGGGAATTCGCGGTGGAGCGTGCGCGCTGGGAGGCCGAGGGCGTCCACGTCTATCCCAACAGCCGGTTCGGGATCGGGGTGATGAGCTACTTCATGCTCGCCGACCGGATCGAGGTGACGACCCGCCGGATGAACCCGGGTGGGGAGCGGTTGCCGCTGGTGAAGGTCGTGATCGCTGGGCCGGGTCACTTGTTTCGCGTCGAGACGCTCACCGGGGCTGATGACGATGGCCGTGGGGAGGGAACGGAGGTCAAACTCCACCTGCGGGATGGGGCGAGCGCGCCGTCTTGTGTGGCGACTTTGCGGGCGCTGCTGGGTATTGCGGAGTTCGAGACCACGGCTCAGCACGGCGAGGACGAGCCGGAGCATTGGCGTCCGTTCGAGTTTCAACCGCGCCGTCGGCACCCTGCGCGAGAGGACAGCATCGAGGCGTATGGACGGCTGCAGCACGGAGTTCCGTCCGAGAACGGACAGGTTGTTTGGTGCGAGCACGGAGGCGCACTGCTCGTCGACGGCATCTACGTGCGGTGCGAGAACCAACGCGGAGTGCTCACCGCATCGGACAGCAACAGCGACCCGCGTGGCGCAGTGATCAATCTGACTGGTCCTTTCCCGCCCAACCTCAGCGTCGACAGGATGTCCGTGCTCCAGGACGTGTCGGAACGGGCCGAGGTACTGCTGAAACAGGCGACGGCGGAGCTCCGGAAGCCTGGTTCGCTTCTTGAGTACCGGTGGGTCCTGAAGGTCGCCGACAACAACCTGGGAATTGCCGACGTCATCGCCGACACGGCGATCTCCGAGGGGTTGGCGGCCAAGATCGGCCAGTACGACACCACTGTGGACGCCACCGGCATCATCAAGCTGGACACGCAACTGACACGCGAACCGACGCAGACAGGGGACTCTCACAGGTTCTGGACACCAACGCACCTCTTGTTGTGGCGGTTGCTGGCTCTGAACACGGAAGTTTCTGACGAGGCGACCAGCAGGCTGTTGCTCCCGGCACTACCCTCAGACGATCTCCTGATTACGTTGATTCGCTACACACAACCCGATGAGGTACTTCGTCCGGAGGTGTCCCCGCCGTCTGCATGGCTGGCGGCCTTCCACCTCGGAATTAGCCCTACGAAAGTTATACAACGACTGGCCGAACTCGGATTTTCGGTGAGAAAATGCGAACAGTCGCAAGCACCGATTCACATAAATTCGGCCGACGTATCACTGATAAACCTTGCCCAACAATCCCCGAGTTGGCCCAACAATTCTTATCCACACGCTGCACTGGTGATCGCGAGTGCCGAACTGGACATCCCGATGACACAGGTCGCTCAGCGACTCACAGAACTGGGATTTGACCGCCCACCCGTTGCACCCGCAGAACGCGCCGATGGCACGGACTTGCGACTCATCGGGCATTCCGGCGCCAACTCGAGGGACTCCGGAATGCGCATCCCGCAATTCAGGGAGCCCGTGTCAGCCCTGCACGTACTACTGGCCGCCCGATCGACCGGACTCGAGCCTTCGAGCGCCGCGAATCGGTTACGTCGACTAGGACTGCGCGTCCCAGACTTCGACGTAACCATGGCCGACCTCGAGGGACTCCCACTTCCCACTCTACAGGCAATGGAGAGATTGGATCAGTACGGAAATCCGGTGCAAGCGGGTCTGATATGTCACGAGGCAATGAAAGCAGGATGCCAGCCAGGAGACCTGGTGCGCACTATGGCACGTTTCGGACTTCACACCGATAGGCAGCCGCCCGAGCAACTGACTGATATCGACAAATCTTTACTGCACTCCGCATTCCCGTTTTCCAATAAAATTGGACCACGGGCATTACTGCAGGTTCTGGTTAGAGTGGACTTGACCACACAGGAGGCGACAACTCGTCTCGAAGAAATGGGTTTCGAGGTCCGCGGAGCCGCAAAGCTCCCGCCCACCCTCGACACAATAGACCGCGAAATCCTTCGATCAGTCGACCTGCACAGCCCCGTCGGCACGGTGGGCCTACGCGAGTTTGCCGCGATAGTGAGCCAATCCGGCTACCCTTCTGCAGAAGTTGCCCGCCGACTGGCAAATTTCGGATCCATTGCCGACCACCTCCCGGACGTCGCCGACGTCAACGCGGAACTAATTATGCCAAACTTGCCGAAAGCAGTCGTTCTCGGAGAAATAAAAGTTCCCCTTCCTGTTATTATTAGGCATGCCCAGAGTATCAACGTCGAGCCGGCAAAAGTCGGCTCCTGCCTCCAAAGACTGGGTTGCTCGGTACCACAAATTCGAGCACTTTCCCCCAAGGAAGAAGCTCTGACCGGGAGGCATTCATCCCCAGAGCACCCCATTTCGTGGACACCACTCACTATGTCCAACTTACTTGTGAGCGCAATCCGCACGGGGATGACAGTCCACGAGGCCGCCGCAAGCTTCACCGAACTCGGCTACCACTTCGCCTTCCACGACCTGGACGACGAGTTGCAACGACTGCTATCCCTAGTGCCCCGCGTGAGCGAGGATCAAGGATAGCCCTGACGCCAGAGGACACCCCCTGACCCCAGCCTCTAGCCCGACAGCCAGCCCGCCGCGTCGAGCCGGTACGCCGCCGGGCCGACGACCGCGCGAAGGTCGTTCTCGAGCGCGGTGATCCGTTCTGCGCCCACCGTGCGCGCCCAGTCCGCGCGCAGCTCGTCGAAGATGTCCGCCGACTTCCTGAGCGCGTCGATGCCGTGCGCGGTCAACCGGACGATCTTGCGGCGCGCGTCCGCCGGGTCGTCGGCTCGCTCGGCGTACCCGAGCGCCTCGAGCCGGTCGACGGTCTTGCCCGCCGCCTGCTTGGAAACACCCAGGCGGCGGCCGATCTCCGACGCCGTCGCCCCCTCGACGCCGACGGCCTGCATCGCGAAGCCGTACGACGGCCGGACGTCGGGGTGGCCGCGGCGGGCGAGCTCGGCGTGCAGGCGGTCGATGAGCGTGCGGAAGCCGCCGAAGAGCAGGAAGGGCAGCTCGTAGCCCGGCGTGTCGGTCATGGCCTCTTGCCAAACTCGACAACCAGGTTTACGGTTTCGACAACCACGTTGTCGAAACTACCTCGGGAGTCACCTTGTTCGCCGATCACACCCCGGAGTCTGCACCCCCCGCCGCCCGCCCCGCGATGACGGCCACCGCGAAGAAGTTCGGCCGCGTACCGTCGGCCGTCGCCCGGCTGGCGACCTCACCGGAACTGCTCAACGGGTTCCTCAAGCTCAGCGCGATCTTCGAAGCCACGACCCTGACGGCACTGGAACGCGAAGTGCTGATCATGACGGTGGCCGCGCGCAACGAGTGCCACCTCTGCGTGGCGATGCACACGGCCACGCTGACCCGCCTGTCCGCCGCTCCCGAACTGGTGGCGGCGCTGCGGGCGGAGTCCCCGCTTCCGGAGCCGCGGCTGGAAGCCCTGCGCGTCTTCGTCCACGCGGTCATGGACACCAGGGGCGAAGTCCCGGCCGAGGGGCTGGCGGCGTTCACCGGCGCCGGCTACACGCAGCGGAACGCCTTGGAGGTGGTGCTGGGGATCGGGACGTACACGCTGTCCACGTTCGCGAACCGCCTCACCCGCGCCCCGCTCGACGACGCCTTCGCCGAGCACGCCTGGCACGCGGCGTGAGCCCGGTCAGCGGGGCACGACGGTGCGGCCGTTCGCGTCGCCTTCGACGAGTCCGCGGTAAGCCTCGGCGACGACCGCCACCGGCGTCCCGCCGCGACCGTCCTCCCCCATCGCTTCGAGGGTTTCGCTGATCCAGCCGGGGCTGACGACGTTGATCCGCGGCCCGCGCGGCAGCTCGGCGGCGGCCGACCGGACGAAGCCCTCGAGCCCGGCGTTGACGAGCGCGCCGAGCCCGCTGCCCGGGATCGGCTCGGTGAACGTCCCGCCGGTGAGCGTGATCGAGCCCCCGCCGGGCAGGCGCCGCGCCGCGCGCCGGGCGAGCGCGACCTGGCCGAGCAGCTTGGCGCGCAGGTCGTCGAGCACCTGCGTGTCGGTCAGGTCGGCGAGCGGACGCAGCGGGACGTTGGCGGCGCAGCACACGACGGCGTCCGCACCGGTCTCGAACAGCGCGTCGAGCGACGCGGGATCCGCCAGGTCCGCACCGACCGGCGACGTCCGCGAGACGGGCAAGACCTCGTGGCGTGGTTCGAGGGCGGCGGCGACGGCTCGTCCGACGAGCCCGGTGGCGCCCAGCAGGAGGATCTTCACGTCTTCGACGCTAACCATCCCGGCAACCGCGATTCCGCCGTCGCGAAAAAATCTTCGCCACCCGTGTCCGGTCCCCCGCGCCGGCTCCGACCCCTTGGCAAACAGACCACGGAGAAGGAGCGGACATGGAGAAGCCGGCCGGACGGCGGGAGTGGCTGGGACTGGCGGTGCTCGTGCTGCCCACCCTGCTCGTCGCGATGGACATGACCTCGCTGTTCCTCGCGCTGCCGCAGCTGAGCGCGGATCTCGGCGCGAGCAGCACCGAACAGCTGTGGATCACCGACAGCTACGGCTTCGTCGTCGCCGGGTTCGTCATCACCATGGGCACGCTCGGCGACCGGATCGGGCGGCGACGGCTCCTGCTGGCGGGCGGCGGGGCCTTCGGGCTCCTGTCGATCGTCGCCGCGTTCTCGACCGGGCCGGTGATGCTCATCGTCGTCCGCGCGGCGCTCGGGGTCGCCGGGGCGACGCTGATGCCGTCCACGCTCGCCCTGATCACGAACATGTTCCGCGACGAGAAACAGCGCGGCAAGGCCATTTCGATCTGGGCCACCTGCCAGTTCGCGGGCGGTGCGGCCGGTCCGGTGTTCGCCGGCTTCCTGCTCCAGCACTTCTCGTGGAGCTCGGTGTTCCTGGTCGCCGTCCCGGCCGTCGCCGTCCTGCTCGTCGCGGGCCCGATCCTGCTGCCCGAGTTCCGCGCGCCGGCGTCCGGGCGGCTGGACCTGCCCGGGGTGGCGCTCTCGCTGGCCGCGGTGCTGCTGATCGTGTTCGGCCTCAAGCAGCTGGCGACCGGCTCGCTAGTCCTGCCGCTCGCGGCGATCGCCGCTGGGACGCTGCTCGGCACCGTCTTCGCCCGCCGTCAGCTCACGACCGCGTCGCCGCTGCTGGACCTGCGGCTGTTCCGGAACCGCCCGTTCACCGCGGTGCTGGTCGCGCTGGTGTTTGCCGGCGTCGCGATGGCCGGCGTCGGCCTGCTGGTGACGCAGTACCTGCAGAGCGTCCTCGGCCACTCCCCGCTCGTCTCGGCGCTGCTGTTCGCGCCGATGGGCCTGGGCGTGGCGGTGGGCACGATGACGGCACCGGCGTTGACCCGGTTCGTCACCCCGGCCACGGCGATCGCGGGCGGCCTGGCGCTGTCGGCGGCGGGCAGCCTCCTGCTGACCGTCACCGGCGGGCTGGTGCCGGTCGTGGTGGGCATCACGGTGCTGACGCTGGGCACGGGCCCGCTGTTCGCGCTGGGCATCGGCCTGGTGGTGGGTTCGGTCCCGCCGGAGCGCGCGGGCTCGGCGGCCTCGATGGCGGACACGGGCAACTACCTCGGCGGATCGCTGGGCATGGCGTTGATCGGCCTGACGGCGTCGGCGGTGTACCACGGCGTGTTCCCGGCGGGCACGACGCTCGCGGTCGACGTCACCCGGCCCGAGGTGGCCGAGCAGGCGAAAGAGGCGTTCACGACGGCGTTGAACGTGACGGGCGTGATCGCGGCGGTGCTCTTTGCCGGGCTGGCGCTGCTGGTGACGTCGATGCGCCGGACCACGGCCGTCGTCTCCGCACCGGTCATGGCGGAGTGACCCGATGTCACGGCTCGCCCGCCTGGAAATGCCAAATGACCAGCGCCGGCGCCCCCGAGTTGACGGCTCGCGCCGCGTCGGGCACCAGGGCGGCCAGGCTCCACGGCCACAGCTCCCACGGTTCCACCGGCCCGATCGCCCCTGTCCGAGCCGCCGGGACAGGCCGGTCATCGGCCGGCACGAGAGGTTCCTCGCAGCGACGCACCCGCAGCCCCACCGCGAGCGCGGCCCGTAGATAGTCCCCGATCGGGTGGCGGTAGCCACTCAGCCGCCCGGGCCGGCCGTCGGCACCGCGGACGGGCGGAACCGCCCCCTGCGCCACCCGTTCAGGGTGCACGTCGGCGAGCACCAGGTGCCCGCCGGGCCGCAGCACCCTGGCGAACTCCGCCAGCACCGGCTCGAGCGCCGGGACGTGGGTCAGCGCCAGGCCGCACACGACCAGGTCGACCCGGGCGTCGGCCACCGGGAGCCGGTGCAGGTCACCGAGCAGGAACTGCCCCCGCGGCACCCGGCTGCGCGCCCGGGCGAGCATGTCGGGCGAACCGTCCACCCCGATCACCCGGTGGCCGCGCCGGGCCAGGAATTCGGCGTAGCGGCCGGTCCCGCACGCGGCATCGAGCGCGACGCCCACGGGCAGCGCGTCCACGATCTCCCGGACCACGGGTTCGTCGAGGTCGAACGCCGAGTTGGGCCGGTCGTACGTCGCGGACCACAGCCGATAGCCGGTGACCGCGTCGACCCGGTCGACCTCCACGGCCGCGTCCGCCAGCGCCTCGTCGGCGAGCACCCGGCGGATCTCCGCGATCCGGGCTTCGACGAAGTCACGGCCGAACTCACCGGTGAACGCCCGCAGCAAGGCCATGCCCTCGAGCCCGAGCAGGTAGGCACGCGGATCTTCGTGGATCACCCGGCGGAGGCTAGTGAGGCGGCTCCGGGCGAGCCACCGAATTACGATGCCGACCCCGAAAGCTCCGGGGACGGCTGTCCGGTGGGCGCAGCAGGGTTCGAACCTGCGACCGCTCGGGTGTAAACCGAGTGCTCTTCCGCTGAGCTATGCGCCCGCAGGCGGCGGCCCCGGAGGACCGCCGCCGGAAGGAACTCAAGCCAGTTCGGCCACGGCCTTCTTCCAGCCCTGCTGGTCGCGGGCCTCACCCGGCGCGTTGACCTCGGCGAACCGGACCACACCGGAGGTGTCGATCAGGAACGTGCCGCGGACCGCCAGGCCGGCGTCGGAGTTGAAGACGCCGTACGCCTGCGCCACCTCGCCGTGCGGCCAGAAGTCGGACAGCAGCGGGAACTGGTAGCCCTCCTTCTCGGCCCACGCCTTCAGGGAAAACGGCGTGTCGACCGAGACGCCCAGGACCTGGACGCCCTTGTTGTCGTAGTCCGCGAACTCGTCGCGGAGCTGGCACAGCTCGCCGGTGCAGATGCCGCTGAACGCGAAGGGGTAGAAGACCAGCAGCACCGGCTTGTCACCCCGGAACGACGACAGCTGGACGGGCTGCTTGTTGTAGTCGTTGAGCGTGAAGTCAGGGGCCTCAGAACCGACCTCGACGGTCATACCAGCGTTTCCTCTCCCGAACGGACACGTGCCTGCGACGACAACCCTATCGTGTCCGTCCGGCGGGGCCGGCTCAGCGCTGCTTCGACTTCGACTTGGGAGACACCAATCGGGTGCCGATCCAGTTCGGGCCGACACTGATGTTGGCGGTCTGGGCCAGGCCGACGACGGGTACCGCTTCGGCGATTTCGCTCGGCTCGACGTGCCCGGGCTGTCCCGTCTTCGGGGTGAGCACCCAGATCACGCCGGTCTCCTCCAGGGGGCCCCGGGCGTCGATGAGCGCGTCGCCCAGGTCGCCGTCGTCCTCGCGCCACCAGAGCAGCACCACGTCGATGACCTCGTCGGCTTCCTCGTCGAGGATGTCCCCGCCGATCTGCTCCTCGATCGCCGCGCGGACGTCGTCGTCGACGTCCTCGTCCCAGCCGATCTCCTGGACCACCATCTCGGGCTTGATGCCGAGCCTCTCGGCGACGCTGCTCTGATCAGCGTCTCCCGCGGCGACCACTGCTTTCACTCCTCCAACTACGACGGAGCGTGGCGTCGGGGCACCCTGCGAGGGGTACACCTGGGCCACACTCGGCTACCCGGTTGCCGCTAGCGAACACTGGTGAAGCCCCGCGCGCAACCGTCCACACCGGATCTGTGACAACTCGTGTCGCAGGATACGGCCCGCGGCGTCCCGCCCGCGACGGCGTTTCGGGTACCGGGCGCCCCCGGCCTGCCACCCCTCCGGGGGTCGTCCCCTAGGGTGGGGAGGAAGAAACCGCGCGCGCGATACACCGCGCGCAGGGAGTGGCTCGACCGGGTCGGCCTATGTTACCGCCAAGTAGCGGTGCGGAAGCCGGGACGGAAGACGACGATGGAGAGTCGTACACCCCCGCGTACGAGCACCACCGGCTGCAACTTTTCGCAAGGAGACCCCTTGGCCCCGCAGAACGACGGCGCCTCCGGCAAGGAGACCCCGGCACGCGTACGCGTCATCCGTGACGGATTGGCGGCGCACCTGCCCGACATCGACCCGGAGGAGACCGCCGAGTGGCTGGACTCCTTCGACGAGGCTCTGGCGAGGGGCGGTCAGCAGCGGGCCCGGTACCTGATGCTGCGCATCCTCGAGCGGGCCCGGGAACGGAACGTCGGCGTACCCGCCCTGACCTCGACGGACTACGTCAACACCATCCCCACCGAGAACGAGCCGTGGTTCCCCGGCGACGAGGAGATCGAGCGCCGCTACCGCGCCTGGATCCGCTGGAACGCGGCGATCATGGTGCACCGCGCGCAGCGCCCGGGCGTCGGCGTCGGCGGCCACATCTCGACCTACGCCTCGTCGGCCGCGCTGTACGAGGTGGGCTTCAACCACTTCTTCCGCGGCAAGGACCACTCCGGCGGCGGCGACCAGATCTACATCCAGGGCCACGCCTCCCCCGGCATCTACGCCCGCGCGTTCCTCGAGGGCCGGCTGAGCGAGTCGCAGCTCGACGGCTTCCGGCAGGAGTTCAGCCACGCGGGTGAGGGCGGCGGCCTGCCGTCGTACCCGCACCCGCGGCTGATGCCGGAGTTCTGGGAGAACCCGACGGTGTCCATGGGCCTCGGCCCGATGAACGCCATCTACCAGGCCCGGTTCAACCGCTACCTGCGCGACCGCGGCATCAAGAACACCGACGACCAGCACGTCTGGGCGTTCCTCGGCGACGGCGAGATGGACGAGGCCGAGTCCCGCGGCCTGATCCACGTCGCGGCCGGCGAGGGCCTCGACAACCTGACCTTCGTGATCAACTGCAACCTGCAGCGGCTCGACGGCCCGGTGCGCGGCAACGGCAAGATCATCCAGGAGCTGGAGTCGTACTTCCGCGGCGCCGGCTGGAACGTCATCAAGGTGATCTGGGGCCGCGAGTGGGACTCGCTGCTGCACGCCGACCGCGACGGCGCCCTGGTCAACCTGATGAACGTCACCCCGGACGGTGACTACCAGACGTACAAGGCCAACGACGGCGCCTTCGTCCGCGAGCACTTTTTCGGCCGCGACCCGCGGACGAAGGACCTGGTCAAGGACCTCTCCGACGCCGACATCTGGAACCTCAAGCGCGGCGGCCACGACTACCGCAAGGTGTACGCGGCCTACAAGTCGGCGCTGGAGCACCACGGCCAGCCGACGGTGATCCTGGCCCACACCATCAAGGGCTACGGCCTGGGCCCGGCGTTCGAGGGCCGCAACGCCACGCACCAGATGAAGAAGCTCACCCTCGACGACCTGAAGCTGTTCCGCGACTCGCAGCGGATCCCGATCAGCGACGAGGAGCTGGAGCGCAACCCGAAGCTGCCGCCGTACTACCACCCGGGCGCGAACTCGGCCGAGATCGAGTACATGATCGGCCGCCGCAAGGCGCTCGGCGGGTTCCTGCCGGAACGCCGTCCGAAGGCCGCGAAGGCGCTGGTCCTGCCCGGCGACAAGGTCTACGAAGGCATCCGGAGGGGCTCCGGCAAGCAGGAGGTCGCCACGACGATGGCGTTCGTCCGGCTGGTCCGCGAGCTGGCTAAGGACTCCGAGATCGGCAAGCGGGTCGTCCCGATCATCCCGGACGAGGCCCGCACCTTCGGCCTCGACTCGATGTTCCCGACGGCCAAGATCTACAACCCGCACGGCCAGACCTACACGTCGGTCGACGCGAGCCTGATGCTGGCCTACAAGGAGTCCGAGAAGGGCCAGCTGCTGCACGAGGGCATCAACGAGGCGGGCTCCACCGCGTCGTTCACCGCCGTCGGCACGTCGTACGCGACGCACGGCGAGCCGATGATCCCGATCTACATCTTCTACTCGATGTTCGGGTTCCAGCGGACGGGTGACGGCCTGTACGCCGCCGCCGACCAGATGGCCCGCGGGTTCGTCCTCGGCGCCACCGCCGGCCGGACCACCCTGACGGGTGAAGGCCTGCAGCACGCCGACGGGCACTCGCTGCTGCTGGCGGCGACCAACCCGGCCGCGGTGGCCTACGACCCGGCGTGGTCGTTCGAGATCGCGCACATCGTCAAGGACGGCCTGCGCCGGATGTACGGCGAGGCCGGCCCGGACGGCAACGGCGAGAACGTCTTCTACTACATGACGATCTACAACGAGCCGTACCAGCAGCCCGCCGAGCCGGAGAACCTCGACGTCGACGGCCTGCTCAAGGGGCTGTACAAGTACGCCGGCGCGCCCGAGGGCGATGGTCCGGAGGTGCAGATCCTGGTCTCGGGCGTCACGATGCCGGACGCGCTGAAGGCGCAGAAGATGCTGGCCGAGGAGTGGGGCGTGCGGGCCGCGGTGTGGTCGGCCACGTCGTGGACCGAGCTGCGGCGCGAAGCCGTCGAGATCGACCACGACAACCTGCTCTACCCGGGCAGCGAGCCGCGCGTGCCGTACGTGACCGAGAAGCTGCAGGGCTCGAACGGCCCGGTCGTGGCGGTGTCGGATTGGATGCGCGCGGTGCCGGACCTGATCCGCCCGTACGTCCCGACCGACATGCTGACGCTGGGCACGGACGGCTTCGGCTTCTCCGACACCCGGCCGGCGGCGCGGCGGAAGTTCCTGGTCGACGCCGAGTCGATCACCGTCGGGGCGCTGTCGATCCTGGCCAAGCGCGGCGAGGTCGAGCAGGCGAAGGTCCTCGAAGCGGCCACGAAGTACCGGCTCGACGACATCGCGGCCGCCGGGCCGCAGACGTCGGAGTCCGGCAACGCGTGATCAGGTGCTAGTTTCGGGACCCGGCAGACATCCGATGTCTGCCGGGTCCCGCTCGCTCGTAGTCCGTTAGGGAGTTGATCAGGGTGACGAAGCGCCGGCTGCCGAAGCCGAGTGAGCTGCAGCAGATCCTGCGGCCGAAGCCGATCGTGCTGAACCCGACGGACCGGCGGCTGGCGAACGCGCACACCATCGCCGACCTGCGGATGATCGCGCGCAAGCGCACCCCGCGGGCGGCGTTCGACTACACCGACGGCGCCGCCGAACTCGAAGACAGCCTGCTCCGCGCCCGGCAGGCGTACCGCCGCGTCGAATTTCACCCGAACGTGCTGCGGGGGGTGTCCGATGTGGACACCACCCGCGAGATCCTCGGCCAGACCTCGGCGTTGCCGTTCGCCTTCGCCCCCACCGGGTTCACCCGGATGATGCAGCACGAGGGCGAGCGCGCGGTGGCCCGGGTCGCCGAACGCAACGGCATCCCGGTCGGGCTCTCGACGATGGCGACGACGTCGATCGAGGACCTCGCCGAGGCTGCTCCCGAAGCGCGCAAATGGTTCCAGCTCTACGTCTGGCGCGACCACGGCGCCGGCGAAGATCTGATGAATCGCGCCTGGGCGGCGGGCTACGACACGCTCATGCTGACCGTGGACACCCCGGTCGGCGGCGCGCGCCTGCGCGACGTCCGCAACGGCCTGACCATCCCGCCGGCGCTGACCCTCAGGACGTTCCTCGACGGCGCGACGCACCCCGCGTGGTGGTTCAACCTGCTCACCACCGAGCCCCTGCACTTCGCCTCGCTGAGCCACTTCGACGGCACCGTCGCCGAGCTGCTGAACAAGCTGTTCGACCCCACGCTGAACTTCGACGACCTGGACTGGGTGCGCCAGACCTGGCCGGGGAAGCTCGTCGTCAAGGGCGTGCAGAACGTCGACGACGCCCGCGACGTCGTGAAGCACGGCGCGGACGCGGTGCTGATCTCGAACCACGGCGGCCGCCAGCTCGACCGCGCCCCGACGCCCCTGGAGCTGCTGCCGGCGGTGCTGGACGAGCTCCAGGGCGGTGCCGAGGTGTGGATCGACACGGGCATCCTGTCGGGCGGCGACATCGTGGCGGCGATCGCCCGGGGCGCGGACGCGGTCCTGATTGGCCGGGCGTTCCTGTACGGCCTGATGGCCGGCGGCGAGCGCGGCGTCCAGCGCTGCGTCGACATCCTGCGCACGGAACTGGTCCGCACGATGCAGCTGCTCGGCGTCCGCACCCTCGCCGACCTCAAGCCCTCGCACGCGACCTTGCGCTAGACCTGTGCCGCGCCGCCGTCGACGAAGAACTCGGTGCCGTTGACGAAACTCGCCTCATCGGAGGCCAGGAACAGCGCCGCGGCCGCGATCTCCGCCGGGTCGCCGAGGCGACCCAGCGGGACTTGCGCCACGAGGCCGTCGACCAGACCCTGCTGTTCGTCGTCGGGCACCAGGCCCAGCATGCCCGGGGTGCGCGTCGGTCCGGGACTCAGGACGTTGACCCGCGTGCCGGTGCCCTTGAGGTCGAGCGCCCAGCTTCGGGCGAAGTTGCGCACCGCCGCCTTCGTCGCCCCGTAGACGCCGAAGGCCGGGCCGGGCCGCATCGACGCCGTCGAGCCGGTGACGATGATCGAGGCGTTCTCGTTCAGCAGCGGCAGCGCCTTCTGGACGGCGAAGACGACTCCCTTGACGTTCGTGCCGAACGTGGTGTCGAACTGCTCCTCGGTGATCTCGCCGAGCGGGGCGAAGCTGCCGCCGCCGGAGTTGGCCACCAGCACGTCCAGGCCGCGCCCGCGCTCGGCCACCGCGCGGTAGAGCTCGTCCAGGTCGGCCAGGTTCGCCGAGTCGGCCCGGACGGCCGTCACCCCGCTGCCGATCTCGGCGACCGCGTCGTCGAGGGCCTCCTTGCGGCGGCCGGTGATGAACACGTGCGCGCCTTCGGCCGCGAACCGCTTCGCGATGGCGAGCCCGATGCCGGTGCTGCCGCCGGTCACGACCGCGGTTTTGTTCTCCAGGTTCACGATGCCCTCCGAGTTCTTGACTATCTCGTCCAGAACGTACGCCGTTCTGGACGAGATAGTCAAGAATGGGTAGCCTGCTCTCATGGCAAGACCCCGGAGCTTCGACGAGACAGCGGTCCTGCGCGCGGCCAGGGACCAGTTCTGGGAACACGGTTACGCCGGCACGAAGGTCGACGACATCGCCGCCGCGACCGGCCTCGGCAAGGGGAGCCTGTATGGCGCTTTCGGCGACAAGCACGCGCTGTACCTGCGCGTCTACGACTACTACTGCACCGAATCGACCGACGGCGTGCGGCATCAGCTCGAAGGCCCCGACGACACGGCCCACCGGCGGCTCGGCGACCACGTGCGCGCCATCGCCGAGTCGGTCGCCGCCGACCGGGAGCGGCGCGGCTGCCTGATCGCGAAGGGCGCCGCCGAATGCTCGGAGCACGACGACGCCGTCGCCGCGCGGACCGGGCGGGCGTTCCGCGACCTGCACGCCTCCTTGACGGCGTGCATCGCGGGCGCGCAGCGCGCGGGCGACATCGCCGCCGACGCCGACCCCGCCCACCTGGGCAGCCTCGTGCTGGCCGTCCTGCGCGGCCTCGAAGCGCTGGGCAAGGGCGGCGTCGAGCCGGACGGCATCCGCGCGATCGCCGAGACCGCGCTCGCCGTGCTGCCGAAGCCGTGAAGCACGCCGTGAAGCACTGACTTGTTGGGCCAACCGGTCTCAACTTCTTGACGGACCGCGTAGTTTGTGACGAAGATCTCGGGCACCCGCCGAAAGGCCGTTTTCGCATCGTGGAAAACGGAGGTCACCCGTGTTCGTTCAGGATCTGACTCCGCTCGGCTCGCTGGGCCTGTCCGCGCTCGTCGCCGTGCTGCCGCTCGCCACCGTCCTGGTGCTGCTCGGGGCCGTCCGGATGAAGGCGCACCACGCCGCGCTGATCGGGCTGCTCGTCGCGCTCGTCGTCGGCATCGCCGCGTACGGGATGCCGGTCGTGCAGGCCGTCTCCGGGGCGCTGCAGGGCGCCGCGTTCGGGCTGTGGCCGATCATGTGGATCGTCGTCAACGCACTGTGGATCTACCGGCTCACCGTGCGGACCGGGCACTTCGACGTCCTGCGCCGCTCGTTCGGGCGCCTCTCCGACGACCCGCGCATCCAGGCGCTGATCATCGCCTTCTGCTTCGGCGCGCTCATGGAAGCCCTCGCCGGGTTCGGCGCGCCGGTGGCGATCAGCGCCGTGATGCTGGTGGCCGTCGGGTTCCACCCGGTCAAGGCCGCCGTCGTCGCGCTGGTCGCCAACACCGCGCCGGTCGCGTTCGGCGCCATGGGCACCCCGGTCGTCACCCTCGCCCAGGTCACCGGCCTGCCGCTGCAGGAAGTGTCGTCGATCGTCGGGCGCCAGACGCCGCTGCTCGCGCTGGTCGTGCCCCTGCTGCTGGTGATCATCGTCGACGGCAAGCGCGGCCTGAAGGACACCTGGCTGCCCGCGCTCGTCTGCGGGGTCGCGTTCGGGCTCGTGCAGTTCCTCGCTTCGAACTACGTGTCACCGCAGCTGGCCGACATCGGGGCGGCGCTGGCCGGCGCGGCCGCGCTGGTCGCCCTCCCCCAGACCCGGCGCCCGGTGCCCGAAGCCGTCCGGATCGGCACCGGCGGGACAGCGACCGCCGAAGCGCCGCCGGAAGACTCGCGGGGCGACGTCGTCAAGGCGTACCTGCCGTACCTGCTCATCATCGTGATCTTCTCGATCGCCGTGCTGCCGCCGGTCAAGCGGCTGCTGGACAAGGCGACCTGGAAGTTCCACTGGCCCGGGCTGAACGTCGCCGCGCCGAACGGGAAACCGGTGTCCGGCAACACGTTCTCGCTGCCGTTCCTCAACACCGGCGGCACGTTGGTGCTGCTGGCGGGCGTCATCACGGCGGCGCTGCTGGCGGTGAAGGCGGGCGACAGCGCGCAGGAGTGGCTGGCGACGGTCAAGGAATTGCGGTTCGCGATCCTGACCGTCACGGGCGTGCTCGCGCTGGCCTACGTGATGAACCTGTCCGGCCAGACCTCCACGATCGGCACGTTCATCGCCGCCGCGGGCGCCGGGCTGGCGTTCCTCTCCCCGGTGCTGGGCTGGTTCGGTGTCGCCGTCTCGGGGTCCGACACCTCGGCGAACGCGTTGTTCGGCGCCCTGCAGGTGACGGCGGCGCACCAGACGGGCCTGCCCGCCGACCTGCTGGCCGCGGCGAACAGCTCCGGCGGCGTCCTCGGCAAGATGGTGTCGCCGCAGAACCTCACCATCGCCTGCGTGGCGGCGAACCTGCCCGGCGAAGAGGGGAAGCTGCTGCGGAAGGTGCTGCCGTGGAGCATCGGGCTGCTGCTCGCGATGTGCCTGATCGTGTGGGGTCAGAGCACCGCGGCGCTCAGCTGGATGCTGCCGTGACCCCGGGCCGGGCGGCGACGCGCTGGGCGGAGCGGTTCCAGCTCCACCAGCCGTGCACGACGAGCCCGGCGAAGACGATGTAGATCGCGGCGGAGAAGTAGAGCCCGGACGAGATCTGCAGCGGCACGCCGATCGCGTCGACGGCCAGCCAGACCAGCCAGAATTCGACAAGCCCGAGTCCCTGCGCCCCGAAGGCCACGAGGGTCCCGACGAAGATGGCGGCGTCCGGCCAGGGCGCCCAGGACGCGTGGAGGGCGTCGAGAACGAGCGCCATCACGGTGGTGCCGACGACGAAGGCGCCGAGCATGGCCAGCCGTTCGGCCGGCCGGCCCTTGCGGACGACGACGCCGAACACCGGATCCTTGCGGCGCGTCCAGGCCCACCAGCCGTAGACGGAGATGGCGAGGATCGCGACCTGCCGCGCGGCGAGGCCGCCGAGGTGCGCGGAGACGTAGACGGCGAACAGCAGCACGGTGGCCCCGACCTGCACGGGCCACGTCCACAGGGTGCGACGCTGCGCGAGGAACACGACGGCGAGCGCGAACACCTGCCCGGCGAGCTCCGCGATCGAAATCCACTGACCGAGCACGGTGATCCCGTGGTGCAGCAGGAAGTCCACGTCACGCCCCTTTCGTCCTACCGCTCCCAACATGCTCCCTGGCGGACGCATTCCCCAAGGACTGTGAGCGGCGGAACATCCCACGCTGTGGACGTCGCCGGCGTGGAGCGGGCCACCGCGGACGACCCGGGCGCCGCCGAACGCAGTGAATGACTCATTCCTGACCTCCGACGTCAGGAATGAGTCATTCATGACGTCCGGGGCGTGGGGGGGGGGCCGGCGCGGGCACCACACCCCGGGCCCCCCCCCCCCCCCCCCCCCCCCGCCCCCCCCCCCCGAGCACCACCCAGACCACCCCGGGG
>NZ_JBEZYY010000022.1:37211-189771 GCF_040638975.1 Amycolatopsis sp. NPDC024027
CGGGCCCGGCGCCTTCCTCGACCGCCGGGCCCGCGCCACGCCCCTCCGCCTCGGCCCTCCGCCGCTGTCCTCCGCCTCAGCCCTGCGGGCGGGGGGTGCCGACCGGCGGTATCGGGTGCGAGGTGCCCGCTCCCGGCTCGGTCCGACGCCGGGCGGCCGAGGGCGGTCGCCGTCGAAGCGTGCTTCGCGACCTCCGCCACGGCCCGCCGCTCCCCTTCACCGACACATCTCCGGATAGCGCGACAGCTCGCGGAGCGCCGAATGCCACAGCGCCGCGACGGCTCCCATGGCCCGATGCCCCCGCGACCACCATGGCGCGCATCTTGGCGTAGCCGGCGAGCGCGAAGCACGCGGCCCCGCCCAGCACGACGAGCGCCTCGCCGCCCGGGCGGGGCCCCGCCCCCTCCCCCCCCCCCCGCCCCCCCGCCACTCCCCTCCGATCAGCCCTGCGGGCGCGGGGTGCCGACCGGCGACGTCGGGGTGCTGTCCACGCCGACCGTCGCGCGCGGGGCCGCCGGGCCCGTGCCCATCTCGCCCGTGCGCTGCGCCGGGGTCTCCAGCTGGTGCTCCATGTTCGCCATCCAGCCGCGCCAGCGGTCCTGGGCCGGCTTGATCAGGCCGCCGCCGAAGCCGACCACGATCACGCCGCCGATCGTCGCCAGGACCGCGATCAGGATCGGGCCCGTGATCGCCGTCGCGATGTTCACCTGGCCGAGGGCCGCGATGATGCCGAACGCCATGATCAGCCAGTACGCCGCCACCGAGAGCGGCCGCGCCGCGCCGCGGCCGGACAGCGCCGACGCGACGACGTCCCGCACCACCTTCGCGATCGCCGCGGCCACCACGACGAGCACCAGCGCCACCACGATCCGCGGCAGGAACGCGATGATGTCGTTGAGCAGCTGGCTCACCGGGTTGGTCGGCCCGAACACGCCGAACGCCAGCTGCAGCGCGATCAGCAGAATGAAGTAGTAGACCAATTTGACGAGGATCCCGGTCGCGTCGATCTTCTGCTGGCCGATCTTTCCGCTCAGCCCGGTCCGCTCGACGAGTTTGCCGAAACCGGCTTTCCCGAGCACGAGCGCCAGCCCTTTCGACACGGCTTTCGCGATCAACCAGCCGATCAGCAGGATGATCAGGAATCCCACGAGTTTCGGGACGAACGTGGCCACCATGGCCCACGCCTGCCCGAGCCCGTCCTTCAGTTGCTCGCCCATACCGACTCCCTCCACGGATTTGCACCGGATCGTCGATCAAGTACCCAGGGGCGGCAACTCGTGCGCCCCACGATCGAGTGAGACGACTGGCGCGGAAAGATCACCCGTGGCCATACTGGTTCTACCGGTGGGGACCGGGGAGACGAGGCCGTCCGGCGCAGCGTAAACCGCAAGCGCCGGGCGGCCTCGAGCATTCTCGGCAGACAAGCTCGGCGGACAGGCACGGTCCGGACGAATCCGGCCCCCGGGGTCGCCGGGGGCCGGATCAGGGAAACGTCAGGCGGCGCGCAGGGCGTCGCGGAGTTTCACTTTCGCGCCGGTCCGCATCACAGCGTTGCGGTAGATCCGGGCGGCGAACCAGATCAGCCCCGGAATCATCAGCACCACCAGCCCCACCGACACCACCGCTTCCCAAACGGGCACCCCGCCCATCGCCAGGCGCATCGGCATCAGCGTCGGCGAGAACACCGGAATCACCGATAGCACTTCGACGAACGTGTTGCCCGGATCCGACGGCAGCACGGAAATGCCGATCACGTACCCGGCGATCACGAACATCAGGGCCGGCATCGTCGCGCCGCCGACGTCTTCCTGGCGCGAAACCAGCGCCCCGAGCGCGGCGAACACGATCGAGTACAGGAAGAACCCGAGCAGGTACCACACGATCAGCCAGACGACCGTGCCCACGGCCGCCGAGATGCTGATCGGGAACGCCTTGGTCGCCAGCACCGTGGCCATTCCGCCGACGCCGATCACGAGCATCTGGATCAGCCCGACCACGCCGATGCCCAGCACCTTCCCGGCCATCAGCTGCCACGGCTTGATCGTCGACAGCAGCAGCTCGACCACCCGGGACGTCTTTTCCTCGACGACACCCTGCGCCACGCTCTGGCCGTTGATCATCAGCGAGAGGTAGATGAGGATCCCCGCCGCGATGCCGAGCCCCAGCTGTGCGCCGTTGTAGTCGTACGGCTCTTCCAGCGGCGGGTCCTCGATGAACTTCGCCGAAGCGACGGCGGCCTGGAACTGCGCCGGGTTCCCGCCCAGCGCGGTGATCTGCCCGTCGATCGCGACCTGGCGGGCCAGCAGCTGCAGGACGTTCGCGAGCTTGCCGTCGAGGTCCTTCTTCACCTGGACGTGCACGCTCTTGCCGTCGCCGGTGAGCAGCGCGTCGAGCGAACCGTCGGCCAGCTTCGCGCGCCCGGCGGCCTCGTCGGCGACCTGGACCGTCTCGATCTTCACGTCGACGGCCTGGCCACCGGCCTTCAGCGGCGCGGCGAGCGGAGCGGACGCCGAGGTGTAGCCGACCGTCGAGTCGGCGCCGTTCCCGCCCGCGAGCAGCTTGATCGCCACGATGCCGACCACGATCAGCAGCAGCATGATCACGGTGCTGACGCGGAAGGCCTTCGACTTCACGCGGGTGCTGATCTCGCGGGAGGCGACCAGGCCCACCGCCGCCGTGGGGCTCATCCGGACGTCCGGAGCCGGGGTACTCATGCGGAAACCTTTTCGGTCGTGACGACGGAACGGAACAGTTCGGTCAGCGACGGCTGCTCACGGGCGAACTCGCGGACCGGCCCGGTGGCCAGCGCCGCCTTGAGCACGGCCTGGTCGTCGGCGCCCTCGCCCAGTTCGAGCTCGGTCACCGAACCCGTCCGGCCGAGCACCTTCACCCCGGGCAGGCCGTCGGCCCACCCGTTCCCGGCCTCGGGAACGTCGACCCGCAGCCGCACCGCGCCGCCGGCCCGCAGCTCGTCGACCGTGCCGACGGCGACCATCTGTCCACTGCGGACGATCCCGACCCGGTCGCACAGCCGTTCCACCAGATCGAGCTGGTGGCTGGAGAACACGACCGGCACCCCCTCGGCCGCCTTCTCCTTGAGCACCTGGCTCATCACGTCGACCGCGACCGGGTCGAGGCCGGAGAACGGCTCGTCGAGCACCAGGATCCGCGGCTCGTGCACCAGCGCCGCGGCCAGCTGGACGCGCTGCTGGTTGCCGAGGGACAGCTTCTGCACCTCGTCGTCGCGGCGGCCGGCGACGCCGAGCCGTTCGGTCCACGCTTCGGCCGACGCCCGCGCGTCGGCCGCGGGCATGCCGTGCAGCCGCGCGAGGTAGGTCAGCTGCTCGGCCACCTTCATCTTGGGGTAGAGCCCGCGTTCTTCGGGCATGTACCCGATGTGACGGCGCGTTTCGTGCGTCACCGGCACGCCGTCGTAGCGGACTTCACCGGCGTCGGCGGACAGCACCCCGAGCGCGATCCGCATGGTCGTGGTCTTCCCGGCGCCGTTGCTGCCGACGAACCCGAACAGTTCGCCCGGCCGGACGTCGAACGTCATTTCCCGCAGGGCGACCACGTCGCCGTAGCGTTTGGACACCCCATCGATCTCCAAACCGGTCATTCCGGTTCCCCCGTTCTGTGTGGCGTCGATCCTAGGCAGTGCGTACACGCCCCGCCTACCCTCGCGCGTTGCCGCGAGGGCCTACCAAAGTTGCGGGCACGTAGGATCGCCTCGCCATGGATGGAACCACCGCCCCGCGCCAGGTGCCGAAGCACCACGGACTGTCCGCGAAGACGCTCCGGCGGCTGGAGCACGCGTCCGGCAGCCTGGCGAGCGCGAGCATCGCGGTGATGGAACGGCGGCTGCCCTGGTTCGCCCGGCTGCCCGCCGACCAGCGCGCGAGCGTCCTGCTGATCACCCAGGCCGGGGCCGCCGGCTTCGTCGACTGGCTGCGGGACGCCAAGGAAGCCCTGAAGCTCACGACCGAGGCGTTCCGCGACGCACCGGCCGAGCTGTCGCGGTGGATCAGCCTGCGCCAGGCGGTCGGCATGGTGCGGCTGGCCATCGAGGTGTTCGAGGAGCAGCTTCCCGATTTCGCCGCGAACGAAGCGGAACGCGCCGCTTTGATCGAAGGAATCCTGCGCTACGGCCGGGAAATCGCCTTCGCGGCGGCGAATTCCTACGCTGCCGCGGCCGAAGCGCGCGGTGCCTGGGACGCGCGGCTGGAGGCGCTGGTCGTCGACGGCATCGTCCGCGGCGACGCCGAGGAGTCGGTGCTCTCGCGGGCCACGGCGCTCGGCTGGGACCCGTCCGCGGCGGCGACCGTCCTGGTCGGCAACCCGCCGTCGGAGGACCCGCCGACGGTGGTGTTCGAGGTCCGCAGCCGTGCGGCCCGCGTCGGGCGTCCGGTGCTGCTGTCGGTGCAGGGGTCCCGGCTGGTGGTCGTGGTCGGCGGCCCGACCGACGGCGGGGTGAAGGAGCGGGAGATCCTGACCCGGATGTCGGTGGCGTTCGCCGAGGGCCCGGTGGTGGCCGGCCCGACCGTGCCGACGCTGGCGGAGGCCCACCACAGCGCGACGGAAGCGTTGTCCGGGCTGCGGGCGGTGGTCGGCTGGCCGGGCGCGCCCCGGCCGGTGCGCTCGGGCGACCTGCTGCCCGAGCGCGCGCTGTCGGGCGACGCGGAGGCCGAGCGGCTGCTGGTGGACACGATCGCCCGCCCGCTCGAGGAAGCCGGCCCGACGCTGCAGCGCACGGTGGAGGCCTACCTGGAGAGCGGCGGCGTGCTGGAGACGTGCGCGAAGACGCTGTTCGTCCACCCGAACACGGTCCGCTACCGGCTGCGGAAGGCCGCGGACCTCACGGGCTGCCAGGCGACCGACCCGCGCGACGCCCTGGTGCTGCGGATCGCCCTGACCGTCGGACGGCTGGCGAGGGCTCGCGGGCTTTGGTGACGCCGCGGATGTCGAGAACGTCGTGCCGGCTCCGTCCCTGGTTTGCGAGCGGCCACCGGGGCCGCGGGACGGAGGAGACACCATGACGATCCAGCGGATGGACAACGTCGGCGTCGTCGTCGAGGACCTCGCGGCGGTGACCGCGTTCTTCGTCGCTCTCGGAATGGAGCTCGAGGGCGAGGCCACGGTCGGCGGACCGGAGGTGGACGTCCTCGTCGGGCTCGAGGGGGTGCGCTGCGACATGGCCGTGGTGCGGACCCCGGACGGCCACGGGCGGCTCGAGCTGATGAAGTTCCACGCGCCGGCGGCCCCCGCCGCCGCCGACCGGGACGCGCCGGTCAACGCGTTCGGTCTCCGCCGCATCATGTTCGCCGTCGAAGACATCGAGGCCGTCCTGGCCCGGGTCCGCCCGCACGGCACCGAGCCCGTGGGCGAACTGGTGCGGTATGAAGACGACTACCGGCTCTGCTACCTCCGCGGCCCCGAGGGCATCATCGTCGCGCTGGCCGAGAAGCTCCGCTGAACCCCCTCCCTCGCGAAAGGACACACCATGGCCGTCGCCGACGACCTCGACCGCGCCACCGACTCGCAGTGGGACTGGGTCGCCGAGCAGACCCGGACGTACCTCGACTCGGGCGGCACCGTCGGCCACGAGTCGAACGGCCTGCACACCCTCATCCTCGCCACGACCGGCCGCCGGACCGGCCTGCCCCGGCGCACCTGCCTGATCTACGGCACCTCGGGGGACGACTTCGTCGTCGTCGCGTCCAAGGCCGGTGCCGACGACGACCCGGCGTGGTTCAAGAACCTCGTGGCGGAGCCGAGCGTCGGGGTCCAGGCCGGCACCCGCCGGTGCACCGCCCGCGCCCGGGTCGCGACCCCGGCCGAGCGCGCGCACCTCTGGCCGCGGATGGCGGCCCTCTTCCCGCTCTACGAGGAGTACGCGCAGAAGACCGATCGGGAGATCCCGGTCGTCCTGCTCACCCCGCGGGACTGACCCTTCCGGAGACGGCCGTCACGTGATGGACTTAACAGCGAAAGGTGATTGAACCCGACAAGGCTTCCGGGTTACGCGCGAGCTTCTGCGGCGCATCTTTGGAGGGTTCCGACAAAGACGCCGCGCAGACACTGTGAGCGTCGGCATCCCGGAAAACACCCTCCGCCGTGTTGTCTAGAAGGGTGACAGCAGCAGTCCTCGCTCCCGGCCAGGGGTCCCAGGCCCCCGGCATGTTCACGCCCTGGCTCGACCTCGACGGGGCGCGCGAGCGCGTCGCCCAGTGGTCCGAGCGCGCCGGGCTCGACCTGCTCCGCCTCGGCACCGAGGCGGACGCCGACGAGATCCAGGACACCGCGATCGCCCAGCCGCTGATCGTCGCGCTGTCGCTGCTCACCTTCGAGCACCTCCAGGCCACCGCGCCGGTCGCCGCGGACGCGCCGGTCGCCGGCCACTCCGTCGGCGAGCTCGCGGCCGCCGCGATCGCCGGGGTGCTGAAGCCGGAAGACGCCGTCGCGCTCGCCGCCGTCCGCGGCGCCGAAATGGCGAAGGCGTGCGCGCTGGAACCGACGTCGATGGCCGCGGTCATGCTCGGGGACCCCGAGCAGGTCGTCGCGTGGCTCGAAGAGCAGGGCCTGACCGCGGCGAACCGCAACGGCGCGGGGCAGATCGTCGCCTCCGGTGCCGCCGACACGATCGCGAAGATCGTCGACGAGCCCCTCGAAGGCACGAAGATCCGCGCCCTCAAGGTCGCCGGCGCCTTCCACACCCGGTACATGGCGCCCGCCGAAGAGGCGATGCGCGCCCACGCCGCCGAGCTGACCCCGGCCGACCCGGTCCGCCCGCTGCTGTCCAACGCGGACGGTACCGTGGTCACCAGTGGGGCCGAGTACCTCGCGCGGCTGGTCTCCCAGGTCACCCGCCCGGTTCGCTGGGACCTGACGATGGACGGCCTGGTCTCCCTCGGCGTCACCCGCACGATCGAACTCGCGCCCGCGGGCACCCTGACCGGCCTGGTCAAGCGGCAGCTCAAGGGCGTCGTCACCACTATCACCGCGCTGAAGACGCCGGCCGAGCTGGCGGCGCTGCGCCAGGAGGACGCCTCGTGACCGACCGACCCACCCTGAGCCTCAACCCCGGCTCCCGCGGCAGCCGGGTGCTGGGCGTCGGCAGCTACCAGCCCGCGAAGATCGTCACCAACGACGACCTGTCGCAGGTCATGGAAACCAACGACGAGTGGATCCAGACCCGGGTCGGGATCGTCGAGCGCCGGTTCGCCGAGAAGGACGAGCTGCTCACCGACATGGCCGTCGCCGCCGGCACCGCCGCGCTGGCCGACGCTCGCGTCGACCCGTCCGAAGTGGACACGGTGATCCTGCCGAACTGCACCATGCCGACGCTGATCCCGAACGCCGCCGCACAGGTCGCCGCCCGGATCGGCATCCCCGGCCCCGGCGCGTTCGACCTCAACGCCGCGTGCGCCGGGTTCTGCTACGGCCTCGGCGTCGCCTCCGACCTGATCCGGGCCGGCTCGGCGAAGAAGGTCCTGGTCATCGGCGCGGAGAAGCTCACCGACTCGGTCGACCCGGCCGACCGGGCCAACGCGATCATCTTCGCCGACGGTGCCGGCGCCGCGGTCGTCGGCGCGTCCGACGAGCCGCTCATCGGCCCGGTGACCTGGGGCAGCGCGGGCGACCTGGTCGACCTGATCTACATGCGCGACGAGAAGTACATCTACCAGGAGGGCCAGTCGGTCTTCCGGTGGGCGACCACGAAGATCGCGCCGATCGCGATGGAGGCGCTGGAGGCCGCCGGGCTCAAGCCGTCCGATGTGGACGTGCTGATCCCGCACCAGGCGAACCTGCGCATCGTCGAGGCGATCGCGAAGAAGCTGCGGGCCAACGGCGCCCGGGAAGACATGGTCGTCGCCGACGACATCAAGTACTCCGGCAACACCTCGTCGGCGTCCATCCCCCTCGCGCTGGACCACATGCGCAAGGCCGGGACGGCGAAGTCCGGCGACGTGGTGCTGGCGGTCGGGTTCGGCGCGGGCCTGTCCTACGCCGGGCAGGCGTTCATCTGCCCCTGATCACCGTTACGCTCCCCGCGGGCATTCGCCCGAGGGAAACAGACCCCCAGTAAGACCGAGAAGGGAACACCCCCATGGCTGACAACGCTGAGATCCTCGCCGGCCTCGCCGAGATCGTCGAAGAGGTCGCCGGTGTGGCTCAGGACGACGTCACCGCCGAGAAGTCTTTCGTGGACGACCTGGACATCGACTCGCTGTCGATGGTCGAGATCGCCGTGCAGGCCGAGGACAAGTTCGGCGTCAAGATCCCGGACGACGAGCTCGCCAACCTCAAGACCGTGGGCGACGCCGTGAACTACGTGTCGGCCAACTCCAAGTAAAGTCTTTCCCCTCCTTGAGGAGACTCCCATGAGCAACATCGACGTCGTGATCACCGGTCTCGGCGCCACCACACCGCTCGGCGGGGACGTGACGTCCACCTGGGACGGTCTGCTGGCGGGACGGAGCGGGATCCGGGCGATCGAGGCCGACTGGGTCGAGGAGCTGCAGCTGCCCGTCAAGATCGGCGGCATGCTGGCCGTCGATCCCTCGGAGGTCCTGCCGCGGGTGCAGGCCCGCCGGCTGGACCGCTGCGAGCAGGTCGCGCTGATCGCCGCCCGCCAGGCGTGGGCCGACGCCGGGTACACCGAGCCGACCGACGAGCACACCGACGTCGACCCCGACCGCCTCGGCGTGTCGATCGGCACCGGCGTCGGCGGCCCGGTCACCCTGCTCACCCAGAACGACCTGTTGCACCAGCAGGGTCTCCGCAAGGTGTCGCCGCTGACCGTGCCGATGCTGATGCCGAACGGCCCGGCCGCGCACGTGGGCATCGACCTCAAGGCGCGGGCCGGGGTGCACTCCCCGGCCTCGGCCTGCGCCTCGGGTGCCGAGGGCATCGCCAGCGGGGTGGAGATGATCCGCTCCGGGCGCGCCGACGTCGTGGTCGCGGGGGGCGCCGAAGCGTGCATCCACCCGATCACGCTGGCCGGGTTCGCCCAGGCCCGCACGGTCTCCACGCGCAACGACGACCCGGCGGCCGCGTCGCGGCCGTTCGACGCCAACCGCGACGGCTTCGTCCTCGGCGAGGGCGCCGGCGTGGTCATCCTGGAGCGCGCCGACCAGGCCAAGGCCCGCGGGGCGCGCGTCTACGCGACGATCGCGGGGCACGGCATCACCTCGGACGCCTACCACATCACCGGCAACCACCCCGAGGGCATCGGCCAGATCGCCGCGATGCGCGCGGCGATGAAGATGGCCGGGGTCACCGCGGCGGACGTCGGGCACGTGAACGCGCACGCGACGTCCACTGTGGTCGGTGACATCGGCGAGGCGGCGGCGATCCGCAAGGCGGTCGGCGACCACGCGATCGTGACGGCGCCGAAGGGCTCGCTCGGCCACCTCGTCGGCGGGGCCGGCGCGGTCGAGGGGATCATCACGATCCTGTCGCTCTACCACGGTCTCGTGCCGGCCACCCTGAACCTGACGGACCTGGACCCGCGGGTGCAGCTCGACGTGGTCGCGGGCGAGCCGCGCAAGGTCGAGCTGACCGCGGCGATCAGCAACTCGTTCGGGTTCGGCGGGCACAACACCGCACTGCTGTTCACGGTCTGATTTCTCCGGAACTCCGGAACGAAAGCGGGGCCCGGCTTCGGCCGGGCCCCGCTTTCGTTTTCAGCACTTTTCGTGTTCGGGCGGCGGTCCGCCGTCGATGGCGGCGGCGATCTTCAGGGCCTTGTTTTCGAGCACCATCGGCAGGACGAGCCGCCACTTGATGCACGGCTCGCGGAAGAACAGCGGGGCGTCCTCGATCGCCTGCCGGCTGGTGAACCCGACCAGGACGCGCAGCGAGTTCCCGGACGAGCGCTCGATCCGGTAGACGAGGGCGTCGCTGTCCTTTGTGGTGCGCACCCCCCGCCTCCAGTCGGTCTGCGTCTGGGAGGCGGCCCGCTCGTCGGTGACCACCTCGGTCCACAGCGGGTACTGCCTGGTGTTGATGGCCGTGAAGTACTTCTCCAGCACCCGGCGGACGGTATCGGCCTGCGGGTGCCGCTTGGCGTCGTCGGTCATCCGGACGCCGTCGTCCACCGCGGCCGGCGCGCCGATGCTGGACGACGACGGCGTCGACATCGCGACGGAGGCGTCGTCGGCGGGCTGGTCGGGACGGCGGTAGATTTCGCGCGCGAGCAAGCCGCCACCGACGGTCACGGACAGCACCACGACCACGACGGGCACCAGCCAGCGCTGGCGAGAGCTGGGGGCGGGGGTGGTCACGCGGAAAGCGTACCGGCCCCCGTCCCGGAGCTCAGCCGACCTGGTGCAGCCAGGTCACCGGCGCGCCGTCACCGGCGTGGCGGAAGGGCTCGAGCGCCTCGTCCCAGCTCGCGGCCAGGAGTTCGTCCAGCTTGTGCGCGAGGGACTCCCCGCCGCGGGTCATCGCGACGAGTGCGCGCAGCTGGTCCTCGCCCACCACGATGTCGCCGTTGGCGCTGGTCCGTCCGTGCCACAGGCCGAGGCCGGGCGCGAAGCAGAACCGTTCGCCGTCGACGCCCGCGCTGGGCTCTTCGGTCACCTCGAACCGAATCATCGGCCACGCCTTGAGGGCGGACGCCAGTCTGGCGCCGGTGCCCGCGGGCGCGCGCCATCCGCATTCGGCGCGAAGCTGACCCGGACTGGCCGGCTGCGCCGTCCACTTCAGGTCAACGCGGGCACCCAGGGTGCCCGAAATGGCCCACTCGACGTGCGGACACACCGCAGACGGCGACGAGTGGACGTACACCACACCTCGGGTGCTGCCACGGGTGCTCACTGCTACCTCCGCTTGTTGCTCGACGAGGGACGTCTTCCCCTACGCCCTACTCCGAGCTGCAGCGTGGCCTCAGTGCGGCTCCCGAATGCCGCCTCCGATGCGTTGTAGCACATTCTGCACCCCAACCGTGCCGTTTGGCCACACGAACACCACAAGTCACCCGCCACACACTTTCGGAGGGCAAGCGGCCGCGGCGCGCCCGTGTCGCGCGGATCCTTGCGCTGGGCGCGCTAGCGTGTTGACCCGGAACGACGAGCGGGGAGGGACAGCGGTGCGACTGGTGCGCCTGGAGCGGCAGCAGTCCCGGGTGGCGGACGACATCCGGGCCGCACTGGCGTCCCTGGGCCGCGGCAGCACCGTGATCGGCGGGATCGCGCTGGTGGGCGTGGGCGGGGTGACGGACCGCCCGATCGAGGCGGTGGTCCTGCTTCCCCACGGCGTGATCATCGTGATCGGCGTGGACCTCCCGGACCCGGCCCTGCGCCTGGAGGCCCCGCTGGGCGGCCCGTGGAAGGCGGACGGCTGGCCCCTGGTCGCGGACGACGATTCGGTGAACCCGGCCACGGAAGCGCTGGACATCTCGCAAGCTTGCGAACGGCAAATTGCCGCGCTGGTCCCGGGAACGGCCCCGGTGGGCACGATCATCGCGGTGGGGCCCTACGTGGAGACGGTCGACCAGCCGGCGGCCGACCTGGCCGGCCCGGTCCGGGTACTGCACCCGACCCCGACGACGATGCTGGCGGCCACGGTATCCCTGGCCACGGCGCACCGGCCGCGATCGGTGGACCAGGTGCGGGCGCTGATCAGGGGACTGGCGCCAGCGGCACCGGAGTTCACGGACGAGGTCCTGCTGGCCGAGGGCTTCAGCCGCCTGACGGACGACGCACCCCCGGAGTCCCTTTGGGACGATGCCCCGCAGCCGCCGGCTTCTCTCGCAGCGCCGGCAGGGGTGGGAACCACCGACTGGCGGACCAAGACGCCGGTCGAAGCCGCACCGGAGCCCGCTGCGGCTTCGGAGGCTGGAGTTCCTGCGGTGTCAGAGATTTCGGAGGCCGAAGTTCCTGCGGCCGCGGAAGTAGCCGAGGCTGTCTCGCCGCCTGCCCAGGCGGAGTCGGGCCCTGCGGATCCCTCGGCGCGACCGGTGTTCCCCGGGACCAGTTCCCCGCCCGCCGAGGCGGAAGCTACCGAGGTTCCTTCGCCGCCTGCCCAGGCGGAGTCGGGCCCTGCGGATCCCTCGGCGCGACCGGTGTTCCCCGGGACCAGTTCCCCACCCGCCGAAGCCAACTCGTCGGATGGTTCCGAACCGGTCGAATCCTCCGCTGCCGAGTCCGAGCGGACCGAAAACCTCCGCCTTCCCGCGCCGAGCAGCAAGCAAACCGCGGCACTCGACCCCTCCGCCGCAGCCGGGCAGGCCCCCGAGCAGCCGGCCCCGCCGCCCACAAACACCGAGCAGGCCAGCACCCGATCCGCCGCGCCCGAGCACCCCACCGAGACCGGGCAAGCACCCGAATCCCCCGCACCGCAGCCCGCAAGCACCGAGCAGGGCACCCCGCAACCCACCCCACCCGAGCCTCCCCAGGGCGGCCCTTCCGCTCCTCTGCCCGCGGCCTCCCCGCAGCCCTTCCCCCGCCCGCGGCCGAAACCCGAGCCCGCCGCCACTCCTCGCACCGGCCGATGGCTCCCCCTCGGAGCCATCGGTGCCCTCGTCCTCCTGGTCGTCGCCGCCGTCGCCGTGGCCACCACCGGTGATGACACCGCCGCCGCTCCGGCGCCGCCGCCGGCCACCTCGAAATCACAGCCGCCGCCCACCACTCCGGTGCGGAGCCTCCAGTTCGCCCTTCGCGCCGCCGGCGGTGATCAGCGGTGTGCCTCCCACGCCTTCGGGGATGCCCAAGCCAGCCTGCAGCAGACCAGCTGCTCCGGCGTCAAACGCGCCAGCTACGCCGCGGCCGTCGACGGCCGCGGCGGGGCCGTCACCGTCGGGGTCGTCGAATTCCCCGATGCCGCGCAAGCCGCCGCCTTCAAGGCCGTGGCCGACACCCCGGGCGGGGGCGGGGTCCTCGACCTCGCCACCGAGACCGGCCAGTGGGGTGCCACCCCCGTCCCGCGGTTCGAGAACGCCGCCTACGCCAGCAAGCTCGACGGCTCGTCCGTCCGGATCGTGCAGGCCGTCTGGGCGCCGGGACCGTCCACTCCGGACGATCCCGGCCTGGTCAGGGCGGCCGAGGCCGCCCTCGAACTGCCCGCCCAGTAGCCCTCAGAGCCCGTACGCCTCCAGCAGCCGCAGCCACACCTCGCTGATCGTCGGGAACGACGGCACCGCGTGCCACAGCCGGTCCAGGGGCACCTCGCCGACGATCGCGATCGTCGCCGAATGCAGCAGCTCCGAGACGTCCTGGCCGACGAACGTCACGCCCAAAAGCACGTTCCGCTCCGTGTCGACGACCATCCGGGCCTTGCCCGTGTACCCGTCCGCGTGCAGGGACGAACCCGCCACCGCGATGTCGATGTCGACGACGCGGTCCGCCGAGCCCGGTCGCGCGTCCGCCAGGCCGACGGCCGCCACCTCCGGGTCGGTGAACACCACCTGCGGCACCGCGTGGTGGTCGGCCGTCGCGGTGAACCGGCTCCACGGCGAAGCCGACACCGGTGTGCCCGCGGCCAGCGCCGCCACCGTGTCCCCCGCCGCGCGGGCGCCGTACTTGCCCTGGTGGGTCAGCGGCGCCCGGCCGGTGACGTCGCCGGCCGCGTACAGCCAGTCACCGTCCACTGCGGACACCCGGCCGGTGTCGCCGGTCTCCAGCGGGTGCCCGGGCTCGACACCGAGCCGCTCCAAGCCGAGCCCGGCGGTCGCGGGACGGCGTCCCGTGGCCACCAGGAACTCGTCGACGACCAGCGTCGAGCCGTCCTTCAGCGTCAGCTCGGTCCCGGCGTTGCCCCCGGCGACCTTCGAAACACCCGAGTCCGTGTGCACCTCGACGCCGGCTTCGCGCAGCCCCGCCAGCACGAGGTCACCGGCGAACCCGGCGTTGCGCGGCAGCGGCCGCGGGCCGGAGATCACCAGGTGGACCTCCGACCCCAGCGACGCGAACGCCTGCGCCATCTCGACGCCGACCACACCGCCGCCGAGGACGCCGAGCCGGGGCGGCACGGAAGACGCCGACGTCGCTTCGCGCGAACCCCACGGCCGGATCGTGTCGAGCCCGGGGATCGACGGCGTGCTGGGCACGCTGCCGGTGCAGACGATCACCGCGTGCCGGGCGGTCAGCACGCGGTCACCGCCGACGGTCACTTCCCGCTCCCCGGTGATTTCCCCGTGCCCGCGAACCGGCTCGATGCCCGCGCCGCGGGCCCAGTCGACCTGTCCCGAGTCGTCGCCCTTGCCGGTGAACCAGTCACGGCGCGCGAACACCGCCGCCGGGTCGATCCGGTCGCCGACCGGCACGCCGGGCACGCGCTTCGCGGCGGCGAGGAGATTTCCCGGCCGCAGCAACGCCTTGCTCGGGATGCAGGCCCAGTAGGAGCACTCGCCGCCGAAACGTTCGTGCTCGACGAGGGCGACTTTCAGGCCTCCGCGAGCCGCCCGTTCGGCGGCCACCTCCCCCACCGGTCCCGCACCGATCACCACTACGTCAAAAGTCTCTGCAGCCATGGCTTCAGCGCACACCACCACGCGGGATCACGCAAGCCAGCGGCTATCCTCCGTCGGGAAGCTGCAAGTTTCGGCGGCACCGGGTGCCGTCGGACCTGGTGCTCGCGAACACATCACACGTTCGAGCACGGGAGGTTTGTCGTGGCCAGGAACACGGCTGTGCGGGTGCTGGATGATCTGACCGGTGCGCCCGCGGCGGAGACCGTCGGCTTCGGCCTGGACGGCATCGACTACGACATCGACCTCTCCGTCGCCAACGCCGAGGCGTTGCGCGGGCTCCTGCAGCGGTACGCCGACGCCGGCCGCCGCACCGGTGGCCGCAAGAACCGGCCGCGGCTCGTCGCCGGCGTGCAGAAGACCTCACCGAAGCCGGTTGCCGAGAAGGCCGCCGCCACGCCCGGGAGAACGAAGGCCGCGCCCGCCACGAAGGCCGCGCCCGCCAAGGTTGCGCCCACCGAAGCCACGTCGGCCAAGGCTGCCCCCGGCAAGGTGGCATCCGCCAAGACGAAGGCCACCACGGCGAAGGCCGAACCCGCGAAGACCACCCGCGCCAGCAAGGCCGCGGAGCCCGCGCTCGCCACGCGGGCCGCCGCGCGCAAGGTGCCGACCGTCATGTTCTCGGCGGCCGAGTAAGTCCACAGTAGACGGCTCAGGCCGCGCGCTGGGCGCCGTCGGCGTGCCAGGCCGGGTAGTGGTAGCGGGTGTGCAGCAAGGCCCGCTGCCGCGCCAGCTCGGCCGCCGACGGCGGGCGGGGCACGAACGTCCCGAGCAGCTGCGACGCCGCCGCCCGCACCGCCGCCTCGACCGCCGGGAACCCGGGCCGCAAGCCGTGCTCGGCCAGCGACGCCACCGGGCTGCGGTGCGAGTCGAGCGGCCGCGGGTCTGGCGGCGCGCTCGTGAGGTAGCGGCCGACGAGACCCGCGGCCGTCTCGACCAGCAGCGTCGAGTGGGCCAGCAGGCCGGTCTTGGTGCGGAACACGGCGAACCCGCACAGCTTCGCGTCGCCGACGAACAGCCCGCGGTCGCCGATCCGCGGCACCAGCCCGAGCTGGTCGACGGCGGCGCTCATCACCTGGCCCAGCGCCTCCAGGGGCCGGTCCGCCGGGCCGGGCAGGACCAGCGTCACGTTCAGGTTGCCGGGGTCGTGGAACACAGTGCCGCCGCCGCTGGCGCGCCGCAGCACCGGGACGCCGTCGCGGGCGCACTCGTCGGCCCGCACTTCGCGCGCAATCCGCTGCCCGCGCCCCACCACGACGCAAACCGGGTTGCGCCAGAGCCACAGCACCGGTGACTCGGGCGCAACCCGGAGGAGTGCTTCGTCGAAAGCGAGGTTCTCGGCCGGATCCGTGAACGCGGCACGGACGTCCGACCCGGTCGTCATAGCGCTTTGAGTTCCTCCACGATCTCGCCCACCGACGACTTGGCGTCCCCGAAGAGCATGCTGGTCTTCGGATCGTAGAACAGGTCGTTGTCGATTCCGGCGAACCCCGAGCTCATCCCGCGTTTCAAGACGATCACGGACCGGCTCTCGTTGACCTTGAGGATCGGCATCCCGTAGATCGGCGAGCTGGGGTCGGTCTGCGCGGCCGGGTTCGTGACGTCGTTCGCGCCGATCACCAGCGCGACGTCGGTCTGGGCGAACTCGGAGTTGATCTCGTCCATCTCCTTGAGCTGCTCGTACGGCACGTCGGCCTCGGCGAGCAGCACGTTCATGTGCCCGGGCATCCGGCCGGCCACCGGGTGGATCGCGTACGCGACCGTGATGCCCTTCTTCTCCAGCAGCTTCGCCATCTCGCGGACGGTGTGCTGCGCCTGCGCCACGGCCATGCCGTAGCCGGGCACCACGACGACCTTGCTGGCGTACGCCATCTGGATCGCGGTGTCGGCCGCGCTCGTCGAACGCACCGGGCGGGCTTCCTTCGTCCCGGTGCCGGCCGCGACCGCCGGGCCGCCGCCGAAGCCGCCCGCGACGATCGCCGGGATGGACCGGTTCATCGCCTTGGCCATGAGGTTGGTCAGGATCGAACCGGACGCGCCGACGATCATGCCGGCCACGATCAGCGCCGTGTTGTCCAGCGCCAGGCCCATCGCCGCGGCCGAGAGCCCGGTGAAGGCGTTGAGCAGCGAGATCACCACCGGCATGTCCGCGCCGCCGATCGGCAGCACCACGGTGAGGCCGAGGATGCCCGCCGCGACGAGCAGCCCGACGATGAGCAGCCAGGAGTCACCACCGGCGACGATGGCCACCGCGCAGGCGAGCGCGATCAGCAGGAGCAGCGCGTTGACCGGCTGTTGCAGCTTGCCCATGGTGATCGGGCGGCCGCTGATCAGCTCCTGCAGCTTGCCGAACGCGACGTTCGAGCCCCAGAAGGAGATCGACCCGATGATCGCGGCGAACAGGGACGCGATCGCGATGTACGCCGGCTCGTGCGCGTACCCGTCGGTCGAGTTGAACTCCACCCAGGCGATGAGCGCGACCGCGCCGCCGCCGACGCCGTTGAACAGCGCCACCATCTGCGGCATCGCGGTCATCTTGACCTTGCGCGCGGACGGCACGCCGACCACCGCGCCGATCGCGACGCCGAGGACGATGAGCAGCCAGTTGCCCATGCCCGGGGTGAGCAGGGTGGCGATCACCGCGATGCCCATGCCGGCCGCGGCGATCCAGTTGCCGCGGACCGCCGTGCGCGGCCCGGTCAGGCCCATCAGGCCGTAGATGAAGAGGGCGAACGCGATGATGTAGAGGATCGCGACGAAGTCGGTCACTTGTCCTCCTCCTCACCGGGCACGGGCTTCTTGCCCTTGAACATCGACAGCATCCGGTCGGTGACCAGGAACCCGCCGACGACGTTGATGGTGCCGAAGGCGATGGCGATCACCAGCAGGATCTTGTTGAACACACCGTCGACGCCGAGGCCGAGCACGACCAGGCCGCCCAGCAGCACGATGCCGTGGATGGCGTTGGTGCCGGACATCAGCGGCGTGTGCAGGGTGTTGGGCACCTTCGAAATGACGGCGAAGCCGACGAACCCGGCGAGCACCAGCACCGCCAGGTTCTGCACCAAAGGACTCACGACGCGCTCCCTTCGCGCCCGGCCACGCAGGCACCGGCGACGATCTCGTCCTCGAAGTCCAGCTTCAGCTCGCCTTCCTTCGTCACGAGCAGCTCCAGCAGCTCGGTGACGTTGCGGGCGTACAGCTCGCTGGCGTGCGAAGGCATTTCGGCGGGCAGGTTCAGCGGGGCGGAGATGGTGACGTCGTGCTCCACGACGTCCTCGCCCGGCTTGGTCAGCTCGCAGTTGCCGCCGGTCTCGCCCGCGAGGTCGACCACGACCGACCCCGCAGGCATGCCCTTGACGGCGTCCGCGGTGACCAGCGTCGGCGCCTTGCGGCCCGGCACCAGCGCTGTGGTGATCACGACGTCGAACTTCGTGATGGCCTCGGTGAGCCGCCGCTGCTGCTCCTCGCGCTCCTCGGCCGTCAGCTCGCGGGCGTACCCGCCTTCGCCGACCGCCTCGATGCCGAGGTCGAGGAACTGCGCACCGAGCGACTTGACCTGTTCGGCGACCTCGGGCCGCACGTCGTAGCCGGTGGTCTGCGCGCCGAGCCGTTTCGCCGTGGCCAGCGCCTGCAGCCCGGCGACGCCGGCGCCGAGCACCAGCACCTTGGCCGGCGGGACGGTGCCCGCCGCGGTGGTGAGCATCGGGAAGAACCGCGGGAGCTTCTGCGCGGCGAGCAGCACCGCGCGGTAGCCGCCGATGCTGGCCTGCGACGACAGCGCGTCCATCGCCTGCGCCCGGGAAATCCGCGGGACCGCCTCCATCGCGAAGGCGCGTAACCCCGCTTCTTCGAGCTTCGCGAGCCCGTCCGGGTTGCCGCGCGGATCGAGGAAACCGACGAGCACGGCACCCCGGCTCAGTTTCCCGACTTCCGCGGGCGAAGGCGGGTTGACCTTCACGACGATCGGCGCGCCCCAGGCGTCGCCGAGTTCGGCGCCCGCCTGGGTGTACGCGTCGTCACTCAGGTGCGCACCGGATCCGGCACCCGGCTCGACGACGACGCGCAGCCCTCGCTGCACGAGCCGCCCGACGAGCTTGGGCACCATGGCCACCCGCCGCTCCCCGGGGCGTGATTCGGCCACCACACCCACGGTGAGCTGCTGACTCTGTTCGCTGTCCGTCACACGACCTCCTCATCGGCGAGGCACGATCCGAGGGTTGTACCACGCCGGACCGACAGTCCCCAGTGACGTGGGTCGCAAGTCTCGCGGTTGTGCCAGAAGATACGAGCGGCCGGGAGGAAACGCTCAGCTGCTTTTCCAGTGCGGGACGCCGAGCAGGACCAGGCGCAGCCGTTTTTCCGCCGTTCCGGTGATTTTCGCGTCTTCACCTGGGCGGGCTTCCAGCAGTTCGACAATGGTCGTCAGCATCACGGAAACGATCAAGTCGGCCAGCATGTGGAGGTCTTCGGTGCTCCACTCGCGCAGCTTCGGGAACCGGGCGAGGTCGATCGCGAGGTCGCCGGAGAACAGGCGCAGTTCGACGCCGATCGCCTCGGCGAGCGAGCCGCCGGCGTACCGCTCGCGGGTGAGGAACCGGAAATGGTCCTCGTTCGCCCGGACGAATTGGTGCAGCGTCGTCACCGACGCGCTGATCATCCCCTGGTAGGTGTCCGGATCCGTGCGCGCGGAGCGGATCATGCCGCGCAGCGTGCGCGTCGCCTCTTCGACGAGCGCGACACCGAGGTCCTCCATCGAGGCGAAGTGCCGGTAGAAGGCCGTCGGGACGATACCGGCGCCCTTCGCGACCTCGCGGAGGGACAGCGTCGCGAACGGCCTGTCGGCCAGCAGCTCGAGGGCGGTGTCCAGCAGTGCCTGCCGGGTGCGCAATTTGCGCTCTTGGCGGCTCACCGGGGTCAGGGGTTCGGACACGGGTTCCAGCGTACGGATGTCCACCGCGTTGCTCACGTCACATCCTCGGGGTCTCGCGTTGACAGGGCGTCCACTCCTGCAGTGCACTGTTGAGTGTACAGCCGTTCACTGTAACCGAGGAGGTTCGGAGATGACGGCGCTCATCCCCCGGCGGGTGCGCGGCCTCGCCTCGCTGGCCGAGGCGCTGCTGACGCCGCACGGGATGGACCGGTACCTGGAGCTCGTCGACCCGATGCTGGTCCGCCGCGAGATCCGCGGCCTGGTCACGGCGGTGCGCAAGCAGACGCCCGACACCGTCACGCTCACCGTGCGGCCCAGCCGCGCGTGGCCGGGTTTCACCGCCGGCCAGTACGTCCGCCTCCAGGTGGAGATCGACGGCGTCCGGCGCACGCGCTGCTATTCGCCGTGCGGTTCGCAGTACGACGGCGAGCTGGAGTTCACGGTCAAGGAACAGGGCCTGGTCTCCGGGCACCTGAGCCGTTCGATCGGCGTCGGCTCGGTCGTCAACCTGTCCACTCCGGACGGTGTCTTCACGTTGCCCGCCGAGCGGCCGGACCGCGTCCTGCTGATCGCGGGCGGCAGCGGCATCACGCCGGTGCTCGCGATGGCGCGCACCCTCGTCGACGAGGGCCACGCCGGCGAGATCGTGTTCGTGCAGTACTCGAACGGCCCGGCCGACGCGCTGTACCGCACCGAACTGGCCGAGCTCGCCGCCCGGCACCCCGGGCTGCGGGTCGTGCACGCCTACACCCATTCGAAGGGTGGCGACCTCAACGGGTTCTTCTCGCCGGAGCACCTGGCGCGGGTCGCCCCGTGGTTCCGCGACGCGGAGGCGTTCGTCTGCGGCCCGAAGCCACTGATGGACGCCGTGCGCGAGGAGCTCGGTGAACGCGTGCACACCGAAGAGTTCACGCCGCCGGCGTTGACCTTCGACACGGAGAACGCCGAGGGCCAGGTGCGCTTCAAGCGCAGCGGCCGCGAGTGCGCGAACTCGGGGAAGCCGTTGCTGGAGCAGGCCGAAGAGGCCGGGCTCTCGCCGGAGCACGGCTGCCGGATGGGCATCTGCTTCTCCTGCACCCAGCTCAAGACCGCCGGACGCGTCCGCAACGCCAAGACGGGCGAGATCTCCGGCGAAGAAGACGAAGAAATCCAGCTCTGCATCTCCGTCCCCGTCGGGGACGTCGAGATCGACGCGTGAGGAGACTGCCATGACCGGTCTGCAGGACCGCCTGACCCCGGAACAGGTCGAGGAGTTCGGCCGCGAGCTCGACGCGCTGCGGCAGCGGATCGTCGACGACCTGGGCCAGGAGGACGTCGACTACATCCACGACATCATCAAGAAGCAGCGCGGCCTGGAGGTCGCCGGGCGGGCGCTGCTGTTCGCCGGGTTCTTCCCGCCGGCGTGGCTCGCCGGTGTCGGCGCGCTGTCGCTGGCCAAGATCCTCGACAACATGGAGATCGGCCACAACGTCATGCACGGCCAGTACGACTGGACGCGCGACCCGGCGCTGAGCTCGCAGCGGTTCGAGTGGGACACCGTGGCGCCGGCGGAGAACTGGCGGCACTCGCACAACTACATCCACCACACGTACACGAACATCGTCGACAAGGACCGCGACGTCGGCTACGGGATCCTGCGGATGGACACCGCCCAGAAGTGGCACCCGTACTACCTGGGCAACCCGGTGTACGCGACGCTGCTGGCGATCTTCTTCCAGTGGGGCGTGATGCTGCACGACCTCGAGGTCGAGAACGTCGTCAAGGGCGAGCGGTCCTGGGCCGACAACGTGCCGGTGCTGCGGCGCATCCTGCGGAAGGCGTCGCGGCAGGTCGGCAAGGACTACGTCCTGTTCCCGCTGCTGACCGGCCCGCTGGCGCCGCTGACGTTCCTCGGCAACGCGACGGCGAACCTGACCCGCAACCTCTGGGCGTTCGCGATCATCTTCTGCGGCCACTTCCCGGCGGACGTCGAGAGCTTCACCGAAGAGGAGACGTCCGAAGAGTCGCGCGGCCAGTGGTACCTGCGCCAGATCCTGGGCTCGGCCAACATCAGCGGCGGCCCGCTGTTCCACGTCCTGAGCGGCAACCTGTCGCACCAGATCGAGCACCACCTGTTCCCCGACATCCCGGCGCGCCGGTACCCGCAGATCGCCGGCGAGGTGCGCGCGATCTGCGAGAAGTACGGGTTGCCGTACCACACGGGCCCGCTGCGCAAGCAGCTCTGGTCGGTGGCGAAGAAGATCGTGAAGCTGGCTCTCCCGCAGAGTGCGCCGGCGCCGACTACCGTGGAACCCGACCGGCAGCTCCGAGCAGCGTGAGGGTGACATGGTGGGTCAGTTCGAACGAGAGAAGGACACCCTGCAGGTGATCACCGAATCAGCGGCGACGCACGTCGGCAACATCGCAAGCATCATCACGGGCGCGATCCGCGACATCGCCCGGGAGACGGGCGACTGGCTCACCGACGTCATCGAGATGCGGGAAGCCGCGCAGCGGGCCCAGGAGGACGACCCGGAGACGCCCTGACGCCTGACCCCGAGTGCCGCGAATGACTCATTCGAGACCTCCCAGGTCCCCAATGAGTCATTCGCGACCTCATGTCTCCCGGCCGGCACGGAATTGTCGGTGTCGGCCGGTAATGTGGAAACGGGGGGCGCGCCCGCGCGGGCAACGCACCGAACGCCGCATCGGGGGCGTTGCCGGGGACGACACTCCCGGGGTCTCCCAGAGCCGAAGCCGGGGGAAAACCGGATGGGCAACGCCCCGGGCCCGGGCAACACTGAATCCGTGACCGCCCTCGACCCACCCCACCCCCTGCGCCGCGTCTTCGGCCCCCTCGTCACGCGGGACTTCCGGGCCGAGTACCTCTGGCTGTGGCTCGCCGCCCCGCTCACCGTCTTCTCGTTGCTCAGCTTCCTCGTCCTCCTCGCGCTCGGCCTCTGGCTCACGCCGGTGCTGCTCGGCTTCCTCGTCCTCGCCGGAGCTGTCTCCTACGCCCGCGGCCTCGGCGCCGCCCATCGAGGCCTGGCGAAACACCTGCTCGGCGTCAGCGCCCCCGCCCCGCGGCGGCCCGAGCTCAAGCCCGGGCTGTGGAGCTGGGTCAAAGCGCGCGTCGGCGATCCCGCGGGCTGGCGGGCCGCCGGTTACCTGCTCCTGCGCCTGCCGCTGACGCTCGCCGGACTCTTCACAGTCTTCACCGCGACCCTCTACAGCTTCGCCGCCACCACCTACTCCTTCTTCTGGTTCCCGCTCGGCGAACGGCAGCTGCCCGTCTTCGACATCCGCGCCGACAGCTGGGCCGGCGCGCTCGCCTGGTCGGCGTCCGGGCTGCTCGTGCTGGTCGCACTGCCGCGGGTGACGCACGCCTTCGTCGCCCTCGACCGGCTGCTGGTCGTCGGGCTGCTCGGCGAGCGTGTGCTGTCCGAACGGGTGCGCGACCTCGAAGCGAGCCGTGCGACGGCGGTCGAGGACGCCGCCCTGCGGCTGCGGCGCATCGAACGCGACCTCCACGACGGCGCGCAGGCCCAGCTCGTCGCGCTGGCCATGAAGCTCGGCCTGGCCAAGGACGAACTGGCGGACGCCGATCTCCCGCAGGTCGAAGAGCTGGTCACCGCCGCGCACGCCAACGCCAAGCAGGCGCTGACCGAGCTGCGCGACCTCGCCCGCGGTATCCACCCGGCGGCCTTGGACGCCGGCCTCGACGTCGCTCTCGCCACGCTCGTCGCGACGTCCGGGATCGACGCGCGGGTGATGGCGGACCTGCCGCGCCGGCCACCGCCGTCACTGGAGACGATCATCTACTTCAGCGCCGCCGAGCTGCTGACCAACGCCGCGAAACACGGCGGGATGACGCTGGTCGAAGTCACCGAGGAGCGGGACGTCCTGCGCCTGCGTGTCCGCGACAACGGCCCCGGCGGCGCCCGGATCGTGCCGGGCGGCGGGCTGGCCGGCGTCGCCGAACGGCTGCGGACGGTCGACGGCGAACTGACCGTCACCAGCCCGCCGGGCGGTCCGACCGAAGTGTCCGCGCGGGTGCCGCTGTCCCGCTAGGGTCGCGGCATGCGGATCGTCATCGCGGAGGACTCCACCATCCTGCGCCACGGCCTCGTCGAGCTGCTCACCTTCCGCGGTCACGAAGTCGTCGCCGCGGTGAAGGACGCCGAAGCGCTGCGCGAAGCGGTCAGCACCCACGCACCCGAGGTGTCCATTGTGGACATCAGGATGCCGCCGACGCACACCGACGAAGGGCTGCGGGCGGCGATCGCGCTGCGCCGCGAGCTCCCGGGCTGCGCGATCCTGCTGTTTTCCCAGTACGTCGAGACGAGGTACGCGGCCGAGCTGCTGGCCGACCGCGCGGGCGGCGTCGGCTACCTGCTCAAAGACCGCGTGGCCGAGGTCTCGGACTTCCTCGACGCGCTGCGCCGGGTGGCAGACGGCGAAACGGTCCTCGACCCCGAAGTCGTCAGCCAGCTGTTCTCGGCGACGCGCCGGACGGACGCGCTGAGCGGGCTCACCCCTCGGGAGCGCGAAGTGCTGGGCCTGATGGCGGAGGGCCGGTCGAACTCCGCGATCGCGGCGGAGCTGTTCCTTTCGCCCGGCTCGGTCGAGAAGTACGTGACGTCGATCTTCGGCAAGCTCGGCCTGCCACCGTCCGAAGGGGACAATCGCCGGGTGCTGGCGGTGCTGCGCTACCTGGATTCCTGAGCGAGCAGCCCGTCGACGAAAGCGCGTAGCCCGGCCCGGTAGGTGTCGCGCGCGGCCAGCTCCGGCCAGCGGTCGCCGACGGCGGCGAGGTTCGGGAAGCGGGCACCGTCGAGCGCGGCGAACACCCGGTCGCGGTAGCGGGGCCGGTCCTCGGCCGCGCGCCGCGCGGCGCGCGCACGGACCAGGATTTCGCCGATCGTGTAGTACCAGACGTTCCGGTAGAGCTCGACGGCCCGCTCGGGCGGGCACCCGCAGCCCAGCGCGCCGCCGACGATCGCCTCGACCATCCACAGCGCCGACTCGCCGAGGAAGTCGTCGGCCGTGAGCACCTCCGCGAGCTCGGGCCGGGCGGCGAGCGCGTCGTGCATCAGGATCGCCGCGGCGACGATGCGCTCCCGCGGATCATCCGGCAGCCCGGGCCGCGGCAGTTGCCCGGCGTAGTGCTCGAGCAGCTGGACCAGCAGGTCGTCCTTGTCGCGCACGTGGTGGTACAGCGTCGTCGCGCCGACGCCGAGCTCCGCGGCGAGCCGGCGGATCGTGAGCTTCTCCCGGCCGTCCCGGTCGAGGATCGCCCGCGCGGCTTCGAGGATCTGCTCGCGGGACGTCGAGGGCGGCCGCCCGATGCGGCCGGAGGGGCGTGGCACGCCCCCATCATGCCCGCAAGCCGTTCGACAGCGCCCGTCGACCGGTGCTACTTTCGGAACATGTTCGAAAACTATGACCTGTTCAGTACCGTGCTTCAGCTGCGACCTGGGAGTGTGGCCGCGCCAGGGGGCACCGGCGGCGAGAGCCTGTGGACCCTCAGCGCGTTCCACGCCGCCGACGACCGCGCCGTGCACTCGCACGTCTGGGAGCGCCACCCCGGCGGCCACGAAGTCCTCGTCGTCCTGTCCGGATCGCTGCGCGTCCACCTCCGCGACGAAGGCGTGGTGACCAAGGTGACGGCCGGGCGGGCGGTCGTCGTCCCGCCCGGCCGCTGGCACCGGCTGAGCGTCGACGAGCCCGGCGACCTGCTGTCGATCACGCCCCGCACCGGCACCGAGCACGAGAAGGCCGGGTCATGAGCCGGCCGGTCCTCGTGGTCTGCCTGGCCGTGTTCGGCCTGATGGCGGGTCAGCAGCTGCTCAACCCGATCCTGCCGCCGCTGGCCCGCGAGTTCGGGTTCAGCGAGTTCGCACTGGGTGCCGTGTGGGCCGTCGGCGGCGCGGGAGTCGTGCTGGCCAGCCCGTTCTGGGGCCGCCGGACCGCGCAGTGGGGACACCGGCCGGTGCTGCTGTTCTCCCTGCTCGGTGCCATGGCGAGCCTGCTCGGGTTCGCCGTCGTCGCCCAGCTCGGCCTGGCGAAAGCCCTCGCCGTGCCGGTGCTGTTCACCGCCGTTCTGCTCACCCGCGGCGTCCTGTTCGGCCTCGCCTGGGCCGCGACGCCGGTGACCGCGCAGTCCTACATCGCCGACGTCACCGACGGGCCCGCCGAGCGGGTGCGGGGCATGGCCGCCTTCGGTGCGGCCCAAGGCCTCGCGCTCGCCGCCGGCCCCGCGCTGGGCGGCGTGCTGAGCCTCACCGGCAATCTGCTCGTCCCGGTCTACGCCGCCCCGGTCGTCCTGGCCGCGATCGCCGTGGTGATCACGTTCGCGCTGCCGAAACCGCCGAAGCGCGAGACCCGGCCGGTGACGGTGAAGGTCAGCCCGTTCGACCGGCGCCTGTGGCCGTTCCTGACCATCGGCTTCGGCCTGTACCTCGCGCTCGCGATCGTCCTGATGACCGTCGGCTTCCTGGTGCAGGACCGGCTGCACCTGAGCACGCAGGACACCGGCCGCGTCACCGGCCTGGTCATGCTGGCCGGCGCCGGGATGATCATCCTCGTCCAGGTGGCCGCCGTCCCGCGGCTGGGCTGGCCGCCGCTGCGGCTCGTCCGGGTGGGCGCGGTCGTCATGACCGGCGGGATGCTCGTGGTGGCCGTCGGCTCCGGCGGGCTCCTGCTCGGCGCCGGGGTGGCCGCGCTCGGCGCCGGGATGGGGTTCGCGACGCCGGGGTTCATGTCCGCGCCGACCCTGCTCGCCACCCGGGAGGAGCAGGGCGCCGTCGCCGGGCTCACCGGGTCCGCGAGCGCGCTGGCGTTCATGGGCGGGCCGCTGCTGGGGACGGGCCTGTACGAGATCGCTCCCGCCGTCCCCTACTTCGCCGGCGCGGTGCTCCTCGCGGCGTTGACGGTGTTCGCGTTCACGATGACCGGCGAACCCGCGAAGGAGCCCGTGGCTCCTTAGGCTGGACCGCATGTACTCCACCGAGATCGAGGTCCGCACCGGCTCCGAAGCCGTCGTCCACGACCTCACCCACGAAGCCGAGGCCTTCCTGCGCGACGCCGACGCCACCGACGGGCTGCTGCACGTCTGGGTCCCGCACGCCACCGCCGGCCTGGCCATCCTGGAAACCGGGGCCGGCAGCGACGAGGACCTGCTGACCGCGCTCGACGAACTGCTCCCCCGCGACGGCCGCTGGCGGCACCGGCACGGGAGCCCGGGTCACGGCCGTGACCACGTGCTCCCGGCGCTGGTGCCGCCCTACGCGACGGTCCCGGTGCTCGGCGGCGTCCTGGCGCTCGGCACCTGGCAGTCGATCTGCCTAGTGGACACCAACCTCGACAACCCCGTCCGCAAGGTGCGGTTCAGCCTCCTGGCGGGCTGACCGGCCCGGCCACAGCGCCACCAGCAGGCCCCCGGCCAGCAGGGCGCCGAGCACCCACAGCGCGGTCGTCACGTCCGGCGCGTCCGGCACGCCCTGCAGCAGGCTGCGCAGGCCTTCGGTCGAGAACCGGAACGGCGTCCACGACCACAGCAGCGCGCGGTAGGCCGGGTTCAGCAGCTCCGGCACCTGCCCGGCCACCGCGGGCGCGACCAGGTACAGCGGCGCGAGGACGGCCATCGCGCGCAGGCCCAGCAGGCGCAGCAACCCCGCCTGCAGTGCGGCGAAGGCCGTCGCGGCGAGGAAGACGAAGCCGAGGACGTCGGCGGTCAGCGGCAACGTCGAATCCCACAGCGCGAAGAACCCGGCCACCACCGCCGTGATCAGCACGCCGGCCCCGGTCACCTGCAGGAACCGCGCCCCGGCCCCGATCGGGCGGCCGGTGCGCTTCGCGAGCTGCGTCAGCGCGAGCCCGGCGACGAGCGCGCCGATCCACGCCAGCGCGCTCGCGGCCAGCGGCGCGACCCGGCCCGCGACCCCCACCGGGTGCAGGACCTCCTGCTTCGGCGCGCCGGCCAGCGCGGTCGCGGCGCCGGTCAGCGCCTGCTGGGCGACCTGGGTGCCGGCCGGGTTGACCGCCCCCGAGGTCACGACTGTCACGACCGTCGCGGCTGGTCCCGGCGCGAGTTCGAGCACGCCGTAGACCTTCTTGTCTTCCAGGAGCTGCCGCGCTTCGGCCGGGGTCGCGACGGTCCAGGCGAGCTGGCCGCCGCCGTGCGCGGCGATGCGCTGCGCTATCTCCGGCGGAGCGGCGACGGCGACCGGGACGCCGTCGGGTGCGACGGTCGCCTGCGCGCCGAAGGTGAGGAATCCGAGCACCACCGCCACCAGCGCGCCGGCCACGGCGGCGACCAGGGCGAGTACCCCCGCGGGACGGGTCATCACTGCCTCCATTTATTCGTCACTTGTTGAATTACGCCCCAAGGTACGACTCGGCCTCGCAGAAGTCAACGCGTGTTGAATAACGTCCCCGGTAGCCTCGGAGCCGTGACGAAGAAGCGGCTGGTGCTCTGGGACATCGACCACACGCTCGTGGACTTCTCCGAACTGGGCGCGGCCTGGTACGGGACCGCGTTCACCGCCGCGACCGGGGCGACCCTGCGCGTGCACCCGGTGTTCGGGGGCCGCACGGAACGCGCGACGACCACCGACCTGCTCACCGCGAACGGCTTCGAGGCCGCGGAGGAGACCATCCAGGCGCTGTTCGAGGCGCTGGTGGCGGAGTCGGAACGCCACCGGCACACCTTCGCGGAGACGGCCCGCGCGCTGCCGGGAGCGGCCGAGGCGCTGACCGCGTTCGCCGCGGGCGGGGACGTCGTGCAGACGCTCGTCACCGGCAACCTGCCGGAGATTTCGCGGCACAAGCTCGTCCCCTTCGGCCTGGACGAGCACCTCGACCTGGAGATCGGCGGCTACGGGACGCTGTCGGTGCACCGCCCGGACCTGGTCCCGCACGCGGTGGGCCTGGCGGCGGCCAAGCACGGCACCGAGTTCGGCGCCGACGCGGTGGTCGTCATCGGCGACACGCCGAACGACGTCCGGGCCGCGGTGGCCAACGGCGCGGTCTCGGTCGCCGTGGCCACCGGGCACTATTCCGCCGAGGAACTGCTGGCCGAAGGCGCGCACACCGTGCTCCCCGACCTGACCGACACCGAAGCGGTCCGGCGCGCGGTTCTCGGCTGAGCCGCGAGCAGCTTGCCCGCGCAGGGTTCCGGCCGGTCCTGCCGCGCGGCCGCTGAGCAGCGCACATCCACCTTTGGAAGGGTCATCCCTCAGCCGAAAGGACGATACCCCTAGGGGAAATCTCGTTCCCTTGCCCGATGTCCACGGCGGCGGGAACTCGACAGACTCTTCCCCATGACTGACGCAGGGGCGGCGGCCGGGTCCGCCGGAGGGGGCCGCATCCGGAGCACGGTTGCGGTGTTGAGACAGCGGCTGCCGTTCACCAGCGGCGTCACGCTCGCGATGCTGGTGCTGGCCATCGCGAGCGGGGCACTGTGGAACGCCGCGGAAGACCGGGCGGTCTACCCGTTCGTCGCCTACGGGCTGCCGTCGCTGGAAGCGGGCCGGTGGTGGACGATGCTCACCGGCCCGTTCTTCGCCGTCATCCCGTTGTACTACCTTCCGATGGTCGGCAGCTTCGCGCTCTTCGCCGGCTTCGCGGAGTGGAAGCTGGGCACCCGCCGCGCGATGGCCGTGACCATCGGCGGCCAGCTGGTCTCGGTGCTCGTCGCGACCCAGTTCCTCGCGCTGTCCCGCAACTCCGGCTGGCTGTGGGCCGAGCGGGTCGCGGGCAGCCTGGACGTCGGGTTTTCCGGGGGCGCGCTCGCCGCGGTGGCGATCGCCACCGCGACACTGCGGCCGCCGTGGGCCCTGCGGCTGCGGGCCGGCCTGTGCGTGTACGCCGGGGTCGCGATCGTCTACGTCGGCACGCTGGCCGACCTCGTGCACTTCTTCGCGCTGCTGCTGGCGCTCCCGCTCGGCAAGCGCCTGGTGGGCACGCGGCAGGCGGGCGAGGTGGCGACACCGAACCTGCGGGAGTGGCGGGTGCTGGCCGTGGCCGGTCTGCTGCTGCTCACCATCGCCGAGATCGTCATGTTCCTGGTGCCCGGTGACGGCCCGTTCGGCTCGGACGACGGCGTTTCGCTGTCGGCGCCGGAGCTCGGCGTCCTGGTCCTGATGGTGGTGCCGATGCTCAACGGGCTGCGCAAGGGCAGCCGCGTCGCGTGGCGCTGGGCGGTCGGGCTGTCGGCGTTCGTGACGTTGCAGGGTCTCGCCGTCGCGACGCTCCTCGGGGTGGCCGACATCTTCGGCGGGGACTACGACACCGCCGGCCTGCCGCTGTTCTTCGTGGACAATCTCTTGTGGACGGTCGAGCTGGCCGTCCTGATCGCCGCGCGGCACGCGTTCCGCGTCCCTTCGCGACGCCGGCTGCGGCGCCACGCGCAGGGCCCGGGGCCGGCGCTGGCCCGCAGCCTGCTGGGGCGCCACGGTGGCAGCACGCTGTCGTGGATGACGACCTGGCCGCGCAACACCTACTTCGTCCGCGCGGACGGCCGGTCGTACCTCGCCTACCGCCGCCACGCGGGGGTCGCGGTCGCGCTCGGCGACCCGATCGCGCCGGACGGCACGGCGGCCGCCACGGTCACCGAATTCGCCGCGATGTGCGAAAACTCCGGCCTGGTGCCGTGCGTGTTCTCGGCGACGGAGGCCACCGTCGCGGCGACGCGCGAGCTGGGCTGGCAGCACGTCCAGGTGGCCGAGGACAACGTGCTGGACCTCGACGGCCTCGAGTTCCGCGGCAAGGCCTGGCAGGACGTCCGCTCGGCGCTGAACAAGGCGGCCAAGCAGGACATCGAGTTCCGGCTGGTCCGCCTGGCCGATCAGCCCGAGCCGATCCTGGCCCAGGTCCGGGCGCTGTCGGAGGAGTGGATGTCCGGCAAGGCCATGCCGGAGATGGGCTTCACCCTCGGCGGCCTCGACGAGGCGATGGACCCGGCAACCCGGGTGGGCCTGGCGGTCGACGCGGAGGGCACGGTCCACGGCGTGACGTCGTGGCTCCCGGTCCACACGGGCGCCGGCAAGATCGGCGGCTGGACCCTGGACGTCATGCGCCGCAGCGCCCACGGCTTCCGCCCGGTGATGGAGTTCCTCATCGCCTCGGCGTGCCTGGCCTTCCGCGAAGAAGGCGCGCGGTTCGTCTCGCTCTCGGGTGCACCGCTGGCCCGCACCAGCTCCGGCCCGACGCACCCGGTGGACCGGGCACTGGAGTCACTGGGCCGCGTGATGGAGCCGTACTACGGTTTCCGTTCCCTGCACGCGTTCAAGGCGAAGTTCCAGCCGCGGCACGTCCCGCTGTACCTGGCGTTCCGCGACGAAGCCGACCTCCCGCGCATCGGGCTGGCGCTGAGCCGGGCCTACCTGCCGGACGTCCGCCTGCGCCAGCTGGCCAAGCTGGTCAGCAGCTCCCGAACACGCTGACCCGCTGCGGCAACCGGCTCCCCCGCCTGCCGACGACGCGCCGGACTCTCGGGACCAGCGCCCGTCGGACAGGCGGGGTCCGGCTGCCCATCCAAGGCAATCGCCGGGCCCCCACCGGCCGCGACTGCCAACCGCATGTCCGGTCGCGGCAACCGGCAAAGCCGATCAATAGCTCTCCGGCACGCTGATCCGCTGCGGAAACCGGATCTTCCGCCTGCTCACCACGTTCTGGTCCTTCGGAATCAGCCGCCCATCGGTCAGGCGGAGCCAGTGGCCGTTCCGCGAGTCGGTGAAGGCGAGCATCACTCCCGGGGTCAGGTGCGGGCGCCGCCACTCCTCGCGGATCGGCATCCGCCACTTCCCGGGCGGCAGGATGGCGTAGAGGTACTCGTCGTCCTCGATGTTCGGGCCCCGGTGCAGGGTCGAGCCGGTCATCGGCAGGTGGCGCACGAGGTCGAACGAGACCACGACGTGGTTGACCGCCTCGGCGTTCGCGTTCGACACGACCATGTAGCCGTGGTCGCCGGCGTACTCGATCCACGCGGTGACCTTCGCGGCCTGTTCCTGCCGCTCGCGCAGGTCCCGCTCCCGCCGATCGGCCTGCGCGAGCCGGCCGTCGCGGATGGCTATCCACAACGCCACCACCACGGCGCCGATCGTGCCGATACCGCCCACCCACTGCCCGGAAGCGCCCCACCAGTCCGGATCACGCGGCTGGACCAGCCAGATCCAGGCTTTCGCCAGCAACGGTCCGAAGAGGAGCAGGACACCCCCGGCCGCCAGCACGCCGAACGCGAAGCCCCGGATCACCGCGAGCCGTCTCTCCGCATCACCGCTCATGCTGGGCAGCCTGCCGAATCGGGACGCTCAGCGGAAGGCCGAACCGCCGGTGCTACCTTCGGTGTCGTGCCCGACGAGCCCCCGGCGAACTCGCATTCCTGCGCTCCGAACTCGACCAGCAACTGCGCTGGTACTCGAAACGCCGCAAGCGCGACAAGCGGAAGGCGTTCGGGCTGCGGCTGTCGACGGTCCTGTTGTCCGCGGCGATCAGCGTCCTGCTCGGGCTGCGGAACCTCGGCGGCTACGCCGATCTGTTCGCCGACATCGCGCTCGCGTTGGGTGCGCTGATCACCGTGCTCGCGGCGGCTGACGCCTTCTTCTCCCACCGTGAGCTGTGGATACTCCGCACGCACACCGTCCGCGATCTGGAAGACATTTCGCGGGATCTGCGGTACTGCATGAGCAAAGACCTTTCGGAAGACGCGCTGAAGCAGGACGTCGAGCGGATCTACGGCGACCTGAACCGGGCCATCGCGCGTGACAGCAAGAACTGGGACCGCCTGCGCGCACCCGCCGCCACGCAGTCGAAGGAATGACCCGGACGGCGCCGCCGCTCTAGCGGTACGTGGTCGGCGGCGGAGTCGTCATCCCCCGGTCCGCCACCGGCACGAACCGGTAGCTGCCCACGATCCGCACCAGATCCTCGCGGACCGAGGGCCCGGACCGGTCGCTGTCCGCGTACGCCACCACGACACCGGACGTCCCCGAATCACCACCGAACGCCAGCGCCGCCACCAGTGCGTGCCGGGCCGAGCACTCCCCCGTTTGCGCCGGGGTCACCGAAGCGACCACGACCTTGGCGGGAACGGCAGCGCCGTCGGCCCGGGAAACCTGTGCGTCCGACACCGCGCCCACCTCGGGAACCCCGCCGTACGCGGCCGTCGCGAGGTCCGTGGCGGCCTTGCGTGCCGCCGCGTCGACGTCGGCCAGGGGTTCCGTGGTGACGCCCGCGCCACCCAGCGTCGCCTGGCCGCACTTGCCCAGGAACGCGCTCGTGATGAGCCTGATCCCGTCCCAGCCGTGCTGGGTGCCGGGTGCCGGCTGCCAGTTCGGCGGGACGTCGTAGGCGTACGCGCCGTCCCGACCCGCCACGGACTGCCAGCCCGCGACCACGGCCGGTACCGCCGCGCGCGGCGAAGGCGTCGCCACCAGCGGCGCAGGCGGCGGCGAAGACGATGCCGGGTGCGGCTTGCCGACGCCCAGCGCGTTCAGCACGCCGGCGACCAGGGCGATGAACGCCAGGCCGAACCACGGCGCCCGCCGCCACTTCAGCGGCTTCGGCCGCGGGCGGATCCGCTTCGGCCGCGCGCGCGGCGCGTCCGCGGGTTCGTAACCGCCGAACCCGCGAAGCGCCGCGTTGTCCTCGTAGCCCGGCCCGTCTTCGGGCCGCCGCGAGAACCGCCCCATCAGGAGCGGACGAGTTTGACCAAGTGCTCGACGACGGCGTCGACCGCGATTTCCTCGCGTTCGCCGGTGCGCCGGTCCTTGACCTCGACGACGCCGTTGGCCAGCCCGCGCCCGACCACGAGGATGGTCGGCACGCCGACCAGCTCGGCGTCGGCGAACTTGACGCCCGGGCTCGCCTTGCGGTCGTCGAGGATGACCTCGACACCGGCCGCGTCCAGCTCGGCGGCGAGCTTCTCGGCGCCGGCCGCGATCGTCTCGTCCTTGCCCGCGATGACGATGTGCACGTCGAACGGCGAGACCATGCGCGGCCAGATCAGGCCGAGGTCGTCGTGGTTCTGCTCGGCGAGCACGCCGACCAGCCGCGAGACGCCGACGCCGTAGGAACCCATGGTGATCCGGATCGGCTTCGAGTCGGGGCCGAGGGCGTCGAGCCCGAACGCGTCCGCGTACTTGCGGCCGAGCTGGAAGATGTGCCCGATCTCGATGCCGCGCGCGGCGACCAGGGTGCCGTGGCCGTCCGGCGACGCGTCGCCCTCGCGGACCTCGGCGGCCTCGATGGTGCCGTCCGGGGTGAAGTCGCGGCCGGCCAGCAGGTCGACGACGTGGTGGTCGACCTTGTCGGCCCCGGTGACCCAGGCGGTGCCGGGCACGATCCGGGGGTCGGCGAGGTAGCGCACGCCGTTGTCCTGCAGCGCCTTCGGGCCGATGTAGCCCTTGACCAGGAACGGGTTCTTCGCGAAGTCGGCCTCGTCGAGCAGCGCGACCTCGGCCGGCTCCAGCGACGCTTCGAGGCGCTTCATGTCCACTTCCCGGTCACCGGGGAGCGCGACGCAGACGAGGTCCCACTCCTTCGCGCCCGGCTGACGCGCCTTGACCATGACGTTCTTCAGCGTGTCCGCGGCGGTGAACGTGCGGCCGAGGTCCGCCTTGTTCAGGAAGTTGACCAGCGACTCGATGGTCGGCGTGTTCGGCGTGTGGTGCACCTGCGCCTCGGGCCGGCCCTCGATCGGCTGCGCGGCCGGCGCGGGCGTCACGACGGCTTCGACGTTCGCCGCGTAACCGGACTCGGTGCTCCGGACGTAGGTGTCCTCGCCCGTCTCCGCGACCGCGAGGAACTCCTCGGACGCCGAGCCGCCCATGGCCCCCGACGTCGCCTTGACCACGACGTACTCGAGGCCGAGGCGGTCGAACAGCTTCGTGTAGGCGTCGCGGTGGGCCTGGTAGGAGCGCTCCAGGCCCTCGTCGTCGAGGTCGAAGGAGTAGGAGTCCTTCATGACGAACTCGCGGCCCCGGAGAATCCCGGCCCGCGGGCGGGCTTCGTCGCGGTACTTCGTCTGGATCTGGTACAGCGTGACGGGGTAGTCACGGTACGAGGTGAACTCGCCCTTGACCGTCAGCGTGAAGAGCTCTTCGTGCGTCGGGCCGAGGAGGTAGTCGGCGCCCTTGCGGTCCTTGAGGCGGAAGAGGCCGTCGCCGTACTCGGTCCAGCGGCCGGTCGTCTCGTAGGGCTCCTTCGGCAGCAGGGCGGGGAACTGGATCTCCTGCGCGCCGATGGCGTTCATTTCCTCGCGCACGACGGCCTCGATGCGGCGCAGCACGCGCAGGCCGAGGGGCAGCCAGGAGTACCCGCCCGGGGCGACCCGGCGGACGTAGCCGGCGCGTACCAGGAGCCGGTGGCTCGGTACCTCGGCGTCCGCCGGATCCTCGCGCAACGTGCGAAGGAACAACGACGAAGTCCTGGTGATCACTGGGGGGCTCCCTGCTCCGGGCGGGTGTGAAAGTCCCGCTCAGGGTAGTCAACCACCCGGCCGTGACTCCAACGGGTTACTCGGCGGCCCGTTTTTGTCGGTGGTGGCCGCTAGCTTCGGGGCATGGCGATCCACATGGGCATGATCACGATCGACTGCGCCGACCCGCGGCGGCTGGCGGAGTTCTGGACGGCGGCGCTGGGCACGAAGGTGGCGCAGGACTACGGCGAGTTCGTGATGCTGGCACCGCCGCCGGGAGGTGGGCTGGCGGTGGGGCTGCAGCGGGTGCCGGAGGCCCGGGCGGGCAAGAACCGGGTGCATGTGGACTTCGGCGGTGACGATCGCGAGGCCGAGGTGAAGCGGCTGGTGGAGCTGGGCGCGAAGGAGGTGGCGGAGCACGAGGTGCCGGGCCTGGCGTGGACGGTGCTGGTCGATCCGGAGGGCAACGAGTTCTGCGTGTCGGCGGGGGTGCACTGAGGGCTGGTTCGACCGCCCCGGCCGGCCCTCATCCGGGTGCCCCAGCCGGCCTGCTCCCGCCGGCGTCCCGGGTCACCGGGCGGCGAGCACGCGCGCCCACGGTTCGTCGATGTCGGCCAGCCCCAGCACGGCGACCACGTTGTCGAGCATTCCGGCGCCGAACCAGTGCCGCACGGCCTCGTCGTCGCCCAGCAGCTCCCGGACGGTGTCGACCTGCTTGGCGTAGCACCGGCGCACGGCCTGCCCCACCAGCGGCTCGCCGGCGGCACAGTTGGCGTGCATGAGGAAACGCAGGATGGTCCGGTCCGCGACGAGCGCGGCGTAGGCGCCACGCGCCGCCTCGGTTCCGCCCGACGCCGGCGGGTGCGCGAGCAGGGTTTCGGTCATCACGACCGATACCTGGTCGACCGCCGCTGCGAACAGGGCTTCCTTGTTCGGGTACAGGCGGTAGAGGCACGGCTGGGAGATCCCGGCCCGGTCGGCTATCTCGTGCGTCGTCGTACCGTAGAAACCCTTTTGGGCAAAGCAATCGGTCGCGGCGGCCACGACGGCCCGGCGTCGCTGGTCGCTCTTGGCGCTGGTGCCGGCGGCAGGCATGGGTGTCAGCCGCCGAAAGACACGCTGAGTTCGGGGTCGGCGGGCGTGGTCGGCCGTGCGGTGCCCGTCGAGCGGAACTCGGCGATCACCAGGCCTGGGTCGGCGGTCTCGTGGAACACCAGGTCGACGAACTCGACGTCGAACGTCTCGGGAAACCCGCTCATGTACGCGACGAGCGCGTCCCGCCCCGTCACCTTCCGGGGCACGCCGGCCGGCGCGTACGGGAACTCGAGCACTGCGTCCGGGGCGAACAGCTCCACCCATTCCTCCGTGCGTCCCGCGGCGGTGAGCCGCAGGTGCTCGGCCACGGAATGCTGGGCGGCAGCGCGCCGGCGAGCGTCGAGCCACCACGGTCGACAGCGGGTAGAAAGGCGGCATGAGCGCTCGCGTACTGCTGCCGTGGACCGACATCGACGTGCCGGAGGGGCTCAGCGCCGCGTACTACGACGGTGTCGACGCCCCGCCGGCCGATCTCGGTGACGTCGAGTTCTACGTGCTGCCCTACGACCGGGGGCCGGAGCCCCCGAAGCTGATCGAGGAACTGCCGTCGCTGCGGGTGGTGCAGTCGCTGTCGGCCGGGGTCGAGACGCTCGTGCCGCTGCTGCCCGAGGGCGTGCGCCTCGCGAACGGGCGCGGGCTGCACGACCTGAGCGTCGCCGAGCACGCCCTCGCGCTCATCCACGCGGCGCAGCGGGACCTGCCGCGCTGGTTCGCGCAGCAGACGCGCGGCGAGTGGGTCCGCGAACACACGCGCTCGCTGGCCGACAGCCGGGTCCTCCTGGTCGGGTACGGCTCGATCGGGCAGGCCGTCGAACGCCAGCTGGTCGCCGCCGAGGCCGTGGTGACGAGGGTGGCGAGCCGCCCCCGCCCGGGTGAGGGTGTGCACGGCGTCGCCGAACTGGCCACGCTGCTGCCCGAGGCCAACATCGTGGTGCTGGTCCTGCCGGACACCCCCGCGACGCGCGGCCTCATCGGCCCCGGCGAGCTCGCCGCCCTCCCCGACGACGCCCTGGTGATCAACGTCGGCCGCGGCACGGCGATCGACACGGAAGCACTGCTCGCCGAGACCCGCTCTGGGCGCCTCCGCGCCGGTCTCGACGTCGTGGACCCGGAACCGCTGCCCGCTGATCATCCGCTGTGGACGGTGCCGGGTGTGGTCCTCACCCCGCACATCGCCGGCGGGTCGGCTTCGTTCTATCCGCGCGCGAAGAAGCTGGCGGCGGAGCAGCTGCGGAGGTACGTCGAGGGCGAGGAGCTGCTCAACCTCGTAGTGCAGTGACGGCCGCGGCCCACGCCGCGCGCGAGACGGTCAGCTCGCCGTGCTCCCGGGTCTTCGTGTCCCGGATGCCGACCGAGCGGTCCAGCTTCACCTCGACACAGTTGGACTGACCACCGCTGTAGCTCGACTTGCGCCAGACCATGTCCCTCACGCCGAGGCCTCCCGGGCTATCGCGCGACCTCCCGAAGCATGGCTCGGGTGTCGTCTTCACTCAGTGCCTTGCCAGCCAGGATCTTAGCCTGTTTCCGATAGCTGCCGACTACCTGATCTTCGTGCAGGAACGCGGTGGCATGCGAGTTCTCCAAGTGCACGATCGGCGGCAAGCCGGCGAACTCGTACAGGATGAACGAGCCATTCATCCCTGGGTGATAGCCGATGTTCGCGGGCACGATCCGCAGCGAAATGTTCGACCGCCCCGTCATCTTCAGCAGGTGATCCACCTGGTCCGACATCACGTCGGCACTGCCGATTTCCTCGCGGATCGCGATTTCGCCCACCAAAGCGGTGAGCCGGACGGGATCCGGCCTCGTGAGAATTCCCTGCCGGTTCAACCGCGCGACCAGTCTGGTGTCGGCTTGCGGCAGCTCGATCTCCGAATTGGTCAGGATCGCCCGCGCGTAGTCCGGCGTCTGCAGGAGGCCCGGCACGATCGCGAGCTCCCAGTTCGTGATGCGGGTGGCGGTGCGCTCGTACTCCACGATCCCGCTCAGCGCGGGCGGCAGGTCGGACGGGTTCGAGTCCAGCCAGTTGTCGTCGCGGGCGTGCCTGGCCAGGCGCATCATGCGGTCGTAGGTCACGTCGTCGACCCGCAGCGCGCCCAGCAACCTCGCCACGTCCTCCGGCTGCGGCACCCGCTGTCCCTTTTCCCACGCCGACAGCAGCTGCGGCAGAATCCGGACCATCCGGGCGAGTTCGCGCAGTCCCTTTCCTCGCGCTACTCGCACTTCGCGCAGCGAAGCGGCCAATGCCCTCGAACCGGGCGAGGTGGAAGTCGGCTTCATGTCGTGATGGTACGAATGCCGTCCATTCCCCGATCGGCGGTGGGGCGTCCCATTTTCAGGACAGCACGTACACGTGCCATTCGTCGTCGACGCGATATCCGCAGCGTTCGTAAACGCCCAGCGCGCGGTGCGCATTGTCGACGTCGACGTTGAGGGCGGACCGGTCGAATCCCGCGTCCTTCGCCGCCCGGAGGGTGTGCCCCAGCAACCCGGACGCGACGCCACGGCCACGCAGCGCCGCCCGGGTTCCCACCCAGGTGGCGTAGTGCTCGCGGATGCCCGTTGCCTCGAATTCGGACGCGTAGTGGTGGCTCAGCACGAAGGCCTGCACCTTTTCGCCGTCCAGGACGAGGAACGACAGCTCCGGGCGGAAGTCCTTCGAGCCGGTGACCAGGTGGCGCCAGGCGTCCGGCTCGTAGACCGTGCTGCCCCAGTGGCCGGCGAAGGTGTCGTTGCGGGCGTCGAGCGCGGCGAGGTCGTACTCGAAGGCGAACGGCACCGCCTCGAAGCCGTCCGGCAGCGGGGGCTGCGGCGGCAGGTCGGCGAGGCCGACGCGCATGTTGACCATCGTCCGGCCGTGCGTGTAGCCCGCGCGGGTGAGGACGTCCGCGATCCAGCGCTCGTTCTGGTGGCTGCCGTGGTGCAGTTCGAGGGGCGCGCCCGGGAAGGCGCGCTCGTGGACCTCGCGGCTCGTGCGCGCGAACCACTCGATCAGGTGAGTGCCGACGGCGTCGGTGCGGTGCTCCGGGTGCACGACCGACTGGAGCCGGATCATGTGCACGGGATCGGCGGCGTCGCGGCGGCGGACCAGGCCGTAGCCCACGAGCCGGTCGCCCGCCCAGGCGCCGGCGGTGGCGCGGAGCAGGTCGACGTTGGGGGCGTCCAGCTCGTCGCGGAGGTCTTCCGCGCTGAAGTGTTCACCCGTCCGGTCGACTTCCTCGGCGGCCGCGTACAGCCGGGCGAGGGCGGGAGCGTCGTCGAGGGCCAACGGGCGCCAGATCAGGTCCATGCCGGGAGGCTAGGCCGGGCGGCGGCGCCCGTGCACCCCGATTACCAGTCCGGACGAAAGCCCGCGGACACCGCCGGCGAGCCGACCCCGCTCACCCGGCGCCCCGGTCCGCCGTGGCTGCCCGGCCGGACCGGCACGATCGGCAAAGTACGCTCGGGGCGTGCTGGTGCTCCTCCCCCCTTCCGAAACCAAGGCCGACGGCGGCCGCGGCGGCCCCCTCGACCTCGGCGCGCTGTCGTTCCCCGAGCTGAACCCGACGCGCGCGAAGCTCGTCGACGCACTGGCCGAGCTGGCCGCCGACGTCCCGGCCAGCATCGCGGCCCTGGGCCTCACCGAGCGGCAGGCGGGCGAGGTGGCGCGCAACGCGGAGCTGTGGACGTCCCCGACGATGCCGGCGCTGCGCCGCTACACCGGCGTGCTGTACGACGCCCTGGACGTGAAGAGCTTCACGAAGGCGGGGCTGGAGAAGGCCCACCGGCGCCTGGCGGTGACGTCATCGCTGTTCGGCGTGGTGTCGGCCACCGACCCGATCCCGGCGTACCGGCTTTCGGGCGGCAACTCGCTGCCGGCCCTGGGCACGGTCCGCGGGCTGTGGAAGCCGGTCCTCGAGCCGGTGCTGCGGGAGATCGATGGCCTGGTGGTGGACCTGCGCTCGGGAACGTACTCGGCGTTCGCGAAGCTGCGCCCGGACGCGGTGACGGTCCGCGTGGTGACGGAGAACGCCCGCGGCGAGCGCGTGACGGTGAGCCACTTCAACAAGGCGTACAAGGGCCGCTTGGCCCACGTGCTGGCGGCCACCCGCGCCGAGCCGTCCACTGTGGACCAGCTGGCGAAGGTGATCACCAAGGCCGGGCTGCTGGTCGAGCGCACCGGCGAGAACGCGCTGGAGCTGGTCACCGAGGGCTGACGTCCCGTTCGAACAAGGCCCCGGAGAGGCCGCCGACGATCCGCACGAGCCGGAAACCCTGCCGGCGGTAGTAGTCATGCAGCCGGCTGTTGGTGGTCCAGGCATCAAGCCGGACAAACCGTTTCCCCCGCCGCCCGGCCTCCTCGGCGGCTTCCCGGATCAGCCACGAACCGACGCCGAGCCCGGCAAAGCGCCGGTCAACGGCGAACCGGCCGAGGTAGAGCGCGGAGCCGGGATCGTCGGCCGGGAGCCAAGGAGCGGGGGCCGCTTCGCCGAGGGTCATGGTGGCGACGGGAACCGCCTGGGTCGATGGTCCGCCGCCGCCAAAGGTGCCGCCGCCCTCACGAACGCCGAAGCTGCCGCCGCCCTCCTCACCGCCGCCCTCCCCGACCTCGCGATCGCCGAAGCCGCCGCCGCCGCCCTCCCCACCGCCGCCCTCCCCGACCTCGCGTTCGCCACCACCGACCTCACGGACGCTGAAGCGGCCGTCGCCCGCGCTCCCGCCACCGCCTAAGCCGCCGCAGCCCCCGCCACCGCCGAAGCCGCTCCCGCTCCCGCCACCGCTCCCGCTCCCGCTCGCGCTCCCGCCACCGCCGCCGAAGCCTCCGCAGCCCCCGTTACCGCCGCCGCCGAAGGTGCCGCCGCCCTCGCCACCGTTCGCCGGGGTGGCCGTTACTGCCGCGGAATCCCGCAGCCGCGGCACCGGCGCGATCAGCGGGCCGGGTAGCTTCTCCGCCACCCGGAGACCGCCCGTCTCCAGGCCGGGGTGCAATTCCTCCGCACGCCACCGCGCTCCCGCCCATTGGTCGGTGCCCTGGGACCCGAGCCAGTCACTCGCGCCGTCGAGGATCTCCAGCAACCTCGGCAAATCCGCCTCTGTCGCCGTGCGGAGGCGAAATCCCCTCAAAACCGGTCCGGTGCGAACGGGCTCAAGTCGAAGCCCGGGTCCTCGCCCACCGCGACCGCCGCCACCAGCTTTCCCGCGAACGGTGCGTTCGTCAGCCCGCCCGCGCCGAAGCCCGTCGACACGGCCAGGCCCGGGCGGATCAGGCCCAGCACTGGGAGCCCGTCCGGCGTGCCCGGGCGGAAGCCGACCCGGGTCTCGGTGAGGGTCGCGTCCGCGAGGCCCGGCGCCACCGCCAGCGCGTTCTCCAGCACCTCGCGCTGCCCGGCCGCCGTGACGCGGTAGTCGAAGCCCGACTCCGCCTCGCGCGTCGCGCCCGCCACCACCCGGCCGCCGCCGAACGCCAGGAGGTAGTGGCCGCTGGTCTGCGGGAGGACCACCGGCCACGCCGCCGTTTCCGTGCCCGGCAGGTCGAAGTGGCTGATCTGGCCGCGGTGCGGCGTCACCGGCAGGTCGATCCCCAGCGGCGCCAGCAGGTCCCGGCTCCACGCGCCGGCCGCGACCACGACGCTGTCCGCTTCGAGCGGGCCGTCCGGGCTCGCCACCGTGCCGTCGGCGCGGAACGCGACCTCCCCCTCGACGAACTTCGCGCCCCGGCGCTCGGCGGCCGCCAGCAGGGCGCGGCGCAGCAGATGCCCGTCGACGCGGCCGGCGCCCGCCAGGTGCACCGCGCCGAGCCCCGGCGCCAGCGCCGGGAACAGCTCTCGCGCCTGCGCCGGTTCGAGACGCCGGACCTCGCCGATCTCGGGGGCGTCCGCCGCCCGCGACGTCAGGCGCTCGTGCGCTTGCGCCAGCTCCGCGTCGTCGGCCGAGACCACCATTCCGCCGACCACCTCGAACGACGAACCTTCGAGTTCCGCGGTGAACTCCCGGTAGTACCGGCCGGCGGCCGCCGCCAGTGGGTACAGCGCTTCGTTCCAGCGCGACGTCCAGGGACTGACGATGCCGGCGCCGGCTTCGGTCGCCGTCCCCGGGCGCGCCGCGTCCGCCACGATCACTTCCGCGCCGAGGCCCGCAAGGTGCCAGGCCGTCGCCGCGCCGCCGATTCCGCTGCCGATCACGAGCACTCGCATGGTCCCCACCCTGCCCGATTTTGCCGCGCCCGGGCCAACGGGATAACCCACGCCGACGCGCGACCGGTCGTATGCTGCGCGCCATGCCGAGCCGTGCCGAGCGGTATTTCGCCCATCTCGACACCCTGACGGGGTCCGCCGCGCCCCGGCTGCAGCCCATCCCCTCGACGCAGCCCGGGCTCGACGACGTCATCGCGTTCGTCTACGCCGACGAGCCCGAACCGCGCTACCTGACCGGCGCGACCTACGGCCTTTCCCTGGCCGACCACCCGGACTGGCACGGCGTGCGACCGGAGCTGTGGATCAGCGTCCGGTCCGACGACCCGATCTGGGCGCTGGCCATCGGTTACCTGGCCGAGCAGCTGCGCGGGAGGTGCCCGTTCGTCTACGGCGACACCATCGACTTCGGCCAGCCGATCGCCCCGGAGTCGTCGATGACGGCGTTCGCCATTTCGGCGCCGTCCGGCCTCGACGCCCACCAGTACACGCTGATCGACATCGGCGGCGCGCCGATCAGCATCGCGGGCTGCTACCCCGTGCACGACACCGAGCGGAAGTACATCCGCGAGCACGGCATCGACGCGTTCTGGCAGCTGGACTGGGACCTCTACGACGTCCGCCGCCCACCCGTGGTCTAGCCGCGCCGCCGCACGAGCTCGCCGACCGCGGCCACGAACGCCTCGACGTCCAGGCTGTCGTCCCAGGATGCCTGCAGCAGCAACCCTTGGTGGATGGCGACGAGCACCCGGATGAGAGCTGCCGGCGCGACGTCCCCGAACGCCTCGAGTTGCTCGTCGACACCTTGGCGGGCGAGGGCGCGGATGCGGGGTTCGCGGACGGTCTCGGCCCACGCCTGCATCCCGAGGTTCCGCTGCCGCGCCGCGTCCGGGGCGGCGATGGCCCGCAGGAGGCCGAGGTAGGCGTCGAGGGGATCGCTCGCGGTCCCCAGGCCGGCCGAGCGGGTCGTGTGCCATTCCTCGACGATCGCGAGGATCATGTCCTCCTTGCCGGGGAAGTACCGGTAGATCAGCCCGGCGGACAGACCGGACTCCTTGACGATGTCCTGCATCGACGTGCGGTGGAAACCGTTGCGGGCGAAGCAGCCGGCGGCGGCGTCGAGGATCTGCCGGCGACGGTTCGTCAGGTGCTCCGCGCTGACCTTGGGCATCTACCGGACCACCGCCCACGCGATCCGGTAGAACTCCGCGGCGGGCTCGTCCCGGCGGTAGCGGGCGGCCGCTTCCTTCGCCGACAGGTCGCCCTTCAGGTCCAGACCGCGTTCGGCCAGGTAGCCGGGCACGTCGGCGGGGTGGAGGCCGAACGTCCACGGCTCGCCGACCTTCTCGACCTCCCGGTGCCACGGGGTGTCGGCGCCGAGCGCCGCACGGTCGACGTAGGTGAAGATGATCGTGCTGCCGGACGCGACGATCGTGGTCAGGTCGTGGAAGGTCGCGTCGACGGCCTGCGCGGTGAGGTAGTTCGTGACGCCCTCCCAGATGACCGCCGTGCGCCGGGCGGGGAGGCCGTCGAGGGCCACGGCGAGGCTTTCGGCGTTCAGATCGACGGGGAAGTAGTGGACGTGCGGACGGTCGGCGATGTGCTGCCGCTTGACCCGCTGGGTGGCCGGGTGGTCGACCTCGTAGGTGGGCGGCATCCCGGGAACGCGGTGGGCGCGGCTGTCGTAGCCGGCGCCGAGCAGGAGAACCTGTTCCGGCCGGGCTTCGGCGAGGAGATCGTCGATCAGCCGGGTGCGCGCGACGGCGGACGTGCGGGGGCCGCCCGGATAGCGGCGGTCGATGAGCCGCGCGATGCCCTGGCCGACGGGCGGCACCGCGGCGGCCCGCACGAGCCAGCGGTAGCGGGCGGACAGGAACCGGATGGCGTGGTCGTCGGCGAAGAGCCGGTCGCGGCGCCGGGTCTCGAGGGCTCGGAAGAGGGCGACGTGCTCGGCGGTGCGACTGGCGGAGCGCATGCGATCAGCATAGTGAATGAACGTTCGTTTTTCCAGGCCGACCCCGCTCATCCCCGGTACGCGGCCACCGCGAGCTGCACGAACGACCGGACCAGCGGCCCGGTGTCCCTCCAGGCGACGAGCACGGGGCTCGGCGCCATGTCGGTGAGCGGCACCACGACCAGTTCGCCCGGCGGCCGGTGCCCGAGGGGCATCAGCCCGACGGTGCCGTTCCAGAGCACGGCCTGCAGGCACTCCTGGACCGCCCGCACGACCGGCCCTTCGCGGTGTTCGCGGCCGTGCCAGTACGCCTGCCAGACCGGGTCCGTGCCGTCGGGGAACCGGAACCAGCGCCGTCCGGCCAGGTCGGCGAGCGTGACGTGGGCACGCCCGGCCAGCGGGTCGTCCGCCCGCAGCACGGCGCCCACCGGGTCGGCGCGCAGTTCGTGCACCGCCAGGCCGGTCTCGTCGAAGGGCCCGCGGGTCAGCGCGACGTCGACCACTCCGGCGCGCAGCCCGCACGTCGGATCGGTGAGGTCGGCGTCGCGGACGCGGACCTCGACGTCCGGGTGCTGCCGCCGGTAGGCGTCGGCGAGCCGGGTCGCCGCCGGGTCGGCGCCGTCGCCGAGGATGCCGACGGTGAGGCTCGGCGCGCCCGCCGCCGCGGCGACGCGCACGCGAGCCTGGTCGGCCTGGTCGAGCAGCGACCGCGCCTCGGCCAGGAGCGCCGACCCCGCCGAGGTGAGCGTGACGCCCGCGGCGGACCGCACCAGCAGGACGGCGCCGACGTCGGTTTCCAGCTGCTTGATCGCCCGGCTCAGCGGCGGCTGGCTCATGTGCAGCCGCGCCGCGGCCCGGCCGAAGTGGAGTTCCTCGGCGACAACCACGAATCTTCTGATGCGCTCTAGATCAAGCGCTGACCTGCGGTTATCCACTTTGTCACTCCAGACCCCGATGTGGGTCTCCCCGCGCTGGCAAAAACGATCACCACAACGGGCAGGTACTCCCGTCCCGTCCATCCTGCCGTGCGCCGCCACGAACCGCCCTGTTCCAGGCCCGGACGTAGAAGGAGCCGCCCGATGCTGTGTCTACAGCGTCGGGCGGCTCAACTCTGGCAGCCCACGTGAGCGCAGGTGTATCAACGCGGCATGAGTGTATGACCACTGCGCCGAACGACGTAGCACTTTAGATCAATTAGCGGATCGTAAAGCAATTTTTACCCCTACTATAGATACACTATGTGAATAGATCACCCACATGGCAGATGTCAACAGTTAGGGTTAGCAAATAAGCTTATCTGTCGTTATATCTCAACGGCGCGTGCCAAATTAATACGAGGGGTGTAATGCGTAAGCGCAACAAGAGGATTACTTCACTTCTCCTTGCGACCTTTTGTTCTTTAGTCTCCGGGGCTTCGTTGGCTTCAGCAACGACAGTTGCAAGCTCGAATCTCGTTGATATTCCCGCAAACGAATTGCAGGCATTAGTAAGCACGGCTTACGGAAACTCGACCTTGTATTCAAGTCTACGTTTCGACGCAGTGAGACATACTTACATTCTCGGTGCAGTTGACATTGACGCCGCCACCAGGAACCTAAATCAACTTTTTCACGGTAACACTGTAAATAGGACGAGTTCGGTCGCGGACTCCTCGATTCGAGTGGAGGTCACAAAGCAAAGCACGAGCCGAAACATTCTCAAATCTGTCATGTCGCAAGTGGCAGCCGACGTCAAGAACAAGAATATCGCTGACGGTCGAGTAACTGCCTGGCACATTGACGAAGATACCAATCAGGTCGTAATCGAGGTCGCCAATCCATCCGACAAAGACGTTCTGGCATTACGCGATCGCTACGGATCGGGACTTGTTAGGGTTATTTCCGGTAGTCGGCCGATAACGGCAAGGAAAGTGACGACCTCGGAGAAGCCGATAAAACTTCAGAAAGTGAGTAAAAGCTCGATTGCAATGCTTGATCAGGCAAAATCTCCGAGTCGACTTCTCGATTTCGCGGCGTACAACTCCGCGGTTCGCATTTTCACGCTTGACCCCAACGGTAACAAAATTTATCAGTGCACTACCGCGATGCACCGGAAGTCGTTGACCGAAGTGGTCACCGCGGGGCATTGTGGACCGACAGGCGCCACATTTTATCAGGGATACTACGACCAAGCTGCCAGTACCGCCTACTACACTGACATTCTCGGCACTGTCAGCTTGAGTATTGACGGAAATGGCAACCCTGATTTCGCGAATATTAAGGCATCCGTCCCGCTTTCCGACCAGCAGTACACCTCCGATGTCGTTAATCTCGAAGAATACGTCGCCACAACCCAGACTAGCGATTCGATCAAGTTTGTGGTCGGTCAGAGCGTTTGCACAAACGGGTCATTCACAGGGTACGTGTGTCGCGGTGCGACGGTCAATGCCGTAGATATTTGCATAGACACCGACGCAGCAGACCTAGTCTGCGGCATTGACCGCGCAACATCTGGTGATGGCGGCTCGATCGTGCAGTCCGGCGACAGTGGCGGCCCTATTCTGACTGGATCCCTTTCCGCTGGGGCTCAGGTAGGAGGCGTAATAGTCGCAGAGGACCGCTTTGGCCTCGACGTCTTCACATCTGAAGCCAGTCGCACCTAAGCAGTCGGATAGCCTGAACTGTGATATAGTGGGGGTGAGTCGTGACAATGACTCACCCCCACTATATCGACTCGGACAAGGCTGAGAAGTGAATAGCTCAAGACGGTATGGCTTGCTGGCAGGGAGCGTCCTCGTTATCATAGTTGCAATCGGGGTCGTTTTTTATTTAATCGATAAATCCCAGCCCCCGCACGCTACTCTGGTTCCCCCGGCAACTGGGACGATTAAATCGCTTGTCCAAGTGACGCCTACTGCGACTAAATAATCAGACGTCTAAAATAAGCGATTCTCACGTTCACGTGAGGTCGGTCGCTCTGCAGTCTAGAAGAATAGCAGCTGTTCGGCCACCGCGACGAAGTACCGCAGCGTGCGCAGCTCCATGACCGGCGACGATATTCGCCCGGTATCGGCCCCACCGAACCGGTCTTGGACGCCGGTGCCCGGGCGGCGGTGGAATCGGGGCATGACCGAGCTGACCGATCCCGCCGTGCGCGTCTCCGGCGCCCGCGAGATCGCCCCCGACCTGCTGGTGATCCCGAACGACCACGTCGACCTGGTGCCCAACATCGGTGTCGTCGGCGGCACCGAGGCCGTCCTGGTCGTCGACACGGGCATCGGCACGGCCAACGCGGCGCAGGTGCTCGCCTTCGCGCGCGAAGTGGCGAAGGGCCGACGCCTGTACCTGACCACGACGCACTTCCACCCCGAGCACGCGTTCGGCGCGCAGGTCTTCGCCGGCGAGGCCACCTACCTGGTCAACCGCGGCCAGGCCGAGGACCTCGCCACCAGGGGCGCGGGCTACCTGGCGATGTTCCGCGGCCTGGGCGAGACCATCGCCCGCCGCCTCGACGGCGTCCACGTGCCTGCGCCCGACGAGGTCTACGACGGCTCCCGGGATCTCGACCTCGGCGGCCGGACCGTCCGGCTGCGCCCCACCGGCCGGGGCCACACCGCCGGTGACCAGGTCGTCGAGGTCCCGGACGCCGGCGTCCTGTTCACCGGCGACCTGGCCGAGACCGGGCAGTTCGCCATCTTCCCGTGGTTCCCGCCGCACGACACGGACGTCTCGGGCGTCGGCTGGCTCGCCGTCCTGGACCGGCTGGTGTCGGCGGGGCCTCGAGTGGTCGTCCCCGGGCACGGTGACATCGGCGGGCTGCCGGTGCTCATCGACGTCCGCGACTACTTGCGCGAGCTGCGTGACGAGACCTGGCGGCGCCGGGACTCGGCGATGGACTCCGAACAGCTCGTCGCGGAGGTCCGGGCGGTGCTCGTCGAGCGCCGTCCGGAGTGGGCGGGCCGGGAGTGGATCGAGCCGGGCATCGGCTGCCTCTGCGCGGAATACGACGTCACGGCGTGACGAGCCACTCGACGATCGCCCGCGAGATGGCGCCGCCGGCTCGCTCGTCGTAGCCCTCGAAGCACGGCATCGAGTTGGCCTCCAGGAAGAACCACTCGCCGGTGGCACGGTCGATCTTGAAGTCGACACCCAGCAACGGGACGCCGCAGTGCCCGGTCAGCCGCGCACAGCCTTCGGTGATCTCCGGGGGTGGGATCAGCGGGCGGTAGTCATTGGTCCCGCGGACGGTCCGGTAGTCGAGCACCGGCGAGTCGATCAGCTCGCCGAACGACCGGCCGCCCACGACGTGGACCCGCACGTCCGGCCCGACGATCCGCTCCTGGAACAGCACCGGCAGGTGGACGAGCCGCGGCAGCCGGGACTCGTGGTGCGGTTCGAAGACCGTCGCCCACGTCTTCGTCGCGCTGGCGCCCTTGAAGATCGCGCCGGCGCGGCAGCCGCGGACGAAGTCCCGTGCCTCCTGCGGGTCCGAGGTGAGGCAGGTTTCCGGAACCCGCCAACCGCCGACTTCGCCGAGGGCCACCGAATGCAGCAGCTTGGTGAATCCCGATGCTTCGCGCAGCGGCGGGTTCATCACCTTGCCGGGCACGAATTCGAGGATCCGCGCCAGCGCCTCGGTCTGGCCCGCCGAGGCCGCCGCCAGTTCGGCGGTGGGCGCGGCGGAGGCGACCGCCACCAGCCGGCACCAGACGGCGGCGTAGTCCCCGGCCCGGTGGCTCTCGCCGTCCAGCGACAACACGGTTTCGGCCGGGCACTCCAGGGAAATCCGGATGCTGCCGCGCATCGCCAGCGAGGGCAGGTCGACCGGCCGGAACGCGATCCCGGCCCGGCGCAGGGCCCGCAGCCCGGCCGTGAACGTCGGGTCGGCCGCGACACCGAGGCAGAGGATCACGGGGTGAGCCCGGCCAGCAGCGCCGCGTAGACCTGGTCCTCGAGGTCCGGGAACAGCTCGTGCCCCGGCCAGCACGAGACGTCGGCCAGCCGCGGACCAGCGGCTCCGAGTTCCGCCCGGAAGTCGGCGAACACCGTGCCCCGCCCGCGGAGCCAGCCGACGATCGGAGCCACCCGCTCCGCCGTCTCCCGGGCGAGCCGTCCTCCGGCGCCGCCCACCTCGAAGACCTCGGCTCCGGCGACGAGGAACCGGCGCGCGCGGCCGGGGTCGGCGATCTGGACGACGTCGAACCGGCTGCGCGGCGCGTCGGGATCCATCACTGTCCACTCGGGAATGCGGTACACCTCCCGTCCTGGCGCCGAGCCGTCGTTGAGGATCACCGTGCGCGGCGGCTCGACGACCCCGGCGCCGGCGAGTTCCAGCGGGTCCAGGCGTGCCAGGAAGCCGTGTTCCGACGGCCGGTTGACCACTGGCCCCGGCCACAACGCCACCGCCGACCACAACGCCGCGTAGGTCTCGGCCGCGGCGAACGCGCGATCCGGGTCCGGCTCGTCACCCCAGCCGCCGGTCCCGCGGTTGAGGATCCCGCTGACCTCGGCGCCGTCGACCGTCAGCCGCGCACGGCAGACCCGCTCCCGGGTCGCCCGCACCGAGACGCCGACCCGGCCGAACCCGTGCGCGACGACCGCCGGAATCCCTTGCCCGGTTGCGAAACCGGCGAACCGCGCCGCCGTCTCGTCCGTGTCCGGGGCTATGACCAGGAGCGTCATCGCCCGCTGGTTTCCCAGACCTCGAGGGCCGCCGCGACCTGCCAGGCGGTTCTCGCCAATTCGTCGGCCACCGGGGGCCGTGCTTCGGCCGGGATGAACGGTTCGCCGGGCACGACGGTGCCGCCGTCACCTTCAGCGGAACCGGCCGGCATACCGCTCCGCGGATTCGCTGGTCTCGGTGTTCTCGCTGGTTTCCGTCATCTCGGAACGCTCGGTGCTCTCGCTCCCTTCGGTGCCTTCCTTTCCTTCGGAACCCTCGGTGCTTTCGGAACTCTCGGTACCCTCGGACCCGATCCGTGACGATTCGGGAATTCCGGTCCGGGCGGTCACGCCGAGGTAGCTCGCCGCGCGCCTTCTGACCTCGAGCGGGAAATCCGTGAATGCCGCGTGTTCGTCCATCATGACCCCTCCCGCGCCCCACCGCCGCCGGCCTTTTCATGGGAGCACCGGTGGATCCGGGTGTCAACGCCGCTCCGCGCGATGCACCTGCATGGGGCAGCGCCGATTCGGCGGAAACAGTGTCTTTTTCACCGGATATGGAGCGCGGGCAATTCAGGATCACCGATTCCGGTCAGGCACCCGGGCGCCGAGCACCGCCATCGCCGCGTTGTGGCCGGGGATGCCGCTGACACCACCTCCTCTCGCGGCACCCGCGCCACACAACAGGATGCGTTCGTGGGCGGTCTCGACGCCCCAGCTGCCCGCCTGGGCCGGATCCTCCGCGTACGGCCACGACAGGTCCCGGTGGAAGATGTGCCCCGCCGGAAGGCCCAGCTCGGCTTCCAGGTCCAACGGGGTTTTCGCTTCCACACAGGGCCTGCCGTCCGGCGCGGTCAGCAGGCAGTCCTCGATCGGCTCGGCCAGCACGCTGTTCAGCGAAGCCAGCGTCGCGCGCAACGCCGCTTCGCGTGCTTCTTCGTTGCGCCCCTCGAAGAGGCGGGCCGGCATGTGCAGGCCGAACAGGGTGAGGGTGTGCGTGCCGGCCGAGCGTTCGGCCGGGCCGAGGATCGACGGATCCGTCAACGAGTGGCAATAGATTTCGCAGGGCGGCAGCGTGGGGATCCTGCCCGCCGCCGCCTCGCGGTACGCCGCCTCCAGCTGCGTGAAGGTCTCGTTGACGTGGAAGGTGCCACCGAACGCGTCGGCCGGATCGACGCCGGGGTCACGCAGCCTCGGCAGCCGCGTCAACACCATGTTCACCTTCAGCTGCGCGCCTTCCGGGCGTTCCGCCGGTTCCTCGCCCAGCAGCCGCGCGAGCGTCGCCGGCGCGACGTTCGCCAGGACGTGCCCGGCCCGGACGACGAGTTCGGCGTCTTCACGCCGGTAACGCACCTCGCCGTCCGGGTCGACCGAGAGCACCTCCGCACCGGTCATCAGGCGCGCGCCCGCCGCGGCGGCAGCCGCCGCGAGCGAACGGGTGACCGCGCCCATGCCGCCGACCGGGACGTCCCAGTCGCCGGTGCCGTTGCCGATCACGTGGTAGAGCAGGCACCGGTTCTGCCGCAGGTCCTCGCCGTCCGCCGGGGCGAACGTGCCGATCAGCGCGTCGGTGAGCACCACGCCGCGCACCGTGTCGTCGACGAACCACGATGTGAGCGCTTCGCCGATCGGCCGTTCGAACAGCAAGGACCACGCCTCGGCGTCGCCGAGGCGTTCGCGGAAGTCCACTTCGGACAGCAGTGGCTCGGTGAGCGTCCCGAACGCGCGCCCGGCGACGCGCCCGGTCAGCTCGTAGAACCGCCGCCAGGCCGAGAAGTCCGATGTGGACCCGGTGACCGCCCGGAACGACGACGCCGTCCGGACGGCGTCGTCGTTGTCGACAAGGAGACCGGAGCCGCCCGACGGGGTGTAGGACGACATCCGGCGCCGTCGCAGCTCCACGTCGAGGCCGAGGTCGGCCACGATCTTCTTCGGCAGCAGGCTGACCAGGTACGAGTAGCGCGAAAGCCGGACGTCCACGCCCTCGAACGCGCGGAACGATACGGCGGCGCCACCGGTCTCACCCCGCCGTTCGAGCACGAGCACCGACCGGCCCGCCCGCGCCAGGTACGCGGCCGCCACCAGGCCGTTGTGCCCGCCGCCGACGATCACCACGTCGTAGCTGTCCATCTGCCGCCCTTCCTGGTTCGGCCTGCCCTTTCATCGTGACCACGGCACCGGGCCGATTTCAAGGAAACGTCACGAGTGGCCCTTTCGCGCTATTCGGTTGCGCGGAGCGTGACCGGTCCGCCAAGCTGAGCGCGGCCGGCAGGGAGCCGGTGGATGAGAACGGGAGGTGCCTGTCGTGATGACTGTCCGGGCCCTTCCGCGCCCTCACCCACCCGCCCCCCGAGGCTGATCACGCGCCCGGTGGGGCAGCCCTGAACAAGGAGAACCCCACCAGTGCGCCAGCACGACTTCGAAGACTTCGACCTGTTCGACGACCAGCCGACCCGCCGCCAGGCGCGTTCGCGGCGCCGCGGGCGGTTCGACGAACCCGAACCCACCCGCAGCGGCCGGCTGACCGAAGCCGAACGCGTCCGGCTCGCGAAACTGCGCGACGACGCCTACACCGAAAACCAGCTGCCCGACGGGGCCGACCGCTGGTCCACCTGGGACGACGCCGAACACGGTCCGTCACCCCGGCCGGACTGGGTCGTCACCGAGCTCGCCGCGGTCGACACCGACCTCGGCGTCCTCAAGACCGGCAAGGAGGCCGACGTCCACCTCCTGCGGCGCGGGCTGCCCGGCACACCGGGCACGCTGCTCGCGGCGAAGCGCTACCGCAGCGACGAACACAAGCTGTTCCACCGCGACGCCGGCTACCTCGAAGGGCGGCGGATGCGCCGCTCCCGCGAGATGCGGGCGATGGCGCAGCGCAGCGCGTTCGGCCGCAACCTCATCGCCGAACAGTGGGCGGTCGCGGAGTTCGCCGCGTTGAGTCGCCTGTGGACGCTCGGCGCGCCGGTGCCCTACCCGGTGCAGCGCGAGGGCACGGAACTGCTGCTCGAGTTCCTCGGCGAGGAAGACGGCACCGCCGCGCCCCGGCTGGCCCAGGTCCGCCCGGACCCGGACGAGCTGAAGGACCTGTGGTTCCAGGCCACCGCCGCGCTCGAGCTGCTCGCCTCCGAGGGGCTCGCGCACGGCGACCTCTCGGCGTACAACGTGCTCGTGCACCGGGGCCGGGTGATGGTGATCGACCTGCCTCAGGTCGTCGACGTCGTGGCCAACCCCGGCGGCGTCGAATTCCTGGCGCGGGACGTGCGCAACCTGGCCGGGTGGTTCCACGGCCGGGGTCTCGGCGAGGACGTGACGAGGACCGGAGAACTGCTGGTGGAGCTCGTTTCCGCCGCCGGACTGGAGTAAATCGTGGGCGGCGTCGCGGCTGTGGCCTGGACCACGACTGCGACACCGCCCACAACCGGTGACCTCGATGAGTAGTCCTGGCTCCGGTTCGGGTACAGTAAGTACAGACCGCAACCGGCGGCGTGGATGAGTTGGTGTCCGTCGCCTCCAGAGCCACCGAATGGCTCGCGGTGATCCGTAACCCAAGCGGCGCGCAGTGTCGGCAAGCGATGACACGGTGTGCCGGGTCCGTCCCTGTGAACGCCCATCGCACACCATCTTGCCCTGCCTGCGCGCGGGCTGCCCGGGCCTCCCTTGCGACGAACCACGTCCGAGAGGCATTTGTGACCGTCACGTTCAACTCCGGCCCTTCCTCGACGTCCGCGCACGCGGGCCGTCCCGACCGCAAGCCGCGCACCCGCCCGGCCGGCGGCGACATGCTGCGCGACGACGCGGTCGAGCTCGTGGCCACCAAGACTTTCGCCGAGCTGGGCCTGCCGGAGCCGCTGCTCCGCGCGCTCAGCGAGGCGGGCATCAACAGCCCCTTCCCGATCCAGTCGGCGACCATCCCCGACGCGCTGGCCGGCCGCGACGTGCTGGGCCGCGCCCAGACCGGCTCCGGCAAGACCCTCGCCTTCGGCCTGGCCATGCTGGCCCGGCTCGCCGACGGCAAGGCCCGGCCGAAGCGCCCCCGCGCGCTGATCCTCGTTCCCACCCGCGAGCTGGCCATGCAGGTCGCCGACTCGCTCACCCCGCTGGCCAGGTCGCTCAACCTGTGGTGCCGCACCGCCGTCGGCGGGATGGCCTTCGCCCGCCAGGCGGACGCGCTGTCCCGCGGCGTCGACCTGCTCATCGCCACCCCGGGCCGGCTGTCGGACCACGTCCGGCAGGGCACCGCGCACCTGGGCGACTGCAACTTCATCGCCCTCGACGAGGCCGACCAGATGGCGGACATGGGCTTCATGCCGCAGGTCCGCGAGATCATGGACCTCACCCCGCCGGGGGGCCAGCGGCTGCTGTTCTCCGCGACCCTCGACGGTGACGTCAACCGCCTGGTCCGGCAGTACCTGAGCGACCCGGTCACGCACTCGGTCGCGCCGTCGACCGCCAGCGTGACGACCATGGACCACCACGTGCTCCAGGTCTCGCACCAGGACAAGCAGGACGTCATCACCCAGATCGGCGCCCGCGACGGCCGCACGATCATGTTCGTCCGCACCAAGCACCACGTCGACCGCCTCGCCGAGCGCCTGCGCGAGCAGGGCGTCAACGCGGCGGCGCTGCACGGCGGCAAGACGCAGGGGCAGCGCAACCGCGTGCTCGCCGACTTCAAGGAAGGCCACACCCCGGTGCTGGTCGCCACGGACGTCGCCGCGCGCGGCATCCACGTCGACGACATCTCGCTGGTGCTGCACGTCGACCCGGCGGCCGACCACAAGGACTACCTGCACCGCGCGGGCCGCACAGCGCGCGCCGGGGCGTCCGGGGTCGTCGTCACGGTGGTCACCAACGACCAGCGTCGCATGGTCAAGCGGATGACCGACCGGGCCGGCGTCCGCGCCGAGTCCACGATGGTCCGCCCGGGCGACGAAGCACTGACTCGCATCACCGGTGCCCGCGAGCCCAGCGGCGAGCCGGTCATCGAGCGTCGGCGCGAGAGCCCGCGTCGTGGCGGCGGTGGCGGTTTCCGCGGCGACCGCGGCTTCGGCGGCTCGAGCCGCGGTGGTTACCGCGGCGGCAGCAGCAGCAGCAGCCAGGGCGGCGAGCGCGGCGGCAGCAGCTACGGCGGCGACCGTGACCGCGGTGGCGACCGTGGCGGTTACCAGGGTTCGCGCGAAGGCGGCCGCCCCGGCGGCTTCGGCGGCCGCAGCCGTCAGCCCCGCACGGGCAACGGCGGTGGCTACGGCCGTCCGAGCCGTGGCCCGCGTCGCGGCTACGACAGCTGATCGTCTCTTTCGCATCATTCGGAAGCCCCGGACCTCGCGGTCCGGGGCTTCCGGCGTTTCCAGGCCCGCTTGGCGGAGCTTCGAGCTTCGGATGGGAGACTGCGGGACGTGACTACGCCGCCGACGCTCCCGCCCGAAGAGGTTTTCGACTGGCTCGACGTCGAAGCGGAGAAGCGGGCGAGCGCGGGCCTGGTGCGGCAGCTGCGACCGCGTCCCGCCAAGGCCGATGAGCTGGACCTGGCGGGCAACGACTACCTCGGGCTGGCCCGCGACAAGCGCGTCGCCGGAGCCGCCGCGGCCGCCGCGCTGCGCTGGGGTGCCGGGTCGACCGGGTCCCGGCTGGTCACCGGATCGACCGAGCTGCACACCGAGCTGGAGCTGGAGCTCGCCCGGTTCTGCGGCGCGCAGGCGGCGCTCGTGTTCTCCTCCGGCTTCGCCGCGAACCTCGGCGCGGTGACGACGCTGTCCGGGGCCGAGTCCGCGATCGTCACCGACAAGTACATCCACGCGTCCCTGATCGAGGGCTGCCGGCTGTCGCGGGCCGACGTCGCCGCGGTTGCGCACGCGACGCCGTCGGCGATCAAGCACGCGCTGGCGACCCGCCGCAAGCCGCGGGCGCTGGTGGTGACGGACTCGGTGTTCTCGGTCGACGGCGACCTCGCCCCGCTCGAAGAGCTGGCCGGAATCTGCCGTTCGCACAGCGCGGCCCTGCTGGTGGACGACGCGCACGGCTTCGGCGTCCTGGGCGAAGGCGGCCGCGGCGCGGTCCACGCGGCCGGGCTGTCGGGCGCGCCTGACGTCGTCACGACGTTGACGCTGTCGAAGTCCCTCGGCGCCCAGGGTGGTGCGGTGGTCGGGCCGCGCCGGGTGATCAAACACCTCGTCGATACCGCGCGCAGCTTCATCTTCGACACCGCGCTGGCGCCCGCGAGCGCCGCGGCCGCGCTGGCGGCGTTGCACGCGTTGAAGGAAGAGCCGGGCTTGGCGGGGAAGGTCCTCGAGAACGCGGGCAACCTGGCGATGTCGTTGAAGGCGGCCGGGTTGAAGGCGAGCGTGCCGGACGCCGCCGTGATCTCGGTTCAGGCGCCGTCCGCGGAGACGGCGGTGGCGTGGGCCGCGGCGTGCGCGGAACAGGGCATCCGCGTCGGGTGCTTCCGGCCGCCGTCGGTGCCGGACGGGATCTCGCGGCTGCGGCTGACCGCGCGGGCCGACCTCACGGAGTCCGATGTGGACCGTGCGGTGAAGGTCATCACCGCGACGGCGCCGCCGGGTGCGCTCGCCTGAGCCGTGCCTCTGCGGGCATCTCGCGTGACTCTGCGGGCATCTCGCGTGATTGAGGGGGCATCTCGCGTGATTGCGCGGGCTTCAGGGGCGGCGGCGCATTTTGATGTGGGGGATTCCGTCGTCGTCGGTGTACTCCGGGCCTTCGGGGACGAAGCCGTAGCGGGCGTAGAAGCCTTGGACGTACGTCTGGGCGTCGAGGACGTACTCGCCCGGGGTGGTGAGGGCCGCGTCCATCAGGCGGGCGGCCAGGCCGGCGCCGCGGGCGGGGGCCGCCGTCACCACGCGGCCGATGCGGCGGATGCCGCCCGGGTCGAGCAGGACCCGCAGGTACGCCAGGACCGCACCGTCGTCCTCGAACCACAGGTGACGGGTGTCCGGGCGCAGGTCACGGCCGTCGAGCTCCGGGTACGCGGCCTTCTGCTCCACGACGAACACGTCGACGCGCAGGCGGAGGATGTCGTGCAGCTGGGCGGCGGTCAGCTCGGGACCGGTCGCGTCGTGCAGGGTCGGCATACCCCCTGCTTAGCACGCTCAGCCGAGGAGGCGGGGCTTGGCCTGGGCTTCGATATCCTTGGCGTAGGTGGAGACGCGCGTGTAGACGCCCGGCTTGCCCGCCTTCGCGCAGCCGTCGCCGAACGAGACGATGCCGATCAGCGTGTCGCCGACCACGAGCGGGCCGCCGGAGTCGCCCTGGCAGGCGTCGACGCCGCCCTCGGGGTAGCCCGCGCACACCATGGTCCGCTGGTCGTAGACGCTGTAGTCGGTGTGGCATTCGCTGTCCGAGACCACCGGGACCTCGGCACCGCGCAGGTAGTCGGAGCGGGCGCCGCCGTCGGCGATGCGGCCCCAGCCGAGCACGGTCGCCTGGGTGTCCTTGGCGTACAGCCCCGTGTCGCCGCTGCCGGGCAGCTTCGCCGGCCGGTAGTCGAACTGGCCGCGCACGGTCAGCACCGCGACGTCGGCCCCCTGCGTCGGGTCGGTGTAGCCCTGGCTGACCCAGACCTTGGAGACGCCCAGGACCTGGCCGTCGCTCGTGCGCTTGTCCTCGCGGCCGGCCACCACGCGGATGTCCTGCTTCGCCACCGCCTTGGCGCAGTGCGCCGCCGTCGCGACCGAGGTGGAGCTGACGATCACCGCGCCGCAGAACTGGTTGCCGCCCGCGTCGGTCAGGTACACCGCGTACGGGTGGTCGGCCAGGGAAGCCTGGTTGCCGCCGACGATCCGCGCCTGGTTGCCGGACCCGGCGGCACCCGGGTCCGCCGCCGCCGTGCCCACCACGACCGGGACGGCGACCGCGGCGACCGCGAGGAGCGCGCCGCTCACGAACAGCAGGGATCGGCGGGACTTCACGGACATGGGTCTTCCCCTTTTCGACGCAGCACTTTTTCGAAGCAGCACTTTTCGGCGCAGCACGGAGCTGAGCAGTCGGCACCCGGACGACTCCGGTGCGTGAACGACGTTCGCTCAATACCCTAAGCCGAGGGGGCCCAAAACGGTGTCACTGGAACGGGTGGTCTCCGCCCGGGGACCGCTTCTGCCAAGCTGGCCGGATGTGGCGGAAAGCAGCGGCGGGGGCGGCACTGGCCCTCGCCGTGAGCGGGTGCTCGCCGGAAGCGCCGCCGGTGCCACCGCCGGTACCTGCGCCGACGACGTCGACGTCGAACGCGCCCAGCACCGCGGCCCGGCCGGCGACGGCGTCGAGCGCACCCGCCGCCGGCTGGCAGGTGGGTGCGCGGCCGCTCCCCCGCCGTTCCGACGGCTTCGGCGAGGTCGAGCCGACGCCACCCGAACTGGTGAATCGGGCACTTCCGACAAAAGACGTGCTGCCCCCACCCGCAGGCACCGCGTACGCGTCGACGATCAGCGCCGTGCCCGCGGACGTCCTCGCGCGCAGCACCTGGCAACCCGGCTGCCCCGTCAAGGCGGCCGACCTGCGTTACCTGACGATGTCCTTCTGGGGCTTCGACGGGCGCGCGCACACCGGCGAAATGCTGGTGAACGCCACCGGCGCGGCGGGCATCACCAAGGTCTTCGGGCAGCTGTTCGCCGCGCGCTTCCCGCTCGAAGAAATGCGCGTGACCGGCCCGGCCGAGCTCACCGCGCCGCCGACCGGGGACGGCAACTCGACCAGCGCGTTCGTCTGCCGCCCGGCCCGCGGGCAGACGACGTGGTCGGCGCACGCCTCCGGGCTCGCCGTGGACGTCAACCCGTTCTGCAACCCCTACACCCAGGGCGATCTCGTGCTGCCCGAACTCGCGTCGGCGTACGTCGACCGCTCGCGCAACCGGCCCGGCATGGTCCTGGCCGGCGACGCGACCGTGCGCGCGTTCGCGGCGATCGGGTGGAGCTGGGGCGGGAACTGGCACAGCCCGACCGACCGGATGCACTTCACCGCCACCGGCCACTGACCACGTAATACGACGTGAAGCACAGCGGGGAACACCTGCCTCCGCGGCGAGGTTGGCTAGGGTGAAACGACCGGACCCGGACCCGCGGAGGATGCAGTGCCCCACTACGACCTGGTGATCGTCGGGACGGGATCGGGGAACTCCATCCTCGGCCCGGACTTCGCCGGCAAGAAGACGGCGATCGTGGAGAGGGGCACCTTCGGCGGCACCTGCCTCAACGTGGGCTGCATCCCGACGAAGATGTTCGTGTACGCCGCCGACGTCGCGTACACGCCTTCGCACAGTGCCAAATACGGCGTCGACGAAGAACTGAAGGGCGTGCGCTGGCGCGACATCCGCGACCGCGTCTTCGGCCGGATCGACCCGATCGCCGCGGGCGGCGCGGAGTACCGCCGCAGCCACGAGGACAACGCGAACGTCGACGTCTACGAGGGCACGGGCCGCTTCACCGGGCACAAGGAACTGCGGGTCAGCTTCGCCGACGGACGCCCCGACGAGGTGCTGACCGCCGACGAGTTCGTGCTCGCCGCGGGCGGCCGCCCGGTCATCCCGGACATCCCGGGCCTGGACGGCATCGACTACCACACCTCCGACACCGTGATGCGGCTCGACGAGCTGCCCCAGCGGATCGTCATCCTGGGCGGCGGGTACATCGCGGCCGAGTTCGCGCACGTCTTCGCCTCCTTCGGCGTCCAGGTCACGCTGGTCAACCGCTCCGGACGGCTGCTGCGCTCGGAGGACGAGGACGTCAGCGCGCGCTTCACCGAACTGGCCGCCGAGCGGTTCGACGTCCGCCTCGACCGCAAGACCGTGCGGGCGCGCAAGACCGAGAACGGCATCGCGCTGGACCTCGAAGGACCGCAGGGCGCCGAGACCGTCGAGGGCGACGTGCTGCTGATCGCCACCGGCCGGAAGCCGAACTCCGACCTCCTCGACGTCGCCGCGACCGGAGTGACCACAATGGACAGTGGGCACGTCGTGGTCGACGCCTACCAGCAGACCGCGGTCGAGGGCATCTACGCGCTCGGCGACCTCTCGTCGCCGCACGAGCTCAAGCACGTCGCGAACCACGAAGCCCGCGTGGTGCAGCACAACCTCCTGCACCCGGACGAGCGGATCACCGCCGACCACCGCTTCGTGCCGCACGCCGTCTTCACCCACCCGCAGGTGGCCTCGGTCGGCCTCACCGAGCAGAAGGCCCGCGACCTCGGGGTGTCCTATGTGGTCTCCAAGCAGGACTACGCCGGGATCGCCTACGGCTGGGCGATGGAGGACACCACGGGCTTCGCGAAACTGCTGGCCGACCCGGCGACCGGGCAGCTGCTCGGCGCGCACATCATCGGCCCGCAGGCGTCGTCGGTGATCCAGCCGCTCATCCAGGCGATGAGCTTCGGCCTCGACGCGCGGAGCATGGCGCGCGGCCAGTACTGGATCCACCCGGCGATGCCGGAGCTGATCGAGAACGCGCTGCTCAACCTGCCCCTGGACTGAGCCGCGGGGGACGGTTCCCCCACCGCACGCCGATCGGTGCGCCAACCCGGGGCGGGGCTGATGCGTCCTGCGACTGTGACCGGTGGCAGAGAGCTTTCTTGGGACAGGTGTGTCAACGTTCGCGACCTGGGCGGCCTGGGCCGGGTCAAACCGCGGGCGGTGGTCCGGATGGAGGCACCGGCGCGCTTGAGCGAGGCCGGCTGGGCGGCGGCTTGGGCATACGGGGTACGCACTGTGGTCGACCTGCGAAACCCTGACGAGCGCGAGCCGGACCACGCGCCGCGGCCGGCGGGGATCACCACCGCGTGGACTCCGCTGGATCCGGTCGGCACACCGTTCCACGAGCGGTGGACGAAGATCGACGGCTTGGGTTCTCCGCTGCACTACCCGGCGATGCTCGCCGAACACCCCGAGCCGGTGATCTCCGCCGTACGCACGATCGCCAACGCCCCACCCGGGTGCGTGGTGTTCCACTGCGTCGGCGGCAAGGACCGGACCGGGCTGCTGGCCCTTGTTCTGCTCACGCTGGCCGAAGCGGCGCCGGACGAGATCATCGCCGACTACCTGCTGACCTACGACCGGATGAAGCAGCGTTACGACGAACTCGGTTTCCGTGACCAGCTCACCGTGGTGACCGAACTTCTCACGGCCGGGAACACCACCATCGAAGCGGCGCTGAGCTCGACGATCACGTCATTGACGATGCCCGGCTTCCTCCTCGGCAACGGTCTGTCCACCACCGAACTCGCCGCCCTGCAAGCCCGCTTGACCGTCGGCTGAGAGTCGCCTCCAGCGTCATTCACGGCTTCAGACGAAGCGGTGGCGGCCGGCGAGGGCGCCGAAGGTCAGCTGGACCCCGAGCAGGCCCAGCAGCATGGCCAGCGGCACGGTCCAGCCGCCCGCGAGGTCGTGCAGCAGGCCGAAGAGGAACGGGCCCAGCGCGGCGAACAGGTAGCCGAAGCCCTGCGCCATCCCGGACAGCCGGGCGGTGTCCGCCCCGGTCCGCGCGCGCAGCGCGATCACGGTCAGGGCCAGCGAGAACGTGCTCATCCCGAGCCCGACGAGGATGCTCCAGAGCAGCGGCGACCACGACGGCGCGAGCATCAGCCCGGCCGTCCCGGCGACGCCGAACACGCCCAGCCCGACGATCCACCGGCTCTGCCCGCGCTGCCGGGCCGCCATCGGCGCGACGACGAGGCTGATCGGCACGGCGATCAGCGAAACCAGGCCGAACAGCAGCCCGGCGTCGTCGCGCCGGACGCCCGCGTCCATCAGCACCTGCGGGAACCAGCCCATCGCCGCGTAGGCGTAGAACGCCTGCAGGCCGAAGAAGGCCGTGACGATCCAGGCCAGCCGGTTGCGCAGCAGCGAGCGACCGCCTTCGGCGCCGTCGGCGGGCCGCGGTGCCCGGCCGGTGCCGCGGGCTGCGAGGATCCAGGCCAGCAGCGCGACGACGGCCAGCGCGGCCCAGCCGCCCAGCGCCGGGCGCCAGCCGCCGAGGGCGTCGCCGAGCCGGGGGGTCACCGCCGACCCGAGGGCACCGCCGCCCTGCAGCGCGGCGGTGTAGACGCCGGTCAGCAGGCCGATCCGAGCCGGGAAGGAGTCCTTGATGACGACCGGGATGAGCACGTTGATCAGGGCGATCCCGGCGGTGGCGACGAGCGTCCCGCCGAGCACCACGGCGGGGCCGTCGAGCACGCGCAGCACCAGCCCGGCGGCGAGGGCGGCCAGCGCGACCGCGATGGCCGCGCCGACCCCGGCCCGGCGGGCGAGCAGCGGCGCGGCCAGCCCGGCCCCGGCGAAGCAGAGCGTCGGCAACGTCGTGAGAACCCCGGCCCAGACGACGGAAGCGCCCAGGTCGGAGCGCATTTCGGCGAGCATCGGCCCGACGCCGGTGATGGCCGGGCGCAGGTTGAGGGCGGTGAGCACCACCGCGATCGCGAGCAGCGCCCCGGCGGCGACCACGCCGGGCGTCCGGACCTCGGCGACGCCGTCCAGTTCGGGTTCACGGTGTTCGACGTGCATGCCCGCTACTATGGCATACGTAGGATGATTGGATGAAGGGATAATCCTGTGCCTCTGGCCACCACGCGCCGAGCAGGCCTCGTCGACCAGGTCATCGACCAGCTGCGGACCGCGGTCACGCAGGGCGAATGGCCGATCGGCGAACGCATCCCGACCGAGGCCGAGCTCGTCGAGCAGCTCGGCGTCGGGCGCAACACCGTCCGCGAAGCCGTCCGCGCGCTCGCGCACACCGGGCTCCTGGAGGTCCGGCAGGGCGACGGCACCTACGTGCGCGCCACGAGCGAGGTTTCCGGCGCGATCCGGCGGCTCTGCGGCTCGGAGCTGCGTGAAGTCCTGCAGGTCCGGCGCACCTTGGAGGTCGAAGGCGCGCGGCTCGCCGCCGTCGAGCGGACCGAGGAAGAGGTCGCCGCGCTGTGGTCGCTGCTCGGCCGCCGTGAGGTCGAGCTGCGCGAAGGACGCTGGCAGGACTTCGCGCGCACGGACGCCGAGTTCCACTGCGCGGTCGTCGGCGCCGGCCACAACCGGCTGCTGACCGAGCTCTACCGCGGGCTGACGGAGGTCATCGCGGCCAGCATCGCGACGACGTCCAGCATCGCGCCGGGCGCGGCCCACTCGCCGGAGATCGGCCACGAAGGTCTCGCCCGGGCCATCGCCGACCGGAACCCGGACCGCGCTGCCGCCGAAGCTTGCGGGTTCCTCGACGAGCTCCTGGAGCGCATCGAACGCTCCTGACCTGAGGATTTATCGACGATGACCCCTAAGGGTGCCATTTCAGGGTTGTCGTGGCACCATCGCGGTGCCACAGTAGTGCCATGGACCTGACGCCCTTCGTGGACAGCCTCCGCCGCGAGTTCGCGGTCGCCGCCGAGGCGGCCGGCGAGGACGCTGTCACCCTGGCCGAACGGCTGGCCTCCCCGCTGGAGTCCGCCATCCGGCTCACCCTGCTCGACGCGCTGTCGGCCGCGGCCGACGAGATCACGCGCGATCTCGCTCCCGGCTCCGTCGAAGTACGCCTTCGCCGCCGCGAACCGGAGTTCGCGGTTTCCCTGCCCACGGCGCCCGAACCGGCTCCGGCGGAGGCCCCGCCGCCGCCCGAGGCCGACGACGGCGCCGTCTCCCGGATCAACCTGCGGCTGCCCGAACAACTGAAGCAGCGCGTCGAGGAAGCCGCCGGCCGGGAGCGCATCTCCATCAACGCCTGGCTCGTCCGGGCCGCGAGCAGCGCGCTGGGGACCGACCGCGGCCGCCCCACCCAGCGCCGCTCGGTCTTCGGCGAGAAGTACACCGGCTGGGTGCAATAACCCCCTTTCCCCTTTGCCTTTCACGTCTCCGACCTGCGGAGACGCCACCCGAGCACCCCAGGAGGGCGCAGCCATGCCCGTTTTCCCCACCCCCGAGCCGATCACGGCCACGATCGACGTGAGCGTCGCGGACGTCCGGATCGTCGCCGGTGACGGCACGGAAACGACCGTCGAGGTCACCCCGGCCGACCCGGGCGACCACGAGGACGTCAAGGCCGTCGCGAAGACCCGCGTCGAGTTCGCCGGCGGCGAGCTGCTGGTCAAGGGCCCGAAGTACGTCACCAAGCTCTGGGGCAAGGGCGGCGCCCTGCACGTCACGGTCGAGCTGCCCGCCGGTTCGCAGGTCAGCGGCACCGCCGCGATGGGCGACTTCCGCGTCACGGGCCGGGTCGGTCCCAGCCGCTTCAAGACCTCCGTCGGCGACATCCACCTGGACGAAGCCGCCCGGGTCGAGGCGAGCACGGCGACCGGCGACGTCACCGTCGAACGCGCCACCGGGCACGCCGAACTCGGCACCGGCTCCGGCGAGCTGCGGATCCGCGAGATCGACGGCACCGCGGTCCTCAAGAACTCCAACGGCGAGACCCGCGTCGGCGAAGTGACCGGTGACCTGCGCGTCAGCACGGCCAACGGCGACATCCTCGTCGACCTGGCCCACGCGGGCGTGCACGCCAAGACCGCCGCCGGCGACATCCGGCTCGGCGAGGTCGTGCGGGACCGGGTCGTCCTCGAGACGGCCGTCGGGGAGATCGAGGTCGGCATCCGCGAGGGCAGCGCCGCGTGGCTCGAGCTGAACTCGCTGACCGGGTCCGTGCGCAACACGCTCAGCGCCGCCGACGGACCCGGCGCCGGCACCGAGACCGTCGAGGTCAAAGCCCACACCTACACCGGCGACATCGTCATCCGCCGGGCCTGAAGACTCCACACACGAAGGGGAAGATCCATGGCAGACGCCATCGTGGCCGAGGGACTGGTCAAGAAGTACGGGAAGGTCACCGCGCTCGACGGGATGACCTTGTCGGTACCGGAAGGCACGGTGCTCGGCGTGCTCGGGCCGAACGGCGCCGGGAAGACCACCACCGTCCAGATCCTCACGACGCTGCAGAAGCCGGACGCGGGCCGGGCGACGGTCGCCGGGTTCGACGTCGTGAAGGACGCGCAGGAGCTGCGGTCGCACATCGGCGCTTCGGGTCAGTACGCCGCCGTCGACCTGGAACTGACCGGGGCCGAGAACCTCGAGATGGTCGGCAGGCTCTACCACCTGGGCACCAAGCGGGCCAAGGCCCGCGGCCGGGAGCTGCTCGCCCGGTTCAGCCTGGCCGACGCCGCCGACCGCCCGGTCAGGGGCTACTCCGGCGGCATGCGGCGCCGCCTCGACCTGGCCGGCGCGCTCGTGGCCAACCCGCCGGTGCTGTTCCTCGACGAGCCCACCACCGGGCTCGACCCGCGGGCCCGCACCGAGCTGTGGGACGTCATCACCGAGCTGGTCGCGGGCGGCACGACGCTGCTGCTGACCACCCAGTACCTGGAGGAGGCCGACCGGCTGGCCGACAGCATCGCCGTCGTCGACCACGGGCGCGTGATCGCCCGCGGCACGGCCGACGAGCTCAAGGACCTCGTCGGCGGGGAGCGGATCGAGCTGACCGTCGGCACGCACGACGACGTCGCCGTCGCGCAGCGGGCGCTGGCCCGCCTGTCGAGCGGCGAGCCGCAGGCCGAGGGCTTCCGGCTCACCGTGCCCGTGTCCCACGGCGCGAAAGCGCTTACCGAAGCGCTGGCGCTGCTGGCGGCCGACGGCGTCGACGTCCGTGACGTCGGCGTCCGCCGCCCCACCCTCGACGACGTCTTCCTCACCCTGACCGGCCACGAACCGGCCGAGCCCGCCGAACTCGCGAAGGAGGCCGTGTGATGAACGCGGTGCAGATGGCCGTGACCGACGGCGTGACGGTCGCCAAGCGCAACTCGATCAAGATCTTCCGGTCGCTGGACCTGCTCGGGTCCCTCGTGTTCACGCCGGTGATGTTCGTCCTGCTCTTCGGGTACGTGTTCGGCAGCGTCATCGACATCCCCGGCCTGTCCTACCGCGAGTTCATGCTGCCGGGGATCTTCACGCTCGCGGTGGCGATGGGCGGCATCGTCACCGGCTACGGGCTGACCGACGACCTGCAGAAGGGCATCATCGACCGGTTCCGCTCGCTGCCGATGTCACCGGCCGCCGTCCTGATCGGGCGGACCACCGCCGATCTCATCCTCAGCACGGCGAGCCTGCTCATCATGGGCCTGGTCGGCCTGCTGGTCGGCTGGCGCATCCACACCGGCGTGCTCGAGGCGCTGGGCGGAATCGTCCTGCTGCTGGCGTTTTCCTACGCGCTGTCGTGGGTGATGGGCGCGCTCGGCCTGGCCGTGCGCAAGCCCGAGGTGTTCAACAACGTCTCGATGGTGGTCGTCTTCCCGCTGACGTTCCTGGCCAACACCTTCGTCGACAGCGGACGGCTGCCCGGCCCGCTGCGCGCGATCGCGGACTGGAACCCGGTTTCGGCGGTCACGCAGGCGGCGCGGGAGCTGTTCGGCAACACGAGCGCGGCCCTCCCGCCGCGCGACGTCTGGCCGATGCAGCACGCGCTCCTGGCCTCGGTGCTGTGGATCGCGGTGTTGCTGGTGGTCTTCGTGCCGCTTTCGGTGCGCTGCTACAAGAAGGCCACCAGCCATTGACTCAGGGCAGCGTGAGGATCTCGCTGCCGTCGGCCGTCACCACGAGGGTGTGCTCGAACTGGGCCGTCCACTTCTTGTCCTTCGTGGTGACGGTCCAGTCGTCGGACCAGATGTCGTAGTCGATGGTGCCCAGGGTGATCATCGGCTCGATCGTGAAGGTCATGCCCTCCTCGATGATCGTGTCGACGGAGGGCTCTTCGTAGTGCAGGACCGTCGGGGGCGTGTGGAACGCCGGGCCGACGCCGTGGCCGGTGAAGTCGCGGACCACGCCGTAGCCGAAGCGCTTGGCGTAGGCCTCGATGACCCGGCCGATGACGTTCAGCTGGCGCCCCGGCCGGACCGCCTTGATCGCCCGCATCGTCGCCTCGCGGGTGCGCTCCACCAGCAGGCGGGCCTCTTCCGAGACGTCGCCGGCCAGGAAGGTCGCGTTCGTGTCGCCGTGGACGCCGCCGATGTAGGCGGTGACGTCGATGTTGCAGATGTCGCCGTCCTCGATCACCGTCGAGTCCGGGATGCCGTGGCAGATCACCTCGTTGAGCGAGGTGCAGCACGACTTCGGGAAGCGGCGGTAGCCCAGCGTCGAGGGGTAGGCGTGGTGGTCGAGGAGGAACTCGTGCACGACCTTGTCGATGTCGTCCGTGGTGGCGCCCGGCTTGACGGCCTTGCCGCCCTCCTCCAGGGCCTGGGCCGCGATGCGGCTCGCGATCCGCATCGCCTCGATCACCTCGGGCGTGCGCACGCCGCTGCCGGTGTCCCGCTTCGGCGCCGGCTTGTCCACGTACTCGGGACGGGCGATGGAACTGGGGACGTCACGGCGCGGCGTCTGGACGCCGGGAACGAGCGGGGCACGAACGGACATGCCTCCACCTTACGACGGTCCGGTCAACCGATCCCCGCCAGGAACCGGTGTGCGGCCTGCACCGCCGGCTTGGACGACCCGGCGTCGGTGAGGAGCACGGCGAACGCCAGGTCGCCGCGGTAGCCGACGAACCACCCGTGCGAGTGGGAGCCGTCGCCGAACTGGGCGGTGCCGGTCTTGCCCGCGACGTCGGGGATGTCCCGCAGCCCGGTCGCGGTGCCCACCGTGACGACGTCCCGCATCATCCCGCGCAGCGCGTCGAGGACCTCCTGCGACGGCGGGTCGCCGACGTTCTTCGTGGCCGCCGGCATGCCCTTGACGATGGACGGCGACGGCACCTTCCCGGCCTGCACGGTGGCCGCGACCAGCGCCATGCCGAACGGGCTGGTCAGCACCCGGCCCTGGCCGAAGCCGTTCTCCGCCCGCTGAACGGCGGAGTCGCTGGCCGGGACGTCGCCGGTGACCGTGGTCAGGCCCGGGACGACGAAGTCGGCGCCGAGGCCGAAGGAGCGGGCGGTGTCGGTGAGCGACGAGCCGGCGAGACCGGCGGCGAGCCGGGCGAAGGTCGTGTTGCAGGACCGCGCGAACGCCGTCTTCAGCGGCACCCGGCCCAGATCGAACCGGCCTTCGTTCGGCACGACGCGGTTTTCGATCGTCGTCGTCCCCGGGCAGTCGACCGGGCTGCCCGCCTCCACCTCCCCCGCCGACAGCGCGGCCGCCGCCGTGACGATCTTGAACGTCGAACCCGGCGGGTAGCGCCCGGACAGGGCCAGCGAGCCCTCCTCGTCGGCGGCGGCGTTCTGCGCCACGGCGAGGATGTCCCCGCTCGAGGGCTGGATCGCGACCAGCGCGGCGGAGTACGGCTCGGGTTCGAGGGCCTTCTCGGCGGCGGCCTGGATCTTCGCGCTGAGCGTGCTGGTGACGGCGGGCGCGGGCCGCGGCGGCTCGGCCATGAGCTCGGCGGCCTCGCCGCCGGTGACGTCGCGGGTGACGATCCGCCAGCCCGCCGCCCCGGCCAGCTGCTGCTCGACCAGCGCGCGGATGCCGGGCAGGACCTGCTGCCCCGACCCACGGGTCACCGGCAGCAGCCGCTCCTGGCTGGCGAAGCGGACGCCGGGCAGGTCGTAGATCGCCGGCTTGACGCGCTGGTAGTCGCCGGCGCGCAGGGTGATCACCGGGTAGGCGTCGCCGGGCTTGGTCTTGCTCATCCCGTCCAGCACGGACCGGCCGGTGACCGAGGGCTCGTACCGGTGCAGCGCCTTGGCCAGCGTCCCGGCGACGGCGTTCGCGTCGCCGGCCTTCTGCGGGTCGACGACCACCCCGATCACCGTCTGCGGGCGCATCAGCGCCACGCCGTCGCGGTCGAGGACCGGGGCCGTCTCCGGCAGCTGCGGCAGCAGGCCGAGGGTCTGGCCGACGGCCAGCTGGGGGTGCACCACCGTCGGCTGCCAGTGCACCTGCCAGCCGTTCTCGGCCGCCCGCAGCTGGGCGTCCGCGCGGTAGGACCAGGTGCGGCCGTGCGGCAGGTGCCAGGTGAGCCGGTAGCCGGCGGTCACGACGTCGCCGTCCGGCTGTTTCACCTCTTCGTCGTCGACGTCGAGGGCCTCGGGGTCGAGCACGCCGCGGACCTGGCTCAGGACGGCTTTGGCGGCTTCGGGTGAGTCCGTGTTCGCCGCCGCGGCGGCGACGTCCCCGGACGCGACGGCGTCCAGGAAGGCGGAGAGGGCGTCCTCGGGACTGTCGCCCGAGCACCCGGCCGTGGTCGCGGCGACGAGCAGCAGCACCGCGAGAGCACGGTGTCGACGTGCGCTCATGGCCGGATGATGCCTGGTCAGAGCGTTGCGGCGGCTTCGCAACACCGCCACGGAAGGGTGGTTGGACCAGGTTTGGAACAGCGTTTAGAACAGCACCGTCGCGTACTGGCCGACCTGCTCGAACCCGATCTTGCGGTAGGCCGCGAGAGCGGGGGTGTTGAAGGCGTTGACGTAGAGGCTGGCGGTGCGGCCGAGGCCGCGGACCAGCCGGTTCACGACCGCGGCGGTCCCGGCGGTGCCGACCCCGTCGCCCCGGCGGTCGGGGTGCACCCAGACGCCCTGGATCTGCCCGACGGTGGCCGACATGGCGCCGATCTCGGCCTTGAAGACGACCTCGCCGTCCTCGAAGCGGGCGAACGCGCGGCCGGCCGCGATCAGCTCGGTGACCCGGGCGCGGTAGCTGGCGCCGCCGTCACCACTGCGCGGATCGACGCCGACCTCCTCGATGAACATCGAGACGGCCGCGGGCAGGTACCGCTCGAGCTCGTCCGACCGGACGGGCCGGACCTGCGGATCGGCGGCGACGAGCGGGGTGCTGTCCAGCGCCATCAGCGGCTGGTCGCCCCGGATCTCGCGAGCCGGGCCCCACTCGCCTTCGAGTTCGTCCCACAGGCCGAGGACCTGCTCGGCCGGGCCGACGAGCGAGGAGCAGGTGCGCTGCCTTCTCAGTGCGCGGTCGGCGAAGGAGCGCAACGCGGGCGCGTTGCCGCGCAGGGGGATGAGGTTGGGCCCGGAAAAGCACAGCCCTTGGAGCCGCCCGGCCCGGACCGGACGGCTGTCGGCGGCCCAGAGCTCGCCACCGAGCCGCCACGGGTCGAGGCCCGCGGCCTCGACCCGGGCGCTGACCATGCAGCTGCCCACCGGGTCGGCGGCCAGCGCGGCACGGACCGCCGGATAGTCCCGATCATCGAGCAGCCGTGCACCTGCAAGCCGCAACACGGGCTCCAGGGTGCCAGATTCGACTGCTAAACGGAACGCAAGCCTTCCGACACGGTGAGATGAACAGCCGCCGCCGGGCATTCCGGGCAGTATCGGAGGTATGCAGCGTTATGCGTACAAGGTCGTCGAGGTCCGCGAGAAGCTGCTCGGCGGCAAGATGTCGGGCGGCAAGCTGGAGAAACTGCTGAACGACCACGCCGAGGACGGGTGGCAGCTGAAGGCCATCACGGCCACCGAGGTGAAGGGCCGGGTCGGGCCCGGCGGGGTCGAAGGGCTGCTGGTGACCTTCGAGCGGCCGGTGCAGTAGCGGGCGCGTCGCGAATGACTCATTCGGGACGTCGGAGGTCCCGAATGAGTCATTCGCGGCACTCCGAGGCCGGGTCCGGTCAAGCGCCGCGGTAGGTGCCGATCGTCCAGGCGTTGCCCTCCGGGTCGCGCAGGCTGAACGTGTGCGAGCCGTACTCGGTGTCCGTCAGCTCGGCCGTGATCTCCGCACCCGCGGACTGCACCCGCGCGTACACCTCGTCGACCTTGTCCGACACCACGTACACCGCGGACGCACCCGGCTTCATCGCGTCGTGGACGCCGTCCGGCGGGCGGACGCTGCCCAGCATCACCGCGCCGCCCTCGGGCCAGCGCAGCTCGGCGTGCGCGATCAGCCGATCCCCCTCGGGCACCACCAGCGCTTCGGTGAAGCCGAGGACGTCGACGAGGAAGCGGACCGCGGCCGGGGCGTCGTCGTAGCGGAGGGCGGGCCAGACGTTCGGTTCAGGAGTCATGCCGTCAGCTTCGCGCCACCTCCGCCTCCTGGTCTTGGAGGAACGGGAGCTCCTCGGCGATCCACGTCCCCGGCGTGCACCCCGCCAGCGCGCGCCATTCGTTCGTCAGGTGCGCCTGGTCGTAGAACCCGCACTCCGCCGCCAGCGCCGCCAGGTCAGTCCGCCCGCGCCGCAGCAGGCGCCCGGCCCGCTCGAACCGCAGCACCCGCGCCGCCTGCTTCGGCGCCAGCCCCAGCTCCGTGCGGAACCGCTCGCCCAGGTGGCGGCGGCTCCAGCCGACCTCGTCCGCGAGATCCGCGACGCGCACCCGCCCGTCCGCACCCCGCAGCCGGCGCCACGCCTCCCCCAGCTCGGGCGGCGGCACCACCGGCTCGACGGCCCGGGCCGCCAGGACGTCGTCCAGCAGCGCGAACCGCTCGCGCCAAGACAGCTCCCTCAGCCTTTCGGGCAACCAGCCGAGACCGAACTCCGCCAGGTCGGCCACCTCGCCGCTCAGCTCGGCCGCCGTCACCCCGAACAGCGTCCGGACGCCCAGCGGGTCGAGCTCCAGCTGCACGCCCTCCTGCACGCGGTCCTGCCGGATCAGCACCGCGCGGGTGTGCAGCCCGCCGACCAGCGCCTGCAGGCTCTGCCCGGCCATCCGCACCGGCCCGGCGAGGCTGATGACGAGCGTCACATGCCGGGACGGCAGCCCGCGGTGGACGGCCAGCGTGACGTCGTCCTGCGCGTACCCCACATAGCGCGTGACCAGGGGCCGCACCACCGGGTGCGGCTCGTGGAGGGCCCAGGTCACGCTCACGAATACGAGCCTAATCGTCACCACCGACAGTTCCGCGTCTGCTAACACGGACAGTGCGTCCCCACCGCGGAAGGAAACACCCCGATGACGATCCAAGAGCAGGCGCAGCAGCTGGAGCTGCTCGCCGACCAGGTGCCGACCGGCATCGCGCTCGCCACGAAGAGCGACCTCGAAGACCTCCAGGCCCACGTGCTCGGCCTGCTCGGGGAGACGTCCTCCGCGACCGCGATCCAGGGCGCCATCCAGCTCGCTTCCCAGCAGATCGACGAGGTCGCGGCCGCGCTCGAGAACGTCCGCCTGCAGATCCGCGACGCCGCCCAGCACCACCTCCAGGGCTAGGGCGTGCCTGCGCGACGATCGCACGGGCAGTGTCCGTGCGGTGTCAGGCCGGTGTCAGGCGCGCCGCGCACAGTCACCGCATGACCGAGAACAGCACTGCCCCGATCACCGCGGACTGGACCGGCCTGGTGCCGGTGGAAGACACGGCACTGGCCGTCACCGACACCGGCGGGCCCGGCCTCCCCGTGGTCTACCTCAACGGCCAGTTCGCCACCCAGGGCTACTGGCGCCGCGTCCTCGCCGAACTCGGACCGGAGTTCCGGCACATCACCTACGACGAGCGGGCCCGCGGCAAGTCGCGGCGCTCGGCCGACTACTCGTTCGAGGCCGCTGTCCGCGACGTCGACGCCGTCCTCGCCGCCCGGGGCGTGGAGCGGGCGCTGGTGGTCGGCTGGTCCTACGGCGCGGTCGTCGCGGCGCACTGGGCCGAGCGCAACCCGGGCCGGGCCGTCGGTGCGGTCCTGGTCGACGGCGCCTTCCCGCACGACTGGCTCGACGACGCCATGGAGCAGCGGATCCGCAAGCTGTTCAAGCGGATGAGCTGGTTCCTGCCGCTGCTGCGCCCGACCGGGCTGGCCCCGCGGATGACCGCGGCCCAGCAGGCCGAGAGCAACATCGAACTCGGCAAGCTTTCCCGCGAGCGCGAGCTGGGTCCGGTGCTGGACGGCCTGACGGTCCCGGTGCGGTACGTGGTCGCCTCGGGCACGTCGCTGGGCAGCAAGGGCGACGAGCAGGAGCGGATCCGCGCCGCCCTCGACGCGGTGACCGCCCGGAAAGCGAACATCACCAGCGAGAAGGTCGCGAGCAACCACGGCGCCATCCTGCGCAAGGACTTCCGCGCCGTCGCCGGCGCGGTCCGCGGTCTCGCGGCCCGTGCCCGCTGAGCACCGATCACCCGGGCAGGACACCGGGTTCGTAGTGCGAACCGACCGCGGGCCGGCCCGTGTAGCCGGGGCCGTCCCGCCGGATCCGGTGTGCTCTCGAGTCGTACGTGAAACCCGCTTCGCGCAACGCGCGCAGAACCCGGCGCGTCCCGCCCGGCGCCTCGATGCCCGCGACGTCGAAGTTCGGCACGAACACGCCGCCGCCGCACGGGCCCGGCCGCCGCGAAGTAGCCGACGAGGTCGACGCCCGTGATGTCCAGTTCCGGCCGGGCCTCGGCCGCGTCCAGGAGCGCCCGCCCGCTGCCGCAGCAGAGATCGAGCCAGCGCGCACCGGACGGCAAGCTCAGGACGTCGAAGCCGAGCACCCGTGAATAGCCGTCGCGACCGGCCAACCGGCGCCGGAACCCCCGAAGACCTCAGCCGGCGGTGACCACCGGCGCGCCCTCGCCGAGGGACTCGCCCGCCTCTTCGGCGATGCGCATGGCCTCTTCGATGAGCGTCTCGACGATCGCGTGCTCGGGCACGGTCTTGATGACCTCGCCCTTGACGAAGATCTGGCCCTTGCCGTTGCCCGACGCGACCCCGAGGTCAGCCTCGCGGGCCTCGCCCGGGCCGTTCACGACGCAGCCCATGACGGCCACGCGCAGCGGGATCTCCATGCCCTCGAGCCCGGCCGTGACCTGCTCGGCGAGCGTGTAGACGTCGACCTGCGCCCGGCCGCACGACGGGCACGACACGATCTCCAGCTTGCGCTGCTTGAGGTTCAGCGACTGCAGGATCTGGATGCCGACCTTGACCTCTTCGACCGGCGGCGCGGACAGCGAGACGCGGATCGTGTCGCCGATGCCCTGGCGCAGCAGCGCGCCGAACGCGACGGCCGACTTGATCGTGCCCTGGAAGGCCGGGCCCGCCTCGGTGACGCCGAGGTGCAGCGGGTAGTCGCACTGCTCGGCGAGGATCTCGTAGGCGCGCACCATGACCACCGGGTCGTTGTGCTTCACCGAGATCTTGATGTCGTGGAAGTCGTGCTCGGCGAACAGCGACGCCTCCCACAGCGCCGACTCGGCCAGCGCCTCCGGCGTCGCCTTGCCGTACTTGTCCATGATCCGCTTGTCGAGCGAGCCGGCGTTGACGCCGATCCGGATCGGCGTGCCGTGGTCCTTCGCGGCCTGCGCGATCTCCTTGACCTGGTCGTCGAACTTCCGGATGTTGCCCGGGTTGACGCGCACGGCCGCGCAGCCGGCCTCGATCGCGGCGAAGACGTACTTCGGCTGGAAGTGGATGTCGGCGATCACCGGGATCTGCGACTTCCGCGCGATCGCGGGCAGCGCCTCGGCGTCGTCGGCCGACGGGCACGCGACGCGGACGATGTCGCAGCCCGCGGCGGTCAGCTCGGCGATCTGCTGCAGGGTCGCGTTGACGTCGGAGGTGAGCGTCGTCGTCATCGACTGGACGGAGATCGGGTGGTCGCTGCCGACGCCGACCGGACCCACCTGGAGCTGGCGGGTCTTGCGACGCTCGGACAGGACGGGCGGGGGCAGGGCGGGCATACCGAGTGCGACGGTCACGGCTTCCAGCGTACCTACCCCTACTGGGCCACCTTCACCATGTCAACCGTCACGGTGAGCAGTATTACGGAGGGGGTGAGCGGTCCCGGGCGGACCGCACCCCCTCCGTGGGACTACTGGCCGATCCGGATCGGGTTGACGATGTCGGCCGTCACGGTGAGTAGCGTCACGGCGCCGCCGATGAGCACCAGTGCCATCGTGATCCCGGACAGTTTCGTGTAGTCGACCGGTCCCCCGGCCACCTTGCCCCGCCGCGCCCGGATCCAGTCGCGGACGCGCTCGTACCAGACCACCGCGATGTGCCCGCCGTCCAGCGGCAGCAGCGGCAGCAGGTTGAACACGCCGATGAAGAAGTTCAGGCTGGCCAGCAGGAAGAAGAACAGCACCCAGAGGCCCTGCTCGACCGCCTGGCCGCCGATCCGGCTCGCGCCGACGACGCTGACCGGGGTGTTCTCGTCGCGTACGCCGCCGAAGATCGCGGTGACCACGGCGGGGATGCGCTGAGGGAACTGGATGAGCCGCTGCGCCGTCTCGGCGAACATCGTGCCGGTGAAGCTGACCGTGGCGCCGACCGCGGCGACCGGGCCGTACTGCGTGGTCAGCTCCGGCTGCTGGGGCGAGGCGCCGATCATGCCGACTTCCTTGACGGTGGCGCCGTTCCAGCGCTGCACCTTCGGCACGTCGACGACGAGCCACAGGGCCTGACCGCCACGCTGCACCTGGAACACCGTCCGGCCGCTGGTGGCCTGCACGGCGGCGAGCATCTCCTCCCAGGTCGCGACCGGCTTCCCGCCGACCGCGGTCACCTTGTCGCCGGGCCGCAGCCCGGCCGTCGCCGCCGGGGTCGGCGCGTCCGCCGGGCAGCCGGAGTTCTTGGCCTTGGACTGGGCCTCGGCCTGCTCCTTCGTCGTGGCCGACTGGGCGCAGGAGGTGGCGGCCAGCACCGGCTCGGTCGGGGCGGGCGCCAGCTTCGGCAGGCCCATGGTCACGGCCATCAGGTAGAGGACCAGGAAGCCCAGGATGAAGTGGGTGATCGACCCGGCCGACATCACGACGGTGCGCTTCCAGGTCTTGAACCGCCACATCGCGCGCGGCGCCTCGTCCGGGGTCACTTCGTCGAGCGCCGTCATGCCGGCGATGTCGCAGAACCCGCCGAGCGGAATCCACTTCAGGCCGTACTCGGTCTCGCCGCGGCGCCAGGAGAACACCGTGGGCCCGAAGCCCACGAAGTACCGGCGGACCTTCATGCCGAAGGCCTTCGCGGTGACCATGTGGCCGGCCTCGTGCAGTGCGACTGAGACGCAGATCCCCAGCGCGAAGAGCACCACACCGATGATGTAGGCGAGCACCCGCTACTTCCCCTCGATGATCGAACCGGCCCGCGCACGAGCCCACCGCTCGGCCGCGAGAACGTCCTCGACGTCGCGTGGTTCGCGACGCCATTCGTCGGCGGCTCCCACCACCTCGGAAACAGTGTCCACTATCGACGTGAAGCTGGTGTTCTGCGCCAGGAAGGCGGACACCAGCTCCTCGTTCGCGGCGTTGTAGACCGCGGGCAGGCAGCCGCCCTCGGTACCGCAGTGCCGGGCCAGCTCCACGGCCGGGAAGGCCTCGTCGTCCAGCGGCTCGAACGTCCAGGTCGCGGCCTGGTCCCAGGTGCACGCGGCGGCGGCGCCGGGGACCCGGTCGGGCCAGTGCAGCGCGAGCGCGATGGGCAGCCGCATGTCGGGCGGGCTGGCCTGGGCGATCGTCGAGCCGTCGGCGAAGGTCACCATCGAGTGCACGATCGACTGCGGGTGCACGGTGACGTCGATCTTCGCGGGCTCGATGTCGAACAGCAGCGCCGCCTCGATCAGCTCCAGGCCCTTGTTGACCAGGGTGGCGGAGTTGATCGTGATGAGCGGACCCATGGACCAGGTCGGGTGCGCCATCGCCTGCTCGACGGTGACGCCGGCCAGCTCCGCGCGCTTGCGGCCGCGGAACGGGCCGCCGGACGCGGTGAGGACCAGCCGGGCGACCTCGCTCCGGTGCCCGGCGCGCAGGGCCTGGGCGATGGCGGAGTGCTCGGAGTCGACGGGCACGAACTGCCCGGGCTTGGCGGCGGCGAGCACCAGCGGCCCGCCGGCGATGAGGGACTCCTTGTTGGCCAGGGCCAGGGTGGCGCCGGTGGCGAGCGCCCGCAGCGTCGGCTCGAGGCCGCGGGAGCCCGGCAGCGCGTTGAGGACGGTGTCGACCTTGACGGCGTCGATCAGCTCGGTGACCGCGTCGGACCCCGCGAAGAGCCGCGGGAGCTTGAACTCGCCCCGGGCGTACCCGCGCTTCTGCGCTTCGGCGTACAGCGCGAGCTGGACGTCTTCGGCGGCCGTGGCCCTGGTCACGGCGACGGCCTCGACGCCGTGCGCGATCGCCTGGGCGGCGAGCGCGGCCGGATCGGCCCCACCGGCGGCGATCCCGGCCACCCGGAACAGGTGCGGGTTGCGCGCGGCGACGTCGAGGGCCTGCACGCCGATGGACCCGGTCGAGCCGAGCACGAGAACGCTTCGCGAGGTAGTCATCGCCGGTCATTGTCGCGCGGGGCGTCTCCGCGGCGCACCCGGAGGTGTGGGATCATCGGCGGGTCCGAGGTTCACGGGGTTTGAGGGAGTTCATCGTGGCAGGCAAGGCGGTCGAGAAGAGGCGGCCCGAGGTCGACCCGCGCGACGAGCCGTCCGCGGCCTGGGGCTGGCACGGCTCGTTCCCGAAGGCCACCCGCATCGCCGGCTGGGTCAGCGCGATCATCCTGCTCGTGATGATCAAGGGCAACCACGAGAACAACACCGAGAACGTGTGGCTGGTCGGCCTGGCGCTGTTCCTCGTGCTGCTGCTGGTGCTGGACATCCGCAAGCAGCGCACGGCCTGGCGCAAGTAGTTCGTCATTCGCTAACGTCCCCGGCATGAAGCTGCGCTGGGGACTGGCTGTGTTCGCTGTTCTGGGTGCCCTGGTGGTGCCCGCCGCGCCGGCATCGGCTTCGGTGCCGTTGGTCCGGTGCACCTTCACGCCGACCCCGGACAACCCGGCGGCGCGTCCCGTGGTGCGTCCGTTGCCCGTGGCGCCGACCCGAGGGACCGTGGACGTGACGTTCCGGTTCAACTACGGGCCGGTGACGGTGCGGCTGGACCGCGCGGGAGCTGCTCCGTGCGCGGTGCACAACATGGTTTCGCTGGTTTTGCAGCGGTTCTACGACCGCTCCCAGTGCTGGCGGCTTTCGAATTCGGCTCGGCTCGGGGTGCTCCAGTGCGGAGACATCTACGAAGTCGAGAAGGGCGGGCCGGGGTACAAGTTCCCGGACGAGGTTTCGGGTGCCGAGACGTACCCGCGCGGGACGATCGCGATGGGAAACCAGGGGCCCGGGACGAACGGGTCGGAGTTCTTCATCGTGCACTCGTTCGCGAACATCCCGGCGAACTATTCGGTCATGGGGCGGGTGATCCGCGGGATGTCCGCGATCGACCGGATGGTGGCCGACGGGATCATCCCGACCGATCCGAACGGGCCGCTGGACGGGGCTCCGGCGCACCCGGTGAAGATCCAGCGCGCCACGGTCGGCTGGTAGGCCTGACCGCTCACTCGCGAGCGCGCGCCCAAGCGACCTCGAACTCCGCGGCGGTGATGACTTCCGCGTGGAACTCCGGCTGAGCGTCGATCTCCGCGAGGGCGGGGAACGGCAGCTGCCCCAGCCCGATCTCGTCCGTCTCGCGCCCCGCGTCCGCCCAGTCGGCCCGGCCGTCGCGGTAGACGGCCACCTTGCGCACCTCGAAACGGTCCGCACCCAGTTCGCTGAACAGCTCGACCGGCTCGTCGGCGAAGTCGTGGTCCCAGCGCACCTTCACGTACGAGGTCATGGAAGAACGACAAGGGGCCGGGGTGCGACCCCGGCCCCTTGTCGCGTGGTTCAGCGTTCGGTCGACGGCGACACCAGTTCGCTCGGCCCGCCGCTCGACTCCCCGGCGACCGCGGCGAGTTCTTCGCCCACCGACTCGCCGTTCTCCGGGCGGGTGTCCTTCGTCAGCAACGACGCCACCGCGCCGATCAGGCACACGACGATCGCGAAGCCGAACGCCACCGCCAGCCCCGACTGGAACGGGCCCGAGATCAGGTTCGGGAAGAAGCTGCGCCCCGTGAGGAACGCCGCCTGGTCCGGCGGCAGCGACGACAGCTGGCCGCCCAGGAGCTGCTGGATCGGGTTGTAGCCCAGGAACGCCGCGAACAGCACCGCCACCGCCGGGAGGTTGGCGATCTGGGCCGCCGAGGCCGCCGGGACGCCGTGCTCGGTCAGGCCCTGGCTCATCGTCGCCGGGAGGCTGCTCGACAGGCCCGCGATGATCAAGCTGAAGAAGAAACCGATCGACAGGACCATCGCCGCGTTCTGGAAGGTCGTCATCATGCCCGCGCCGGAGCCGCGCGCGTCGGCCGGGAGGCTGTTCATCACCTCGGCGCGGTTGGGCGAGGAGAACATCCCCATGCCGATGCCGTTGATCAGCAGGATCGCCGCGAACGCCCAGTAGTCGAAGTTCACCGGCAGGATGATCAGCAGCAGGAACGTGATCGCCGTGATCAGCAGCCCGGTGGAGGCGAGCAGGCGGCTGCCGATCCGGTCGGCGAGGATGCCCGACGTCGGCGCGGCCAGCAGGAAGCCGACCGTCATCGGGAGCATGTAGATGCCCGCCCACAACGGCGTCTGCTCGAACGTGTAGCCGTGCTGGGGCAGCCAGATGCCCTGCAGCCAGATGATCAGGATGAACTGCAGCCCGCCGCGGCCGAGGGAGGCCGTCAGGTTGGCGACGTTGCCCCAGGTGAACGCGCGGATCCGGAACAGCGACAGGCGGAACAGCGGGTTGTCGACCTTGGTCTCGATGACCACGAAGGCGACCAGCACGGCGGCGCCGCCGATCAGGCAGCTCAGCACGAACGGGCTGCCCCAGCCGGTCGGCGACGAGCCGTAGGGCTGGATGCCGTAGGTGATCCCGACGAGCACCGCGATCAGGCCGACCGCGAAGGTGATGTTGCCCCACCAGTCCATCCGCGCGTGCTTGCGGACGCCGGTGTCGTGCAGCTTGAGGTACGCCCAGACCGTGCCGATGACGCCGAACGGCACCGAGACCAGGAAGATCAGGTTCCAGTCGATCGGAGCGAGCACCCCGCCCACGACCAGGCCGAGGAACGAGCCGGCGATGGCCGCGACGCCGTTCATGCCGAGCGCGAGCCCGCGCTGGTTGGCCGGGAAGGCGTCGGTGAGGATCGCCGAGGAGTTCGCCATCAGGAAGGCACCGCCGACGCCCTGCACGATCCGCCAGCCGATCAGCCACAGCGCGGCCGCGTCACCGTCGAACCAGGTGACGGCCAGCATGATGGAGGAAACGGTGAAGACGGCGAAGCCGAGGTTGTACATCCTCGCGCGGCCGTACATGTCGCCGAGCCTGCCGAAGCTCACCACCAGCACCGCGGTGACCACGAGGAAGCCCATGATCATCCACAGCAGGTAGCTCGTGTTGGCCGGCTCCAGGGGGTTGATGCCGATGCCCTTGAAGATGTCGGGCAGCGCGATCAGCACGATCGAGGAGTTGATCGTGGCGATCAGCATGCCCAGCGTCGTGTTGGACAGCGCGATCCACTTGTACCGCGGCCCCAGTTCCGCGATCGAATACGTCCGGCGTTCCGCCACTGCGCAACCTCTCTGCTCGCCAGTCCCTTAGCTAGGCTAAGCAACTTGCTTGCGTATGGCAACCAACGGCGCGGATTGCCCAGGAGAGCATGATCACAGCGGGTTGACTGTCCTTTGAGGACTCTTTACGGCGGGGGTTGTGCACAACTCGGGCGTGGCGGGTCGGGGTGTGGACAACTCCGGTCGCCGGGCCGGGAACTGTCGGTGCCTCCCGGTAATGTTGAAACCGGGGGTCCCCCTCACGGCGAGGGGATCGGCAGAAGCGGGCGGCGCCGTGAGTACCGTTCGGGCGCGTGACCGCAGACGAGGTGCTGCAGGACCGGCCACATCGGCGGGTGGTGCGGATCGGCGACACCGTCCGCCGGCCGACGTTTCCGTGGTCGCCGGCCGTCCACGCGCTGCTCCGCCATCTGGAGGCCGTCGGTTTCCGGTGGGCACCTCGTTTCCTGGGCCTGGACGAAGAAGGCCGTGAGGTGCTGACCTACCTGGAAGGCGAGTCCGGCCCGCAGGGCTGGGCCCAGGTGGTCGGCGATGCCGGTCTGGCGAGGTTCGCCCGGTTGCTGCGGGACTACCACGACGCGGTGGCCGGCTTTCGGCCGCCGCCGGAGTCCAGGTGGTTCGACGGAACGACCGGAACCGGTGGCAGCGAGGTGATCTGCCACGGTGACTTCGGTCCGTGGAACGTCGTCTGGCAAGGGGAGCAGCCGGTCGGCATCCTCGATTGGGACTACGCCCGCCCCGCACCCCGGCTGCACGACGTCGGCTACGCCCTGGAGTACGTCGCTCCCTTCCGCGATGACGCCGAATGCCTGCGGTCGCTGCGCTATCCCCGTCCTCCCCACCGGCGGCACCGCTTGGAGGTGTTCGCCGGCGCCTACGGCCTGACGTCCACGTCGGGACTGGTCGATGCCGTGATCGACGTCCAGCGGACCGTGCTCGCGCAGGTCCGGAGGCTGGCCGAAGCGGGGCATCAGCCTCAGGCCGGCTTGGCTGCCGACGGCCATCTCGAGCAGCTGGCGGGCCGGCTCGCCTGGAGCCGGGAAAACAGGCACCTGTTCGAGTAGGCGGCACGCTCTGTGGTCACGGTCGCGAGTCCCGCACCAGCCGCCCGAGCTCGGCCACGCCCTCGGCGATCTCCGTCGCCGTCCGGGCCGCGTACCCCAGCACCAGCCCCGGCCGTCCCGGACGTTGCCGGTGCCAGGACAGCGGCTGCACCTTCACCCCCTCCGCCAGCGCGGCCGCCGCCACCGCGACGTCGTCCACCTCGGCGTCGAACGTCACCGTCAGGTGCAAACCGGCGGCCGCGCCGTGGACCACCGCGCCCGGCAACTCGGCGGCGACCGCGCGGATCATCGCGTCGCGGCGGCGGCGGTGCCGGGCGCGGACCACCCTCAGCTGACGCTCCAGCTCGCCGGTCTCCATCAAGCGCGCCAGGACCAGCTGGGCCAGCACCGGGTTGCCCAGGTCCGCGAACCGCTTCGCCGCCACGAGGTCGTCGCGGAAGCGCGGCGGCGCCAGCAGCCAGCCGACGCGCAGCGCCGGTGCCAGCAGCTTCGAAACGCTGCCCGTGTAACAGACCTCCGGCACCATCGACCGGACCGCCGGCACCGGGGCGCGGTCGTAGCGGTGCTCCGCGTCGTAGTCGTCCTCGACGACGATGCCGCCCTCGGCCACCCAGCGCATCAGCTCGCGGCGGCGCTCGCCGCCCAGCACCACGCCCATCGGGAACTGGTGCGCCGGAGTCAGCAACACCGCCGGGGCGTGCAGCTCGGACACCAGCAGCCCGTCGTCGTCCACCGGGACCGGCGGCGTCGCCAAACCGCAGTGGTGCAGGTGCTGGCGCGCGCCCAGCGAACTCGGGTCCTCCACCGCGATCTCGGCCAGGCCGTGCTGCCGCAACACCTCGCCCACCAGCGTCAACGCCTGCGCGACCCCGGCCACCATGATGATCTCGCCCGGGTCCACGCGGATCCCGCGGTTGCGCGCCAGCCAGCGCGAAACCGCCAGCCGCATCGAAGGCGCGCCGCGCGGGTCGCCGTAGCCGAAGTGGGACGGCTCCAGCTCGTCCAGCACCGCCCGCTCGGCCCGCAGCCACGCCGCGCGCGGGAACGCCGTCAGGTCCGGGACGCCGGGGGTGAGGTCGATCCGGGCCGGCGCCGCGCGCATCGCGTCGAAGACCTCCACCCCCGGCAGAGCCGTGATGACCTCGGGGAAAAGCCGGTCCGGCGACGGGTCCGGCGGCAGCACGGGCGCGGCGACGACGACCGTGCCCACCCGGCCGCGGCCCGCGGCGTGGCCGTCGTCGATCAGCCGCTGGTAGGCCTCGGTCACCACACCCCGCGACACGCGCAGCTCGGCGGCCAGCACCCGGGACGCGGGCAGCCGGCCGCCGACCGGGAGCCGGCCGTCGGCGATCGCCGCGCGCAGCTGCCGGGCGAGCCAGTCCGCCAGCCCGCCCGGCGGCGCCTCGCGGACGTCCAACTGGAGGAAGTCCGACCCTATGGACCCCTCGGAGAGCGCGGTTTTGGCTCTGTCCATCGAGCCATTGTCGCAGGACGCTGGGCTCATGGACACCGCTTACGTGCACGGGTACACCGAACCCGAGACCCGCCGCCTGGGCGACCAGGCCGACACCCTCGCCGACCTCCTGCACGCCGGAACGGCCTACCCCGCCGGGAGCCGGGTGCTGGAGGCCGGCTGCGGCGTCGGCGCCCAGACCGTCCACCTGGTGGCCCGCAGCCCGGGCGCGCACCTGACCGCGGTCGACGTCTCCGCCGCGTCCCTCGCCCAGGCACGCAAGCAAGTGAGCGGCGTCGACTTCCGCCAAGCCGACCTGTTCGACCTGGACGGCGAGTACGACCACGTCTTCGTCTGCTTCGTGCTGGAACACCTGCCGGAGCCGGAGAAAGCCCTCGCGCACCTGATGACCCTGCTGCGGCCGGGCGGCACCATCACCGTCATCGAAGGCGACCACGGTTCGGCGTTCTTCCACCCGCGCAGCGGGCACGCACAGGCGGCGATCGACTGCCTGGTCCGGCTGCAGGCCGACGCCGGCGGCGACGCCCTCATCGGGCGGCGGCTCCACCCGCTGCTGACCGGCGCCGGGTTCGGCGACGTCACCGTGGAGCCGCGGACGGTCTACGTCGACGCGTCGCGGCCCGGGCTGGTCACGGGGTTCGCCCGCGACACCTTCACCGCGATGGTCGAAGGCGTCGGCGAAACAGCCGTCGCCCGCGGGCTGATCACGCAGGACCGCTGGGACCACGGCGTCGCGGACCTGCACCGGACCACCGGCGAAGACGGCACCTTCCACTACGCGTTCTTCAAGGCCACCGGGAGCAGGCCGTGATCGCCCGGCGCCCCCGGCCCCGGCTCGCGGGCAGCACCGACGTCGTCGACCGGGACCTCGAACGCCTCGAAAACGACCTCGCCGCCCGCGAGCCCGCCTACCCCGCGACGCACTCCAGGGCCGTCAGGTGGTTCCGGACCCGGATCGCGCCGGGCACGCATTCCCCGGCGTAGCAGGCCAGCGCGCGTTCCCAGTGCTCGCGCGCGGCCTCCGGGTCGCCGAGTCCACTGTGGACTTCTCCGAGCCCGCAGTGGGCTCGGCCCTGTTCGGGACGGCAGCCGGTTTCCTTCGCCACGGCCAGGGCTTCGCGGTGGTACCGCAGCGCCTCCGAAGCGGCTCCGCGCGCGGCGGACAGGCTGCCCAGGCTGTTGAGCACCCGGGATTCGACGCCGCGGTCACCGCATTCGCGGGCCAGGCTCAGCGCTTCTTCGAGGTGCTGGGCCGCTTCCGCGGGCCGGCCCTCCGCCAGCCGGACATCGCCCAGGTGCTTCAGCGCGACGCTGCGGTTGGGCGGGCTGCCCGTCTCCTGCGCGATTTCCAGCGCCCGCTCCAGGTGCGCCGCGGCTTCGGCGTACCGGCCCCGCGCGTGCTCGACGTCGCCGAGGATGCCCAGCGCGTACCCCTCGCTCACCCGGACGCCCATCGCCCGCAGGTGCGCCAGCCCCTCGTTCAGGACCCGGACCGCCTCGTCGTGGCGGCCCAACGCCGACAGCGAGTCGCCCAGGTTGACCAGCGCGTAACCCTCGCTCGTGCGGTCGGCGATGTCCCGCGCCAGGGCAAGGGCTTCTTCGAGGTGACCGATCGCTTCGCCGTACCGGCCGATGCCGCGGCAGGAACAGCCGAGCACCACCAGGACCAGGCCTTCGCTGGTGCGGTCGCCCGTCTTCCTGGCCAGCGCGAGCGCTTCCGTCGAATACCGGATCCCCTCGGCGAACCGGCCCAGCGCCCGGCAGACGAGGCCCAGGGTGTTGACCGAGTGGATTTCCGTGCGCCAGTCGCCGGTCTCCCGGGCGAGGACGAGGGCTTCCTCCAGGTACCGCAGCGCCTCCGGCGACCGGCCCACCCGCCAGTGGCCCAGCGCGATCAGGATCAGCGGCTCGGCTTCGGCCGCCCGGTCGCCGGTGTGGTGGGCCAGCGCCGACGCGTGCGTGTGCAGGACCAGCGCTTCCTCGTGGTAGCCGCCGACGTCGAGGTAGTGCCACAGGATCCCGGACAGCAGCCGCAGCTGGTCCGGCCAGCCGTGCCGCGTCGCGTGCGCGGCGATCGCCAGGAGGTTGCGGCGCTCGGCCTCCAGCCACGCCGGGGCGTCGAGCACCTTGACGTCCGGCTCCGGCGCGCGCGGCCGCAGGTGCCGCTCCTGCGGCAGGACGACGTCCATGGCCTGGCCGGCCGAAGAGACGTAGAAGTCGAACAGCCGCTGCTGCGCCTCGTGGCTCTCGGCGGGATCGCCGGCCGCGAGCTCGGCGGCGTAGACGCGCAGCAGGTCGTGCAGCTGGACGCGGTCGTCGCCGGTCTGCTGCACGAGGTGGGCGCGCACCAGGACCCCGGCCAGCCGTTCGGCCTCCGGCAGGGGCACGCCGGCGAGGGCGGCCAGCGCGGGCGGCGTCAGGTCGCGGCCCGGGTGCAGGCCGCAGAGCCGGAACACGCGGGCCGCGTCGGGCGCGAGGTTGCGGTAGGACCAGGAGAACACGGCCCGGACGGCGGTCAGCGGGTCGCCGCCGCCGTCGAGCAGGTCGAGCCGCCGCCGTTCGTCGGCCAGCTCGGCGGCCAGGGCGGCGAGGCGCTCCCCCGGCCGGCTCAGCGCCAGTTCCGCGACCAGCCGCAGGGCCAGCGGGAGCCGGGCCGCGTAGCCGATCAGCGCCGCGGCGGCCTCGGGTTCGCCGTCGGCGCGCGGGCCGAGCAGCGCCCGGAGCAGGTCGCGGGCTTCGGCCTCGGTGAGCAGGTCGACGAGCACCCGCCGGGCGCCGTGGCGGGCGACCAGGCCGGGCAGCGCGTCCCGGCTGGTCACCAGCACCAGGCAGGTGGGCGAGCCGGGCAGCAGCGGGCGGACCTGCCCGACCGAGTTCGCGTTGTCGAGCACCAGCAGCATCCGCCGCCCGGTGAGCGCGGTGCGGAACTTCGCGGCGCGCTCGTCCGGCTCGGCGGGGATGTCCGCGCCCGGGACACCGAGAGCGCGCAGGAACCCGGACAGCGCGTCGGCCGGGTCCACCGGCCGGACCGTGCCGTAGCCGTGCAGGTCGAGGTAGAGCTGGCCGTCCGGGAATTCCGCGGGCACGCGCTGCGCCCAGTGGACGGCGAGCGCGGTCTTGCCGACCCCGCCGGTGCCGGAGAGGACGGCGATGCGCGCGCTCGTGTCGCGTTCGTCGCGACGCAGCAGCGCGTCCAGCTCGGCCAGCTGGGCGGCCCGGCCGCGGAAGCCGGGGACGTCGGCGGGCAGCTGCGCCGGGACCCGGGCCGGCGGCTCCGGCGCGGCGAAGTCCTGCCGCAGCACCTGCCGCTGGGCCGCCCGCAGCTCGGGGCCCGGTTCCAGGCCGAGCTCGTCGGCGAGCCGCCGGCGCACCTCGTCGAAGACGTCCAGCGCGGCGGCCTGCCGCCCGGACGCGGCGAGCGCCAGCACCAGCTTGGCGTGCGCCGACTCGTTCAGCGGCTCCTCGGCGGTCAGCACCCGCAGCTGCACCGCCGCGTCTTCGGGGTCGGCGACCCCGGCGTAGGCCAGCACCGCCTTGGCGCGCCGCATCACCAGCGCGAGCCGGGCGGGGTGCTGGCGCAGCCGTTCGACGTCGGCGAGTGCCGGGCCGCGCCAGAGGTCCAGGGCCTCCTGGAGAGCGTTTCGGGCGAGCAGGGCTTCGAAGCGCAGCAGGTCGAGCTCGTCCTCACCGACGGCCAGCCGGTAGCCGCCCTTGTCCGTGGCGATGAGGTCGGCCGGCCGCAGCGCCCGCCGCAGCCGCGCGACGTAGGTGTGGAGCAGCTCCAGGCACGACGGCGGCGGCTCGTCCCAGATGACGTCGACGAGGTCCTCGCGCCGGACGGTCCGGTTCGGCTGCAGGGCCAGCAGCGCCAGCAGCAGGCGCTGCTTCTCCGCGCCGATCTCGACCGGCTCGGTGCCGCGCGTCACCGTCAGCGGGCCGAGGACACCGAGCCGCACGGGCTCCGGCGGAGCTTCGGCGAGCGCTTCCCGCAGCTTGCGGGCCGTCTCCGGCCGGGGCCGCCGGACGCTGCCGAGCTCGGCGTTGCGCACCGCGCGCAGGCTCACGCCGGCCCGCTCGGCGAGCTGGGCCTGGGTGAGGCCGGCGAGGGCACGCCGGTCCCGCAGCCATCCGGCGAACGACAGGCCTTCGTCCACAGGCGTCCTCTCCTGCGTGCCCCGAGCGGAACGTACCTCTCCAGCATCACGATCGTGCCGCCCGAGCTGTACCACCGATCGGCGAAGATAACCGTTTCCGCAGGTACGGACGGTGACAGCGGCGGGGAGCAGCAGTACAGGCGCTCGTCCACCGCGCTTTCCTAGGCTTTCTCGCGTCCGGTGGTGGCGAGGGGTTCGCGGAGCAGCCGTCGCGTGGGGTACGACGGCTGCACCCGGAACTTCACACGCCGAAGCGCTCGAGCAAGGCCCGCACGGCGGGCGGGTCCTCGACGTGGGCGTTGTGCCCGAGACCGGCGAGCGTGACGGCGTCGGGATCGAGCGCCCGCAGCTGCTCCGGACGGCTCATCGGGTCGTTCTCGCCCGCGGCGAGCACGACCGGGCAGCGCGCCCCGGCCAGCAGGGCCGGCATGTCCGGCGCGCCGAGGCCGAACGCGGCCGGGTCCATCGCGAGGCGCCAACCTCCCTCGGTCTCGCGAAGCCCGGCCGGGTCGGTGGGCGCGATGCCGAGCAGCCCGGACACCTTCAGGTAGGCCTGCTCGGCGTCCTCCCGCGTCGCGAACACCCGGGGCGGCTTGGCCGCGAACGAGGCGGCGCGGTTCAGGTCGTCCTGGCTCCACTCGACCTTCACGCCGAGGGCCAGCACGCCGGCGACCTCGACGTCGTAGCGGCCGGACGCCAGTTCCAGCGCGAGCACACCGCCGAGCGAGTGCCCGGCGATGATCAGCGGGCCGCCGTCGGGCAGCGCCCGCGCGACCCCCTCGGCGAGGGTGGCGAAGCTGTAGTGCGGCAGCGGGGCGGACGGGCCGTGACCGGGCAGGTCGGGCACGAGAACGCGCCGGTCGAGCAGGACGGCGAAGTGGTTCCAGACGGCGCCGGTCGAGCCGAGGCCGTGCAGGAGGAGGACGGCCGGTTCGCCCTTGCCGCCGGTGCGCATGTTGAGCGTGTCCATCCGCGCAGCTTCCCAAACTGTCGGTGGGCGCGGCTAGGGTCGCCTCGTGACGATCACCGATCCGGACACCTATGTGCGAGGTGTCCCGTACGAGGAGCTGGCGCGGCTGCGGCGCGCCGGCCCGGTGGTGCGCGTCGACGACTTCTGGGCCGTGCTCGGCCACGCCGAGGTGCGGCGGGTGCTGCGCGACCCCGGGGTGTTCTCCTCGCAGCTCGGCGGGACGCAGATCCGCGACGCGGCAGACCTCGCCTACGTGCGCCGGATGATGCTGAACATGGACCCGCCCGAGCACGGCCGGCTGCGCGGCCTGCTCACGAAGGCGTTCACCCCGCGAGCGGTCGCGAAGCTGACTTCGCAGATCGAGAGCTGGGCGCGGGAGCTCGTCGCGGCGGTCGCCGATCGCGGGGAATGCGACTTCGCGCAGGTGGCCGCCGACCTGCCGCTGCGCACCCTGGCCGGGGTGTTCGGCGTGCCGGAGCAGGACCGGCGGCTGATGTACGACTGGAGCAACCGGGTGATCGGCTACCAGGACGCCGAGTACGCGGTGAGCTCGACGGTCTCCGTTTCCGAGGTGAGCGAGCTCGCCCGGGCCGCGCTCGCCGTCCGCCCGTCGCCCGGGCCGGACGGGTCGATGCCGGATCCCCGCACCCGCGCGGGCATGCCGGATCTCTACGCGTACGCGAACGCGTTGGGCGAGTACAAGCGCGAGCACCCGGGCGACGACGTGATGAGCAACCTGATGCGGCACGTCGGCGACGACGGCGGCCGCGTCTCGCTCGCCGAGTTCGAGAACCTGTTCTGGCTGTTTTCCGTGGCGGGCAACGAAACCCTCCGCAACGGCCTGCCCGGCGGGCTGCTCGCCCTGCTCTCGCACCCCGCGGAATACCGCCGGCTGCTCGACGACCGGTCGCTGCTGCCGACCGCGGTCGAAGAGATGCTGCGCTGGTGGACGCCGGTGATGCACTTCCGGCGCACCGCCGTTTCCGACATTCGGCTGTCCGATGTGGACATTTCCGCCGGGGACAAGGTGGTGGTCTGGTTCTCGTCGGCCAACCGGGATCCTTCGGTGTTCCCCGACCCGGACACCTTCGACGTCGGCCGCACCCCGAACGACCACCTGACCTTCGGCCACGGCCCGCACTTCTGCCTCGGCGCGCACCTCGCGCGGGTACAGCTGCGGGCGATGTTCGACGCGGTGCTCGACCGGCTCGGGTTCGTGGAACTCGCGGGCGAGCCGGTGCGGCTGCGGTCGAACTTCCAGAACGGCCTCAAGTCGCTGCCGATCCGGTGGGGGCGCTGATGGAGATCCGGGAGCTGCGGACGTTCGTCGCGGTCGTCGAGGCGGGCGCGATGTCGAAGGCCGCGCGGCAGCTGCACGTGAGCCAGCCGGCGCTGTCCCAGACGATCACGGCCCTCGAAAGGCGGCTCGGCGTCCGGCTGCTGGTGCGCACGAGCACCGGCGTGCAGGTCACCGACGCCGGGACGACGCTGCTCGGCGAGGCCCGCGCCGTGCTGGCGCGCCACGACCAGGCGCTCGCCGCGATGGCCCGGCACACCGCGGACGGCGGCGGCGTGCTGCGCGTCGGCGTCCCCCTGGAACTGCCGCCGGAGCTGCTGCCCTCGGCGCTCGCGCGGCTGCCGGACACGCGGGTGCAGGCCCGGCACCTGTCGTCGGTGGCCCAGGTGGCCGCGCTGCGGGCCGGCGAGCTGGACGTCGGGCTGGTCCGCGAGCGACCGCCCGGGCCCGACCTCGACGCGGCACTCGTGGTGACCGAGGACGTCGGCGTCCTGCTGGCCACGGACCTGGCGGAGAAGCTGGGCTCGCCGGTCCGGCTGGAGAACCTGGCCGGCCTGGAGTGGTTCGCCTTCCCGCGTGCGGGCAGCCCGGCCTGGTACGACGAGCTGGCGGCGATCCTGCGCAGCCACGGCCTCGACGTCGGGCCGGAGGTCCCGGAGGAGCAGCGGCTGATCGTCGAGCTCAAGATCCCGGCGGTCAGCGCGGGCGGGGCGTACGCGTTCGCGCCGCCCGGGTGGCCGTACCCGCTGCCGGACACCGTGCGCTGGGTGCCGCTGGCCGGGAACCCGATCGTCCGGCGGACCTGGGCGGTGTGGCCGGCGACGTCGCGCCGGCGGGACGTCGCGGAGTTCGTCGCGGCGCTGGAAGACCATCGGCGGAACGGATCGCGGGCATAAGGAGGGCCGAAGGCTCATGCGGAAGGGTTTTGCGGGCGGTCTCGCTTGAACTCTGCGACCGGGGAAACACCCCGGTTGCGAAGGAGTTGAGCATGACTGCGGAACTGTCCGGGTCGACGGCCCTGGTGACCGGTGGGACGAGCGGCATCGGCCGCGCGACGGCGGTCGCGCTGGCCGGGCTCGGCGCGCACGTGGTGCTGTCCGGCCGGGACGCCGGGCGCGGCGCCGAGGCCGTCGAGAAAATCCGTGCGGCGGGCGGCAAGGCCGACTTCGTCGCGGCGGACCTCAAGGACGCCGCGTCGGCGCGTGCCCTCGCGGCCCGGGCGCGCGAGGTGGGCGGGCCGATCGACGTGCTGGTGAACAACGCCGGCGTGTTCCCGACCGGGCCGACTTCCGGCTTCCCGGAGGCGGACTTCGACACGGTCTTCACGACGAACGTGAAGGTGCCGTTCTACCTCGTCGCCGAGCTGGCGCCGGAAATGGCCGCGCGCGGGCACGGCGCGATCGTCAACGTGTCGACGATCGTCGCGTCGGCCGGCATGGCGGGCATGGCGCCCTACGGCGCGTCGAAGGCGGCGATCGAGCTGATGACGAAGGCGTGGGCGGCGGAATTCGGCCCGTCGGGCGTGCGCGTCAACGCGGTGAGCCCGGGCCCGACCCGCACGGAAGGCACGGCGGCGTTCGGCGACGGCCTGGACGACCTGGCGGCGGCCGGCCCGGCCGGCCGGGTGGCGGCCCCGGAGGAGATCGCGGCGGCGATCGCCTTCCTGGCGGCGGGCGACGCGAGCTTCGTCCACGGCGCGGTGCTCCCGGTGGACGGCGGCCGGCTGGCGGTGTGAGCCCCGGCGGACGGCGTCACCGCAGGAAGGTGACGCCGTCCCGCGGCCGCTCGTCCACCGTCAGCGAGAACACGTCCGGCCGCGCGTAGTGCCCCGAAACGTCGAGACTGTGCCGCGCGGCCACGATCTCCTGCAGGTCGATCTCCGCCGTGATCAGGCCTTCCGCGTCGCGCAGCGGGCCGGCCAGCACGTCCCCCAGCGGGCCGACGATCACGCTGCCGCCGCGGAACGGGTCCTCGCCCGCGGACTCGTAGGGGCACGCCGAAACCACGAAGCACCGGCCCTCGTCGGCGATGTGGCGCATCGACGCCTGCCAGACGTCGCGGTCGTCCGCCGTCGGGGCGCACCAGATCTCGACGCCCTTGGCGTACATCGCCGCCCGCAGCAACGGCATGTGGTTCTCCCAGCAGATCGCCGCGCCGGCCCGGCCCGCCGCCGTCGGGACCACCGGGAGCGTCGAACCGTCGCCGCGGCCCCAGAACACGCGTTCCCGCGCCGTCGGCACCAGCTTGCGGTGCTTGCCCACCAGCCCCAGCCCCGGGTCGAGGAACACCACCGTGCTGTAGAGCGTCGAGCCGTCGCGCTCGATGACGCCCACCACCAGCGTCGCGCCGGTCCGGGAAGCGAGCCCGGCCAGCGCCGCCGTCTCCGGGCCCGGCACGGCCACCGCCGTGTGGAAGTACTCGACGAACGGCACACGGCCCGGATATCCGCCGAGCACCGCCTCCGGCAGCACCACCAGGGAGACGCCGCGGAGCTCGTCCTCGAACGCCAGGATCCGCTCCAGCGGAACACCCGTCCCGAGCTGCAGCGCGGCGACGACCGTCATCCGCGCGCCGGCCACGGGACCACCGCCGACGTGCGCCGCTGGTAGTCCGCGTACTCGGGGTACCGGGACTTCGTGATGCTCTCGGTGAACCGCGTCGAGCCCACGAACAGCAGCGTCAGCAGGACCGCGCCGGCGACCGTCCACTGCGGACCGCCCGCGACCACCCCGAACGCGGCGAACGCCCACCACTGCGCCTGCTCGAAGAAGAAGTTCGGGTGCCGCGAGTAGCGGAACAGCCCGGCCTGCAGGAACCGCGTCGGCGCCCGGCCCGCGTGCTTCTCGCGGTGGAACTCCCACTGCTGCTGGTCGGCGACCGTCTCGCCGGCGAGGAAGGCGGCGAACACCACCGCGACGACGACGTCCGCGACCCCGAACCCGCCGGGGTGCTCCAGCGCGGTCAGCGCCGGGAGGGTGATCAGCAGCAGGATGGCGTTCTGGTACAGCGAGATGAAGAAGAAGTTGAACAGCTGGAACTGCCACGGCGCCATCCGTTCGCGCAGCACCGCCCACCGGTAGTCCTCGCCGCCGGGCGCGTAGCCGCCCTTGCGGGCGAAGTTGAACGTCAGCCGGGCGCCCCACAGCATCACCAGCGCGAACATCACGTCGAGCCGGGCGTCGGCGAACCCGGCGGCGCCGGCGAAGATCCCCACGTAGGCGACCGGCACGATCGACCAGATCCGGTCGACCCAGGAGTACTCCCTGGTCAGCACCGAGACCAGCCAGGTGCCGAGCGTCACCCCGGCGAAGACGTACAGGCACACCCGCAGCGCGTCCATGTGCTCACCTTAGAACCTACGATCGGCGTCGTGCCGCATTCCTTCCTCAGCCACCTCGAGTGCTCGCGGACCGGCGAACGCCTGGACGCCGACGTCGTCCAGGGCCTCTCCCCGGCGGGCGCGCCGCTGCTCGCGCGTTACGACCTCGAGGGCGTCCGCGACGCCGTGACGCCGAAGGAGATCGCCGGGCGCGAACCGACGCTGTGGCGCTACCACGAGGTGCTGCCCGTACGCTCGGCCGAGCACGTCGTCAGCCTCGGCGAGGGCATGACACCGATGCTGCGGCTGCGGCGCTACGGCCGCGAGCTGGGGCTGTCACGCCTGTGGATAAAGGACGAAGGCCTGGTCCCGACCGGCACGTTCAAGGCCCGGGGTGCCGCGGTCGGCGTCTCCCGGGCGGCCGAACTGGGCGTGCGCGGGATCGCGATGCCGACGAACGGCAACGCCGGCGCGGCGTGGGCGTTGTACGCGGCGCGCGCGGGGCTGTCGAGCCTGGTCGCGATGCCGGCCGGCGCCCCGGCGATCACCATGCGCGAGTGCGTCGCCGCCGGTGCCGAGCTGTACCGGGTGGACGGTCTCATCGGCGACGCGGGCAAACTCGTCGCTTCGGCGGTTTCGCGGCGTCCCGGAGTGCAGGACGTCTCGACGTTGAAGGAGCCGTACCGCATCGAGGGCAAGAAGACGATGGGGTACGAGATCGCCGAGCAGTTCGGCTGGCGGCTGCCCGACGTCATCCTCTACCCCACCGGCGGCGGTGTCGGCATCATCGGGATCTACAAGGCGCTGCTGGAGATGCGGGAGCTGGGCTGGGTTTCCGGTCCGCTGCCCCGGCTCGTCGCCGTCCAGGCCACCGGGTGCGCACCGATCGTCTCGGCGTTTTCGCGCGGGGCGCGGGAAAGCACGCCGTTCCCGGATGCCCGGACGGTCGCCTTCGGCATCACCGTGCCCAAGGCGCTGGGCGACTTCCTCGTGCTCGACGCCGTATACGTGACCGGCGGTACCGCGATCGCCGTCACCGACGAGGAACTGCTCGCGGCCCAACGGGAACTGGCCTCACGTGAAGGCACCTTCGTCTGCCCGGAGGGCGGCGCGTGCTTCGCCGCGCTGCGGCACCTTCGCGAGTCCGGATGGCTCGAGGGCGACGAAGACGTCGTCGTGCTCAACACCGGCGCCGGGATCAAGTACCCGGAGACGGTGCCCCTGGACGTCCCGCTCCTGTCGACGACCGACGCGATTCCTTAAAGGACCGAGCGCACGGTCTCGGGGTCGCGGGCGACGACCGCCGTGCCGTCGTCGGCCGTGATGATCGGCCGCTGGATCAGCTTGGGGTGCCCGGCGAGCGCGTCGATCCACTTCGGCCGGTCCTCGGGCGTGCGGCCCCTGGTCTTGAGGCCGAGCTCCTTCGCGACGGGCTCGGCGGTGCGCGTGATGTCCCACGGTTCGAGGCCGAGGCGGGTCAGGACGGCTTCGAGCTCGGCCGCCGTCGGCGGGTCCTCGAGGTAGCGGCGCACGGTGTACTCCGCGCCGGCCTCGTCGAGCATCGACACCGCGGACCGGCACTTCGAGCACGCCGGGTTGATCCAGATCTCCACGGCGGCAGCTTACCGCCCTGGTTTTGGAGCGCGTGCTCTGTTACGGTCTCGGCATGCCCCGCCCCCGCGTCCACGACCTCGACGCGCTCCTCGACGTCGCCGAGCGGCTCATCGCCTCCTCGGCGGAGGTCACCGTGCGTGGCCTGGCGACGGCCGCGGGCGTCCCGAACGGGACGATCTACCACGCGTTCGGGTCACTCAGCGCCCTGCGGGCCCGGGTCTGGCTGCGCGCGGCGACGGCGTTCCTCGACCTCCAGACCTCGCGCGTGGACCAGGCTTCGTCGCCGGTGGAGGCGGTCGTCGCGGCGGCGGACACGCCCGCGGTGTTCGCATCCCGGCGTCCCGAGGGGGCGCGGATGCTGCTGTCGGTGCGGGGAGACCGGCTCTTCGGCCCCGAGCTGCCCGACGAACTGGCGGAAGCCCTGCACGCGCTGGACAAACGCCTGGTCGCCCTGCTGGTCCGGCTCGCCCGCGGGCTGTGGGACCGCGGCGACGGCCTGGCGGTCGAGGTGATCACGACGTGCGTCGTCGACCTGCCGACGGCGTTCTTCCGGCGTGACATCACCGATCCACTGGTGCGGGAAAGGCTGGCCGCCGCGGTGCGGGCGGTGCTGACCGTGCCCCCTCGAGAAAAGGACCGACCGTGACCGTATCCGTGCTCGACTTGGGCGACGACGAAAACCGGTTCTCCCCGGACTGGCTGCAGCGCGTCCATTCCTTTTTGGACGGCGTCGAGGGCGCCCTGGTGACCACCGGGGGCGGCAAGTTCTATTCGAACGGCCTCGACCTCGAATGGCTGACCGCCCACGGCGACCAGGCAGCCGGGTACGTCGCGGAGGTCCAGGAGCTGTTCGCCAGGGTGCTGACCCTGCCGGTCCCGACCATCGCGGCGATCAACGGCCACGCGTTCGGCGCGGGCGCGATGCTGGCGATGGCCCACGACTTCCGCGTGATGCGCGGGGACCGGGGTTATTTCTGCTTTCCGGAGGCGGACATCAACATCCCGTTCACCCCGGGAATGGCGGCGCTGATCCAGGGCAAGCTGACGCCCTCGGCGGCCATCGCGTCGATGACGACGGCCCGGCGTTTCGGTGGCTTGGAAGCGGCGGAGATCGGGTTGGTGGACGTGGTCGCGGGCGAGGGCGAAGTGGTGAAGGTGGCTCGCGAACGGGCGGAGGCATTGGCGGGCAAGGACCGCGGAACATTGGGCGCGATCAAGGCGACGATGTTCGCGCCGGCCGTGGCGGCTTTGCGGGCGGGGTAGGCCTCCGGCCCCCGGTATCCAGCTTACCGGGGGCCACCGACAGTTTCGGTTGGTCGGCGGGGCAGCGGCGGCGCGAGGGCAGCGGGGAAGCTGCAGTGCAGCGCGAAGCGCAGCCGCAGTGCAGCGCGAAAGCGGGGCGCGCGGGAAAGCGGTGAAGCGGTAGCCGCAGGGCAGCGCACGAAGCGCGCCCAGCGAGGCGACCGCGCGGGGAAAGCGCGCAGCCGCACTGCGGCACGGAGGCACTGCGGCGCAGAGGCGGCGCCAGGCCCGCGCGGCGAAGCCCGCCGCGCGGCAGCGAGCGACCGCCACAGAGAGCGGCGTGCCCGCAGCTCACCGCTCTTGGCCCACTCGAGCCAACCGGCCACGCAAATGAACCCGCTCCGGCTCGGTCCCCGCCAGCTCCAGCGCCTCCCGGTACGCCACCGCCGCCTCCGCATGACGACCCAATCGGCTGAGCAAGTCGCCCCGCGCCGCCGGGAAGGGGCTGTAGCCGCTCAACCTCGGCTCCTCCGCCAGCCCGTCCAGCAACGCCAGCCCCGCCGCCGGGCCGTCGCGCATGGCGACCGCCACCGCTCGGTTCAGCTCCACCACCGGTGAGGGTGCCAGCCCGCGCAGCACGTCGTACAACGCCACGATCTGCGGCCAATCCGTGCTCGCCACGTCCGGGGCCTCGTCGTGCAGGGCCGCGATCGCCGCCTGGACGCCGTAGCGGCCCGGTGGGCCTCCCGTCAGCGCCGCCACCACCAAATCCGCCCCCTCGGAGATCATCGCGCCGTCCCAGCGGGTGCGGTCCTGGTCGTCGAGGAGCACCAGGTCGCCGTCCGGGCCCGTGCGGGCGTCGCGGCGGGCGTGGATCAGCAGCATCAGCGCCAGCAGGCCCGCCACCTCCCGCTCCCCCGGCAGCAGCCGGCGCAGGATCCGCGCCAGGCGGATCGCCTCCTCCGCCAGGTCGAGCCGCTGCAGGTCCGGGCCGGAACTCGCCGCGTAGCCCTCCGTGAAGATCGAGTAGACGACCTGCAGCACGCCCGGCAGGCGCCCCGGCAGCTCGGCGGCGTCCGGCACCCGGAACGGGATCCGCAGCGTGCGGATGCGGTTCTTCGCGCGCACGATCCGCTTGCCCATTGTCGCGCTCGGGACCAGGAACGCGCGCGCCACCTCCGGGGTCGTCAACCCCGCGAGGCAGCGCAACGTCAGGGCCGCGCGGTCCTCGGCCGGCAACGCCGGGTGGGCGCAGGTGAAGAACAGCTGGAGCCGCTCGTCGGGCAAGCCGCCGTCGATGAGCGGGGCGGGCGCCGGGCGCTCGGCTTCGACCTGCAGCACCGCGAGCCGGGCCGCGTAGGCCTGGTCGCGGCGCAGCCGGTCGACGGCCTTGCGCCGGGCCGTCGTCATCAGCCAGGCGCCCGGCTTCGGCGGCACGCCCTCGGCCGGCCAGTGCACCAGCGCCGCCTCGATCGCCTCCGACGTCACCTCCTCGGCCAGGTCGAGGTCGCCGAACCGCCGGACGAGCGCGGCGAGCAGCAGCCCGCGCTCCTCCCGGAACACCGCCTCGACCGACGCCTCGGCCCGCCCCGCCACCGCGGTCAGTCCCCGTACGAAGCGAGCGGCCGGACGACGATGTGCCCGCCGCCGCGGGATCCCGGGCAGCGCGCCGCCCAGTCGAGGGCGACGTCGAGGTCCGGCACGTCGACGACGAAGTAGCCGCCGAGCACCTCCCGCGATTCGGCGAACGGCCCGTCGGTGACGACCCGCTCGCCGTGGTCGTCGACCCGGACGGTGGTGGCCGTGGTGAAGTCGGCGAGCGAGTTCCCGGAGACGTAGACCCCCGAGTCCTTGATGGTCTTGTCGAACAGCTGCCAGTCCTCGACCGTGCAGCCGCCCATGGCTTCGCCGTCCGCGTCGAGCGAGGCGTTGATCAGCATCAGGTACTTCACGGGATCCTCCAGTGGCTCGGTTGCCGTACGCGGTGACAACGAACGGCCGACGCCGCCTTGGACATCCTCGCCGGAGATTTTCTCATGTCAAGAAACTTTGACACGATGTCTGGTTTGTTTTACCTTGACGAGGTGACCCACGAAGAGAAGCGCGCCTGGATCCTCGGGATCGCCGCGGTAGCGAGCTACGCGGTGTACCTCGTCCTGATCCTCGGCCGGGCCGGCGGGCACCCGCTGGCCGAAGTCCCCTACGTCGCGACGCTGCTGTGGACGGTCGGCGCGTCCATCGTCGCGACGATCGTGCTGAGCATCGCCGCCGCGATGGTTTCGAAAGACGGCGCGAAGGACCAGCGCGACCGCGAGATCGGCCGGTTCGGCGAATACGTCGGCCACTCGTTCGTCGTCATCGGCGCCGTCGCCGCGCTGCTGCTCGCGATGGCCGAGGCGCCGCACTTCTGGATCGCCAACGCCGTCTACCTGGCGTTCACGCTCTCGGCGATCCTCGGGTCGATCGCCCGGATCTTCGCCTACCGCCGGGGTTTCCAGCCGTGGTGAAGCCGACGCGCGTCACGAACTCGCTGCGCGCCCTCCGCTTCGCGCACGGCCAGCTGACCCAGGCCGAGCTCGCCACCCGGCTCGGCGTCACCCGCCAGACCGTCATCGCGATCGAGCAGGGCCGGTACTCGCCGTCGCTCGAGATGGCCTTCCAGATCGCGCACGTGTTCGGAGTTCCGCTCGAAGAAGTGTTCCAGTACCCGGAGGAGACGTCGTGAAAGCCATCGTCCAAGACCGTTACGGCAGCCCGGACGTCCTCGCGCTGAGCGAGGCCGGCAGACCGTCGCCCGCGGCCGGCGAGGTCCTCGTGCGCGTGCACGCGGCCGGCGTCGACGCGGGCGTGTGGCACTTGACCACCGGGCAGCCGTACCTGCTGCGCCTGCTGGGTTTCGGGCTGCGCCGGCCGAAGCAGCCGGTGCGGGGGCTCGACTTCGCCGGCACGGTCGAGGAGGTCGGCGACGGCGTCACGCGGGTCCGGCCGGGTGACGAGGTGTTCGGCGTCTGCGAGGGCGCGTTCGCCGAGCACGCCGTCGCGAAGCAGGAGCTCGTCGCGACGAAGCCCGAACGCGTCTCGTTCGAGGAGGCGGCGGCGGTCCTCGTCTCCGGCGGTACCGCCCTGCAGGCCCTGCGCGACGTGGGCCGCGTCCGGCCCGGGCAACGCGTCCTGGTCATCGGCGCGGCCGGCGGCGTCGGATCCTTCGCGGTGCAGCTGGCCAAGGCCTTCGGCGCGGACGTCACGGGGGTGTGCAGCACCGCCAAGACGGACCTGGTCCGCAGGCTCGGCGCCGGGCACGTCGTGGACTACACGCGGGAGGACTTCGCGGCGCGGCGGTACGACCTGATCCTGGACACCGCGGGCCTGCGTTCGCTGACCGACCTGCGCCGGGCGCTGACCCCGCGCGGCACGCTCGTGATCGTCGGCGGTGAAGGCGGCAAGTGGTTCGGCGGCATCGAGCGCGTCTTCCGGGCGGCGCTGCTGAACCCGTTCGTGCGGCACCGGTTGTGCGGGCTGGTCGCCCGCGTCCGGCCCGCGGACCTCGAGACCCTGCGCGAAATGCTCGAGACCGGACGGCTCACGCCGGCCCTCGACCGGACCTATCCCCTCTCGGACGCCGCCGCCGCGGTCGGCCACCTCCGCGCCGGACGCGCGGCGGGCAAGGTCGTCCTCCTCCCCTGAGGCCGCGATCCTCCGGCTTCCCGGCCCGGTCGACGTGGCCGGCGGCGCCCGGGAGCAGCGGAAGACGCTCAGCCGTAGCGCGCGTGGCAACGTCCGGATGCCCCAGTACTGGATGAACGCGGTGCTCTCCCGGCTGAGGGCCCGCACCGTCTCCTCGAGCAACTGGGGATCCGGCCGGCCGTTGAGCGCGGCGTACCCGGCGAGCCGGGTCCCGCCCTCGTCGTCACCGCCGGTTGCCGAGGGGCCTTGCGCAGCCGCCGGCACTCGTCGGCGAACAGCCGGACCGTTTCCATCGTCGGCGGGAGGTCTTCACCCCGGGCCAGATCAAGTGGGTCGCGGCCCCGAGGAGCGCGACCAGGCTGACCGCGGTGCCCCGCCACCGCCGGCGTCCCTTCACGGCGTCAGCGAAAGGCGCCGGCGTGCGCCTCGGCCCACTCGGCGAAAGTCCGGGCCGGCCGCCCGGTCACCTCCGGCACCGCCGGGTACACCGTCGCCTCGTCCAAAGTCCCGTCCACGTAGAAGTTCCAGAACGCGTCGACGTACTCGCGCGGCATGCCCGCCTCGAGCTCGGTGCGCGTCTCGTCGTTCGACAGCCCCACGAACCGGAGGTCCCGCCCCAGCACCGAACCCAGCACGGAAACCTGCTCCACCGGCCGCATCGCCACCGGCCCGGTCAGCTCGTGGACCAGCCCTTCGTGCCCGCCGGCCAGCGCGAGCGCCGCGACCGCCGCGATGTCGGCCGGGTCGATGCACGCCACCGGGACGTCCGGGAACTGGACGCGGACCGTGTCGCCGGAGCGCAGCTGCGGCAGCCAGCGCAGGGCGTTCGACATGAACGCGCGCGGCCGCAGGAACGTCCAGTCCAGGCCCGATTCCCGCACCGCGCGCTCGGACAGCGTCATGTAGCGGGAGACCGCGTTGTCCAGGTCTTCCAGCGCCGCCGATCCGCCGGACAGGAGCACGATCCGCCGCACACCAGCGTCCCGCAGCATGCCGGACATGTCCTCGTAGCCCGACATCAGGAAGACGCCCTCGACACCCTTGAGAGCGTCGGTGAGGCTGCCAGGCGAGTTGAGGTCGCCCACCGCGGCCTCGACGCTGTCCGGCAGCGGGACGTCCGGCCGGCGCACCAGCGCCCGGACCGGGGCGCCCGCCGCCGCGAGTGCCGAAACCACTTCCGCGCCGACATTGCCGGTGGCGCCGGTGACCAGGAACATCGCTCCACCCCCCGAGAGCCGTTCCGGCCAGCCTAGCGCCACCGGCCGCCCTCAGTCCTGCGTCGGCAGTTCGTCGAACTCGACGACCTGGCGGATCTCCACCTCGATCTCCTGGTCGAACAGCTCGACGTACCGCTTGGCGAACTCGACGGCCTCGGCCCGGTCGGCCGCGTTGATCAGCGCGAACCCCCCGATGACCTCCTTGGCCTCGGCGAACGGCCCGTCGGTCACGCGGATCGCGGCGCCGCGGGCTTTGCGGACCAGCGAGCCCTTCTCCGTCGGGTGGACGCCCTCCGCCGTGATGAGGATGTCCTTCTCCGCCGCCTCCTGGATGAACGCGCCCATCTTCCCGATGAACTCCTGGCTGGGGTTCCACGACTGCGGGTCACGCTCGTCGACGCGGTGCATCATGAGGAAACGCATGGTCTGCTCCCTGGTGTTTTTCGGCCGGGGCCCGGTTCCTCCCGGACTCGCTGACCGGCCTTCACCCCCGCGTCGAACGGCCGCTTCCGGCGTTCGACATTTCCCCGGGGAGATTTTTCCGGCAGAGTACCTGTGACCTGCATCACCGGAGGAAGGTGCCCGATGTCCGTCCTGCTCGCGATCGGCACGCGCAAGGGTCTGTGGCTGGCGACCAGCACGGACGACCGGGCCACCTGGGAGGTCACCGGCCCGCACCACCCGATGACCGAGGTGTACGCGGTCGGCATCGACACGCGCCGGGCCACGCCGCGGCTGCTCGCCGGGGTCACCAGCGAGCACTTCGGGCCGAGCGTGGCCACCAGCGACGACCTGGGCGCGACCTGGGCCGAACCCGACCACGCGCCGATCGCGTTCCCGCCGGACACCGGCGAATCCCTGGCCAGGGCGTGGCAGCTCGTGCCGGGCCCGGTGAGCGAACCGGACGTCGTCTACGCCGGCACCGAGCCGTCCGCCCTGTTCCGCTCGTCCGACGGCGGCCGCACCTACGAGCTCGTCCGCGGCCTGTGGGACCACCCGCACCGCGAGCACTGGACGCCCGGAGGCGGCGGCAAGGCCCTCCACACCGTGCTCCCGCACCCCACCGACCCCGGCCGCGTCACGGTGGCGATGTCCACCGGCGGCGTCTACCGCACCGAGGACGGCGGCGAGTCCTGGGAGGCGAGCAACACCGGGATCAAGGCGGTCCACGTGCCCGACCCGTACCCCGAGTACGGCCAGTGCGTGCACAAGGTCGCGCGGCACCCCTCCGAGCCGGACCGCCTGTTCGCCCAGGTCCACCATGGCGTCTACCGCAGCGACGACGCGGGCGCGACCTGGCAGTCCATCGCCGGCGGCCTGCCCAGCGACTTCGGCTTCCCCATCGTCGTCCACCCGGACCGGCCCGAGGTGATCTACACGTTCCCGCTGGTCGCCGACGCGATGCGGTTCCCGCCGGAGGGCCGGTGCCGGGTGTACCGCAGCGAGGACGCCGGGAAGTCGTGGGAGGCGCTGGGGCGGGGCCTGCCGGACGGGTACTGGGCCGGCGTCATGCGGGACGCGATGTGCACCGACGACGCCGACCCGGCCGGGGTGTACTTCGGCTCTCGGACCGGCGACGTCTACGCCAGCCGCGACGAGGGCGACAGCTGGCGGCTCGTCGCGGCACACCTGCCCGACGTGCTGAGCGTCCGCGCCGCGAGGGTGTGAACCGTGCGGATCACCGTGCTGCTGCCCGGGACGCTGCGGGAGAAGGCCGGCGGCGAATCCCGGCTCGACGTCGAGGTCGCCGGGCAGGCCACGCTGGGTGGCCTGCTCGACGCGCTCGCCGAGCGGTACCCGGCGCTCGAGCGGCGGCTGCGCGACGAGCAGGCGGGGCTGCGCCGGTACGTCAACTTCTACGTCGACGGCGAGGAGTGCCGCCACCGCGAAGGCACCGCGACGGTGCTGCGGGAGGACGCCGAGGTGCAGATCATCCCGTCGGTCGCGGGAGGCTGAGCTCGTCGAACAGCGCCGCCGCGCGATCGGCCGTCGCGGCCGCCCGGCGTCCGGTGCTGAGCAGCGCCAGTGCAAGGAGACCGGCCCCGAGCCCGGCGACCAGCCACCACACGCCGTGCGTGTTGCCCGTACCGGCGAGCGCGACGCCCAGTGTCGTGCCGGTCTGCCGTCCGGCGGAGGCCAGCGACGCGGCCACCCCGGCCATCGACCCCGGCATCCCGGAGACGGCGGTGTTGGTGATCGGCGGGTTCACCGCGCCGAGGAACACGCCGAACAGCAGGAAGGTCGCGAGCACGGCGGGCAGCGGCGTCGCCGGGCCGAGGAACGCGGAGACGGCACCGCCCGCGGCGAGGGCGACACCGGCGACGACGAGCGGCCACCGCGGCCCGCGCGTGCCGACGAACCGCCCGGTCCGCGGCGACAGGACCAGGACGAGCACGCCGACCGGCAGCAGGCACAGGCCCGCCGTCAGCGGGGTCATGCCCCGGACGTCCTGCAGGTACTGCGTCGTGACGAAGAGGAAGGCACCGAACCCGCAAAGCGCGAACAGCGCCATGACGATCGCCGCGCTGAAGGACACGCTGCGGAAGAGGCGCAGTTCGAGCAGCGGGTCGGCGCGGCGCGGTTCGTAGGCGAGGATGCCCAGCACGCCGAGCCCGGCGAGGGCGAGCAGGCCGAGGATCCACGGTGACGTCCAGCCCAGCCGGTGCGACTCGATGAGGGCGGCGACGACGCTGCCGAGCACCAGCAGCACGAGGCCCTGCCCCACCGGATCGAAGCGGCGGGCCCGCGGTGCTCGCGACTCGGGCACGAACAGCGCGGTGGCGACGAGCGCGGCTGCGATGATCGGGACGTTGACCCAGAAGACGGCGCGCCAGCCCAAGCCGTCGACGAGCGCACCGCCGAGGATCGGCCCGAGCGCCAGCGCCAGGCCGGACATCGAGCCGAACACGCCGATGGCGCGGGCGCGCTCGGCCGGGACGGGAAAGGTGGTGGCGACGATGGCCATCGCGACCGGGTTGAGCATGGTGCCGCCGACGGCCTGCAGCGCGCGAGCCGCGATCAGCCAGCCGATGCCCGGGGCCACGCTGCACAGCAGCGACCCGAGGCCGAAGACGGCCAGGCCGCACTGGAAGACGCGCTTGCGGCCGAACCGGTCGGCGGCCGAACCGCCGAGCACGAGGAAAGCCGCCAGGACCAGCGTGTAGGCGTCGACGGTCCACTGCAGGCCGGAGACGGAAGCGCCCAGGTCACGGCGGATCGAAGGCAGCGCGACGGTGACGATGGAGATGTCCATCACCACGACGACGATGCTGGCGCAGCAGATCGCGAGCACGAGGCGGGGGCGGCTGGTGGTCGGAACGTTCATGCGATCGACGCTAGGATTTAGAGCGTGCTCGAAGTCAAATCGCCGATCCCCGCGGAGGGCCTGACCATCGCGGACGCGGCCCGCCGCACCGGGGTCAGCGCGCACACGCTGCGCTACTACGAACGAGCGGGCCTGGTGGTCACCCGGGTCGACCGCACCAGCGGCGGCCGGCGCCGCTACCGGAAACTGGACCTCGACTGGATCAAGATCTGCACCAAGCTGCGCGCCACGGGCATGCCGATCAAGACGATCCGCCGCTACGCGGACCTGGTCGCCGCCGGCCGCGGCAACGAGCCGGAGCGCCTGGCGCTGCTGGAAGAGCACCGCGCCGAGGTGCTGGCCAGGCTGGCCGAACTGGAGGAGAACCTGCGGCTGATCGACCACAAGATCGGCGTGTACCGGGGCCGCTTGGAAGCGGGCGACGCGGACGGCCTGTGGGCGCCGGCGCCGCCGGGCTGATCGCGCGCCACCGCTATCCGAGACCGCTGTAGGCCGCGCCCACCATGGTCATCCCCCGGCCGTCGCCCACGATGGCGTCGAGCATCTGGTTCATCACGTAGGCGACCGTGAGGCCGGCGTCGAGGTCGTTGAACACGAGGGAACCGCCCATGCCGCCCCAGAAGCAGTTCCGGCCGCTGATGCCGTAGCCCAGGCCGTACCGCATCGGCACGCCCAGTCCGTAGTCGAGCCCGTGGTACTGCTCTTCCAACGCCCGCTCGCACCCGGCCCGCGACAGCAGTCCCGCGCCGCCGGAGGTGAGGACCGACTGGACCACGGCGACCGACCGGGCATTGCCGTAGCCGGCCCCCGACGGGATTTCCGCGCGCCGCCACGCCGCGGTGTTCGTGTCCTCGGGCACCAGCTCGGGATTGGGTGCGACGTCGAAGTGCTCGGTGGGCGGCGGCACGGTCATCCCCCCGGGCGGGGCGAGGGACGGCGCGACGCGGTGGTGGTGGCGCTCGGGCAGTCCGATGTGGAAGTCCGCGCCCAGCGGGCCGGCGACCTCCGCGGCGAAGAAGGCGCCGATCGTCTTCCCGGTGACCCGCCGGATCACCTCGCCGAGCAGAAACCCTTGCGTGAGCGCGTGATAACAGCCGATTTCCCCCGGCGTCCACCGCGGTTTCTGCGCAGCCAGCAGCGCGGTGACTTTCGGCGGGTCGCCCAGATCGGCGAGGGTGATGGGCGTGTCCCAGACGGGCAGCCCCGAGGTGTGCGACAGGACGTGCCGCACCCGCACGTCCGCGGCGCCGAACTCCGGCCAGTACCGGACGAGCGGCGCCTCGAGGTCCAGCTCCCCGCGATCGGCGAGGATCAAGGCGCACAAGGCGATCATCGTCTTGGTGGTGGACCAGACGTTGGTGATCGTGTCCCGTTCCCAGGCCACGGTCCGGTCGGCATCGGCGTACCCGCCCCAGAGATCGACCACGGGCTCACCGCGGAAGACGACCGCCACCGAGGCGCCGACATCGTCCTTGGCCAAGGACTCCGCCAGCGCGTCGCGCACCTCGTGGAACCGTTCATCGCACGTCCCGTGCACCTGCACCATGGGAATCGACTTAACCCGGTCGCCGCCGGCGGCGCCACCGAATTTAGGCGGCCCGGAGAAATGGCCGGCCGCGCATTCTCCACGAAATGTCCTTTATCAACTTGTAGTGCGCCACCCGGGCGCGCGGGTGCAACGATGGCTCCAGTGCTCCGGATGGAGCACATCGGAGGTGCGCCGATGGCGACCGAAGTGGCGACGTTCTGCCCGCTGTGCGTGTCCCGGTGCGGAGCCACCGCCACCGTCGACGAGGGACGCCTGCTCGCCCTGCGCCCGCTGCCCGGCCACCCCACCGGCCAGGCGATCTGCGTCAAGGGCAAGGCCGCGCCGGAGATCGTCGCGCACCCCGATCGGCTGCTGCACCCCCTGCGGCGGACCGCTCCGAAGGGCGCGGCCGACCCCGGCTGGGAGCGCATCGGCTGGGACGAGGCGCTGGCCACCGTCGCGGCGCGGCTGACGGCGATCGCCGCCGAGTCCGGGCCGGAAGCGGTCGTGTTCGGCACCGCCTCGCCGTCGACGTCGGCCATGTCGGACTCAGTCGACTGGCTGACGCGGCTCCGGCGGGCCTTCGGCAGCCCGAACCTCGTCAGCTACATGGAGCTGTGCGGCTGGGGCCGCCACCTGGCCACCACCTACACCTGGGGCGAGCCGGTGCCCGGCGCCTACTTGCCCGACCTCGAACGCGCCGGCTGCATCCTCTACTGGGGGTACAACCCGTCGGTGTCCCGGCTCGCGCACGCCACCGCGACCACGGCCGCGCTGCGGCGGGGCGCGAAGCTCGTCGTGGTGGATCCGCGCCGGGCCGGGCTGGCGAGCAAGGCCGACCACTGGCTGCGCGTCCGGCCCGGCACGGACGCCGCGCTCGCGCTCGCCATCACGCACGAGATGATCGAAAACGGCTGGTACGACACGGATTTCGTCACCCGGTGGACCAATGCGCCGTGGACGGTCCGGACCGACACCGGCGAGCTGCTGGCGCCCGGCACGCCCCCGCCGGACGGGGTGGCGACCCGCCGGGTGTGGGACCTCATCGCCGCGGAGTGCGCCCGGTTCACCCCCGACGTCGCCGAGCGGATCACCGGCGTGCCCGCGGACCGGATCACCGCCACCGCCCGGCTGCTCTGGGAAGCGCGCCCGGTCGCGTTCTACACCTGGAGCGGGCTCGAACAGCACAGCAACGCGACGCAGACCGTGCGGGCCATCGGCCAGCTGTACGCCCTCACCGGCTGCCTCGACGTGCCCGGCGGGAACGTCCTGTTCACGCCCGTGCCGGCGAATCCGGTCGACGGGATGCCGTTGCTCTCCGCCGGGCAGCGAGCCAAGGCCATCGGCGTCGCCGACCGGCCGCTCGGCCCGGCGCGGTTCGAGTTCGTCACCGGCGAGGACTTCTACCGGGCGGCGCTGGACGGCGTCCCGTACCGGGCCCGGGCGCTGGTCAACTTCGGCGCCAACCTGGTGCTGGCCCACGGCGACAGCGCACGCGGCCGGGACGCGCTCGGCGCGCTGGACTTCTTCGTGCACACGGACCTGTTCCTGAACCCGACCGCGGAACAGGCCGACATCGTGCTGCCGGCGACCAGCGCGTGGGAAGCCGAGGCGCTGCGGATCGGGTTCGAGACCAGCCAGGACGCGCAGTCCACCGTCCAGCTGCGCCGTCCGTTGGTCGCCCCGCGCGGCGAAGCCCGTCCCGACCTGCGGATCATCTTCGACCTGGCGCTCGCGCTCGGCCTGGGCGAGCACTTCTTCGACGGTGACATCGAGGCGGCCTGGCGTCACCGGCTCGCGCCCAGCGGCGTCACCCTCGAACAGCTGCGGGCCGCGCCGGAGGGCATCCGCCTGCCGTTGCCGACGGTCCACCGCAAGTACGAGCAGCGCGGCTTCCGGACGCCCTCCGGCGTGGTCGAGCTGTATTCCGAGGAGCTGCTCCGGCAGGGCTACCCGCCGCTGCCGGGCTACGACGAGCCGTCGCTCAGCCCGCTGTCCCGGCCGGACCTGGCGGCCCGCTACTCGCTGATCCTCACCTGCGCCAAGTCGCTGTTCTTCTGCGAGACCCAGCACCGCGCCATCACCAGCCTGCGCAAGTCCGCCCCCGGCCCCCAGGTCGAGCTGCACCCCGAAACGGCGGCGGCGCGCGGCATCGCCGCCGGCGACTGGGTGCGGCTGGAGACGCCCCTGGGCAGCGTCCGCGCGCGGACGAAGTTCAACGTCAACCTCGACCCGGGCGTGGTGTGCGGCCAGCACGGCTGGTGGCAGCCCGCGGCCGGGCTCGGCGAGCCCGGCTATCCGGTCACCGGCGACGGCAGCGCCAACCTCAACCTCGTGCTGAGCCAGGGACCGAGCGACCCGGTGAGCGGCAGTTCACCGCTGCGCGCGTCGTTGTGCGAAATCGCCCGGGAGAACGGTTAGCGGCTCCGGGTCCCCGGGGCGGGCGATGATCGACTGGGGTGCCGTCGTCTACGGTAAGGGCGGAAGGGGCTACCGTCCGTGGTCCTCCGACGGCGATGGCAAGGCGGCTGGTGAAGGAACGCGAGTTGCGGCGCCGCTGCAGGCGGCTGCTGAACGAACTGGGCATCCGGCCGCCGCTCGACGTCCTCGAGCTGTGCCGCAGCGTCGGCCGGCAGCGCGGCCGCCCGATCCGGCTGCTCCCGCACCGGATCCCGGTGCCCGGGCCGTTCGGGGCCTGGATCGCCACCGCCCAGGCCGACTACATCGTCTACCAGCAGGACACGAGCAAGCCCCACCAGCGCCACATCATCCTGCACGAGCTGGGCCACCTGCTGGCCGGCCACGGCGCCACCGAGGAGAACCACGACCTGGTCGACCGGCTGGCACCGGGCCTGGAACCGGCGGCGGTCCGGCGGGCCCTGCTGCGCACCTCCTACGACACCGATCACGAGCGGGAGGCCGAGACGGTGGCGACGATCATCCTGGAGTGGGCGTCGGTCCTCGACCGGGTCGCCCCGCCGTCGTCGGGCGAGGGTGCCGCGCGGGGGATCGACGCCGCGCTGGACGAACGGCTGGGCTGGCTGTGAACAGCAAGATCACGCTCATCGTGGTCCAGGGCGTGATCCTGTTCCCCGCCCTGCTGTGGAAGGTCTACCAGCTCACCCGCGCCCCGGGCGACGTCGCGCGCTGGATGGTCACCGCCTGCCTGGCCTGCTTCGCGGCCGCCTACCCGCTGGGCCTCTTGGCGGGCGACGTCAACCAGCCCGACCCCGGGCGGATCGTGCCGCTGCTGTTCCAGCACATCTTCCTCTGCGGCCTGGTCTTCTCGCTGGCGTGCTTCTTCCTGTTCTCGGCCCGCCCGGCCGCCCGGGCACGACGGCGCGCCCTGCTGGAAGCGGTACCACTGGGCGCGGCGATCCTGGTGATGGCGACCGTCACGGTGCTCATGCCGGACGTCCCCCCGGCGCAGTACCCCCGCGCGGGGGTCTCGATCTTCTACCTCGCGGCCGACCTGTACCTGACCTACGGCATCGCGAGCGCCTGCTTCTTCGCCCGCCGCTACGCGCGCGGGGCGGCGCCGCGGCTGGCCCGCGGGCTGTCGGTGGCGTCACTGGGGTTCGCGATCGGCGCGGTGGGCGGAGCGACCCTGATCGCGGTGGTCCTGGTGCACTGGGCGGGCGCGGCGATCCCCTGGCTGCTGGTCCAGGCGACGGTCTGGCTGGTGTTCCCGAGCGCGATCCTGCTCGTCGTCGGCCTGTCCTACCCCGGCGTCGCGACCCGCCTGGCGGCGGCCCGGGTGTGGTGGCAGCACCTGCGGACGTACCACCGCCTCCGTCCGCTGTGGACGAAGCTGCACGAGGCGTTCCCGGAGGACGCGCTGAGCCGTACGCCGCTCAGCCGCTGGCGGGACGCGCTGAGCGTGCTCGGCGTCCACCGCCGCTACTACCGGCGGGTGATCGAATGCCGCGACGGGCTGGTCCGGATCAGCCCGTACGTCGCGCTCTTGGACGGTTCGTTGCCGGATCGGTTGACGGAGGCGTTGCGAGCCCACGCCCGCCGCGAACCGGTCCCGGAGGAGCCGATGCCGATAGCCCTACCGGACGGCGGCAGCCTCGACGACGACGCCCGCGAGCTGGTCACCCTGTCCGAATCGCTGGCGGGGGCCGCTGAAGCGTCCCGGCCGGCACGCACAGCCGGAAGACCGGTCAGCCGCAGGGCACGCTGAGCACCACGCCGTTGGCGGTGTAGGTGTTGATCGCGGCACCGTTGCACTGGTACTGCACAACACCCTTGCCGCTGGCCACGACCTGCGCGGAACCGTCGACCAGCCGCGAAATCGAGACGGGCAACGGGATGATGGGCCCGAGCGGGAAGTAGGAATACTCGTTCACCGCGGTCAGCGCGGTCCCGGTGAACGTGAAGCTCTGGATCGGGCCACTGACGGCGTGCGCGGGTGTGACACCGGCGCCGGTCAGAGCGACGACCCCGACGGCGATGGCGGCGTACCGAGAAATCCGATGCGTCATGCCCACCGTTCTAACACCGCGGCCGGGGAACTGTCTGCCACCATTCGTACGCCCTCACCGGCACCGTTTGCCGGTGTCGCGAGCGCCGCCGTCGTCTGGCCACCCGGCAACGCATTGCTGAAAAAAGAAAGGACCGACAATGGCGAAAGCCGCTGACCACGACCGGTTTCCCCGGGCAGTACCGGCCGAACTGACGGGGCCGGTCACGGCGGCTCGACGCTGGTCAGCGGTCAAGCCACGGCGCGAGCAGCTTCTCCAGATCGGCATCCGACAGCGCCCGCGGCCCACCGTGGAACTCGTGCCACCGCGAAGCGTCCCGCGCCGCGTTGTACTCGACCTCGTACGCCCGCATCAGCACGTACATGAACGTCACCGAGCTGAACCGCTCACCCAGCAACGTCCGGGCTTCCCGGGCGACCTGCGTCGCACCGCACACGTCCGACAGCTTCAACGATTCCGCAGCCGGGTCCAGCAGGCTGGGGGCATACATCACGACGATTTCTCCATAACCGAAACGAAAACTCAGCCTTCAGCGGCCAGCTGGCCACAGGCGGCGGCGATCTCCTGACCGCGCGTGTCACGTACCGTGCACGCTACTCCCCCGGCATTGACCAGCCGCACGAACTCCCGCTCCACCGGCTTCGGCGACGCGTCCCACTTCGAACCCGGAGTCGGGTTCAACGGAATCACGTTCACGTGCACCAGCTGGCCCAAGTGCTTGCGCAGCCGCTTGGCCAGCAACTCCGCGCGCCACGGCTGGTCGTTGATGTCCCGGATCAACGCGTACTCGATCGACACCCGCCGACCGGACGTGTCCGCGTAGTACCGCGCCGCGGACAGCACCTCGTCCACCGACCAACGCTCGTTCACCGGCACCAACGTGTCCCGCAGCTCGTCATCCGGCGTGTGCAACGACACCGCCAGCCGAACCTGCATCTTCTCGTCCGCCAGCTTACGAATCGCCGGAGCCAACCCCACGGTCGACACCGTCACCGAACGCTGCCCGATCCCCAAACCACCAGGAGCCGGATCCGTGATCCGCCGGACCGCGGCCACCACGCGCTTGTAATTCGCGAGTGGCTCACCCATCCCGACCGTTTTACAAAACACCAGGACTGACGTCTGCACAGGTCAGAACGCCACTACGCATTCCTGTGTTACTCATCACCCCGAAGCACGCCGACCTTGCCCAAGGTCGAACACTTCCGGAAGCGGCGGCTCCGGGACCGGCCCGCTTCCCTGGTGTCAGCAAGCCTGCTCACCCGGATACAACCCCGTCAACACCGACCGCGTGCTGGGCTCAGCCGCTGACGCCAGCGCAGGCCGATGCCCGCTGCCGTTAAACCAGTCGACCACCCGCTCGATCTGGCGAAGTTCGACGCAGAGCCATACAGCCTGCTCACGAAGAACCAGATCATCGCCATGGTGGCCGATCCTCCCGACAGAGTGCAGCCGTTCAGCAGAATCACCGTGCCCTACTCCGCTGCTCCTGGATCGAATCGAAAACTTACTGGGCTGACGACCGTTGCGGCGGCGTGGCGAAGATGGCCGTGATCGGCAACCTCCGCCAGCCCTGACCCAATGATCGCTAGCTCCCGAGGCGCACACGATCCGCCCACCGCGGTGCTCTCACATCACACTTGAACGTCCTCTTCTGCCGATGTGCGGACGCCGACACCGCCGCGGGACCGGCCCGGACGAGACAGGCCGAGCGTTTCCGGCGCGCCAGGCAACCGCCACGGCCTTCCCGGCGTGCTGGTGGCATGACGTCGTCGAGGTCCTGGCTGCCCGAGGCGGCCCGGCTGTGGCTCCCTCTCGTGGTGCTGGTCGGCGGGCTCGCCGTGGTGTGGACCGGCGTCGCCATGGCCGCGGACGTGAACCGGTCGGCGGGGCTCTTCCCGGGGCGGGTCGTCTCGACCGACGTCCGGGAGGCCTCGACCGCGTACGTCCGGTACACCGGGCCCGACGGGGTGACCAGGACGGAGGCGTTCGAGCACCATCAGGGACGCGAGATCAAGTCGGGGCGCCAGGTGCAGATCCGGGTGTGGCCGGGAGAGCGGCGCGCGGAATTGGACCCCGGTGACGAGCACACTCCGGTCATCGTGGCCGGCAGCCTGCTGACCCTGACCGGCGCGGGCGCCACCCTCCTGCTGTTCATGTGGCACCACGGCGTGAGGCTGGATCTGAAGCTGGAGAAGTGGGGGGAACGGTTCGACGCGTGCCTGTGGTGGCTGTCTCGCTGGCGGTGACCTCCCGCGAGCACGGCAAAGAAGAGGGCTGGTCCGGTGTTCGAGGAATCGATGCGTAGGGCCACATGTCTGGCCGCCGGACGACCGGGTGTTTGGTCGCTGCCGCCGTGCGTTCAGGCGAGCTTGCGGACGAGTTCGCGCAGCCAGACGTCGTATGCGCCACTGGCATGCACGAGCTCGGGTACGAGGTACGTGGCCGTTCCGGCTGAGCGGATCTGCTGATCAAGGACCGGCAGCACGATGATCCGCAACGAGAACGGCCCGGCCTTGTGCCCGATCTCGGCTTCCACCGCCCGGACGACCGCGCCTTCCCGCCCCGGCCCTTGGGCGCGTGCGGCGCGGAATGCCTCGATTCCGGCCCGCTTGCAAGCCGAATGCCACGCGTTGGCCTCACCCCACCGCGTGCTGACCACGTGCCGAAGCGCCGGATAGCCGGCAAGGCCTTCGAAATCCGGCGGGCCGACCCTGTTCAGGTCAGCCATGTCCGGCGATTCCGGGGCCCGGTGAGCGACGGTCGGACGGGCGGGCCAGGCGCGCGCTCATGCCGACGAGCGGATGAGCGGATGAGCGGATGAGGCAGGGTGTTGGTCGAGATCGCAGCGAAGTGCTGGCCCATTTCCGGGCACGATAACTGGGCTGGGTAGTCGGAAACCACCGTCTCGTCAAGCCTGTGTAGGCATGCCAGCAGCAGCTTCAAGGCGCGGAGTCGCTCACGCACGCGTTCGGCCCTCTTATGGCGGGTGTCGCCGTAGATTCGCAGGGCTTCGCGCCAGCAGTCAAGTGCCCGAGCAATGTCGCCGCTCTCGCGCAGCACAACGCCGAGCGTGTCCAGCACGTGAGCGACAGACGTGGGGAAGAATTTGTGCGAAACGATGCCGAGTGCCTGCTCGCACAACTCGATGGCCCGGTGAGTGTCTCCTAAGCTGTGGTGGCTCATCGCCATAGCGCAAAGAATGCCGGCCTCACCTTCTCGATCGCCGGCTCGCTGGCTGAGGACGAAGCCGCGGCCAGCGTGCTGCAGTGCCCCCTGATAGTCGCCCAACTGGAGGCACACCTCGCTCAAGTCGGACTCGATCTGAGCTTCTATGCGTCCGTGCTGCGCACCGGGCGCCAGCGGCAACGCCGCCAGCAGACAGTCCCGCGCCTGCGCGTAGTCCTCCTGTGCCAGGTACCCATCACCAAGTTGCAGGAGCGCCGTCGCTTCCCACCATTGCTCCTCGGAATCACGGGCCATATCCAACGCGGCCAGAAGAACGCCCTCGGCGCCTCGCCATTGGCCAAGCAGTTGAGACGTCTCCCCCACATTGATCAAGGCCTGGATCTCGGCGAGGCGGCTACCACTGCGACGGGCTGCCCTCAGACCCCGCGAGTACAGATCGAACAGGTCGTCCCAGCGTCCCCGCCGATGCAAGATCATTGTGGTGGTCGAGACGAGGAGGAGAGTCAAGGACGTCTCTTCGTGCTGGTCAGCGTGCCGGGTGGCAGCAACCAGGTTGTCCACCTCGACGTCAGTCCACGCCCACGTCTCTTCATGCTCGGACAGCCGGATTTCCGGGCTGGTTGAGGTGGTCAGGCGCAGAGCGGGATCCCAGTCGCGATGCGCCGGAAACAGAGTTCGGAGTGCTGCCTTGGCATGGTGGGCGTACCACGTCAGCAGCGCAGTCCTGGCATGCGCCCGCTCTACCGACGAGTCGTCACGCTTGGCGCGGTCGGCGGCGTAGGCGCGCAGTAAGTCGTGAAATCGGTACCGGCGCCGGCTGGCTACTGACTCGATCAGGTGCGCTCGCGCCAGCGCCGCGAGCACCCGCTGCGCGTCATGCAGGTCAAGCTCTGCCACCGCAGCGGCCGCTTCTACACTGAATTCCTCACCGGGATGCAGTCCGAGCCGGCGGAACAGCCGCGCCTGTTCAGCCGACAAACGTTGGTAGGACCAGTCAAACACAGCCCGTACCGAAGCCCGTTCATCGCCGTCTTCGCTCAACGCATCCAGACGAAACCTCTCGTCGGCGAGTTCGGACACCACGTCGCCTACGGTGACGTCCGAAGTCGTGACGTGGCTGCGGCAATCCGCAGCGCCAGCGGCAACCGGGCGCAAAACCGCACCAATTCCCGGATCGCGTCCGGTTCGACAGCGCTACCGGCAGGCCCGAGGATGCTGGTTACCAACTCCACAGCTTCGTCCTCGGGCAGCAGATCCAGGGTCAACCGGGTCGCCGCCTCGGTCACCACCAGCCCGGTCAGGCTCTCCCGGCTAGTCACCACGACGACACACCCCGGCGATCCCGGTAACAACGGACGGACCTGGTCGGCGTTGTTCGCGTTGTCCAGCACAATCAGCATCCGCCGCCCGGCCAACACCGACCGAAACAACCCCGTCTGAGCCTCGACACCTACCGGGATCTGTTCGGCTTGCAGTCCCAACGCGCGCAGAAATCCCTCCAGCACCTCGCTGGGAGCGGCAGGAGCAGCAGCACCGTAACCACGCAGATTCACATGCAACGTGCCGTCGGGGAAGCGGTCCTGGACTCGATGAGCCCACCACACCGCCAATGTGGTCTTCCCGATTCCTGCAGTACCGTCCACCGCCGAGATCACCACAGCTCCCCCCACACCGCCGTCCTCCGCGGGCAGAAGCGCGTCCAAGGCTGCGATGTGCTCGACACGACCGGTGAAATCGGGAATCGCCAGCGGCAGCTGCCGCGGCACCGCTGGCTCAACTCCACGTACCCGCAGGTCAGCCGACATGGCCCGTGACACGTGCTGGAACCCCCCGGCCCGCATCGCCGGTTCAGCGTCCCAGCTGCCGGCAGCATCCCGAACACCCGCGCCATCCGTCACGGAAATCAGTGTGTCGCCCCCATGACGCCGACACAGCAGGAATTCCCAAATCAACCCACACGGACCACGCAACGCAGTCCTCAGACCGAGGCCTGACACTGAAGACGGCCACCACCCGTACGTGCCCGGTGAGCTGCACGGATGATACGCGAAGGAACGGGCTCGGCAATTTGGTGGAATCGTGCACGCCAAGTTTGGACGCCTCGACGTTCGGCGAACCAGCCCACATCCGACGCCCATCCCCGGGCGGAAGTAAGCCCGCTGCGGCTTCACCGGTGAGCTGACCAGGCACGTTTGCCCGAGCTACAGAACGTGATCGTGCGTCCTCTACCGCGACCGCTCGTACGTCCTCTCCTGCCGATGAGCAGGCTCGGTCATCGCGAGTCCGGTCTGGGGGATGCGGATGCCGGGGTCCTGATCGGTCAGGGTGATGGACATGGCGGTGCTCTCCTTGGGCTCTGTCGTTCTCGGCCAGCGTGGTGCGCCGGTGCGACGAGCTTCCGGCCTGGCCCGAGGTCGACCTCAATCGTGATCTGGCCCACAGAGCTCAGCGGTCGGATGATCACCGGCGGATGTGCCGAGAGTGCTCGGCCATGAACCATCTCGAACAGCTTCGGAGTACGGCGATCGAGCGTGGCATCCCGACCGAAGCGGCCGACCGGATCGGCGCTTTCTCCGTGTGGCGTTACGGCGTCCCGGAACACGTGGCGAACCTGCTCACCGGGCTGCTGGTCGATCTACGCGACGGCCGCGGTGCCGACCTGGCTGACGGTGTCCAGCGTGCCTTGGGCCGCCCGCCGCGGTCGTTCGAGGACTTCGTCGCGACCACCCTGGCCGTGACCGGCGGGACGCAGCCTCGAATGCGCGCTCATGCCGAATGCGGCTGTGGCGCGCCGGCCGCCGAAGGTCGACCGACGATCACTCTCCTCGCAGGTGCGCACGAATTTCCGCGGAGCGCGGGAGGTCGAATACGTCGTAGATCGCGAGTGCCTTCTCCCAGCAAGCCGCTGCCTGTCGGCGATCGCCCAGCTCGACAAATGATTCCGCCATGACGTCGAGGAGCCTGCCGACGCTCCTGAGATGACCGCGGCGCTTGTTTAACCGAGAGAGCGCTTCATTGCAGATCTTCACGGCCTCGGCGTTCCGGCCCTGGCTCTGGTACGCCAGCGCGAAGTGATAGGGGGAGGCGAACTCGAGGCCTTCCACATCGTCGGCTCGGCGGCGCAGCACCAGCTCGCGCTCGGCGTGCTCGAGAGATTGTTCGTGGTTGCCCAGACAAGCATGGACCTCGCTGAGGTTGCCTTCGATGACTCCCTCCATGCGCCCGTTCTGATAGCCGGCACTCAGCGGGCGCGCTCTGTGCAGGTAGCCGGCGGCGTCATCGTATCGACGCTGGGCGATGCTGATCAGGGCCAAGGTGTTGAGCGCCCACGACATAGCAGATGTCCGGCCGAGACGTTCCGCCAGCGCCAAGCCCCGTGTCGCGACTTCGATGGCCCGGTCGGCGTTGCGCTCGGGCATGTCCCAGAGGAATTCGGCCAGCTGACAGAGCATGTGGGCTTCGATGAGCTCCTCGCCGCTGCGCTGTGCTGCGGCCACGGTCGACTCGACGACGTCGACGACGTCGGTCCACCGGCCTCGACGCGTGAAGGTCCCTGTCGCCCCGTACAGCAGCATCACCGTCAGCTTGAGGCGCGCCATGTTCGTGGCACTCCAGCGCAGGACTGCAGACACATTGGTGGTCTCCTGGTCCCACCAGGCAGTGACGTCGTCGATCGAGGAAAACGCCAATTTCGGCAGGTCATCCGCCAGCGGCTCGCGGAACGGGTCGGCCCTGGACGGTGGGTGAGTGACCAGTTTCCCTGCTGCCACCTGCTGGGCATACCACTCGACCAGCCGCCGTTCTGCCTGCTCACGCTCGGATTGCGTGTTCTCGCGACCCGCTCGTTCCGCGGCATAACTGCGCAGCAGGTCGTGGAGGCGGTAGCGATGTCGTCCGGCCGGTTCGATCAGGTGTGCCGTCGCGAGCTTGCCCAGCAGCCGCCGGGTCGCCGCCAGATCGAGTCCGGCAAGAGCCGCGGCAGCGTGGGTACTGATATCCGCTCCCGGGAACAAGCCCAGCAGCCGGAACAGCCGCGACGCGGCGGCGTCGAGCATGCGGTAAGAGCCGTCGAACACCGCGCGGACCGTGGCTTCTTCATCGTCGGACATGCTCAGCGTGTCCAAGCGGGCTGGCTCGTCGGCGAGTTCCGCGATGAGATCGGCGATGGTGAGGTCGTCGATCTCAGTGACGCGAGCTGCCGCGATGCGCAAGGCCAAGGGCAGCCTGGCGCACAGCCTGATGAGCTCGTCCACCTGACCGGGGTCCGCCGCGGAGATCGCGGGGCCGATCAAGGTCCCGAGCATGCTCCTGGCCTCGTCCGGGCCAAGGAGATCCAAGGCCATCCGGCGAGCCGAGGTGTTGACAACCAGCCCGGTCAGCGACGCCCGGCTGGTCACCAGGACCAGACAGCCGGGGTCGCCCGGGAGCAGCGGTCTGACCTGGCTGGGTGTGTTCGCGTTGTCCAAGACGATAAGCATGCGCTTGCCGGCCAGCAGCGACCGGTACAGGCCAGCCTGGCTTTCGATGCCGGGAGGGATCATCTCACCCGGCACACCGAGAGCCTGCAGGAATCCTTCCAACGCCTCGCTTGGGGAGAGTGGGGCGCCAGGCCCGTAGCCGCGGAGGTTGACGAACAGGCTCCCGTCGGGGAACTGCCGCTCGACCTTTCGTGCCCAGTGCAGCGCCAGCGTTGTCTTGCCAACGCCGCCGGTTCCGTCAACCGCAGTGATCACTACGGCCTCAGCTCGGTCGTCCTGGGCTTCCACGCGTAGCTGCGCATCCAGGAACGCCAATTGCTCCTGCCTGCCGGTGAAGCCGGGCATGGCCTGCGGGAGTTGCCGGGGCACGGCAGGAGCCGACCACCACCGATTAGTCCCCATGACAGAGAGCTGCTGGATCGTTCCGGCCTGCACCACCGAACCGAGATCGCCGCCACCTGCGAGATTTCGGGTATGAATCGGATCCATGGGCAGCGGTCACGCCTCTCTGAGCGATGTCTCGAGTGCGGCGATTCCCGGGCGATCCTCCGGCTCACCTCCACACCCCTTGCCAACGCAGATCCGCCATGGCGCCAGCATGTGAGTCAGTCGCGCAAGACTCCGCCACCGTTACAAACAACCACTGTCCGTGAATGCAATGTTCCGAGGCCTGCACCGGGTGGCGTCCGACGGGACGCCAGCGCCTGGACTGATGCTCTGCCGGGAGTTCCTTAACGTCCTTCGCGGTCGATCAAGCGCAAAGCCTGCAACGGCGTACGGCCCGTCGCCTCGGCGAGGGCCGTCACAGCCGCTGCCGCCAGCGCGGTCAGGTTCAGAGCAGCCATCACCGCGTCCTCCCGGGCGGCGGCATCGGTGATGTTGTAGAGATCCGCGTTCTCATCGGCGCGGTAGGCCGCCACGCTTTCGACCGCGGCGCGGCGCGTGGCTGCCGCTTCTTTCGTTCGCTGCTCGACACTCGGCCAGTATCCTCGCCGGCGTCGTAAGTAGCCGCTGAGTGACCGTTGTCGGGGCTGTCAATTACGCATCCCGTGTCACGAGGGCCTACCCATCGGCGGCGAGCTGCCCACAAGCGGCGGCGATCTCCTGGCCCCGGGTGTGGCAGCGCCGCCAGCGAGACTCAACCGCGTCTCGACCCCGATCGGGCGACCGTCGTGCCGCGACACCGCCGTGCCACGGCGTCAGACGCTCGCGTGGCGGTCCCATCGAGCGGGAAGACACAGCTCTCGGAAGTATCACCGAGAACTTCGACGCGACAGCCCCTCCGGTGGAGTAGTCGGCAACGAGCTGCGCTCAGAGTCACTCCTACGGGATTCCCAGTCGAAAATGTGACGGTACTTCAGCATTGCTCGCCACGAGATAGGGCATGCTGATGTCGTGTCTAATCAGTCCAGTCTTGCGGGAATGCAGCGGATCCGGCTTCGGCCACTTCGCTGGTGGTGGGTTGCCATCGCGGCGCTGCTCGTTGTTGTCGCGGGCGTCAGTGTCGGATGGACGCTCTGGCTACAAAGCGAAGGCTCAACGGGACCTGCGTCGGCACAAGCTCACGCAGATGCGATCCGCACGGGGCTAGCAACCGCCGGGGGCACGGGTGCTGCGTTGGCACTCTTGCTCGCCGTCCGCCGGCAGCGCTCCACCGAACTCGCACTCGACCTACAAGCTGACGACTTGATCCAGAAAGAACAGGTCGCCTCAGTTAACAACCACGACGCCACAGAACGCCGCATCACAGAGCTATACACCAAGGCCGTCGAGCAGTTAGGCAATGACAAGGCACTCGTCAGACTAGGCGGCTTGCACGCCCTAGAACGACTCGCCCACGACAACAGAACCCACCGACAGACAATCGTGGATGTCCTCTGCGCATATCTACGCATGCCCTACACGCCAGCCGACCAGCAAACGCTTATCCATGCTCACCGGCTGCCTGCGTCCGCCCAGGAAGGAGACATCACTTTCGCTGCAGACTCAAACCTAAACGCCCCAGAACTCGAGCAACGCGAGCAAGAACGCCAAGTACGGCAGACTGCGCAGCGGATCCTCGCCAGCCACCTCAAGCCATACCGAGACAAAGAGGGGCAACCAAGCAACCCGAAGTTCTGGCCTGACATCGATATCGACCTCACCGGCGCCTATCTCATCGATTTCGCAATGAACCAGTGCGAGCTTTCCACCATCACCTGCAACGGCACAATATTCTCAGGCGAGACTACTTTTAGATCATTTTCATGCAATATGGCCTTCATTCAAAGCGCCGAGTTCATTAGACATCCAACGGCGGAGACCTTCATGGCAGACTTCCGCGGCTCAAAGTTCAGCTCTGATGCATGGTTCTCATATACCACTTTTGCCGGAAAGCCCTTGTTCAACGCTGACGAATTCTTCGCGGGTTCACACTTCAACGGACACGCAAGCTTCAAGGAATCAACCTTTTGTCGCGGCGCAAGATTCGATGGCGCGACATTCGAGGCGGGCGTCAACCTCACTGGCGCACGAACCCGAGTAGGCGACGACCCGGCAACATGCTGGCCAGAACACTGGGTCAAGTTCTCGACGAGCCAAGCCTCCGACGAGAACCGTCGCGAAGCGGGCGGCCAATGGCACGAAATCGTTACACAGGAGGATCAACTCTGAATTTAAGCACATATCTGGATTGACTCGTCGAACACGGTCAATTCGCTGGTCAATATTTTAAATTCGTCCCAACGACAAAATCTCATCGAGAGTCTGCCGCCCTCGACACCGACCTCGCGACCCAGACAGTAACAGCATGCGTAACGATGGAACAAGCAATGCGACACTGGATCCTGGAAGTTATCGACCTCTACCAGGCGACGTCCGAGGCCAATTGCGCACGAGCGTCTTCGCACGCGCACGTGAACGAAGCTACCGCAGGTGGGACGCTGTCCTTTGGTTCCACCGGACGAACGCTACCGCAACGACGGCCAAGTGAGCCGCACGCGATGACGAACGTCAGCGGCTGAGCCACGGTGCCAGCAGCTTCTCCAGGTCGGCGTCCGACAGCGAGCGCGGGCCGCCGTGGAACTCGTGCCACCGGGCCGCGTCACAGGCGGCGGCGTACTCGACCTCGAACGCGCGCATCAGCACGTACATGAACGTCACCGAGCTGAAACGCTCACCCAACAGGTTCCGTGCCTCGCGGGCAACCTCGGTCGCACCGCGGCCGACCACGTCCGCGAGCCGAAGCTCCTCCGCAGCCGGGTCTAACAGGCTGGGGGCATACATCACGACAAACACTCCACCATCATCGAAACGAACAAGATCAGCCTTCAGCGGCCAGCTGGCCACACGCCGCCGCGATCTCCTGACCGCGCGTGTCCCGCACGGTGCACGCGACGCCGGCGGCGTTCACCAGCCGCACGAACTCCCGCTCCACCGGCTTTGGCGACGCATCCCACTTCGAACCCGGCGTCGGATTCAACGGGATCACGTTCACGTGCACCAACTGCCCCAAGTGCTTGCGCAGCCGCTTCGCCAGCAGCTCCGCTCGCCACGGCTGGTCGTTGATGTCCCGGATCAACGCGTACTCAATCGACACCCGGCGCCCGGACGTGTCCGCGTAATACCGCGCCGCCGACAGCACCTCGTCCACCGACCACCGGTTGTTCACCGGCACCAAGGTGTCCCGCAGCTCGTCGTCCGGCGTGTGCAACGACACCGCCAGCCGCACCTGCATCTTCTCGTCCGCCAGCTTCCGGATCGCCGGCGCCAACCCCACCGTCGACACCGTCACCGACCGCTGCGAAATACCAAGCCCAGCAGGAGCCGGATCAACAATCCGATATATCGCCGATATAACGCGACGAAAATTCGCGAGAGATTCACCCATCCCCACCCTTTTACAACGCGAGATAGATGCGTGGACGCACAGGTCCAGAGCACCATTTGAGTCAAAATATGAGATAACGCACAGCGCTTCGATCCCCACCCACCGTACCGGCCACACAAAGCTCGGACCCCAGCCGACCACCAGCGGCGAACGCCGAAAGAAGCAGTGCAACCCGCGTTGAACACGTTCGAGATCGCCTTCGACGGCCACCGGGCCACCGGGCCGCCGGACGCAAGGCTCCCAAGCTACACCGCCCGTTTGACAGGCGCGCCAGCGTCGGCTTGCGCGTCATTCCTCGGTTCGCAATCGTCGACGGAAGGCTACGGCCTCGTCCGGCGAGTTCAGCTGAAGTGTCGACCGATCACACTCGGGCAACTGGGCATCGGTGGCCTGCCAACTGCGGGCGTCAACGGTAAGGAGCCTGATCGTTCCCGCCAGGAACGGGCGACGACCAGGCGCGCGATCAGTGTCTCCGGCCGACGCGCAGTTCTGTGACGGGGCTCCTGATCCAAGCTCCTATCAGGTCAGACCCGTCTGGCCGGTGCGCATACGGTGCTGCGCCCGAGCGGGCCGACAAATCGAACGCAGGACACCACGAACTACCCGTGGGTCACACCTTGGCCGGGGTCAGACGAGCCCGGCGCAGTTCCAAGCCCCAGTCTTCACAGATCTTGCTATTGGTCTGCGGCCGATAAGGCCGGGTTCGCTTCGGGGTGATCCCCAGCTCCGCGCAGGTGCCGCGCCAGGCGTGCGAGCGGTAGGCCGAGCCGTTGTCCGACCGCACCCGTTCGACGGTGACGCCGCGGGCGGCGAACCAGGACACCGCGCGGCGCACCGCAGTGGCAGCAATTTCGCCGGCATGGATTTCGGCGTAGGCGACGCGGGAGTGGTCGTCGAGCACAGGTGCACGAACGCGGTCCCGATCTTGGGGTTGCGGCGGGCGTTGCGGGGCTTGCCCAGTGTCGCGGCCCGGTTGCGCTTGCCTTGAGCGCGGCCGACGAACCGGTGTCCGCCGCCGCCGTCGGGGATGTTGCCGAACTTGGTGACATCCACATGGATCAGCGAACCGGGCTGGTCGTGTTCGTAGCGGCGCAGCGGTTCACCGGTGACCCGGTCGATCCGGGACAGCCGGTTGATTCGGCACCGGGTCAGCACCGCGTGCACCGTCGAGGCGGGCAGGCCGAGCCGGCCGCCGACCTGCAGCGGGCCCAGCCGCTGCCGCCACCGCAGCCGCACGATCGGCCACACCAGGTGCTCGGGGGTGCGGGCAGGGCTGCGAGGCGGGGCGGCAGCTGCGGTCAGCCATCCCGGCCACACCTTCGGCGCGGTAGCGGGCCGCCCACTTCGCGGCGGTTTTGGGTGCGACCATGAACATTTTCGCTGCTGCCGCGCAGGGCCAGCCCTGTTCGACGATCAGACGGGCCAGCCGCCGCCGGGTGCGTGGGGTCAGGGTGGGACACGAAGGCCTCCGGATGGTGATGTGGTTCCTAGACAGCTCCACTTCACATCCGGAGGCCTTCACCTGTCTGCACGACAGGCCGCCACGGTCACCTCAACTCGGGACAACCTCCCTGAACATCACACCTAGGACGCCGGCGTTTCCCGGTCGTGGCTCTACACCCAACCGGACCTGATCGCGGGCCTGCGTCAACTCGCTGGACAAGTACCAACGCCACGATCAGCCCCGGCCAGTGAACAGTCCCTGCGAGTCCGCCTCGCCGCGGCTCAGACGCGAAACGAACGACTCCAACGGCGAGTCGACGCTCTCACCGAGCAGAACAACCAACGACGCCAACAACTCGAAGTCGCCTACGCCGAACTACGCCGCCTCGAAGCCTCGCGACCCCCCTTCGACGCCGGGACTTGATCAACTGCAGTATAGATTTGATTGAAGTTGGTCGTTTTCCCACTGCATGCACAATCGGTGGTTCTTATAGATATCGGCGTTGATCACTCGATGCATCGTTACAGCCTGCCGAGTCAACACGGACAGATAACGGCATCCGGTCCCATACCTGACAACGAGGCCGAGTTATGGTCTGATCCTCCTATGACATCCGGGTTCGAGGCCTCCGCAGCGAGGGCGTTGAGTCAGGTCAGTTGGAAGCTCTTCGGCGCAGCAGAGAAGCGCATGGCCAAGAAGCGCGTCCGGCGCGACGCTCGCACGCTGGTGTCCACCCGGGTCGCCGAATCCTTCCTCACCGAACTGAAAGAGGACGAAACGAGAAAACTCTCCGATTATCTCGGGTCCCCTGACTTCGAGGAGATCGCTCTTCAGTTTGTCCTTGGTCGTTCGCTCGGCGATATCTTCTGGGAGAGCGCTACTGCGGATATCCGAGAACAATTGCGCCACGGTCTGCGTGCTTCCGCTGGCCTACGCAAGGAACTACTGGTCACCGCGACTGACGTCGTCTTCGACTCCCTCGCAACGGCGTTCGATGAGAGCGTCGATATCAACGTAAGCGCCAAGCCAGACTCAAGTTTCATCGCAGTAGCCACACGTTTGACCACCGCAGCTGTTGCGAACTCTCAGCTTCTGCGTGGGCTGGAGAACCTAACCGAGTTCCACGACTTCGCCAGCGCGCTGCGCGTCCAGGTCGCTTCCCAGCACGAGCACATGCGTCCGCCTCACCTAGGGCTTAGCAAATCCGTGCCGTACGACCAACTCTACATTGAGCCCAGTGTTCTGCCCATCCCCGATCATCCGTCTGAAACGCCTCACCCGGCGCGGCTAGCTCTGTCTGGGCATCGTTCCGTCATACTCGGCGACCCGGGCGCCGGCAAGTCAACCCTCGCAGCAAAGCTTGCTCACGATGTTGCCAGCGACCTAGTCCCCGGGGCCGAAGGCCGCGTGCCACTCCTCTTGGTACTGCGGAACCACGCTGGCTCTTTTCGCGACGGCGGCAAGAGCCTGGTGCATTATCTGGAGCGGACTTGCGCTGATCCTTACAACCTAGAGCCACCCGACAAGGCCATCGAGTACCTGCTGCGCAATGGCCGGGCGGTCGTGATGCTCGACGGTTTGGACGAACTGGTCGAGCCCGATTTGCGACGCAAGGTCGTCGATCTAGTCCACGGCTTCGTCAACCTTTATCCACTTGTACCGGTCCTAGCCACGGCTCGGCGTATCGGCTACTCCGATGCACCTCTAACAAGCCCTCTTTTCAGTCACGGCGCCATAGCCGAGCTGGACAATGACCAGGTCCGCTATTACGCGGAGCACTGGTTCGCGCTCGACGAGAGGATCCCGAAACTCGAGCGTCCACAGATATGTAATTCATTCATGGCGGAAAGTGAGGGCATTTCAGAACTTCGATCGAACCCACTTTTACTTGCCCTGCTTTGCGCGCTGTACGCCAGCGAACGCTACATCCCAAGCAACCTTGCGCAGGTTTACGAGAGATGTGCAACAATGCTGTTCGATCGCTGGGACTCCATGCGAGGTATTGCCAAACCATTTCAGTTTGTCGGTCGGTTGCGCGCCGCAGTGCAGTACCTGGCGTGGCAGCTTTTTACCGCCAGGGAGTCTGGAAAAGCTCAGCCCAGACACGCGATTGTCCGCACTCTCACCGACCATTTGACAGCCAAAAAGTTTGATGAGGACGAGGCCTCTGCCACAGCCGAGCAGTTCGTCGATTTTTGCACCGGACGCGCTTGGATCTTGACTGATGTGGGCGCGACCGAGCAGGAGCCCCGCTTTGGTTTCACACACCGCACCTTCATGGAGTACTTCGCCGCAGAGCATCTCGTACGTACTCACTCCACGGCTGAAAGACTATGGAATCAACTCGATACTCACATTTTGGACAGCGAATGGGAGATGGTCGCCCAAATTAGCCTCCAACTGTTGGACCGTAACATCGACGGCGCTGTGGACGATTTTCTTTCCCTAGTGCTCGAGTTCTCCTCCAGCGATCATAAGGCAGGTTCGACCTTGTATCCATTTGCGGCGCGCACCCTGCGCTACGTACATCCCAGGCCCGATACGATCGCCGACGTGGTGTCTGCTGCCCTGGAGTGTTCACTCGACCTAGACATCGGTACGCGGGGACACTACGGGTTCGCCAGAGGAGTCATGACACTAGACGCCGACGAGGCGCTGCGAGATCTCGTAGGTGAGTGTTCACCAGCAAACTTGCCCACCGTGCAGAGGAAAGTTGTAACACATCTGGAAGGTCAGATCTATTCTGGCAATGAGACAGCTATGCTCCTCGTTCTCAGGCTTGCTGGAGCGTCGTTTCTTGGCCGTATGGGGCACGTGTGGGATTCTTTTGTCGGGGAATTGCGCGATCGACATGAGTCACGCTTGAGGACGTGGGGTAGCCAGGCCCCTTGGGCGAGCATTGCGGCGGGCGAAGACCCGGGACTGATACTTACGCGATTCGGGCTAGAGCCACTTTATAAAAGCGTTATGTATCCGACCGCGTATCACCCATCAGTGATCGAACAGATTCTTTCTGCTGATGAACCTTTCAACAGATTCGACTTCTTTCGACAATTGCAGAATCTGCCGCACCCTTGGATCTCCGACGATCACTGGTGGCGCGACTTCCAGGCATTGTCCAGCGACGATTCTCCACTCGGACAACAGGAGGTCATCACGCCTGGCGTGTTGTTATTACTTCCTTGCTTGGAGATGTATGAGCACGGACATCAACCGTTCCGCATGTCCAAGGTAGATCAAGTGATGGCTGAACTCATTGAGGCACGCGCCAAACGCGGCAATCGCTCGATTATCAGCAAACTGGACCTTCACCCTTCGTTCACGAACGAGATGATGGACTTCCTCATGGCATGGACCAACGGTGAGTTCGACCTGGTCGTGCCACCGCCGCCGCCAGAGTAGAATCGCGCCCGTTCGAGGGCAAACGACTTCGGTCTGAATCACCTCGGCTTTGCGACCTGTTAGGAGCAAGCCGCGAGTCTGGTCACTCACACGGACCGACAAGAGAAGGTGCATGGCCACGCGCCGTCAAAGGCAGTTGAGCTTGGCTCTCACCTCGCCGACCTGCTCATACGAACTCGATGACGTGGACTAGGGCGTGTCCTGTAAGCGGTGGAGCTGGGCCTCTGGTAGTTGTGCCGGGTGGTTGGTCGCGGTGAGTTGATGGACAAGGCGTGGGCGGTGATCGAGCCGTTGCTGCCGCCGCAGCAAGGCGGTGGGCGGCGGTGGCGGGATCACCGTCAGGTGATCAACGCGATCCTGTGGAAGCTGCGCACCGGCGCCCCGTGGCGTGATCTGCCTGACCGCTACGGGCCGTGGAAGACCGCGCATGAGCGGCTGCGGTTGTGGACCAAGGACGGCACCTGGGACAAGATCCTCGACCGGGTGATCGTCAAAGACGACGCCGTCGGCGACCTCGAGTGGGTCATCTCTGTCGACTCGAGCGTGGTCCGGGCGCACCAGCACGCCGCGGGTGCCCGGAAAAAAGGGGATGCAGCGACGAAATCGACGCCCTCGCTCTCGACGGAGAAGGACTCGGCCGGTCCCGCGGCGGACTGAGCACCAAGATCCACCTCGCCGTCGACGGGCGAGGCCTGCCGATACGGATCCTGCTCACCCCCGGCCAGGCGGGAGACAACCCGCAACTGGTGCCGTTGCTGGATGGCATCAGCGTCGCCCGCCTCGGGCCGGGACGTCCGCGGTGCCGGCCGAAGACTGTGATCGCGGACAAGGCCTATTCGCATCCTTCAACTCGGGAGGCGATGCGGGACCGCAGAATCACCTTCGTCAGCCCCGAACGGGACGATCAGATCGCCCGCCGCAAGGGCAAGGGCTCCCGCGGCGGGCGACCACCGGCCTTCGACGCCGAGGCCTACAAGCACCGCAACGTGGTCGAACGCTGCTTCAACCGGCTCAAACAGTTCCGTGACCTGGCCACCCGCTACGCCAAACGCGCCGCCTACTACCAGGCAGAACTCACCATCGCCGCCATCATCCTCTGGCTCCGATGACTTAGGGACTGTCCCAAGATCGGTGTTTCCGGCCCGACACGCCGGGCTGAGGTCCGGCGGGATGGGCACTGTGAGTGATGACATCGGAGCTTGTGAGTCCACGTAAGCGTGAGTCGAAGCCGGCGCGGGAGCTGTCGCCGGAGCAGGCCGCTGCGGCGGCGATGGTGGCCGAGGCGAAGGCTCGCGGGCTGGCGTTGACCGGCCCGGACGGCCTGCTGAAGCTGTTCACCAAGAACGTGCTGGAAACCGCCCTCAACGAGGAGATGACCGAGCACCTCGGGCATGAGAAGAACCAGGCCGACCCCGACCGCGAGTCGAGGAATGTGCGCAACGGCACCCGCCCGAAAACGGTGATCTCCGACACCGCGGGCGAAGTCGGTATCAACGTGCCGCGGGACCGGGAGAGCACGTTCGAACCGCAGATCGTGAAGAAAAGGCAACGGCGACTCACCGAAGTGGACGAGATCGTGCTGTCACTGTATGCGAAGGGAATGACGACCGGGGAGATTTCGGCACATTTTGCCGAGATTTATGGTGCTGCGGTGTCGAAGGAGACGATCTCGCGGATCACCGACAAGGTCGTCGCGGAGATGCAGGAATGGGCCAACCGGCCGCTGGATGCGATATATGTGGCGGTGTTCATCGACGCGATCCACGTCAAGGTCCGTGACGGGCAGGTCGCCAACCGGCCCGTCTACGCCGCTATCGGCGTCACCGTCGACGGCCGCAAGGACGTCCTGGGTCTGTGGATGGGCGCTGGCGGGGAGGGCGGGTGACGACGACCAGGTTTGAGAAGTCCGCCGCGATCGTGTCAGGTCGACGAGCATGCGGTAGATCCCGGCTGTTGATTCCGCGTCCGTCCCGTACGGCCAGACGTAGGGCATCAGGTCGAGGGGCGAAGGTATCGCCAGTAGCACGTCGGGCGAAGCGGACCAGTTGCTGAGCGAAGTACACCTGCTACACGTGCCATCCGGCCGCTCGCCAGGACAGGGCCTGCATGTGACTGTTGTTGGCCCACCATTGGCGCCGCTCGTACGCCGAGGCCGGTAGACCGTTGACCAGTTCCGCGATCTCGGCGAAGGAAAGCTCAGCAGCAGCCTGGTCAGCAGACGCGAGCGCGGCGAGGTACCGCTGGAGAGGTTCGTATTTGCCCGCCATGCCGCGTCTCCTCACGGTAGATCCCAGTGACCGTCCCACGCGACGACGTGTCTTGCCATCATGACGCTGTAACGCCGCGTGACCAACTCCGGCAGGACTGCCCGCAGGCTGTTGACCGCGCACGCGTCCATCCCGGCCCAGCGTCACCCCGCCGCTGGTCCGCTCCGGCGTGAACCGACCGATCGACGCGAGTGACGCCGGGCTCGGGACCGGCGTGGCAGGTTGAGGATGGCGGCCACGTGCCGTATGAACCCGACCATGCCCCGCGCCGATCGCGTAAGTCTCACCGAGGAAGGCCTGGCGATTCCGCCCGTCGACCACCTCTCAAACCGGAGCGTCACCAACATTCTGCTCGACCGAGCTTTTTCAGGAGTCCCGGCAGGCATACCTCCGGATCGCATACTGGTCGGTCTCTTCGTAAACTTTGCACGGCTTACCGACAAGGCCCTGCGAGAGTATGACGCCGCTCGCACGGAACTACTGGCATACGTCGCGCCTGGCACCTCGCTGCAGACGAGCTGCTACCTGCGGGCGATCGATCACATGGAGAACTGCATCAGTGCCCTGCATCGAGCAGTGCTCAACGCTCGAGCACTTCGCGCGAACAAGATCGGCAGAGCGGGCCCACGCCTGACTGAGCGACAGGAGCGACGGCTGGCCTACTCACGCAACGCGATAGAACACGCCGACGAGAAGCTGACTGGGACGTCGAAGATCAAGAACTTCGGGCGATCGGACCCATTCTCGCTACGGATTGCGAACACATCGACGGTCATTGGAGACAATGTCCTGACCTATCAAGAGATAGTGTCTGCAATGACCAAATGCCACAACAACATCGAGATCATCCGCGGAGTGCCAACTGGAGAACCGGGGCCGTCCTTCCCCAACGCAACGCTCCGCACCAACCCAGGCACACCGGCCAATTCGAGCACCACGCTGCGCGCCTCCACTTACCTCAAAGAGCTCAGCCGCCTGACTGTCACCCATTCGTAAGTTCATGGATGGAGCGCCAGCCCCGCCAAGCGAACGCGACAGACCTCGCGACCAGCATCTCGCCCAGGGTGTGGCGCACGACCGGCGAGATACACTAAGTACAGTTAGGAGTGGTCAATCCCCGGCGACTCGATGTACTCGACGTATAATGGTGTCGCGGCGAGGACGACGCCACCGTCGATCGGAATCACGGCAGTGACTCGCGCATAGCCCGCCATCCACGCTGCCGCGTAGCGCGGCCGCATTATTTCGGTAAGCACATGAATTCCGTGTTCGACATCGTCAGAACCATACGGCCTCCAAGTATTTTTATCAGCCGTTTTGCGCCCCTTATTCCCAAATTCATCAATAGTTCGCAGGAGGTATTCACCGAAGGTTACCCAGGACGAACTAGGGAGCAAGTTCGGTATGTCATCATCCAGATCCGTCGGCCGTTCGCCGACGAGATGGCGACGCGATCCGTGCAGCAACAACCTCAGGCGCCCACCGGTCGGATACTCGTCGCTCGGCTCGTCGTCATCAAGAAATATCACCGCGTCACCGGCTACACGGTGAGCAAGGGGAGACTCAAATTGAATCCATTCCCCAGGCCTGACTGTAGTTTCAGCGAACCAGGCAGGCGCTCGGGACGACTGGTTCAATATTCGGATCGCGGCGGCGAGACTGGGTTCCCTCTTCCGAGCAGGCCTGCCGATCTTAAATCCACCCAAAGGCGTCTTAAATTCCGCTTCCAAGTCGCGCGACCCACCAGAGCCGCGAGGAAGACCTTTCGCCAACTGATAGAGCTTCGCGTCAGATACGTACACAAGCTCGTGCATCTAGCCATACTGCACGAACTCTGCCCGCAACGCGACGATCCACGCCTCGAAAATCGCCCCGTGATAGCCGGCGGGCCCTGAGCCCCGGGGACGAGTCTTTCGGCGGCAGGATGACAGGATGAGAAGTGCGCCCCACTCGCCCCGTAGAACTGGAAGACCGTCCACACGCCGCCGTTGAGGCTCCTCTGCCAATCGAGGGCTGCCGCGCCGCCTTGGGCGCTCGTCGCCAGGCCAAGTAAGTGCTCGGCGTCGACCGGCTGTCAGCTGACCGCTGATCGTGGACGGGTCCACACCGCAGCCCGACCGCTACCCGACCCCCAGGTGAACGAACTGATCAATGGCGGCATCTCGCGCAACCTCGCCATATCGAGACGTAGCGCGTCAGGTTGACGGCGACGCGGGTAAGCGATGGTCAGCGGTCGAGCCAGGGAGCAAGCAGCTTCTCCAGCTCCGCATCCGACAACGCACGCGGCCCGCCGTGGAACTCGTGCCAGCGCGAGGCGTCCCGCGCCGCGGTGTACTCGACCTCGAACGCTCGCATCAGCACGTACATGAACGTCACCGAGCTGAACCGCTCACCCAGCAGCGTCCGGGCCACCTCGGTCGCGCCGCGGCCGACCACGTCCGCGAGCCGAAGCTCCTCCGCAGCCGGATCCAACAGACTGGGGGTGAACATCACGACAAACACTCCATCATCGAAACGAACACGAACTCAGCCTTCAGCGGCCAGCTGCCCGCAGGCCGCGGCGATGTCCTGGCCCCGGGCGTCCCGGACCGTGCAGGCGACGCCGCCGGCGTTCACCAGGCGGACAAACTCCCGCTCCACCGGCTTCGGCGACGCGTCCCACTTGGACCCCGGGGTGGGGTTCAGCGGGATGACGTTGACGTGGACCAGCTGACCCAGGTGCTGGCGCAGCCGCTTCGCGAGCAGCTGGGCTCGCCACGGCTGGTCGTTGATGTCCCGAATCAGGGCGTACTCGATCGACACCCGTCGTCCGGAGGTGTCGGCGTAGTACCGCGCGGCGGAGAGCACCTCGTCGATCGACCAGCGGTTGTTCACGGGCACGAGAGTGTCCCGCAGCTCGTCGTCCGGCGTGTGCAGCGACACCGCGAGGCGGACCTGCAGCTTCTCGTCCGCCAGCTTCCGGATCGCCGGCGCCAATCCGACCGTCGACACCGTAACCGACCGCTGAGAGATGCCAAGGCCAGCAGGAGCCGGATCAACGATTCGATATATCGTCGATATAACGCGACGAAAATTCGCGAGAGGTTCACCCATCCCTACCCTTTTACAACTGTCAGAAGCTCCAGGTTTGCGCAGGTCACCGTCCATCCAACTCACTACTGTGCCCTTCGCCACTCGATGAATCCTCAGCCCAATTCCCAAGCAGAGCACATCGCCCGAGACTCGATACATCGCCGACTTATCGCTAGGCTCCAGCGAGCAATAGCACCCGAGGTCGTCGAGACTTCCCTCATGTTGCGTCGGTGGTGTGTTTTGGCACCTGGTCAACGAAGCGGACGACGGGGACGGCCTAGCCCAGTTGGTCACCAACTGGCCGTGCGCTCTACCGGCCCGCGTGTCCCACTGGGTGGACGTTCAAACCACCTGAGCACGCCAGTAGTCGAGCGCGTCACGTGTCTCGACAGCATCGGGGTGTTCGACGCCCAGCACTCGTTCGCGGATAGGCAGCAGTTCGACGAGGAGATCACGGGCGCCTGCCGCATCGCCAGCACGACCGGTCCAGACAGCGACATCGTGGCAAGTCGACAGGGTGACGGGGTGTTCTGCACCCAGAATTCGCACACGAACGGGAAGCAGCTCGGCCAGCAGATCGCGAGCTCCAGCCGGGTTGCCTGACTGGCCGGTCCAATAGGCCAAGTGACTCTCCACGAGCAGTGTCCGAGGATGTTCGAGGCCGAGTACTCGTTGCCGGACCGGCAGCAGCTCGGCGAACAGGTCACGGGAGGCGGCCGCGTCACCCGTTTCACCGGTGAGACGGGCCAACGTGCTCCAGACGGCCAGCACCGCGGCATGCTCGGTGCTCAGTGCTCGTTCGCCCGTGGTCAAGAGCTCTCTGACCTGGTCGCGCGCGGCAACGGGATTGCCAGCGTGCCCGGTCCAGCTCGCGAGGTCGTGTCGAGTCGTCAGGGTGGCCGGATGTTCGGCGCCGAGTGCGCGCTCGCGGACGGGAAGTAGATCGCGGAGCAAGTCGCGCGCCATAGCTGGATCGCCGGCGTGCCCGGTCCAATACGCAAGTTCGTGGCAGGTGGCGAGGGTCGCTGGGTGCTCGCCGCCGAGTACCTGCTCGCACACTGGGAGCAGATCGCGGAGCAAGTCCCGGGCCATAGCTGGATCACCGGCGTAGCCGGTCCAGCAGGCGACGTCCCGCCGAGTGACGAGGACTGGGGCTTGCTCCAGTGGCAGGATGTCCAAGAGCTTGCGCACGTGCGCACGGAGGACATTCCAGGTACCGAGGCTGGCGGCAGTCACGGAATCACACGGAGGCATCGCGGCGACGACGAGCGAGTGGGCAGCCTCGGCCCACGCGCCAGCCTCGGATAGGGCGCGGAGCCGGTCGAGGGTCACGGCTTGCACCAAGCGGTGGACCGTAACGCTGTCCACCCCGGCGCCGGTGATCAGGCTGTGGCCGTGCAGCACGCCCACGGCGCGACGCCTGGTCAGCTCGTCGGCGAGCAGCGGACGCAGCTGTGGTCCGACCGCGACGGGCAAATCGATCGTCTCCGGAACACCGGCAAGCAGCAACGAAACCGGAATCGCATCGGAGGCGTAGAAGGAAAGGAGGTTCAGCAGCGCCGCCGCGCTCGGCGGGAGCCGTCCGATCGCAAGCTGCCACGTGGTAGCCACAGTGTGAGGGTAATCGGGTGGCTGGGCATCGGCGTTCAGCTCACTCGACCGCGCCTGGTAGAGCCGGAGATAGGTGGCGAGGTCGATGCCATTGGCGCGAGTGAACGATCCTGCCTGGCTGAGGGCCAACGGGAGCCGTCCCAGGTCGGCAGCCAGCGCTTCGGCGCTTCTTCGGTCGGTGTCCAGCGACAGATGGATGAGTAGATCGATCGCCCCTGCCGGCGTGAGAGCGCCGATCCGCAGAACTGCGTCCTCGACTGGCCAGTGACCAGACTGGCTGGTGATCAGCACATGACCGTTGCCTGCGCCGGGTATGAGAGATTGCGCGACCGCCGCATCCGCCACGTTATCCAGAATGAGCAACCAGGGGTTCCGCCAGCGGGACAACAGGATCAGCGCCGCGGACCGGGCGTCGCGGATGCGGCCCGCTTCACCCGGAGGCAAGAGGAACTCCAGCAAACCGCGGAATTCGGCGTCAATAGCGTCGGAATCTTCCGCCCGGATCCACCATACGATCTGGTAGTCACCTTGGTGTCGCTGAGCGTAAGCACGGGCCAAGGTCGTCTTGCCTACACCTCCCATGCCGCACAAAATGCGGACCACGGGCATGCGACCAGTCGCCAGTCCCGCGACCAGCTGCCTCAACTCGTCTTCGCGCCCCACGACGCGAACAAGACCTCCGACCTGAGGACAGATCACTCGGTCGACCATCGTGCGGGAAGCCGCAGCCGCGAGCGTCTGGTTGACGATGACCTGGCCGACCTGGCCGAACGCATTGCCGAAGCGGCCAGCTGGCACGAGCGGGTTGGGCACAGAGACGCCGGACGCGGTCAGCCCTGGTTTCGCGTCGGCTCCAGAGGGTCCGGGAGGTTAACCCCGACTGAGCCACCCGTGACCCCACCGATCGCGATACCTCCGCCGGTCGCACTCACCCCTCCGGCGACGACGACGGCGTGGTCTCCTGCGACCGCCCCGGGGCCGCCCTGGACCTCGTGAACGGCAGCAGCGAGTTCGGAGGCGAAGGTCTCGTCACCCTCGACAGCTTCCTCCAGCGCGAGCCGAACCCTCATCTTAGTCCTCGCCGTGGCCTCGCCAGTTTTGGCTGCCTCGTCCTCGAGGACAGCGAGGGCGGGATCGTTGCCCAATTTGCGAGCCACCACGTCGTGCAGCTTGTCAAGGCCTGCGTCCAAGGTGGCATCGACCTTCCCCTCGAACCGATCGCCCACGTGCTTCGCACGACGCACTAGCCAGGCGATCAGGAACCCAACCACGACTTCGACGCCGCTCACGTAGCCTCCCAGTCGGTTCGACAGATCCTCAATGTAGGTCGTTCCGCCCGGAAGAACGTTAACAACGACGAGTGAGGATCTATACGTCGCGAAGATCAATCCGCCTTGCCAAGCAACCCATATACTGCCCGGGATCGACTGCCACCGTCACGGCGCATCTGGTCGCCGAGATCGGCTCCGCTGCCATGCTTGAAGCGGACCTTGCCAGCCCACCATCGCAACAGCTAGCGTCCGGCGCGCCAAACCCGCCTGCCGCCGACTCCGGCTGCCTCGGCGAAAGCCGCGACACACGGCAGCCTGGGATCGACCCCGCTGCCGCTCGGCGACGCGAGCACCTGCAGGTTACGCTGCGGCGCACCGAAGGCCTAATTTGCTTGCAATGACCTGACGGGTCTTCAACGATATTCAGGTTACAACTACTCGGTCTCATGATTAACGATGGAGGTTTTGTGACAGACGCCGAAAGCAATAACACAAAGCGAAGAGCTCTCGAAAAGGAGTTGAAAACCATCCAAGCTCAGGCCCACAATATTGCAGGAATGCAATTTGCACAGGCATTATTGTGGCGCTTTATAAATCTTGCCGTCGGCTTGCCCGCGGCGGCCAGCGCCGCGGTGGCTGGCGGACTGGCACTCTCGGGGTCCGCCAGCTCTGGCGTCGTCGGAGTCCTTTCGCTTGTGTCAGCATCCCTCGCCTCACTCCAGGCAATACTCGGCGCACAGAAGCGGCAATTTACGGCCGAACACTCCGGAAATGCATACCTAGAGGTGCGTAATTCCGCCCGCAGACTCGAGCGGATTGACCTCGAGAGTCTCACGCATCACGAAGCACGTGCACGACTTGAAGCTATCACTCTTCGCCAGGAGGAGATAAACCGTTCTTCCGACCCCCCATCAGTCCTGGCAATCTGGAGAGGGAAGCGATTCTCGGCAAAGAAACGAATTGTCGCTCCACATATTTTCGATGACCCGGACCAGAGCATGAAGCCGTAGCCTCAGCCTGCTGGACGTCTGGACAGCAAGCTGTGCAGGCTCCCAGGACTGGATCGGATGACAGAGATGGCCCATACGAAGGACGTTAGCCGCCGAGGAGGGACGCCGACAGCGAGATCACATCGAGTTCGCGAAGAAGGCTGGTCCGGCAGCGAGGTCCGCTGGGGACAACGGGAATCGATCTCTCGGCGCTCGGCGACGTACGCGGCGCTCGTCAGGCGTGCGACAATCCAATTTCGCCGTGCACCGCACCGGCGGGCTGTGACACACCAGCAAGTCGACCGGGAGACACGTGAGCAACTTTCGAAACCTGACCAGCCTGGTGTGGTCCGTCGCCGACCTCATGCGTGGCAGGCTCACCTCCTCGGAACACGCGAAAATACTCATTCCCTTCACCGTGCTCCGTCGGCTGGAATCCGTCCGAGCTGGCGAAAACGTCACGCTCGCGGAGCTGGCGACCCGGCCGGACATCACCGTTCAGGCGTTTTCCGACTACATCGGATCCTTTCCGCCGATTGTCCGCGTCCCCCTGGAAGAATACGACTTTCTTCGGATCATGCAGCAGTTGGACGACAACGCCGTGCTCCATCAGGTCGTCGCGCGGTTCGCGGAGATCGACCTGAGCGCTGAAACTGTTTCAAACAGTGATATTGTCCACGTCTTTGACGATCTGTGCCGCGGTGCCGCCGACCGATTCATCGAGCAGACGGGCGAGTTTTCCACCCCACCCGATGTCGCCACCTTGGCGGTTAAGCTCCTGGTGGGACCCGATTCCGCCGCGTTGGCAACGACCAGCTCACCCAGAACCGCACTCGATCCCGTGTGTGGATCCGGTGGCTTCCTGAACGAGCTGAGCAAGCAGCTCGCGGCCATCAACCCCGCGCTCGATCTGGGGTTGTACGGCCAGGAGATCAACCACGAAACCTGGGCGATTTGCCGCATGCGGATGCTCCTGGAAGACCGAGATTCGAGCCGTATCGAACTGGGCGACACACTCTCCGACGATCGACATCCCGACCAACAGTTCGACTATCTCATCGCCACCGCCCCCTTCGGAGTGGAGTGGAAGAAGTCGGCAGAATTCGTCCGGCAGGAGCATGAGAACCTCGGCATGGCTGGCCGTTTCGGCGCAGGTATACCAGGCATGGCCGACGGTTCACTGCTCTTCTTGCAGCACCTGCTTTCGAAGATGAACCCGGCGGGAAGTCGGGTCGTCACACTCTTCAACGAACCGGTGATGCAGCGAGGCCGAGCCGGCAGCGGCGAGTCGGAAATCCGGCGCTGGGTCATCGAGAACGACTGGCTCGAATGCGTTGTGGCCCTGCCGGACAGCATGCTCCACAACACGTCGATTCCCACGTACTTGTGGACGTTGACCAACCGCAAATCCGACGACCGACGCGGCAAGGTAGTCCTGGTCGACGCCCGGGATCAGGCGGAACGGATGCGGAAGCCGCAGGGCTCGAAGGGCAAGTACCTCACTCACGAGCAAGTCGACGTGATCGCACAGACGTGCCTACACCCCGTGCAGGCCCGATCGGACCCGGACCACCCGATGAGCGATCGGGTCCGAGTCGTCGAGAACCGGGATCTCGGCCACCAACGGATCATCATCGAACGCCCGTTGCGCCTACGCTTCGAGCTGACGGACGGCGCGCTCACCGAGCTGTCGGCGTCCTGCCTCGCCCGCGACGGCGACAACCTCGAGGGGGTCGTGGCGGCGCTCCAGGGCAAGCTCGGCTCCGCGTGGCCGGACGAAGAGTCCGCGCTGGCCGGCGTCAAGCGCATGGTGCGCGACGCCGGCTACCTATGGCCACCTGACCCCGGGTTCAGACGAGCTGTAGTCCGCACCATGGGCATCCGCCACGCGGACGGGACAGTTCAGATGCGCCGAGGCGCCCCGCTACCCGATCCGGAGCAGCGCCGCTCCGTGCGAGTTCCCCTGGACACCGACTTCGATGCATACCTGCGCACAGAAGTCCTGCCAGGTGCACCAGACGCGTGGGTTGACCGCGAATCGGCGGAAATCGGGTACGCGATATCGCCGATGTTGTTCTTCCGGTATACGCTGGACGCTGAATTCGTCAATCTGCACCAGCTGGCGGAGCCCGTCGCGGATCGGGTGAAGCCGAGCAACACCGGGCACCAGCTGCGTCAGCTTCGCGGAAAAGATCTCCACTCGGTCGATTCTGCCGCGAAACTTCCTGCGACCGCCGGAGCCGACTCGCGTCTGGTTATCTGCACCGGCGGCGACCTGGTGGGGAACGGCGCGAGCTGGCGGGCACTGCCGGCGGATTTCGGCGAGGCCGCGACGTCGCTGCCGGCGCTTCGCCCCCACGGCCCCTACGGTCGTGCGCTGTGCGAGTGGATCAACCACCGCACCGACCACACACGTTTCTCGCACGCACCGAGGCACCCGCCGGACGACCTGCCCGTCCCGATCGACCTGATCACCGACGACCTTCTCGACGGAGTGCTCGAGGAGTTGCAAAGGCACCGCAGAACACTGGGCGGCGCCGTGTCGAACTTGGTGCCGAACGTGTTTTCCGCGACCAACCGGGACGTCCGGCACTTCCGCGAGCACGCCCGGTCGATCGCCGTGCAGGCCGGGCTGGCCGACGATGTCATGACCTCGGCGATCGACCCGGTGTGGCAAGCCGAGCTAACGTTCCCGTTCCACGTCGCCGCGCTTGCTCGCCAGTACCGGCTCAGCGTTCAACCGGCTGAGCGTAAAGACGCTTTGCTCAAGCTGGGTGAAGGGCTGGCTCGGACCATCGGCATCCTGGTCCTGACCGAGTCTTCCGACGGCGGCCGACTCCCAGCCACCCTGGACAGGTCGTTCCGGACCGGGGCGACCTTCGGCACGTGGCTCACCATCATCAACCGCTTCATGCGGGGAAGCGCTCCTCCGAAAATGCGAGAATTGGCCGAGCTGAAACTAGGCACTCGGCTGGTCGAGTTGCTACGGGCGATTAAGGACGCCCGGAACGACTCTTCCCATGCGCACGGCGTACGCGCGACACACCAGCTGGAGGACGAGGCTGATGCGCTGGAACCGGTGGTCCTGTCGGCCCTTACCTCCGCCAATTGGCTGTCCACGGTCCACTGGGACTGGGTGGCGCGCTGTGAATACCAAGACGAGTTCTCCTACCTGCTCGTCGGACAGCGCCTCAGGGGAAGCCACCCCAGCTGGGAACCGTTCGAGCGGTCGAGCACCTATCCGTTGCGACCAGGCCGGATCTACACGGGCACCGACACCACCACCGAAACCGGCCGGCCGGTCGACCTGTCACCGCTGGCCGAAGCGAGGATTTGCGCCGACTGTCAAACGCGCGAACTGTTCCTGATCAACACGGTCATGGGCGACGACATCACCCTGCGCAGCCTGGCGGACCACGCTGCCGACGTCACACAGTCACCGGCACCGGCGGAAGGCGAGTGAGATCAGATCAGCACCGGCCTGCTCGTCGTAGCGGGGCAGGCCGGGATCGGTGACGGCCTCGCCTGCCAGACGAACTCCGTCATGCCCGATCGGCGTGCTCGCCGTCGAGGTCGATAGCCTCGTGCGGCACAACCAGATGCGGGGCCACCGAGTCGACACCGACCCCGCAGCCCCCGCCATCGGTAACCACACGAACAACAGCCGAGGCCGGTGGAAGAGGCAGGGTCAGGCCTCGGCTGGTAGTCGGCGGCTCCGCTCAGCTCTTCCTCGTCGAGGTGCCGCCACATCGCGATACGGGCGGGAGCGAGTCCGGTCGGCAGGAACGGCCGGTACCGAACTCGGACACCGTCCAGCCACACTGCGTTGAGCTCGCCAAGCGCAGTGATCCCGGGCGAGAGCTCGCCCGGCTCCACGGTGCCAGTGACCGGATTCTCCGCGAAGTGCAGCAGCTCGCGGACGACTTCCCCCGTGCACGGCCCCGCCGACCCAGTCGACGCGGGACGATTCCCGCCGCTGGCAGGTGCGCCATGCCCCGAACCGCTGCCCGGTTGTCCCCGTGGACCGCAGCACCGCCGACGCGCTGCTCAAGACTGATTCGCCGATAGGCTTGCTGGGCAACGCGCGAGCGTCAGCTTGGCTGCCACTGATCACCGGTCTTCAAGGTTGGGATCCGCGCCAACGGCAGCTTCAAGGGCATGGAGTAGTTCACGCAGATCATCGAGCGCAACCTCTTCGGGGCTGCAGTCCTCGTATATTTTCAAGGCTTCGCGCCAGCAGCCGATGGCCCGTGCAGTGTCGCCGATGTCGCGCAGCACGACGCCAAGTGTGCCTAGCACGCGGGCAACAGCTGTGGGGAAGAATTGGCGTGAAACTATACGAATGGCCTGCTCACACAGCTCGATCGCCATCTGATGATCACCGAGACTGTGGTGGATTATCGCCATTCCACGCAGACAGCCGACTTCCCCTTCACGATCACCGGCTTGCTGGAAGAAGGCAACGCTGCGGTGGCCGTGATGCAGAGCTGCTTGATAGTCGCCCAGTCCCGAGAACACGCGGCTCGACACCCACTCGATGTAGGCCTCTACGCGACCGTTTTGGGCACCAGGGGCCAGCGGCGACGCTGCCAGCAGATAGTTCTGTGCCTGCGCAAACTGCTTCAGCGCCACGCACCCACTACCAAGTTGCAGGAGTGCCGCCGCCTCCCGCCATGGATCCTTGAGGCCGCGGGCCATCTCCAATGCGACCTGAAGCACACCTTCGGCGTCCCGCCACTGGCCGAGCAATTGAAGTGTCTCACCAAGGTTGATTTGGACTTCGACTTCGGCGAGGCGGTCATCGCTACGGCGGGCTGCCCTTAGGCCCCGCGAGTACAGGTCGAAAAGGTCATCCCAGCGTCCCCGCCGGTGCAAGATCATTGCGGTGGTCGTGACGAGGATGAGAGTGAGGGGCGTCTCATCGTGCTGATCAGCGTCTCGCGTAGACGCGACCAGGTTGTCTACCTCGAGGTCCGTCCAAGCCCACGTCTCTTCCCGTCCGGAAAGCTGAATCTCTGGCCGGGCCTGCGTGGTCAATCGCAGAGCGGGATCCCAGTCACGATGCGCCGGGAACAGAATCTGGAGTGCTGTCTTGGCGTGGTGGGCGTACCACATCAGCAACACTCGCCGGGCACGCTCTCGCTCGTCCGGCGGGTCGTCACGCTTGACGCGGTCGGCGGCGTAGGCGCGCAGCAAGTCGTGGAATCGATACCGACGCCCGCCTGCGGCCGGTTCGATCAGGTGCGCTCGCGCCAACGCCGCGAGTGTCCACCTCGCCTCAGACAGGTCAAGCTCGCACACCGCAGCGGCCGCTTCCACACCGAATTCCTCGCCGGGATGCAGCCCGAGACGGCGAAACGCCCGGGCCTGTTCCGCGGGTAACCGCCGATAAGACCAGTCGAACACCGCCCGCACCGCTGCCCGTTCGTCCCCGTCTTGACTCAACGCATCCAGGCGAAACCGGTCGTCAGCGAGCTCGGTGACGACATCACCTACGGTGATGTGCGGGGTGGCGGCGCGACTGGCGGCAATCCGCAATGCCAGGGGCAGCCGGGCGCAGTAGCGCACTAATTCGCGGATCGCGTCCGGTTCGGCTGCGGCACAAGCCGGGCCGAGGATGCTGGACACAAGCGTCACGGCTTCTTCGTCCGACAGCAGGTCGAGACTCAAGCGGGTCGCCGCCTCGGTCACTACCAGCCCGGTCAGGCTCTCCCGGCTGGTCACCACAACAACGCATCCCGGTGTTCCCGGCAGCAACGGACGAACCTGATCAGCATTGTTGGCGTTGTCCAGCACGATCAGCATTCGCCGTCCCGCCAGCACCGACCGAAACGACCCCGCGAGGGCTTCGACGCCCACCGGGATCTCCTCGGCCCGCAGACCCAGCGCCCGCAGGAAACCCTCGAGCACCTCGCCGGGTGTGGCCGGATCTCCAGCCCCGTAGCCGCGCAGGTTCACATACAAGGTGCCATCCGGGAACCGGCTCTGCACTCGATGTGCCCACCACACCGCCAACGTGGTCTTCCCGATCCCCGCGGTGCCGTCCACCGCCGAAATCACCACCGCTCCCCCAGCCCCGCCGTTCTCCTCCGCAGGCAGCAGCGCGTCCAATGCCGCGACGTGCTCGGCGCGGCCGGTGAAATCCTTGATCGCCAGCGGCAACTGCCGCGGCACCCGTGGCTCAACTTCACATGCTGACCTAATCAGCGACACCTCCCGGACCGACCCCGTCCGCGCCAGCGGGTTAGCTGGCGGCAACGAGTGTCCTCCTGACTACCCGTGGCTTCCGTCACAGAAGTCAGTGTGTTGCTTCCTCGGTGCGCAGAGACGGCAGACGCTCGCAGGTCCACCCACACGGAGCACACAACGCGACGATCCGCCAGAGATCTGACGCTAGATCACGACCGGAGAATCGCGAGCAGACCACGGTCAAAGAGCCATTCACACTTCACCGATAGATTCCGAAATGGATCACTGCAGCAGTCGGACGCCGCGCGCGCTGCAGGGGCAGCAATCGCCAGCAACTCTGAAATGCTCCAACAGAGTGGACCGGCCCTCCCCCGCCCGAGCAACTTTTCGTGATCGAAGTGTGAGGGTGAGCCGGCTGCCCACCTCAGACGGCTGATCGAATCGTCAGCGATCAAGCCAGGGAGCGAGCAGCTTCTCCAGGTCAGCGTCCGACAGCGCCCGCGGCCCGCCGTGGAACTCGTGCCAGCGGGAGGCGTCCCGCGCTGCGGTGTACTCGACCTCGAAGGCCCGCATCAGGACGTACATGAACGTCACCGAGCTGAATCGCTCACCCAGCAACGTGCGGGCCTCACGGGCCACCTCGGTTGCTCCGCGACCAACCGCGTCCGCGAGCCGAAGCTCCTCCGCAGCCGGATCCAACAGGCTGGGGGCATACATCACGACAAATACTCCATCATCGACACGAACAAATTTCAGCCTTCAGCCGCCAGCTGGCCACAGGCCGCGGCGATGTCCTGGCCCCGAGTGTCCCGGACCGTGCACGCGACGCCGCCGGCGTTCACCAAGCGGACGAACTCCCGCTCCACCGGCTTCGGCGACGCATCCCACTTCGAACCCGGAGTCGGGTTCAACGGAATCACGTTCACGTGCACCAGCTGCCCCAAGTGCTTCCGCAGCCGCTTCGCCAACAGCTCCGCCCGCCACGGCTGGTCGTTGATGTCCCGAATCAAGGCGTACTCGATCGACACCCGACGACCGGAGGTGTCCGCGTAGTACCGCGCAGCCGACAGCACCTCGTCCACCGACCACCGGTTGTTCACCGGCACCAGCGTGTCCCGCAGCTCGTCGTCCGGCGTGTGCAGCGACACCGCGAGCCGCACCTGCAACTTCTCGTCCGCCAGCTTCCGGATCGCCGGCGCCAGACCCACCGTCGACACCGTCACCGAACGCTGAGAAATACCAAGCCCAGCAGGAGCCGGATCTACGATCCGATATATCGCCGATATAACGCGACGAAAGTTCGCGAGTGGTTCACCCATCCCCATGAAGACGATGTTCGACAGCCGGCCGGGCCCACCGGGCATCGCCCCGTCGCGCATGACCGCCGCCGCGGACCGGACCTGGTCGACGATCTCCGCCGTCGACAGGTTGCGGTCCAGCCCGCCCTGGCCGGTCGCGCAGAACGGGCACGCCATGCCGCAGCCCGCCTGGCTCGAGATGCACAGCGTCGCCCGGTCCGGATAGCGCATCAGGACGCTCTCCAGGAGCGTGCCGTCGTGGGCTCGCCACAGCGTCTTGCGCGTCGCGCCGTCGTCGGCCGCCAGGGCGCGGACCTCCGTCAGCAGCGTCGGCATCAGGTCCGCGACCAGCCGTGACCGGGACGCCGCCGGGATGTCCGTCATCTCCTCCGGGTCCACCGTCAGGCGGGAGAAGTAGTGGTTCGACAGCTGCTTCGCGCGGAACGGTTTCTCCCCCAGTTCGGCGACGGCGGCCGCGCGCTCGGACACCGAGAGGTCGGCGAGGTGGCGCGGCGGCAGGCCGCGCTTGGGCGCGTCGAAGACGAGGGGAAGGGCAGTCATAACCGGATCAGTGTCCCATGCGCCCGCCGGCACCGCCCGGGCCACCCTAGCCCGGTGTACCCCAGGTCACGGGCCGCCCCCGGTCGGCGGGGCCGCGTCACCCGGAGGGATGATCGACGGCGTGAAAACCGGCGCCCGACGAAAGAGGTGAGCGCGTGTCCTTCCGGCACCTTGTCCTGGTGGCCGCGGTCATCCTGAGCGCCGCCGCCTGCAGCACCCCGGGCGAGCACCCGCCCGCGCCGAGCACGCCGAGCGGCCCGCGCGCCACCGTGGGGTCCTTGCACCTGACCCTGCCGGCCGGCGCGACCTACACCGAGCACAGCCCGGACGGCCTGCTGGACGGCTGCGTCACCGAAGGCGCCGTGGCCTGCGAAGCGCGGATCGTGAACCTGCGCAAGCCGGACTCCGGCACGCCGATCAACCTCCCGAGCACGAAGCGGCCCTTCGGCTGGTACACCGGCACGGACCTGCCGACCTGCATCACGCCCGCGTCGCCGCCCGGCAAGGCCACCGGGGCCACCGGCAGCACGCTCATGGACTCCGGCTTCGCGCCGGTCGGGCCCAAGAACGCCGAGTACGGCCGCTGGAAGGTCACCTGCGAGAACTCGGCGCAGAACAACCAGGTGCGGATGTGGTGGCTGCCGACGAGCCGGATCCTGATCGTCCAGTACGGGTCCTTCCCCGGCTGGGACGCCAAGATGGACGCCCTGCTCGCCGGCGCCACCTTCAGCTGACGGCGTCGAGCGCGGCCCGGATGATCGAGTCCGTGTCGATGCCGTGGTAGCGGTAGACGTCCTCGAGCGACCCCGACTGCCCGAAGCCCGTGACGCCGAGCGCGACCGACGGCACCCGGTTGATCCCGGCGAGGAACGCCAGCGTGTGCGGGTGGCCGTCGAGCACGGTGACCAGCGGCTTCGCCCGCGAAGCCGGGAAGACCTGGTCGAGGATCCACGACTCGGCACTCCCGCGGCCGGACCGGGCTTGGAGCGCCTCGAACAGCAGCCCCGGGCTGGTCACGCACACGACGTCGGCCTCGACGCCGACCTGGGCCAGCCGCTCGGCCGCCGCCAGGGTGTCCGGCACCAGCGCGCCCATCGCCGCCAGCGTGACGGCCGGTGCAGCCGCCCGCCGCAGCAGGTACGCGCCGGCCACGACCTGGCGGCGACGGCGTTCGCGGGCGGCCGGGTCGGCGGGCACCGCGGCGAGCGTCTGGTCGACCGGACGCGTCGAGAGCCGGAAGTACGACGACGTCCCGCCCGGCTTGCCGAGCCGGCCGAGCGCCGCCAGCAGGGTCCACTCGGTGTCGATCGCGAACGCCGGTTCGTAGCTGACGCAGCCGGGCTGCTCGATCCCGATCGACGGCGTGGTGATCGACTGGTGCGCACCGCCTTCCGGCGCGAGGGTGACCCCCGACGGCGTCCCGATCAGGATCGACTGCCCGCCCGCGTAGATGCCGAACGACCACGGCTCCAGCGCGCGCTCGACGAACGGGTCGTACATGACGCCGATGGGCAGCAGCGGCTCGCCCCACCGGCTCCAGGTCGCGCCGAGCTCGCCCAGGAGGCCCACCAGGTTCGTCTCGGCGATCCCCAGTTCGACGTGCTGACCGGTCGGCTTCTCCCGCCAGTGCATGATCGTCTCGGGGTCGTCCTCGAACCAGTCGCGGCGCTCGGTGGCCGACCAGACGCCGACCTTGTTGACCCAGCCGCCGAGGTTGGTCGTCGAGCTGACGTCCGGGCTGACCGTCACCACGCGCTTCGCCGCTTCGGGCGCTTCGCGCGTCAGATCGAGCAGCACGCGGCCCAGCGCGGCCTGCGTCGTAGCGGTACCGGACGGCGTACGTCCGATGTCGACGGGCAGGTCCAGCGAAGGCGCCGAAGGGACGTCCGGACGACGAAGGCGCGAAGCGACTTCAGCGCACAACGCGGCTTCGGCCGACCCGTCGGCGAAGCGCTCCCACGGCGAAGCGAGGTCCGTGCCCGATGACGAAGCCAGCTCTTCCATCTGCGCGACGGTCAGCAGCGACGAGTGGTTCTGCGGATGCCCTTGCGTGGGCAGCCCGCGTCCCTTGACGGTGTAGCAGAAGATCACCGTCGGCCGATCGTCCGCGATGGACGCGAAGACCTCGTCGAGCGAGCCGAGGTCGTGCCCGCCGAGGTTGCGGATCGCGGCCAGCAGCGTCTCGTCGTCGAGCGACGCGACCAGCTCCGAGAGGGCGGCGTCGCCCGCGGGCAGCCGGTCGCGGACCTGCGCGGCGTCGCAGCGCAGCAGCCGCTGGTATTCGGGGTTCGGCATCGCGTCGATGCGGGCGCGCAGCTCGGCGCCGCCGGGCCGGGTGAACAGCTCCTCCAGCAGGCGGCCGTACTTCAGCGTCAGCACCTGCCAGCCGGCGGCGGCGAACATGCCCTGCAGCCGCCCGGCCGCGATGTTCGGGACGACCCGGTCGAGAGACTGGCGGTTGAGGTCGACGATCCAGACGATCTCGCCGAGTTCGGCGACGCCCGGGTCGAGGATGGCCTCCCAGATCGCGCCTTCGTCCAGCTCGGCGTCGCCGACCAGCGAGTACTGGCGACCGGTGCCCGCCGACGAGCCGCGGGTCGTCAGGTAGCGGCGGGCCAGCGCGCCCCAGATCGGGGCGGTCGCGCCGATGCCGACCGAGCCGGTCGAGTAGTCCACCGGGTCGGGGTCCTTGGCGCGGCTCGGGTAGCTCTGCAGGCCGCCGAACTCGCGCAGCGTCGGCAGGTAGGCCTCGTCCAGGTCGCCGAGGAGGTAGTTGATCGCGTGGAGCACCGGCGACGCGTGCGGCTTCACCGAGACGCGGTCCTCGGGCCGCAGGTGCCGGAACCACAGCGACGTCATGATCGAGACCAGCGACGCGCACGACGCCTGGTGCCCGCCGACCTTCAGCCCGGACGGGTTGGGCCGGACGCGGTTGGCCTGGTGCACGATCGCGGTGGCGAGCCACAGCACCCGCTGCTCGATCGCGGTGAGCGCCGGGGCGGTCACGGGGGCCTGAGTCATCGTCGACACCTTTCGTGCAGGAAGCGCCCACCAGGACAACACTGGTGGACGCATCGCACAACCGATGCCGCCGAGAGTGCGCAGAATGCACACCGGACACTGAGGGCTCAGGTCTCCGGCTGCGCAGAATGCACGCGCTCCAGCAGGGGCGCCAGGCGGTACGGGACGAGCTCACGCATGACGAGCGAGATGTTCGTCCGCTCCACCCCCGGCGAGGCGAGGATGTGCCCGGCGATCCGGTAGAGGTCGTCGGCGTCGACGGCGACCACCTGCACCATCAGGTCGCTCGCCCCGGTCAGCCCGCACACCTCGGTCACCTCGGGGATCGCGGCGAGGGCCGTGCCGATCTCGGCGAGGCGCCGCTGGTCGACCTGCGCGTTGACGAACGCCCGCAGCGGGTAGCCCAGGCGGGCCGGGTCGATGCGGCGTTCGAACGACCGCAGCACACCGCGCTGCTCGAGCCGCGCGAGCCGGGCTTGCACCGTGTTGCGGGACAGGCCCAGCCGCTCGGCCAGCGCGACCGCCGTGGACCGCGGGTCCTCCCCCAGCGCCTGGAGCAGGCGCGCGTCGATCTCGTCGATGGTTTCCGGCACGCCGCCGATCTTTCCACCCGGGCGCAGACGTGAGCGGGCTCACCGCGAGCGGGTTGCAAGCCGACCGTTTCCGATATATCGTGAACGTGTCGCAACAGTTCGAGAAAGGAACACAAGACATGCGTAGGCACCAACACCCCTTCGCTCACGAACGTGGGCGCACACCTTTCGGGCCCTTCGGTGGTTTCGGCGAGTTCCCCCCGGGCTTCGGCCCCGGTGGACGCGGTCGCGGCCACGGTCCGGGCCGGCGGGGTCACGGCGGACGGCGCAGCCGCCGCGGTGACGTCCGCGCCGCGATCCTGGCGCTGCTCGCCGAGCAGCCCCGGCACGGCTACGAGATCATCCGCGAGATCGGCGAGCGCTCCGGCGGCTTCTGGCGGCCGAGCCCCGGCTCGGTCTACCCGACGCTGCAGCTGCTGGCCGACGAAGGCCTGGTGATCAGCAAGGACGAGCACGGCAAGAAGCTGTTCGAGCTGACCGACGCCGGCCGTGCCGCCGCGGAGCAGCAGGACAGCACCCCGCCGTGGGAGCACATCGCGCAGGACGTCGACCCGACCGAGGTCGGGCTGGCCAAGGCGGGCAAGAACCTGGCCGCCGCCGTCGTGCAGATCATGCGCGCGGGCACCGAGAGCCAGCAGGCCCGCGCGGCCGAGGTCCTCAACGACGCCCGGCGCTCGCTCTACGGCATCCTCGGCGAAGACGACGAGGAATCCGCTTCCGGCGAAGAAGCGGCCGAGTGACCTGGCAGGACGAGGCCGGTGGGCTTGATCCGCGTGTGGACGCGGTAGCCCACCGGCAGCGTCAGGTCCTGCGCGCGATTCCCGTTACGCTGCAGGGACTCCGCGATCGCCTGTTCGGCGACCGGCCGGCTGAACTCGATCTTCAGCACGGCTTCGAGGTCCGCGGCGGTCGCGAACCGCCATTCGGTCGCGACGCGGCGGCAGCCGAACCCGGCCCGGGCGAAGAACCGTTCCACGGCGCCCGGGTCGTACTGCGGTAGGTCGGCGCGCATCCAGCGCCCGTAGGGCTCACTGGTCACGTCCAGGTCGACGATCAGGAGCGCGCCGCCCGGCCGCAGCACCCGCTCGGCCTCCGCCAGCCCGGGCTCGCACCCGGGCCCGAAGAAGTACGCCGTGCGCGCGTGCACGACGTCGACGCTCGCGCTGCGAACCGGCAGCCGCTGGGCCCGGCCCATCCGGACGTCCACGTTCGACAGTCCCTCGACGCGCTTCAGCGCGGTTCGCACCAACGGCTCGTGAGGCTCCACTCCGAGCACCGATCGCGCGTCACGAGCGAAGCGCGGCAAGTGAAACCCGTCACCGCAGCCGACGTCCAGCACGTCCCGGCCGGTCCAGTCGTGCTCCTCCCGCAGCACCCGCCAGATCTCGCCGCCGCTGTCCTGCGCGCGGTTCTCCAGCTCGTAATCGGCCTGGTAGTACCAGATGTTGGGGCTGGGCACGACCTCCGCGCGCCGGGACGACCACCGCACCCCCGCTGCTCCTTCCGGGTCCTCGTCGCCGGGCCGTGTTCTCACGGAGGCGAATTCTTGGCGGAAAACTCACGGATCGCGCCTAGAATCCGGTGGGTATCGGGAGGAGCACCCATGGCAATCGGCCCGTCCAGTACCCCGTCCCCGGTCCCGGCCGGAATTCCGTGCTGGATCGAGCTGGCCTGTCGCGAGCAGGCCGTGGCGGAAAGATTCTACGGTGCCCTCTTCGGCTGGGAGTACACCACTCAACGAGACCCGGCGACCTCCGACGGCCGCTACTCCATCGCGGCGCTCAACACGCTGCCCGTGGGCGGGCTCTACCGCGCCGCCCAAGGCGCGCCGCTGGGGTGGATGCCGCACATCTCCGTGCCGCACACCGCGAGCGCGGCCGAGTGGGTGGAGCACCTCGGCGGCCGGATCACGCTCGGGCCGGTGGCGATCCCGGACCGCGGCATGATCATGCACGCCATGGACGCGTGCGGCGCGCCGGTGGTGTTCTGGGAGGTGCCGCCGAACTGGGAGTTCGTCACCGGGATCCCGAACACCTTCAGCGGCGCGGACCTCAACACCCACGACGGCGTCGCGGCGGATCACTTCTACACCAAGCTGTTCACCTACGGCAGCCATCAGATCGGCGACGGCGAGATGCTCGACTACGTCGAATGGCTCATCGAGCACGAGCCGGTGCTGTACCGGTACGTGATGGGTTCGGAGTACAGCCTCGACACCCCGCCGCACTGGCTCGTGTACTTCGACATCGACCCGGCCCGCGGCGTCGACGCGGTCGCGGGCGAGGCGCTCATGCACGGTGGCACGGTGGTGATCCAGCCCTACGACACGCCGTTCGGCCGGATGTCGATCCTGGCCGACCCCGAGGGCGCGGTGTTCGCGGTGATCGACCACTCCCGCGTCGCCGAAGGCTGGGGCCGCGCGGAGGTCGACGACCCTTACGACGACTAGACCGGCACGAACGCCGAAAGCAGCAGCCAGGACACGACCGCCGAAGGCAGCAGCGAGTCGAGGCGGTCCATGATCCCGCCGTGCCCGGGCAGCAGCGTGCCCATGTCCTTGACGCCGAGGTCGCGCTTGATCAGCGACTCGACGAGGTCGCCGAGGGTCGCGGTCAGCACGATGGCGACGCCGAAGATCACGCCCTGCCAGACGTGGCCGTCGAGCAGCAGGCTGAGCGTCAGCGCTCCGGCCACGACGCCGCCGATCACCGAACCCGCGAAGCCTTCCCAGGTCTTCTTCGGGCTGATGGTGGGCGCCATCGGGTGCTTGCCGCCGAGCACGCCGGCGATGTAGCCACCGGTGTCCGACGCGACGACGCCGATCAGGAAGGTGAGGACGCGCCCGACGCCGTCCGACGGCGGCACGAGCATCGCCGCGAAGGCACCGAAGAGCGGCAGGTAGGCGGCGGCGAAGGTGGACGCGCTGATGTCGCGCAGGTAGCCCTTCGCGCCGCCGGGCAGCCGCCACAGCAGGCAGGCGAGCACGGTGAGGACGAACGCGGTGAGCGCGCCCTCCCGGCCGAACGGCCAGGCGAGCCAGATCATCGCCTGCCCGCCGACGAGCACCGGGATCATCGCGACCCGGATGTCGGCGACCCGGCGCAGCACCCCGGCGAATTCGAAGGTGCCGACCGCGATCGCGATCGCGATGATCCCGATGAACAGGTAGCGAACGGTGAGCAGGGAAACGATGATCGCGGCGCCGAGCAGCAGCGCGACCCCGATGGCCGCGGGCAGGTTCCGGCCCGCCTTGGAAGCCTTCTTGGCTTCCGGCGCCGGTTCCGCGGCCGTGGAACCGGGCGCGGCGGGGTCCGCCACCGGTCCGGCCACCTCACCGTTGGCCGACGCCGCGGAAGTTTCGGCCGCGGCGGTTCCGGCGGCCGACAACCGGCTCGCTTCCCCGGTGCCCGAGGCCTCCGGCACGACCGGCGTCCCCGCCGCCCGGCCGGCTTCCGAGGTCGCCGAAGCCCGGCTCCCGTTCGGGTGTTCCGGCGTCCCCGGGAACTCCGGGGTGCCGGCGTCACCCGGCTCCGGCGTCCCGGGCGCGGCCGCCGGGTGTGCTCCGGTGGCGTCCACCCGGTCCTCGCGTTCCTCGCTCACCTTTGCCATCAGACCTCGAGCAGCTCGGCTTCCTTGTGCTTGACCAGCTCGTCGACCTTGTGCGAGTACGTGTCGGTGAGGTTCTGCAGCTCCTTCTCCGCGCGCACGACCTCGTCTTCGCCCGCTTCGCCGTCCTTGCCGATGCGGTCGAGCTCTTCCTTGGCCTTGCGGCGGATGCTGCGGATGGTCACCCGCGCGTCCTCACCCTTGCTCTTGGCCACCTTGACCATCTCCTTGCGCCGCTCCTCGGTGAGCTGCGGGATGACGATCCGGATCACGTTGCCGTCGTTGCTCGGGTTGACCCCGAGGTCGGACTCGCGGATGGCCTTTTCGATCGCGACGAGCTGGGTCTGGTCGTACGGCTTGATCAGCGCCATCCGCGCCTCCGGCACGTTCACGCTGGCCAGCTGGTTCAGCGGGGTCGGCGCGCCGTAGTACTCGACGACGATGCGCGAGAACATCGACGGGGTGGCCCGGCCGGTGCGCACCGACGTCAGATCATCCTTGGCGACGGACACCGCTTTTTCCATCTTCTCCTCGGCGTCGAGGAGGGTCTCGTCGATCACGGCTACTCCCGTTGTTGTGATGGGTGGCGCTTGCTGATCCCAGCAGGTCTAGGCCGGCACCCCGGCAGTGGGGGTGCTGACCAACGTGCCGATTCTTTCACCACTCACCGCGCGGGCGATGTTCCCCTCGGTGAGCAGGTTGAACACGATGATCGGCATGTTGTTGTCCATGCAGAGGCTGAACGCCGTCGCGTCGGCCACCTTGAGGTCCCGCTCCAGCACCTCGCGGTGGGTGATCTCGCGGAACATCTCGGCGGTGGGGTCGGCCTTCGGGTCCGCGGTGTAGACGCCGTCGACGGCCTTCGCCATCAGCACGGCTTCGCAGCCCAGCTCGAGCGCCCGCTGCGCGGCCGCGGTGTCGGTGGAGAAGTACGGCATGCCGACACCGGCGCCGAAGATCACGACGCGGCCCTTCTCCAGGTGCCGCTCGGCGCGGCGCGGGATGTAGGGCTCGGCGACCTGGCCCATCGTGATGGCGGTCTGCACGCGGGTGGGCAGGCCCTCCTTCTCGAGGAAGTCCTGCAGCGCGAGGCAGTTCATCACGGTGCCCAGCATCGCCATGTAGTCGGCGCGGTCGCGGTCCATGCCGCGCTGCGACAGCTCCGCGCCCCGGAAGTAGTTGCCGCCGCCGATCACGACCGCGACCTGGACGCCGGTGCGGGCGACGTCGGCGATCTGCTGCGCGACCGAGTGGACGACGTCCGGATCGACGCCGATCGAACCACCGCCGAACATCTCGCCGCCCAGTTTCAGCAGCACCCGCCGGTAGCCACCTTCGACCCGGTCACCCATCTATGTCGCCTCCTACGCCCCTCGACCGCTGTGAATTCCTCTGGACCCGACAGTGCCCCGTCCCCGATGGACGGAGACGGGGCACTGTGGGGGTAGAACCTACGCCCTGGCCTGACGTCAGGCCTGGCCGACCTCGAAGCGCGCGAACTTGGTCAGCGTCACGCCGGCCGCGTCGAGCAGGGCCTTGACGGTCTTCTTGTTGTCCTTGACCGACGGCTGCTCGAGCAGGACGTTGTCCTTGTAGTAGGCGTTGACCTTGCCCTCGATGATCTTCGGCATGGCCTGCTCCGGCTTGCCTTCTTCGCGGGCGGTCTGCTCGGCGATGCGGCGCTCGTTCTCGACGATCTCGGCCGGCACCTCGTCGCGGGTCAGGTACTTCGCGCGCAGCGCGGCGACCTGCATGGCGGCACCACGGGCGGCCTCGGCGTCGTCACCGGTGAACTCGACGAGCACGCCGACGGCCGGCGGCAGGTCGGAGCCACGGCGGTGCAGGTAGGTCGCGGTCTGGCCCTCGAAGGCCACGACGCGGCGCAGCTCGAGCTTCTCGCCGATGCGGGCCGAAAGCTCCTGGACGACCTCGTTGACGGTCTTGCCGTCGAGCTCGGCACCCTTGAGCGCCTCGACGTCGGAGGTCTTGACGGTCTTCGCGACCTCGACGATCTTCGCGGCGAGCGCCTGGAAGTCGGCGTTCTTCGCGACGAAGTCGGTCTCGGAGTCGAGCTCGATGAGGACGCCGCCTTCGCCGGTGACCAGGCCCTCGGCGGTGGCGCGCTCGGCGCGCTTGCCGACGTCCTTGGCACCCTTGATGCGGAGGAACTCGACGGCCTTGTCGAAGTCGCCGCCGTTCTCCTCGAGGGCCTTCTTGCAGTCCATCATGCCGGCGCCGGTCATCTCGCGCAGGCGCTTCACGTCAGCGGCGGTGTAGTTCGCCATTCTGGTAAATCCATCCTTTGCAGGAAATCTGTGGGTTGCTACACCCGTGGGGGCGGGGGCCGGGGGGGGGCCGCCCGAATCTTTCTACGATGGGGGTTGGGTGTGGGGGGGTATCGACGACCGGCGGGCGGGGAGCCGCGGGGCCGCGCTCTCGGGGTGGGGCCCGGCGGGGGGGGGGCCCCCCG